>JBKQHJ010000057.1:0-86788 GCA_052148835.1 Bryobacteraceae bacterium
CTCCCTCGGCATTCGCCACCAAAGTGATGCTCGGGGTTTTCCCACAGGCTGTGGGTACAATCGCGAGAAACAGCGCATTTCTAAACAGCTATTTCTGCCTTCTCTAAGTCAGCTGCGACCGGAGAAGAATCGTGTAACCCCGATCAGCAAAGGTGCTGGCTCGAAAACTTTGGAAGACGCCACCCGGGACCACGTCCTCCAAACCCTGGAAGAGACCAAGTGGGTGGTCGGCGGCAGGCACGGAGCCGCGGCCCGTCTGGGAATCGCGCGAACCACTTTGATTGCGAAGATGCGCCGGCTTGGGATTGAAGGCGCGCGCGACGATTCCGGTCGCGGCACGGGGCGCCCGCAGGCCTTTGGGGCGCTCGCATAAAGGCGTGTCGCAGATTTTCGTCACTAGAATGAATTCTACGATTCCTGCCGCACTTAGTTGTAAGTCAATTCAGATCTAAGTCTTTAGAACGCTTACTGCTCATAAGTAGACGTTCTTTGGTTTCGCTGGAACAACAGTTGCCTTAGTGATCGTGTGAGGCAAATTCAGATAAGAGGAAAAGAAAATGAAGGTAAGAAAGACAATAGTGAATCGCTCAATTTTAGCCATGTCCCTCGCGGCCATGATCCTTAGTTCGTTTCCCATGATGGCGAAAAATCCCGCCGAGACTGACACTGTCCCGGTGACGATGACGGTTACCGCAAGCGTTGACAGCGGCAAACGCGTGCCGGACATCCAGAAGGAAGACGTTGTCGTTAAGAAGGGCAAGGACCGCCTGCCTGTGACGGAGTGGGTGGTGGCCCGGGGAGATCATGCCGGGCTGGAACTGTTCATCCTGATCGACGACGCCTCCGACAGCAGCCTCGGGAACAAACTCAATGAGCTGCGTACGTTCATTAATTCGCAGCCGGCTACAACATCTGTCGGCGTCGGATATATGAGGAACGCCACCGTTCAGATCGTGCAGAATCCGACCACGGACCACGCCCTGGCTGCCAAGGCGCTACGCTTGCCGCTCGGTTCGGTCGGCGCCTATGGAAGTCCGTACCTTTCGGTCGTCGATCTCATGAAGCGCTGGCCTGCCAGTTCGAACCGCCGCGAGGTGGTCATGGTGAGCGATGGCATTGATCGCGCCCGGCGCGGGAGGAATGCGCTGCTCAACCCGGATGTGGACACTGCGAACGACCTGGCGCAGCGAACGGGAACCATCATCCACACCATCTATTCTCCGGGCGTGGGACATTGGCATCGCAATTTCTGGGAAGCGAATAATGGAGAGAACGCCCTCTCGAAGCTTTCGGACGTTACCGGTGGAGAGTCGTTCTTCCTCGGCCTGCAAAGCCCGGTGAGTTTCACGCCTTACTTGGACCAATTGCAGAAGATTCTCGACAATCAGTATTTGTTGAGTTTCGAGCTGAAACCGGACAAGAAGGCGGGTTTGCAACGTGTGAACCTTAGCACGGAGGTTCCGGGTGTCGATTTCGATGCTGCCGACGCCGTCTGGGTTCCGGCGACCAAATAAGTCAGAGGACGGCAAGCAATGGCTGCGTGGTGGATTCTTCCACGTTTTCACCTTCTGCTGCTTGCCGTCCACTTTTTGCGCAGCGGCTGTGCGAGGTGGCCCAGCCTCGGCGTCCTCCCACGAATAAGTCCATTAATACCGCGAATTATACAGCAAGGTCGAAGGTCATCAACATGCAGCCCTTCTTCTCAGGCATGCTCCAGAATACCGGCTCGTGGCGCACGGAACGCCCGATCTATGTCGATCGTTTACCACCCTGCAACCAGGCTTGCCCGGCTGGCGAGAATATTCAGGCTTGGTTGTATCTAGCCCAGTCGGGCGATCCCAGGCGTGCCTGGAATGCGCTGGTGCTCGAGAATCCGCTTCCCGCCGTCGTGGGCCGCGTCTGTTATCGCCCTTGCGAGCAAGCCTGCAATCGCGGCCAACTGGACCAGACGGTAAGCATCCACGCTGTGGAGCGCTTTTTAGGCGATGAAGCCATTCGCCAAGACTGGCAATTCGAAGCCTCGGCAGCGCCTACGGGCAAGAGCGTTTTAGTGGTTGGCGCCGGCCCTTCCGGATTGTCCGCCGCGTATCAGTTGAAGCGATTGGGGCACGACGTTTCAATCTGGGAAGCCGGTCCCAGGTCTGGCGGTATGCTGCGCTTCGGCATTCCCAAGTACCGTTTGCCGCGCCACATCCTGGATGCCGAGGTCGCGCGGATTGAGGCCCTGGGAGTAGAAATCCGGCTCAACACCAAAGTGGACGATCTGGCCGCCGCGATGCGTGATGGCGGCTTCGACGCGGCGTTCCTGGCGACGGGCGCCCACTTGGCCAAGCGAACTTCTATTCCCGCGGCCGACGCCAGCAGGATTCTCGACGCGCTGAGCGTTCTGCGCGGCATGGAGTTGGACGAAAAGCCTCTTCTCGGCCGCCGGGTTCTGGTTTACGGCGGCGGCAACACGGCGCTGGACGTCGCGCGGACCGCCAAACGGCTGGGCGCCACCGATTCGGTCATCGTTTATCGCCGCACCCGCGAAAAGATGCCGGCCCATGACTTCGAAGTCCAAGAGGCGCTCGATGAGGGCATTCAAATTAAATGGCTGTCCACCATCAAGGAAGCTGGCGAGCACTCGTTTGTGGTGGAGAAGATGACGCTGGATGAGACTGGCTTCCCCCAACCCACCGGAGAATTCGAGCAGATTGAGGCGGACTCGCTGGTGCTGGCGCTGGGCCAGGAAGCCGATCTGCGCTTCCTGCAGAATGTGCCGGGACTGGAGATCGTGGATGGCGTGGTGAAGGTGGACGCGCAAATGATGACCGGCCACCCTGGCGTATTCGCCGGCGGCGACATGGTCCCTTGCGAGCGAACGGTGACCGTCGCCATCGGCCATGGCAAGAAGGCGGCTCGAAATATCGACGCGTGGTTGAGAGCAAGCGCGCATGCCTCGCCGCCCAAACATACCATCGCTGGGTTCGATAGCCTCAACACCTGGCATTACCCGGCTTCTTCCAAGACCATGCAGCCTCAGTTGGACCTGGCGCGCCGCCAGTCGACGTTCGAGGAGGTCATCGGCGGCCTGGATGAATCGGATGCGCTGCTGGAAGCGCGGCGCTGCCTGTCCTGCGGGAACTGCTTTGAATGCGACAACTGCTATAGTGCGTGCCCCGATAACGCCGTGGTGAAACTGGGGCCCGGCAATCGCTATCGCTTCGACTACGATTACTGCACGGGCTGTGGGCTGTGCGCCCAAGAATGTCCTTGCGGTGCCATCCAGATGGTGCCCGAGACAGTTTAAGCAGGGCGTAGCGTGGTCCCTTCGCGCCGCCCCTGCCGCTAGCGCCGAGCCTTTTTCTCCCGGCGGTGCTCTAGAAAAGCGTCAATGAACGGGGTCGAACCGGGAATGCGGGCGGTAAGTTGGCCCTGATCAAACCCTTGGCTTTCCGTGTAATCCTCATGATGCGGGTATGCCTCTCCGGTTGGCGGCGCAACGTCCACGGTCCGAGAAGCGTACGCGTCTGGATCCTGGTTGAACGTCTCGCTGGCGCTGCTCCTCGCATTTTGGCCCGACCGGCGCACCTCCAAGAAACTGAAGACGATGGCGCAGGCAGCAAACAAGCAGCCAACCACCAGCAACAAGCTGTGCCACCAAACCAGATTAGCCATCAAACTGTAAGCGATGGCGCCCGTGATAGCGATGGCCGAACCCGCCACATAAAGGAAGGTGAACTTCTCCTGACCGGGAATGACACCGGCCGTACCATGCAAAGAGTGTTTAGCCACGAGATTTCTCCTTCAACCGTATAGCAAACGCGGTACCAGCCATTTCCGTTGGCAGGCTGATGATTTCTCCATCGCGCCTGTGGGATGTGGTCGATATGGCGCAGATCCTCGCGTCTACTGCCACAATTCCGGTCGCCCCATGACCAGAACCTGGGTATCTAAGTTCGTTGCAAGGCCCGTCGCGAGTATTGTTTAATAGTGCGATGCAGCTGAGGGGAATGGCAGGTGCCCAAATATGGATTCGAGCGGCGCTGACAGTAGTTTTGCCCGCCGCAGCCTGTGCGCAACAGCCGGCGATCCTTCCGCACAACGTGGTGAATGCGGCGAGCTATATGATGCCCGCATTGCCGGGTTCATCAATCGCCCAGGGATCGGTGTTCACCATTTTCGGAAGCGGGATTGGTCCGACGAGTGCCGCGCAGGCCTCGTCTTTTCCCCTTGGCACCACTTTGTCGGGCGTCTCCATCGCGGTGACGCAAGGGCCTACCACGGTCAACGCTCTGCCGCTTTACGTTCAAGCAAACCAGATCAACGCCTTAATGCCCTCGAATGCTCCCACCGGATGGGTATCGTTGAGGATTACTTATAACAACGCCCCCAGTAATCCGTCCCCCGTTTACGTGGTCCACGACAGTCCCGGGATGTACACGTTCACCGGCACGGGAATGGGGCCGGCGGCGCTCCAGAACATTGCGAGCGACGGGACTCGGGCCCTCAATTCCAATCAAGCGACGGCCAAACCCGGGCAAACGGTGCAGGTCTATCTTACCGGCTTGGGACCAATCACAACTCCCGATAATCAGCCGCCGCCCGCGGGCAATCTGCCGACTCCGGTGGAGGTGTGGGTTGGCGGCATGCCTGCGTCGGTGGTGTACAGCGGGCGCTCGCCGTGCTGTTCGGGGCTGGACCAGATCGATTTCGTAGTTCCCCCTACCGCGCCGACCGGATGCTGGGTTCCAGTTCAAGTTCGGACCTCCGGCACCACGGTCAGTAACACCGGCAGCATGTCCATCGACGCCAACGGCGCCCCTTGCACGGATCCATCGAATCCGGTGTCGTCGACGCTGATCAAAGGAGGCGCCACCGCCGTTCTTTCGCTCATTCGGACTACGATCCATCAAGATGTTGGCGTGAACGCTCCGGTGGACGTGACGGGCGATTCGCTGAGCTTCACCGCCAGCCAACGACCCTCCGGGCCTTTCCAATTCGTTCCATTTCTGTCCGCTCCGCCGCCCGGTACGTGCGCTACGTATCGCGGCACGGGGGACTATTGGACCACAGGCCAGATTGCCGATTCAAGCGGAAGCACGCCGCTAAATTCCAGCGCACAATTCCAAGTGTCCGGCGCGGGAGGAGTGCAGTCGGCATCGCTCTCGAGCGGCGGACTTCTTGGATCCTACATACCGCTGTATTCCCTTGCCAATCAACTTTTCTTGGCTCCTGGCAACTACGTAGTGACGGCGAGCGGCACCGCGGCGGTGGGCGCCATCAACACGCAGCTTGCGGTTCCGGGCCCAATTACTTGGACGAATCGCGACCAAACAACCAATGTCGCTCGAACGCAACCGTTGACGATCAATTGGTCGGGTGTGCCCTCCGGGGCAAGCATTCAGATTCTGGGCGAGAATTCCGACCTGCCCACCAATTCGAGCGCTCTCTTTTATTGCAATGTTCCAGCGGGCGCTACCAGTTTTACGGTACCGCCACAAGTGCTCTCGGCCATTCCCGCGACGCGCTCTTATTTGCTTGACTCCACTGGAGTGATTTTCGTGGTTTCTTCAAATCCGTCAACGTTCAGTGCTACCGGACTCAACGCCGGGTTTGCGTCGGTGGTTTATAAGACCGGCAAAACGGTCATCTTCCAATGAGAATGAATTGTCTATGATCTACCGAAGGCTCCTTATCATCGCCGCCTTACTTGCACTCTCGATCCCGGCCAAGCTCCTCGCCGACACCCCACCGGCTCCGCCGGGAATAACGCCGCAGCAAGCCTTATGCGTCGTGGCGAGCCTGTTCATCCTCACCGCGAGCCTCAGCGACGACCAGCTGGAGAATCTGATAGAAAAATGCTGCCCTCCCGACAGTTCCGGAATTCCCAATTGCGTTAGCACTTATGGAGTGGACAACCTGCTGCTTTACGCCCGTCTGGTTATTACCGCGCACGCGAAGCAATCCGGTCAGTTCGGAGCAGGAGCCGGACCTCAGCCGAAGGTGCTGACGCCAAAATCGCTGGTCATGGGCACTCCCGGCAGTCAACACTCGGCCGCCCGCGACGGCACTCCGCAGGCTACAACCATTGCGGCCACGGCGTATCCGGTGACGGTTCCGTTCCGCTCGTTTGGGCTTCCTCCGCTTTACGGCGGCGGGGCGCTGAAGGTTACGACGACCTGCAACAGCGCCTTGAATCCAACGGCGTTCTGGACGGACCACGAAGACGCGTTGGTCACCCGCAACAACATGTGTACCGGCGCACAGATTGCTAGTATCAGCGTTCCCACCCGGCCGCTTCAGATCGGCATCACCCCGGATGGAGTGTGGACCATTGTCACCAGTTTCGACAACGCGATTTCGTTCATCCAGACGGACACCAACAAAGTGGCGAACATTATCCAGACGGACTCGAATACCAATCCCGACGGTATCTCGATTTCACCGGATGGCTCCTACGCGCTGGTCACCAATTTCAACAATATTGAGTCTTCGCTGCTGGTGGTGGACATCGCGAGCCAGTCTATTACGAGCACAATTAAGCTGGATCGCGCCTATCCCCAGTCGGTCTTTTTGAACCCCGATGCAACGCTGGCGTGGGTTTCGTACCCCTTTGATAATGTCGTGGAGGTCATCGACGTTTTAACCGGCGTTCTCAGCGCGACCGTGTCTGTTCCGATGCCGGTTGATGTTGTCTTTAACGCCACCGGGACTCTCGCCTATATCTCAAGCAGCCCCGCCGGGAGCCCGGGCTCGGTTCTGTTGGTCAACACCAGCAACTATTCTGTGATGCAGACCATTCCAACGGGTACGGGCGCCAGCGATCTGATGCTCAGCCTGGATGGCGGGACTCTCAACGTCAACAACTACTTCGACGATTCGGTCACTGTGATCAACACGACGACGCTGGCCACAAAAACCTACAATATCGTCGGTACTCCGCGTGGCGCGGTGGAAGTTCCAGTTCAGTAGTGCAGCCCGCCAGAGACCTCAGTGCCGGTGGTCGATACGAGCAGGTAGTGTAAAGGCTGGCCGTACCAACCGCCGGGTTCATTTCGGCTTTGCGCTAAGCCGCCTTCGGCTTATTCTTGCTGCCCTTCGGCCTTCCGCGCCGCTTTACTTCTGTTAGCCACTTGGGCGGCCTGCCCCGGCGTTTTCCCTGGCCAATGGTTAGGCGTTCCAACACGACAATAGCCTCGGAGATTTGATCGCGCTCCAGCCGAAGGTCGGCCAACATCTTGTTGATATCCATTTTCCAAGAATACCCTGATATTGGAGTAACTGTCAGCAATTTCTTACCGTAATTTCTTGACCGGGACTCAACGATTGTGCTGGCCCTCTGTTCAGGTTTTCGATCGTTTTGCGCGCGTCGGATCGACGGCGGCGCTCGGGTACGCCACCGGTCTGAGCAGCGCTCGCGGACCGAAGCAGAACTAGCTATCCATCCTTGGTTTTTCGCCCAGACACGCATTACAGAGCCTTACAAAATGGACCGCTCGGGACTCAATAATCAGCGCCCATATAATCAGCGCCCATGGCTCTTTGGAGCTATGAGCGCGTGTTGCATCTCCTATCTTGTAACGAACCAGAGTATGCTGTCGTTAGTAGTCTTAGGACCTCAATGGAGCACGGAACACCCACAGCGCTGGAGACACGCCCGCCCGAGCCAAAACCTCCCGAAACGCACGTGGTGAGGACCCGCCCGCCGGAGCCCCCGCGGCGCGGCTGGATCGGGTGGGTTGTCCTACTCGCGCTGGCGGGTGTTGGCTATTGGCAGTGGCCCCGCCTGAAGACTCTGTTGCCCAGCGGCGAGACGACATCGCAGGGCACGGCTAAGGGCGGCAGAGGCCGGCGTGGCGTGGGCGGCGGCGCGTCCCAAGTGGTGGCGGCGCGAGCCACCAGAGGCGCCATCAAGGTTTTCGTCACAGGTCTGGGCGCGGTAACGCCCATTTACACTGTTACGGTGAATTCCCGCGTCACCGGGCAGCTCATGAAGGTCCAGTTCAAAGAAGGGCAGATCGTTCAGAAAGACGATTTACTCGTGGAGATCGATCCACGGCCGTATGAGGTGCAATTGGAGCAGGCCGAAGGCCAGCTCATTCACGACGAGGCGCTGCTCAAGGACGCCAAACTCGATCTGGACCGGTACAACACGCTGATCAAGCAGGACGCCATTCCCCAGCAAACGCTCGACGCGCAGGTAGCGCTGGTGACGCAGTACGAGGGCACCATCAAAACCGACCAGTCGCAGATCGACAACGCCAAGCTGAATCTGGTCTATTGCCACATCACGTCGCCGATCACCGGGCGCGTTGGATTGCGGCTGGTGGATCCGGGAAACATCGTGCAAGGCACGGCCAGCACCGGGCTGGTGGTAATTACACAATTAGACCCCATCAGCGTGATTTTCACGGTCGGCGAAGACCAGCTTCCTCCGATACTCGACAAGATGCATTCGGGCCAGGAACTAACGGTAGAGGCGTGGGATCGCGAGCTGAAAAACAAACTGGCGGATGGCAAGCTGGAGACCATCGACAATCAAATCGATCCCACCACCGGGACATTGAAACTGCGCGCTGTTTTCGCTAATTCCAACGGCAAACTGTTCCCCAGCCAATTCGTGAATGCGCGTTTGCTGGTGGAACAAAAGCAGAACATTACGTTGTTGCCGAATAACGCCATCCAGCGCAACTCGCACGGCACCTACGTGTGGCTGGTGAACCCCGATCAAACGGTGAACGTCCGAAACATCACGGTGGGCACCACGGAAGGCGACCAATCGGAAATTACCGCGGGCGTCGAGCCGGGCGACGCGGTAGTCACGGTGGGTGTGGATCGGCTGGAAGAGGGCGGCAAGGTCATCGCGCAAGTTCCCGGAGAAAAGTCCCGAGATAAGTCCAGTGATAAACCGGGCGATGGAAAGTCCCATGGCGGCCGTCACCGCAAGTCAGAGTCGTGAATAGCAGTCGTGAATAGCACCCGCACTCTATTGGCCCTCATCCGCGTTCATCGGCGGTTGATGCTATGAATCCCTCTCGGACATTCATTGTCCGGCCTGTCGCCACCTCGCTGTTGATGGCGGGGATTTTGCTGGTGGGCGCGGTGGCCTACAAGCAATTGCCCGTATCGGCGCTTCCGGAGGTGGACTATCCCACCATTCAAGTGATCACCTTCTACCCGGGCGCGAGTCCGGACGTGATGGCATCGTCGGTGACTGCTCCGCTCGAGCGCCAGATGGGCGAAGTGCCCGGACTGCAGCAGATGACGTCCACCAGCTCCGACGGTAGCTCCGTGATCACGCTCGAATTCAATTTGAGTTTAAACATCGACGTGGCCGAGCAGGAGGTGCAGCAATCCATCAATGCGTCGGGCACGTATTTGCCCCCGGATCTGCCCGTGCCTCCGATTTACGCCAAGGTGAACCCCGCCGATACGCCGATTCTCACGCTGGCGCTGATGTCGAGCGCGCTCCCGCTTTCGAAGGTGGAAGATCTGGCCGACACGCGTCTGGTGCCGAAGATTTCGCAGTTGCCTGGTGTGGGTTTGGTGAGCATCAGCGGCGGACAGAAGCCCGCGGTGCGCATCCAGGCGAACCCCACGGCGCTCGGTTCCTATGGCCTGAACCTGGAGGACCTGCGCAATGCCATCACCGCCGCCAACGTGAATCAGGCCAAAGGCAATTTCGACGGCGCGCATCAGGCCTACCAGATCGGCGCGAACGATCAATTGCTTTCGAGCGCCGATTATTCTCCGCTGATCATCGCGTATCGGAACAACGGACCGGTGCGTGTGAGCGATGTCGCCACCGTGGCCGACGACATCGAGAACGTTCGGCAGGCGGCCTGGATCAACGAGTCGCCGGCGGTGATCGTCAACATCCAGCGGCAGCCCGGCGCCAACATCATCGCGGTGGTGGACCGCATTAAGAGCCTGCTGCCGCAATTGCAGGCCTCGCTGCCGTCTTCGGTCGCCGTCAAGATCCTGACCGATCGCACCAACACCATCCGCGCGTCGGTAGCCGACGTTCAATTCGAATTGATGCTGACCATCGGCCTGGTGGTTTTGGTCATCTTTCTCTTCCTGCGAAATCTTTCGGCCACCATCATCCCGAGCGTTGCCGTGCCGTTATCGCTGGTGGGCACGTTTGGCGTCATGTACCTGCTCGGCTACAGCCTGAATAACCTGTCGCTGATGGCGCTGACCATTTCCACCGGCTTCGTGGTGGACGACGCGATCGTGATGATCGAGAACATTTCGCGTTATCTCGAAGAGGGCAAGCGCCCGCTCCAGGCGGCGTTGCTCGGTTCCGAACAGATCGGGTTCACCATTGTCTCTCTCACCGTCTCGCTGATCGCGGTGCTGATTCCGCTGCTTTTCATGGGCGACATCGTGGGGCGCCTGTTCCGTGAATTCGCGGTGACGTTGAGCGTGACCATCCTGGTGTCGGCCGTCGTTTCCCTGACGCTGACGCCGATGATGTGCGCGAAGATTTTGAAACACAAACCGGCGCGGGAGCAGGGCTGGTTTTATCGGGCGTCCGAGCGCGGTTTCGATGCGGTGATCGCGCTGTACGCTAAGACCTTGCGCTGGGTGCTGCGGAATCAGCCGCTCACTTTGTTTGTCGCCGCCGCGACGTTGGTCTTCACGTTTGTCTTGTTCATCAAAATTCCCAAAGGTTTCTTTCCGGTTCAAGACACGGGCGTGATTCAGGGCGTTTCCGAAGCCGAGCAAACCATTTCGTTCAGAGCCATGTCCCAGCGGCAGCAGGCGCTCGATAAAGTTGTTCTGCGGGACCCGGCCGTCGAGAGCCTGTCGTCGTTCATCGGCATCGATGGAACCAACACCACGCTCAACACGGGACGCATTCAGATCAACCTGAAGCCGCTCGAAGAACGGAAGATCGGCGCCAGCGACGTGATCCGGCGATTGCAGCCGGAATTGGCCAAGGTCGCGGGCATCACTCTATATATGCAGCCGGTGCAGGATCTGACGGTCGAGGATCGCGTCAGCCGCACGCAGTATCAGTACACGCTCGAAGATCCCAACGCCGACGAACTAAACTCCTTCGTTCCCAAGATGGTGGCTCGCCTTCAGGAACTGCCGGAGATACGCGACGTGGCTACCGATCAGCTGGTAAACGGCCTGCGCGTGCGCGTGGTCTTCGATCGCGACACCGCTTCGCGCCTGGGCATCACTCCATCGGCCATCGACAATACGCTATACGATGCTTACGGCCAGCGCGAAGTGTCCACCATGTTCACGCAGTTGAACCAGTATCACGTGGTGCTGGAAGTGAAGCCGGGATTCCAAAACAATCCTATCGATTTACGTAACTTGTATATCCGCTCCGCCGCCGGAATTACCGGGGGCTCCGGACTGGTATCGGGAGGCTCGGCCAGCACGGCGGGTTTCGGACCCTCCAGCGCGTCGGTAGCGCAAGCCACCGCGGGCCAGGCGATTGGCGCACCCGCGACCGGAGCTTCCGGCGGGGCTTTTAGCGGCGGCCCGGCGGCTTCGTCACTGGTGTTCACCAACGGCAGCCAAGTGCCCTTAAGCGCATTTACTCATATCGAGCAAACGTCGGTTCCCATTACGGTGAATCATCAGGGCCAATTCCCAGTGGTGACATTGTCGTTCAACCTGGCGCCCGGCGCATCGCTCGGCGACGCGGTAAACGACATCAATCGCGTGAAAGAAGACTTGCAGATGCCGGCCAGCATCCAGGGCGCGTTTCAAGGCACCGCCGAGGCGTTTCAGGCCTCGCTCGCTAACGAACCGATTCTGATCCTGGCGGCGTTGATCACGGTCTATATCGTTCTCGGCGTGCTCTATGAAAGCTACATCCATCCCATTACGATTCTTTCGACGCTTCCCTCGGCCGGCGTTGGCGCGCTGCTCGCCCTGTTCATCTGCCGGCAGGACTTTAGTGTCATCGCACTCATCGGAATTATTCTGCTGATCGGCATTGTCAAGAAGAATGGCATCATGATGATCGACTTCGCCCTCGATGCCGAACGCAACCAGGGCATGGAGCCGCGCGAGGCCATTTATCAAGCGTGCCTGCTGCGTTTCCGGCCCATCATGATGACCACCATGGCGGCGCTGTTGGGCGGTCTGCCGCTGGCGCTCGGCACCGGAGTAGGATCGGAGCTGCGGCGGCCGCTCGGAATCACGATGGTCGGCGGACTCATCTTCAGCCAGTTATTGACGCTGTACACCACGCCCGTGATTTATCTCTGGTTCGACCGCTTGGCGCGGCGCAAGCGAACCGAGCCCGCGCTGGATCCGGGTCTCGCGCCGGAGATGGGCGATTGATGCCCGCTTGCTCACGCGCGCGGCTCGGTTTCCGCGATCGTAACGGAGCCGCGACCGTGAGGGAGCGGTAGCAACATGAACATCTCCGAACCCTTTATTCATCGGCCTGTCGCGACCACTCTGCTGACGATCGCGATCGCCATGGCGGGCGCGGTGGCCTATAATCTGCTCCCCGTATCGCCTCTGCCCCAAGTCGACTTTCCGACCATCAGCGTGCAAGCCACCCTGCCCGGCGCAAGTCCTGAGACCATGGCGTCCTCGGTGGCCACTCCGCTCGAGCGGCAGTTTGGGCGCATTGCCGCGGTTACCGAAATGACGTCCACCAGCACCTTGGGCGGCACGGGCATCACGCTGCAGTTCGAACTGAATCGCGATATCAATGCCGCGGCGCGCGACGTGGAGGCCGCCATTAATGCCGCGCGCGGCTATTTGCCGACGAATTTACCCAATAATCCCACTTACCGCAAGGTGAATCCAGCGGAGCAACAGATTTTTCAGCTCGCCCTTACCTCCGACGTGCTCGATCGCGGCCAAATGTATGATGCGGCTTCCACCATCATTGTGCAGAAGCTCTCGCAGATCAAAGGCGTCGGACAGGTAAACGCACAGGGCGGCGCGCTCCCCGGTGTGCGCGTCGAACTGAATCCAATGGCCTTGAACAAGTACGGCATCGGGCTGGAGCAAGTGCGAGGTGTCCTGAACAACTCCAATGCTAATGTTCCGAAGGGACATTTTTCGGACGGATTCCACCTCTGGGAAGTGGGCGCCAACGATCAGATGTTCAAAGCCCGCGAGTACCAGCCGCTGATTGTCGCCTATAACAAGGGTGCGCCGGTGCGGCTGAGGGAGGTCGCCGACGTCATCGATTCGGTGGAGGATGTGCGCAACATGGGCATGGCCAACGGCCAGCCTTCGGTGAACGTCGCGATCAATCGGCAGCCGGGCGCGAACATTATCGAGACCGTGGATCGTATTCGAGCGGCCCTGCCGCAACTCAAGGCCGCCATTCCACACTCCATCAATTTGAACGTCACTCAGGACCAGACCGTGACCATCCGTGCTTCGGTGCGCGACATTGAAAAAGCTTTGAGCGTATCGGTATTGCTGGTCGTGTTGGTGGTGTTCATATTCTTAAGAAGCCCCCGCACCACCATCATTCCGAGCGTAGCCGTCCCGGTTTCGTTGGTCGGGACATTGGGCGTGATGTATGTCTGCGGATACGGTCTGGACAACCTTTCTTTGATGGCTCTGACCATATCCACGGGCTTCGTGGTGGACGACGCCATCGTGGTGATCGAAAATATCACCCGCTATCTCGAGCAGGGCCTGCAGCCCTTCGCGGCCGCGCTGCTCGGCGCCCGTGAAATTGGATCGACGGTGTTTACGATCAGCGTTTCGCTGATCGCGGTATTCATTCCGCTGCTGATGATGGGCGGCATCGTCGGCCGTCTGTTCCGCGAATTCGCGGTGACCATGTCGGTAGCCATTGCGATCTCGGTGGCGATCTCACTCACCACCACGCCAATGATGTGCGCGCATCTGCTCAAGGAGCACCAGTCGCACGGCTGGCTCTACCGCACCAGCGAGCGAGCTTTCAATGCGATTGTCCAACTGTATGGAAGAACGCTCGATCGTGTGTTGCGGCACCCCGCCATCACCCTCGTCGTTCTGGCGGGAACCATTGGGCTCAATGTCTATCTCTTCATTCACGTGCCCAAGGGATTTTTCCCGCAGCAGGACAACGGGCGTTTGAATGGGACCATCATCGCGGATCAGGACACCTCTTTCCAAGCCATGGAAAAGAGCCTGGAGCAGATGGTGAAGCTCGTTCAAGCGGATCCGGCGGTGGAGACAGTCGCCGGATACACCGGGGGCAGCGGCGGCAATGGCAACACCCTGAACACGGCGCGCATGCAGATTCAGTTGAAGCCGCTCGCCGAACGCAAGGTCTCGGTGTACGACGTGATCGAGCGGCTGCGGCCGAAACTCAGCGTCATCCGCGGATCGACGAATTACATGCAAGCGAACCAGGACGTGCGCGTCGGCGGGCGCAATAGCGCCTCACTCTATCAATTCACCATGCGCGGCGACAACGTCCAGGATCTGACTACCTATGGCCCGCCCATGCTATCGGCACTGCGGCATCTGCGGCTGATCAACGACGTGAACACAGATCAGCAAAATAGCGGCCTGCAAGCCGTGGTGCAATACGATCGCGACACCGCGGCGCGTTTTGGAATCTCGCCGCAGCTCATCGACAACGTGCTGTACGATGCGTTTGGCCAGCGCCAGGTCTCTACCATGTACACCTCGCTGAATCAGTATCACGTCGTCATGGAAGCGGCTCCGCGCTACTGGCAGGACCCGGAGTTTCTCCGCCAGATTTATGTATCCGATCCGAAGGGTGGGACGGTGCCGCTCAATGCCATCAGCCGGTCCGGTCCCTCGGTGGCGCCGCTGGCGGTGAACCACCAGGGGCTGTTTCCGGCAGTGACCATCTCGTTCAATCTCGCGCCGGGCGTGGCGTTGGGCGACGCGGTGAACGCCATCCAGGCCACCGCGCGCAAGGTCGGTCTGCCCGATACCGTTCACACCTTTTTCGCCGGCACGGCGCAGGCTTATCAGGACTCGCTGCGCAATGAGCCGATCCTCATCGCCGCCGCGCTCGCCACCGTGTACATCGTGCTCGGCATGCTCTATGAAAGCTGCTGGCACCCCATCACGATTCTTTCCACTCTTCCGTCGGCGGGCGTGGGCGCGCTCCTGGCCTTAATGATGTGGCACACCGAGCTGAGCATCATCGCGATGATCGGGATCATTCTGCTGATCGGGATCGTCAAGAAGAACGCGATTATGATGATCGATTTCGCGATCGCCGCCGAACGCGGTGAAGGATTGCGGCCGCGCGACGCCATCTATCAGGCGTGCTTGCTGCGTTTTCGGCCCATCCTGATGACCACCATGTCGGCGATGTTGGGCGCCATGCCGCTGGCGTTGGGACGAGGAGTAGGCGCGGAATTGCGGAGGCCGCTCGGCATCACGATTATCGGCGGGCTCATCGTGAGCCAGCTCTTGACTCTGTACACCACGCCGGTGGTTTATTTGGAACTCGACCGGCTGCGGCTATGGTTCAAACGTGAACACCGGCTTCCGGACCGTCGCGGCTCGGTAGCGAATGGATAACCGTATCTTTACGTCGCTTTCTTCACCACGAATTCAAACGGCATTCCGCCCGCGTCCCCGCTGATCTTGATCTGATCGCTCGCCACCACGCCCTTGTAAGTCAGCTTCAATGCGTTTCCGCCGAAATCCAAGCTGAGCCAGAACGAAATGTTCGCGCCATCGATCATCCCGTCTTTAATGGCAATATCCCCGCCGTCCGGACCCGCCATGGAACCGTTCAACATGGCGCCGTCGGCCTTAAAATTGAATGCGACCGGAAAGTCGCCATTGTCAGTGTGGACGCTTCCGGTCCATTTACCGTCCACGTCGGCGGCGAAAGCGGACGCGGTGAGCAGCAACAATGCCGCGCCCGACGCAAAGAGTCTCGCGAATAGTTTCATGCGGTGAAACCTCCTGGAGGAAAGTGTTTGGATCATGGTATCAGATCTTGACCCAGCCACAATTGGTCTCCAGGGGCGGTCTCACGAACGGTGTCGAATGATCTCTACCGAACACTGAGCGTGCAGCGCGACCGCTTCAGATACGCTTCCCAACAAGAACCGGCTGACGCCGCGCCTGCCATGCGAACCAACCACGATCAAGTCGGCGCCCCATTCCGCTGCTTCGCTGAGAATCAGTTCCTTAGGCGTGGCGGCGGGAACCGCAACCGTGCTGCTAGCCTCGATTCCCGCCCCACCCAGGATGCTCTCGGCGCACGCCACCGCTGCCTGCGCCCTTTGCATATCTTTGCCGCGCAGTTCCTCCATCCGTTCGGGACTGAAGTAAGGCGGACGAAACAATGGCGCCGATGGCTCCACCACGCTCAGAATTCGAAACGCGGTCCCTTCGGGCCAGGGCCGCTCGGCGACAGACCGCGCGGCCGCCTTCGAACATGCGGAGCCATCGGTGGCCACGAGAATCTTCAACGGTAGCGAATCGGGACTCCTGCGTACGATTTCTACCGAACAATTGGCCAGACGCGCCACGGCGCGTGCCACGCCTCCCAGCAGAAACTGCATGACGCCGTGAGTGCTGTGAGCGCCGATTACGATAAAATCGGCGCCCGCGTCCGCCGCTGCACTCACGATGAGGCTTTTTGGATCGCCCATGAGTACGGCCGTCGTAGTCTCAAAGCCAGCCTCCTTAAAATGCTCGGCCGCGCATTGCACGGTCTGCTCGCCTGAACGCTCGAGCGCCTCTTCCAGCTCCGCGGTGTTCCAGCCGCCGCTCAACTCCCCACCCAACCCAAGGATCGGCTCCACGACGGTAATCACATGTACGGTTGTGCCGGCCGGCCACGGGCGCGCCGCCGCCTCGCGGGCCGCAATGACGCTCGAACAAGAGGAATCCACAGCAACTAATATCTTCATAACGAATCCCTCTCAATAGCGAAATGTCGCGGCTGCCACGGCGCCCTTGGGCATGGAGTGGCTGGGCAGAGAGTAAACCGCGCCGCCACCGAGCAGCGTCTCTAGCGCGGCGACGTTCAACAGATCTTCCTGGTGCCAGTTGGCCCGGCCGCCGAAGATTTTGCCCTCGAAGGTTCCTATTCTCTGCCCGTTCTCATCCAGGTAGAGATCGCTCATCCGGCCCTGCGCGGCTGCCCGCAAAATGCCGTCCAGATCGACGGAGAAGCGCGCCGGCGCGAAGCGTTCCCTCGCAGTGTCCATTCGAAGGGCCGCCCGGCGCTCAAAGCCGAGCAACGCAATGTCGTGGGCTTTACTCAATATCTGATCGGCTGTCATCACCGCTGGGCTGCCATGAATGCCTGGCTCCAACAAATTGGAATAAGTGTTGACGGAGCGGTAAGCGGCGACATCTTCTTCCACGCCCGCCAGGACTAAGGGCGCCTGCTTCGAACTCAGAGTTTCGGCACGCAGAAGTTCGTTGATGCCTCGATCGATGATTCGATAGAAGTCGTGGAGGTGAGCGTGTTCCGCCTCGTGCCCGTAACCGGTTCCAAATTGGACGCCACGCATCGCCCCGCTAGAGGGGCCGGCGGTCGAGCGATTTATAAGATCGTGGTCCGGTGCGTCGAAGCCCATGGCCTCGTCGAGTGTCTTGGGCGTTCCCTTGGGTAGCTCTACGGGTGACACTTCCCACCAACCGCAGGACAGTAGCGATACTGCTCTCTTCGTGACATTCAGCACGTACACCTTTTCCGCTAAAGCGAGCGACTTTAAGATGGGACGGATCCAGAAGCAGTCGCCAACCGCGCAGGCTTGTCCGGGCGCTGGAGGAACAGGCAGCTCGAATTGTCGAAACACGCCCTGGGCGCGAAAAATCGCGCGCGCAAAACCCGAACCAGCCAGCGACGCTTCTTCGTGCGATAACTGGCGCAGCGGTTCGAGCAACTCTTCGATGAGCGGTTCTGAAATCCTTCGGGCCGCTAGCTTCTTGGCGGCTTCTTGCAGATCCACTTTCAGAACGGCAGCAGCCGGTTTGTCGGGCTCCCCAGGCCGGTACGGCGGCAATATCACGGTTACGCATGGTCCGGGAGCGCCGACTAAGTCTCTTATACTTTCGCTGGTCAGTGGATCTGAGGTCACTTTTGTTTCGATTTTGGTTTCAATCATGATTGGTCCCCAGCAATCTTCCGGGCACGAAACTAACCACTCCCGTTCGCTCGGGTTGGTCAGTAGTTTGCAAGGATCTTGGGTAAAGCTTCGTGACAGAGCGCGAAACACCTCAGGTGACGATTGGGGTGCAGCGTCGAATCACGCAGCCTGTAGAAATGAGGAATACATATGAACGACTTTGATCTCAAGGCTGAAGTGAAGGAAGCGCTCGATTGGGAGCCCGCGCTCGACGCTCGAGCGATCAACATTTCGGTTAAAGACGGGATCGTGAGCCTTGCCGGCTTGGTTCCCAGCTACCCCGAAAAGCACGCAGCGGAGAAGGCAGCTGGATTGGTCCGCGGTGTCAAGGCAGTGGCCTGCGAGCTAACGGTAGCATTGCCGGCGTTGAGCGCCCGAACCGATCAAGAGATCGCGCGGGCGGCGGCGGATGCCATCGCGTGGAACACATTGCTGGCAAGAACCAACATCCAGGTATTCGTCGACAAGGGGCGAATCACGCTCGAGGGCTCCGTGAACTGGAATTATCAGCGGCAGTCGGCCGATCGATCGGTCCGCTATCTGGCGGGCGTAAGAGACGTCAACAACCACATCGTGGTGAGGCCGATGGCCGAACAAGTGGCGGTCAAGGGCCGGATCGAGGCCGCGCTGATTCGCAATGCGCGGTTGGACGCCGGCGGCATTCGCCTGGAAGTCCATGGCGATCGCGTGTTTCTCAGAGGCACCGTACAATCCTGGATCGAGCGTGAGGAGGCCGAGCGCGCCGCCTGGGCATCGCCGGGCGTGGGCGACGTAGAAAACGAGTTAATCGTGAATCCTGTGTCGGTGCTGCAGGTGCGGTAAGTCATTTGCTAGGGAGGGCGATACTATGATTACGTTCCGGCACATTCTATTTCCGGTCGATTTCTCCGCGCGCTGCAGTGCGGCTGTGCCCGCGGTTCAGGCCATGGCCAAGCGGTTTGGTTCCGAGCTGACGGTCCTCCATATAGTGGATCTGCCTCCGGCCGGAATCGCCCCTCCGGAGGCGGCCGCCTGGGCGACACTGATTGGCGCTGACCGGCTACGGCAGCAAGGCGAGATCGCGCTCCAACGCTTCATCGATCGCGAGTTTCCGGGGGTCGAAGTGAAAGCGGAATCGGCCGAAGGCGACCCCGCCACCATGATTGTGGACTATGCACGCGACAACGGGGCCGAACTGATCATGATGCCCACCGGCGGATTGGGGCGGTTTCGCCGCCTTTTGCTGGGCTCGGTGACCACCAAAGTTCTGCACGACGCAACGGCCCCGGTGTGGACCGGCGTACATACGCTAGAAATGGCGGCGCATCCGCCCGGTGAATGGAAGCGCATTGTATGCGCACTCGAAGACGATCCGCGCGACCTCGCGATGCTCCAGTGGGCCGCTGAATTTGCGTCCGAACAGAAGCTGGAGTTGCGCCTGGTGCATGCCGTGCGCGGCCCCGAGGATTGCGAAGACAACCCGAGCTTCCAGGCGTTTCTTTTCGATACCGCGCGGGAACGCATCGAAAAACTACAGGCGCAAGTGGGTACAAAGTTCGAGGTGTGCTTTCAGTTGGGCGATGCCGGACGCGTGGTCCACCAGGCGGCCTACGGTTATTCCGCGGACCTCGTTGTAATAGGGCGTGGAGTCATTCAAAAACCATTCGGCCGGCTGCGGAGCAGCGCCTATGAAATCATCCGCGAAGCCCCTTGCCCAGTGATTAGCGTTTGATCGAACTTTGGAGTAGCTAGGGCTCAAATGCTCAAAACGGGGCAGGGGGAATCGCGAATAATCGCATAAAGGTGGGACCACAAGCGGCTGAAGGTTCCAATCGAGTGGCCGCGGCCGGTGATCAACAGATCGGCCTTCCTGCGAACAATCTCGTGATGGATCCCATCGCCCAGCAGCCCATCGATCACGGTGTGCGGGGCGTCCACGCCCAGGCTGGCCTTCAGTTCCCGCAGATGGCAGTGAGCGGCTTCGATAAGCATCTCGGTGTGCTCCGCCAGATCGATGTCGGGATACGGTGGCGGCGTCGGAACGACATGCACGATCCACAATTCCGCGCTGTACATCGAGGCCAGTGACGCGGCCGCGCGTAGCACTGCTTCGGACTCCTGACTGCCGTTGAGCGCGCAGACGATCGATTTATAGGGAATGCGCGCCGAGTGATCCTGCAGCGCGGCTCCCACTCCGGTCCACACGGCGGCGCTGACGTCGTGCAGTACTTTGGCGGTGATCGATCCCAGCAGAAACCGGCGCACCGGGCCATGGCCGCGCGTGGCCAGCATCACCAAATCGGCGCGCTGCTGCTCGGCCAGTCTGTCGATCACGCTGCCCGGCTCCCCCAATTCCACGATCGTTTCAAGCTTCTGGCCGGCGAAGGCTTGGCACGCGAACTGCCGCAAGCGGTCCTCTTCGATCTCGTGCGCCCTCGCTTGTAGCTCGGGGTCGGTAACCAAGAGCTCGTTTTGCGCGATCGCCGACAGCGGCGCGTAGGCATGACAGAGGGTCAGCTCCGCTGAATAGCGGCAAGCCATTTCCTGAACATAGGGGATCACGGCTTGACAGGGAGCCGAATAATCAACCGGAAACAGAATCTTGTGGAACGGTAACATAACACTCGCCTCTTTATGCGGTTCTGCTGGCTACACGCTGATCACGGGGCAAGGCGCCTCGCGAATAATGGAATAAACGTTGCTGCGCAGGCGTCCCAGCGTGCGCGTGGCGTGTCCGCGTCCAATCACCACCAGATCGGCGCTATGTCCTAATGCGGCGTCCCGCACCACATGCGATACTTCGCCAGCGCCCAGACAAAGCGGAGCCACTACGCCGGCGGTCTCTTGTAACTGCGCGATCGTCTTCCTGGCGTCTTGCTCCAGGTATGCGCGGAGATCGTTATCGAAATATTTCTCGGGCGCGACCTCGGCTCCCGGGATGGCATGGACCAGGATTAGCTTGGCTTGGTTGTCGTTCGCGAGCCGGCAAGCGAACCGCATGGTGGCGACGCCGTCCTCGGTCCGATCCACGGCGCATAGGATGGTCGCGAATTCGGGCGAGACAGCCGGCACGTCTTCTACGTGTACGCCGGTCCAAACCGGACAAGGCGTGTCGTGCAGCACTTTGGCCGTCACCGACCCCAGCAGCAGAGTACGGAAGATCCCGTAACCGTGCGTCGGCAACATTATCAAGTCCATGCCGTTCTCGCGTGCATAATCGTCGATGGTCTCAGCGGCATCGCCTTGGATTACGACGCGATGGACCTTGAGCCCCCGAAACTTGTCGGTCAGATAGGATTGCGCGGCCTCGGTTTCGGCCTGCCAAATCGCGGTAGTATCGATCACCGGCACGGCGCCTCCATACCAGTCGGGAATCATGCCGGAGGGCATTTCGAGTACATGCAACAGCGTGAGTTCGGCGTTATATTTCTTCGCCATGGCTTCCACGAAACGAGCCGTCGCGGTGCAGCTATCCGACATATCCACCGGGAAAAGGATCTTTTGGAATGCCCGCATTGGAACCACCTTTCATCTGACGAGCATGCACGCCGCCTTCCACCGTGGTGTGATGGATGATCGCAGGAGTGGCCGGGCGCGAGCGTTGAATCCCTCTAACAGGGAGTGTTTTCTTGGGCGATTTCGCTCAGGAAATACTAAGGACGATCGAGGCGTCGTTGTCCCGGCCCGAGTCGCCGGATAATTCGACGCTATCGCGAATTTCGTCACGGTGCCGTCGATCCCTCCGGCTCGCCAAAAGACAAGGCAACCATGGTTCCCAAATAGCGAGATATCCCACTGCCCGGTGGGTAATATGCCCCACCGCACCCCAGCGATTTTTCCCGACGAACTTATAACCCAAGGAAAACATAGGGAGATCTTTGGTGCCTAACGTGCGTCATCCTGTCTCGAAAAAGCAACAAGAAACTGAGAGGAACTGATACCTCGCAGAACTAGAACACGTTGTTTTGCAGGAAATAGCCGTGTAAACCGATGAGGACCTCTATGACAAGGCTTTTTGATGTACTGCGCATTGCGGCGTTCGTCGCACTCATCTCTCTCTGCCTGACGGGTCAGACCAAAAAGCATGAGTTTTCCAAGCGTGACAAAGCATTCTATGCGGATCCGGCTCTGGTTGATTTCATAAACCCAGGCTTAACGATCACTATTAACTCGGCCAGCATATCGAGCTCGGGGACCATCACCATGACCTACACGCTCACCGATCCTTCCGGGCTGCCTCTGGATGCGGCCGGCGCGAACACTGCGGGCGCGATTTCGCTGGCATACGAAGCTGCGTACATCCCCAAAGGCCAGGAGCAATATGTGGCCTACACCACCGCGCAGGCAACTGGCAAGGTGCTGGGCACGATCACCCGCCCGGATTTCGAATTGGGGAGTCCGGCTACGCAGGTAGGACCCGGGCAATATCAATACACTTTTACCGCGAAGGCGCCGGCGGGATTTGACCCCACCGTGACCAACACGGTAGGGGTGGCCGGCAACCGCGACCTTACATCATTCAATCTGGGCACCAACTACGCCGGCGCAACCTTTAACTTCGTTCCCAATGGCGCGGCGGTAACGGTAACGCGCGATGTGATCCGCACTCAAAGTTGTAATGCTTGCCACGACAGTTTGGCCTTCCACGGCGGTTATGCCCAGGGCATGCCGATGTGCGTCCTCTGCCACCAGCCGCAAAATGCCGATCCGGTGACGGGCAATTCGCTGGACGCCAAGGTCTTCTTTCACAGCCTGCACATGGGTTCCTCGTTGCCCACCGTGGTTGGCACCGCGACCACGCCCGGCGTCCCTTACCAGGTGGCCGGCTACATGGGTTTCATCAGCGACTTTTCGAAGGTGATCGACCCAGCCATGGCGCAACGTTGCGAAGTTTGCCATACACAAACCTCCGCCACCTTGAAAACCACGGGCGGCGCGCAAGCCACCGCATTTCTGACCAAACCCTCTCGGGCGGCCTGCGGCGGCTGCCACAACGACATCAATTTCGCCACCGGCTTTTCCACTGGGCCGGAGGTCAACCATCCCGGCGGACCGCAGGCGGACGACACACAGTGCGCCAACTGCCATGTGCCGCAAGGTGAGATGCCCTTCGATGCTTCCATTCTGGGCGCGCACGTAGTAGCCAATGACACGCCAGCCACCTATCCGCAGAACCCGGACACGCTCATATCGAGCATCGTCGTAACCATCACGGGCGTAGCGAACACCAATGCCGGACAGAAACCGGTGGTTTCTTACACCGTCAAAGATATCAACGGCAAGGCGATCGCCCTGAACGACCCGACGCTTGAGGACATGCAGTTCACTCTGGCTGGTCCGACTACAGACTACGGCTATACCAGCTTTGGCAGCGACGTCACCACGCCGGGTTACGTGGGCGAAGACGGGACACAGGGGACGTGTGATTCGAGCGGCAATTGCACCTACAACTTCCAGCATGCAATTCCGGCCACGGCTACCGGTACTTACGCCATAGGCGTGGAGTCCGAACGCCTGGAGAACGTACTCGCGGGTACCACCTTGGCTCAGCAAGTGGAGAGCGGAACTCCCAATCAGGTGTTCTATTTCTCCGTTGACGGCTCGGCGGTGACGCCCCGCCGGACCGTGGTGGCCGAAACCAACTGCAATGGATGCCACATACATCTCACCTTGCACGGAAATCGGCGGAACAATCCGCAATACTGCGTGTTGTGCCACAATCCATCGGATACCGACGCCGCCACGCGTGCAACTTCGACGAACGCGACGCTCAAAGCCGAGCCGCCGGAGACCATCAACATGGCCGTCATGGTTCACCGCATTCACGATGGCGTGGTTGCCGCGGCCGACAACCCCAAGAATCCCTACATCGTCGTGGGCCACGGTGGAAACGCCAGCAACTTCACTGGGATCCTATACCCGGCCATGAACGGCGCCGGAGATGCGACCGATCTGCAAAACTGCGCGATGTGCCACGTGAATAGCACCGAGCAAAACGACCTACCGGCCATGGGCAACCTGAATCAGGTTATCGATCCCCAGGGCTGGATCAATCCGGTGTCGCCCATTTCTTCCGCTTGCAGCGGTTGTCACGTTTCGAAGCAGGAAGCGTCTCACTTCCTGGCGAACACCGACGCGTTGGGCGAAAGCTGCAGTGTATGTCATGCTTCGGGTGCCCAGTTTGCGGTCGACGCGGTGCACGCTCAATAATTGTCGCCAGAGACGGAAGCCCCATTCTTCTCAATCATGCGATGGCACGTAGCGGTGCTCAGTTTTGCGATAGCGGCGGTTGTTCCTTCCGGGGCAGCCGCCCAAACGCTTCCATCCGGCTACGCCGGCTCGGACACCTGCAAGGTCTGTCACGAAGATATTTACAACGGGCAAGCCAAGAGCCCGCATCATCAGCTAGAGGTGGACGCCAAGAGAGGATGGGTGGGCCGGTCTTGCGAGGCCTGCCACGGGCCTGGTCAAGCTCACACGGAGGGACCATCCGCCGATAACATTCGCAATCCAGCCAAGCTCGCGCCTGCGGCGGTCGACCAGATTTGTCTCACTTGTCACTTGAACCAGCCGACGCAGGTCGGCCGCCTGGAAAGCAGCCACGCCAGGAATCAGACTGCCTGCACCGCTTGCCACAAAGTGCACTCGAGCGATCAGCCGCTTGTGGTTCGCAAGGCCGAGGCAACCAATAAGCTGTGCGCAAGCTGTCATTTAAGCGAGTGGGCCCAATTCCAGCGGCCCTTCCATCACAAGCTTCCTGAAGGCGACATGAGCTGCGTGGACTGCCACAATCCCCACGGCACCATCCGGCCCGCCATGCTCCAGAACTTCGCGGCCAACGATCCAGGATGCATCAAATGCCACGGCGATAAACGGGGACCTTTCACGTTCGAACATGCGCCGATGCGCTTTCAAGGCTGCCAGGCGTGCCATGAACCGCACGGCTCCGCGAACCCGAGAATGCTGACGCGCGCCGAGGTGCGCTTCGTGTGCCTGGAGTGTCACGCCAATCTGCCGACGGTGCAAGCCAAGGTAGCGGGTGTGGTGCCGCCGGCGTTTCACAATTTGCTGTTGCCCCAGTTCCAGAACTGCACCGTGTGCCATCAGAAAATTCACGGCAGCCACGTGGATCGGAACCTGCTCAAATGATGAAGACCCTCATTTGCATGTTCGCCGTGTTGCCGCTATTGGCGCAGCAGCCGGCCGCTACCGCCGCCACACCGGCGCCCGTAGCCCAGCCGGCCACCCCGGCGCCCGTAGCCCAGCCGGCCGCTCCCGCCGCCGCTAGCGATCAAGCTTCACCCGTGCCATCCACAGAGCCCGCACTCAGCGGCTGGATCGACTTCGGCTATCTCTTCGTCCCCGGCGTCGGTGGAAGCTACGATACGTACCGCAGCATCATCGACGTGCACTCGGGTCCCAAACTGCTTGGTACGGACTTTACGCTGACCGATCCGAAGCATCGCTTGTTCGACACCATTCAAGTGCGAGCCACCACTTGGGGCGCTGAGCCGGCCGAGTCGCTACATGTGGGAGCCAAGAAGTCCGGAGTCTACGATTTCAACGCCGACTTTCGCGACTTCGCCTACTTCAACTTCCTGCCTTCCTTTGCCGATCCGTTGTTGAGCCAAGGCATTGTCTTAGACGAGCAATCCTTCAACAGCCGGCGCAAGATCGCCTCGCTCTCGCTCGACATCCGGCCCGGTCATTGGTGGACTCCCTACTTCGGATGGGATCACGATTCCAGTTCCGGCACTGGCGCGTCGGTCTTTGTCAGCGACAGCAACGAATATCCCGTTCCGAACACGCAGCTCGATTCCACGGATTTATACCGCGGCGGCGTTCGCATCGAAAAGCCTCATTTTCACCTCACGCTCGAAGAAGGCGGCACGGCCTTCAAGAGCGATCAGAGTTTATATCAAAGTCCGGGGTCGGTGAATTCCGGCAATTTCTCCGCGCCCATTTTCGGCCAGACGCTGGACCTCACCAGCCTGTTGGCGGCCTACGGGATTCGCGGATCGAGTGCTTACAGCAAAGCGCTCCTGACGGCCAGTCCCACCAGTTGGCTGGATATCTACGGACAGTTCCTCTTTAGCCAGCCGAATAGCAATGTCAATTATCAACAGGCCAACGTGGGCAATTTTTATTTGCAGAGCCAGATTCTGTTTTATTCGGGCGAACAGGAGATCCTGAACGCCGCCGCCGAGCAGCCGCACACTTCGGCGAGCCTGGGCGCCGAGATTCGTCCGTTCAAGCATGTTCGCATCGTCGAAAACTGGCTCACGGACCGATTGCACGATGCCGGGTCGTCTGCCTCGCTCGATACGCTGTTGCTAACCGGCGCAGCATCGCTCCCGCTCAGTTCGCTGCTCGCTACCACGTTGGCTACGAATTATAGCCAGGAAGCACTCGATATTTTCTTCGACCCCAGCCCCAAGCTGACGCTGCACGGCGGCTATCGCTTCGTATGGGGTGATGCGAGCTACGCCTTCTTGCCGCCCGCGGGCTTGGCCAGTTCCGATCAACAGACACTCCGCCAAAACGTTGGAGTCGGCTCGGTAACCTATCGGCCCGGCCAAAAGATCTCGTTGACCGGCGAGGTGGAGGGCGCCTCGTCCAGCGGTGTTTACTTCCGCACCAGTCTTTATAATTATCAGAAGGTGCGGGCACAGGTGCATTATCAGCCGTTGCCGACGCTCAGCGTGTCGGGCGACTTCACGCTGTTGAACAACCAGAATCCGCTGGCGGGGACCGATTACCGGTACTCGTCCCATCAGGAGTCGATCTCGCTCTATTGGTCGCCCCGCGCCAGCAAGATCTTCGACATCCAGGGTTCCTATACACGGTCCGACCTGGTTTCCAACATCGGCTATCTCGAGCCGGAGACTTTATCGCCGCAAATCTCGCGCTATCTCGACGAAGGTCACACCGCGACGGCGCTGATCGATTTGTCCTGGCCGCACGGCAAGCGCTTTGCTCCCAAGCTGGCGGCGGGTGGATCGATGTTCATCTCCTCAGGCAGCCGTCCGACCAGCTACTACCAGCCACAAGTCAAGCTTTGGGTGCCGTTCGGCACCCACGTGAGCTGGTTCACTCAATGGGCCTACTACGGATACGGCGAAGCGTTCTATCTTTATGAAGGGTTCCGCACGAACCTGATCACTACCGGAGTGAGGATTACCCGATGAACCGGAAATCGTTTACACGCCTCGGATTCCTGTCGTTGATCTCGGCCCTGCTGTTCATCTTGTCGATGACGGCGAACGGCGCCAGCTTCACTGCCGATTCGGAGCGTGGCGAGCACGTATTCGACACGGTGGGCTGCGTTCAATGCCACAGTGTGAATGGAAAGGGCGGAGGCACCGCGCCCGACCTGGGCCAGATGGTGGACCGCGACTTTACTCCCGCCACGCTGGCAGCCACTATGTGGAATCACGCGCCCGGCATGTGGGCCGCGATGCGCGATCGGCAGATCGTGGCCGGCGAGTTAGACGAACAAGCCGCGCAGGATCTGATGGCGTTTTTCTACGCCGCTCGATTCTTCGAAAAGCCCGGCGACGCGGCGCGCGGCAAGCGTGCGTTCGAGAGCCGTGGATGCCAAGGATGCCACGGACTGGCGTCGGCCGTTAATCCTAACGCCAAGCCTGTAAGCAAGTGGGCCAGCCTCTCGGATCCGATCGCGCTGCTCGAAGCCATGTGGAATCACCGCGCCGAGATGCAGGCGGGGGCAGCGGCGAAAGGCACTTCGCCTCCGCGGATCACAGCGCAGGAACTCACCGACATGCTGGTGTATTTGCGTAACTTGCCAGACACGCGTACGCAAAAGACAGGGGTATTTCGGATCGAGCCGGCGGCCTCTGGCGACGCCGTGTTCCAGTCGGCCGGTTGCGAAAAGTGCCACAAAAGCGTAGCCGCGCTGGCTACATCCGTTCAGGGGGAAACGCTCACCGAGATCGCGGCCGAGATGTGGAACCACGCGCCTCTCATGGCGGCCGCGGGCGCTCCGGCCGTGAAGCTTGCGCCCGGTCAAATGCGCGACCTGGTAAGCGCCTTCTGGGCCACCAAGTTCTTCACTAACTCAGGCCATCCGGAATCGGGCAGCCGCGTCTTCGCCGCCAAGAACTGCACTGTGTGCCATAACGACGCTTCTAGCGGCGCGCCACGCTTGCCGGCTGCCGGGCGCCAGTTCAGCGGCGCGAGCATGGTGTCCGTGCTCTGGCGTCACGGTCCGCGCATGCTGGACCTGATGAAAAGCAAGGGCCTTGAATGGCCGCGTTTCGACGGCGCGCAGATGGCCGACCTGATCGCCTACTTAAATTCCGGCAAATCGGGACCGCCATAAGCCGGCGTTCTGCTAAACAAATCCACTAAGGAGAATAGCTATGCGCTCTATCTTCATTGTTCTCGGTCTCACCGCTGCCGCGATTGCCTTACAAGGGGCTGATGCCGCAGCCGGCAAGGCCGCTTACGACAAGTCCTGCAAGTCCTGCCATGGCGCCGACGGCACAGCGAATCCGGCCATCGCCAAGATGATGAAGGTCGATATGCGGAACCTCCAAACGCCCGAGGTCCAAGCCGCAAGCGATGACGACCTGAAGAAGATCATCATTGACGGCAAGGGTAAAATGAAGCCGATGCCGAGCCTTTCGGGCTCCGCCACCGACATCGTCGCCTACGTGCGAAGCTTAAAGAAATAGGAGATAACGAATGCGCTCAATCTTGATTGTTCTCGGTTTGGCTGCCGGCGCGGCCACCTCTATTCAGGCTGCTGATGCGGCAGCCGGCAAGGCCGCTTATGACAAGTCCTGCAAGTCCTGTCATGGCGCGGACGGCACGGCGAATCCCGCAGTTGCCAAAATGATGAAGGTCGACATCAAGGACCTCAAGTCTGCCGATGTCCAGGCCATGAGCGACGACGATCTCAAGAAGGTCATCACCGACGGCAAAGGCAAAATGAAGCCCATCGCCAGCGCCTCGGGATCCGCCGCCGATATCGTCGCCTATATCCGTACCTGGAAGAAATAGGCCAACCCCGCGACCGTTAGGGAGCCAAGCCAGTCCCGGACCGCGACCTTCGGGGAGCGGTCTCCCACGGTATAATCAATCACAAGTCTCCCCCTGGTCCGTGGATGCTGTGGGCACCGTTGGCCACTTTTATTTTGAGCCATCATGCCCATCCGCGTCGCGCTTCATCACCGGACCATCTATCATTACGACCGGCTGGTCGGATTGTCTCCGCAGACCATCCGGCTCAGGCCCGCGCCCCATTGCCGTACCCCCATCACCGCGTTTTCGCTCAAGGTTGAACCGAAGCCCCATTTCCTGAATTGGCAGCAGGACCCGCAAAGTAATTACCTGGCGCGCGTTGTCTTTCCAAATCCGGTGAAGTACTTTTCTGTCGACGTCGACCTGGTCGCCGAAATGACGGTGATCAATCCCTTCGACTTTTTCCTGGAGCCCTACGCCGAAGAGTACCCATTCTGTTATGAGCCCGCGCTCGAGCGCGAGTTGGCGCCTTTCCGCCAGGTGCGCCCCGCCGCACCCATGCTGGCTGCGTATCTGAAAACAGTAAATCTGACTAAGCGGCGCACCAACGATTTTTTGGTTGAGTTGAACCAGCAATTGCAGCACAAGTTGCGCTACCTGATTCGCATGGAACCGGGCGTCCAGTCGAGCGAAGAAACACTACGGCTCGGGAGCGGCTCCTGCCGGGACAGCGCTTGGCTATTGGTCGAAATTTTGCGTCATCTGGGCCTCGCCGCCCGCTTCGTTTCCGGCTATTTGATCCAATTGAAGCCCGATTTGAAGCCGCTCGAAGGCGACCCGGGCCCGCAGCAAGACTTCACCGACCTGCACGCTTGGACTGAGGTCTATCTGCCCGGCGCTGGATGGGTGGGTCTCGATCCCACTTCGGGACTCTTGGCCGGCGAGGGGCACATCCCTCTGGCCGCTACGCCCGAGCCTTCGTCCGCCGCCCCCATCTCCGGCGGTGTGGATGAATGCGAAGTCGAGTTCACGCATGAGATGGCCGTGACGCGCATTCACGAAGACCCACGCGTCACGCTGCCCTACACCGATGCCCAATGGCAGCGCATCCAGGCGCTCGGATGCCGGATCGATCAAGACATTTGCGCCGGCGACATCCGCCTCACCATGGGCGGCGAGCCGACCTTCGTCTCTATCGACAACATGGATGGCGCGGAGTGGAACATCGCCGCTCTGGGCCCGGAGAAGCGCAAGCTCGCCGAGCGCCTGCTCGATCGTCTCCGCAAGCGTTTCGCACCGGGTGGATTGCTGCACTATGGCCAGGGCAAATGGTATCCAGGCGAGCCGTTGCCGCGCTGGGCCCTTAGCTGCTATTGGCGCGCCGATGGCGTCCCGTTGTGGCACGATCGCTCGCTGCTCGCCCAGGAGAGTTTTACGAACAACTTCGGTCCGCTCGAAGCGCGGCACTTCGCCGACACCTTAGCGCGCCGCCTGGGACTCGATCCGGAGTACGTCAACCCCGCCTTTGAAGATCCGCTGTACTATTTGCAGAAGGAGCGCCAGCTTCCCGTCAACGTCGATCCCGTGGATAACCGTTTAGGTGACGCGGGCGAACGCGAGCGCCTCCGCAAAGTCTTCGAGCGCGGGCTCGATACGCCCACTGGCTTCGTGCTCCCGGTTCAACGCGCCCCTGGTTTGAACGGCCCCGAATGGCAGACCGGGCTGTGGATGCTGCGCGGCCAGCACCTGTTCCTGATGCCCGGAGATTCTCCGGTTGGCTTGCGTCTTCCTCTGCCGAGCCTGCCCTGGGTTGCGACGGCGGAAGCGCCCGTAAACTATCCCGTCGATCCCATGGTGAATCGCGCTCCGCTGCCCGTCCCGCCGCGACTGGCTCCCAGTGACGCTCCGCGCCTGCAATCACACAAACTATCCGCCCGTGATCGCAAGCCCGCCGCTGCCGAATCGGCGCCGTGGATCGTGCGCACCGCCTTGTGCGTCGAGGCTCGCGACGGCCGTTTGTTCGTGTTCATGCCGCCGTTGACGGTGGCCGAAGACTATGTCGACTTGCTGGCGGCCATCGAAGACACCGCCGCGCATCTGGAAATGCCGGTGGTCATCGAGGGCTACCCTCCGCCGGACGATCCGCGCTTGCGCATGATTAAAGTGACGCCCGATCCCGGCGTCATCGAAGTGAACGTCCATCCCGCCGCCAATTGGCAGGAGTTGGTGGCGAACACCACCGCGCTCTATGAAGACGCGCGCCAGTCGCGCCTGAGCGCCGAAAAATTCATGCTGGATGGGCGCCATACCGGCACTGGCGGCGGCAATCATTTCGTGTTGGGCGGACCCACCGCCGCCGACAGCCCGTTCCTTCGCCGGCCCGACCTGCTCCGCAGCATGATCGCCTATTGGTTGAATCATCCCTCGCTTTCCTACGCCTTTTCGACCATCTTCATCGGACCCACCAGCCAGGCTCCACGTGTCGATGAAACGCGAGCGGACAGCCTGTACGAGTTGGAGATCGCGTTTGGCCAGATCCCCGGTCCCGAGCAGAGCCCGGTTCCCGCTTGGCTGGTGGATAGGATCTTGCGCCACATTCTGGTGGATGTCACCGGGAACACGCACCGCGCCGAGTTTTGTATCGACAAGCTATATTCACCGGATTCGGCCACCGGCCGCCTCGGACTCCTCGAATTGCGCGGCTTTGAAATGCCGCCGCACGCGCGCATGAGCCTCACCCAGCAGTTGCTGGTTCGCGCGCTTATTTCCTGGTTCTGGAAAGAACCTTACATGCAGAGCCCGATCCACTGGGGCACCCGGCTGCACGATCAATTCATGCTGCCTCATTTTGTCGCGCAGGATTTCCGCGACGTGCTGCGCGATCTGAACCACGCCGGTTATCCCTTCGAGGCCGAATGGTTCGCTCCGCATTTCGAGTTTCGTTATCCTATCTTCGGCCACGCCCATCACGCCGGCATCGACATGGAACTGCGCCAAGCCACCGAGCCCTGGTACGTTCTCGGCGAAGAGGGCGGCGCGGGCGGCACGGCGCGCTACGTCGATTCTTCCGTCGAGCGATTGCAGGTGAAAATCGAGGGTCTGGTGGAAGGCCGTTATGTAATCTCCTGCAACGGCCGCCGTCTTCCGCTGCACTTTACCGGCAAGCAAGGCGAGTGGGTGGCGGGGGTGCGCTATCGCGCGTGGCAACCGCCATCCTGTCTCCATCCGACCATTGCGGTGCACGCGCCGCTGATCTTCGATGTCATGGACACCTGGACCGGACGGTCGATGGGCGGCTGCTCGTATCATGTCTCGCATCCTGGCGGCCGCAGCCACGACACGTTCCCCGTGAATGCCAACGAAGCGGAATCGCGCCGCGCCTCGCGCTTTTTTCCGTTTGGACACACCGGTGGTCCGATGCGCGTTCCGCTGCCCGAAGAAAATCCCGAGTTTCCTCTCACACTTGATTTGCGGAGGCCGCCGCCCAGCGCCGCGGACGGCTTGTTATGAACCGCGATGACCGTACTCGGACTTTACCGAGTCGTGACCGTGCTCTACTGAGCCGCGACCGTGTCTTACTGAGCCGCGACCGTGTCTTACTGAACCGCGACCGTGAGGGAGCGGTTTCCCTATGTCTGTGCAATAAACATCGCCATCGGTTCCCCCTGCTCCTCGACCACATAGCGAATTGCAGCACCAATATCGTCCCGGTTCCACAACCACCGCGTGCTTCCGTGCCGCGCCCATCGCTTTCGCCCCGGGCTGCCCGCGCCAATCTGGTGCAATCTCCTGCTTGCATACGATTTGAAATCGTTCATGACCTTTTCGGGTTTCGCTTCAGCGTCCACTACCACGTGAACATGAGTGCTCCTCACATGTGCCGCCAGCAGGGCCCAATGGCGATGCGAACAAACCCCTTGGATCGCATCCAGTACTGCGGTCCGCCAAAACTCATCGTCCAACAGGTACGGCGGTTGATCCATCAGGTCGCGCTCGTGTGCCACGCGCGCCGCGTCCGTATCAAGAGTCCGATGTCCAGGAACGCTGTGGTTCCGATCCACGGAACCGGACTCGTCGCCGTGCAGATGAGAACCATAGCACGCGAACGTAATCAGGTACGTCACGTAAATTCATTTTATACTGCTACCTCGAATCTTAAGCCGCGCGCGTCAGCAAGCAGGGCTAAGTTTCCCACTCCCTCACGGTCGCGGCTCGGTAAGCCACAGTCGCCGGTTGGGAGGGAGCGCTTGCGCCGGCTATTGTGCAACACTACAAACATATTCACAGGTTATTGGTTTGGGTGATCGTCTCAGTGAAATGACACGCAAGCTCACAGCGGCGCCTAGCTCCGTGGATCCCCTGTGGAGTTATGAAGCCACGCCCGGCTTCCACGACGAAATGCTCGCGTCCGGCAAGCAGCTGCGCCCGCATTGGCGCCCTCTTTCGGATTCGCTCGCCGGCATGGGGAACCAGGGCCTGACACGCCGCTGGCGCGAAGGCCAGCGCCTGATCCACGACAACGGGATTACTTACAACGTCTACAGCGATCCCGAGAGTACCTCGCGCCCCTGGCCGCTCGATCCCGTCCCGCTCATGATGGATCCGCTGGAATGGAAAACCATCGAAGCGGCCGTCATCCAGCGCGCCACATTGTTCAATTCGATCCTGGCCGATCTCTACGGACCGCAGCGTCTGCTTCGCGAGAAGATGATCCCGGCCGAACTGGTGTTTCCGAACCCGGCTTTTCTGCGACCCTGCTGGGGCATCGAGCCGCCGGGCGGTACTTTCTTGCACCTGTACGCCGCCGATTTGGCGCGTTCTCCCGACGGCCAATGGTGGGTGCTGGCCGATCGCACGCAGTCTCCTTCCGGCGCCGGCTACGCGCTTGAGAATCGCCTGGTCACCACTCGCGTCCTGCCCGATGTCTTCCGCGCGTCCCACGTGCGCCGTCTCGCCAACTTCTTCCAGACGTATCGCGAGGCTCTCCAGCGCCTGGTGCCCGCCAATCGCGAAAACCCGCGTATTGTGCTGCTCACGCCCGGCCCTTATAACGAAACCTATTTTGAACACGCGTTCCTGGCCCGCTATCTCGGCTACACGCTGGTCGAGGGCGGCGATCTCACGGTCCGCGACAATCGAGTCTTTTTGAAGACTCTGGGCGGCTTGCTTCCGGTCGACGTCATCGTGCGCCGCCAGGACGATCAGTTCTGCGACCCGCTCGAACTGCGTGGCGATTCCATGCTGGGTGTGCCCGCGCTGGTGCAAGCGGTCCGTTCGGGCCACGTCGCCATCGCCAACTCGCTCGGATCGGGCCTGGCGGAATCGCCCGCCTACGCTGCCTTCCTTCCCGGACTCAGCCGTCTCCTGTTGAACGAGGATCTGAAAATTCCGACGGTCGCCACCTGGTGGTGCGGCGAAAAAGAGCCGCTCGACTACGTGCTCGATCATTTGGGCGACCTGGTGCTGAAGCCCACCTTTCCCGGCACGCGCGGCGATCCCATCTTCGGCGCGGCTTTGGGCGAAAAGGAGCGCGAGGCTCTGCTCGATAAGGTTCGCGCCGAGCCGGATCGCTTCGTGGCGCAGGAGCGCGTCGCGCTTTCCACCGTGCCGGTCTGGGAAGACGGCCCTCTACATCCGCGCCACATGGTGGTGCGCGTCTACGCCGTGGCGTCCGGCGACAGCTATGCCGTCATGCCCGGCGGTCTCACGCGCGTTTCCACATCTCTTGACAGCATGGTGGTGTCCATCCAGCGTGGCGGCGGCAGCAAGGACACCTGGGTGTTGGGCGATGGCCCGGCGCCTCCGTTCACGTTGCTGCGTCCGGCCGCGCATCCGCTCGATGTCAGCCGCGCCACTTTCGATCTCTCCAGCCGCGTCGCCGACAATCTCTTTTGGCTCGGCCGCTACACCGAACGCGTGGAAGCGGCAGTGCGAATTGCCCGCGCCATCCTTGCGCGCTTCTTCCAGGAAGAGGATGCCTCCCGCGCCGCCGGTTTGAGCGCCGGCCTCGAAATCCTGGCCGCCTTGGGTTATATTACCGGCGAAAAGCCCGCTGCCGCCGAACAAGAAGTGCTCTCGATGATTTATGACCCGGCATCCTCCAATGGCTTGGTCTGGAACATTCATCAAGTGCGCCGCGTGGCTTGGCTGCTGCGCGACCGCATCTCGGTGGACGCCTGGCTCATTTTGAATCAGCTCGATCAGCAATTCTCCACGCAGACGCCCTCCGACGAATTCCGCATCAGCGCCGCGCAGGACCGGCTGAACCACGCGATTATCACGCTCTCGGCCTTTGGCGGCCTGGTGATGGAAAGCATGACTCGCGGCGATGGCTGGCGGTTTCTCGACATCGGCCGCCGCCTCGAACGCGCTATCCAGATGGTGGAGCTGCTGCGCAACGGTTTGCCGAAGGAAGCCTTTGGCGGTGTCGGCGTGCTGGAAGCGATTTTGGAAATGGCCGACAGCTCCATCACCTATCGCTCGCGCTACTTGACTTCGGTGCAAGTGGACTTGATTTTGGACCTTCTGCTGGTGGACGAAGCCAATCCGCGAGCCATCGCTTTTCAGCTTGCGCGTCTGCGGGAACACATCGGCGAACTTCCCGTGAGCAGAAATTCTATCCGCCGTCCCGCCGAAGAGCGCATGGCGCTGTCACTGCTGAACAGCGTGCAACTTATCGACGTCCGCGAGTTGGCCCGCTCCGGAGGGCGCGCCGCCGCCGAGTCCCGCGAAGGCCTGCTCGGAAAGTTGATCGCGGACTTGGGACTGCTCTCGGAATTACTCACGCGTGCCTACTTCAGCCACGCCGCGCAATCCCGCCGTCTGTAGAAACTCCAATGAGACTGCTCGCCACTCACATTACACGCTACTGGTACTCGGGGCCCGTCTCCATGTGCCACACCGAAGTGCATCTGCACCCCCGCGCGCGCAAGAACCAAACCATTTTGGAATTCGCCCTGGACATCACCCCCACACCCGATTCCACGCTTTCGCGCGAGGATTACTTCGGCAACGAAGTCACGTTCTTTTCGATCGCCGAGCCGCACCGCGAGCTGATCATCACATCGCGGTGTCTGGCCAACGTGGAAGCCTCCGTGCCGCCGGCTCTGGAACTCTCTCCAGCCTGGGAGCAGGTGCGCGATGAAACCTCCAAACACGATGCCCCGGAGACCTTCGAAGCCGTGCAATTTGTTTTCGAATCGCCCTCGGTTCCGGTTGGGGTGAAGTTCGCCGAATACGCCACGCCGTCTTTCCCCGCCGGACGTCCGTTCTTGAGCGGCGTTGAAGATCTCCAGCGCCGGATATTCACCGAGTTTCACTACGATCGCCGCGCTACTACGGTGGCCACTCCGGTGGAAGAAGTGCTGCGATCGCGCCGGGGCGTGTGCCAGGACTTCGCGCATGTGATGATCGCCTGCTTGCGATCGTTGAAACTACCCGCGCGGTACGTCAGCGGTTATCTGCGCAGCGGCGTTGATTTCGCCGGTGAAGAAGCTTCGCATGCCTGGGTTTCGGTGTGGTGCCCGGTATTTGGCTGGCAGGATTTCGATCCCACAAATAATGTGATGCCGCGCGGCGAGCATTTTACCGTCGCGTGGGGCCGCGATTATTCCGACGTCACGCCGGTGAAGGGCGTCGCGTTGGGCGGTGGAGAGCAAGTAATCAGCGTGTCCGTGGATGTGTCGCCGGATATCTCGCCGCAAGGCGCGGAGTGAAACCGCGGAGCTTCGACTAGTTCGTTCCGGTTACCAAATGGCCGCTGCCGCGTCTAACCAACGGGCGCTGGTACCGCCATCGCCTCTTTCTCCCGATGAGCATCCCCGTCCAATCTCTATTTGATAAGATCGCGCCCAAGCGAAAGCGCAAGCCCGTCGCCACCAGCCGCGCCTATTTCTGCCGTTGTGGAAGGCCGGTTTTCTTCCGCAACAGCGTTTGCCTGGCCTGTAACACTCCGCTCGGCTATGAGCCGCATTTGCAGCAAGTGTTTCCGCTGACCCAGAGCCCCGATTCCGAATGGTGGCAGCTGGCGGTGGGCGTAGTGAACAGTGCAAAATACCGCCGCTGCGCCAATCTGGAATCGCCCGCCGGCTGCAATTGGCTGGTCTCGGAAGCCGAAACCGAGCGCAATCCGCGCCTGGTGTGCATCGCTTGCCGGCTTAATCGCACCATTCCGGATCTTTCCGTCCCCGAAAATGGCGTGTTGTGGGGACGGCTGGAAGGCGCGAAACGCCGCCTGGTTTCATCCCTCTTCGCGCTCGATCTTCCGGTGGCGTCGCGCGTCGACCAGGACACCGAGCGCGGTTTGGCCTTTGATTTTCTGCGGTCACCCGCCGAAGGTCCGCGTGTGTTGACAGGGCATGCCGACGGCATCATCACCATTAACATCGAAGAGGCCGACAACGCCGCGCGCGAGCGCATTCGCGAGGAACTGCACGAACCCTATCGCACTCTGCTCGGCCACCTGCGGCACGAAGTGGGGCATTATTATTGGGACCGTCTCATTGCCGGGTCTCCCAGGTTAGAGGACTTCCGCAAACTGTTCGGCGACGAACAGCAGGATTACGCGGCAGCGTTACAGCGCAACTACCAGCAAGGTCCGTCGCCCGGCTGGGAGCAGCAGTTTGTCAGCGCCTATGCGAGCGTCCATCCGTGGGAAGATTGGGCGGAAACCTGGGCCCATTACCTGCACATGGTGGACACCCTCGATACCGCGCTCAGCTTCGGCCTGGACACCCGGCGCCTGGAAATGGAAATCGATCCGTTCGACCGCGCCGCCTTGTTTCGGCCAGACGATCCCGGCGCCAGGCAATTCCTTTCCTTCCTGAACGCCTGGATCGAATTGTCCGCCGTGATGAACGAACTGGCGCGCAGCATGGGCCAGCCGGATCTCTATCCGTTTGCGCTGACGCGTCCGGCCGCCGCCAAATTGCAGTTCATTCACTTGGTGGTCGCCTGCAAGTGAAAGGGATCTGCTCCGATGGTCCCTTCCAGCTCCCGCAAATATGCCGGGGCGCTGACACGCGCGAGCTGTAAATGCGCTTCTTCGAGACGATCCGGTAAGCGTGCATGCTCGAGCGCCGAAACGTGCCGGGTCCACAACGCGACGTCCCGCTTCTGCTTAGTCTCCAAACGCTCGCGATACCAGTCGCTCCGGAGCACGGCCTCGCGTGTGAACATTCCTCGAATCTCGGGAGCATCCGCGCCCATACCTTCATACGAACCATGCGCCATGATGTGCAGCAGAGCTTTTAGCGGCGGACATGCCGCGTCCACGCTGCCGTCCTCGAAATATTGCAACGCCACGCGGGTCTGCGTTTCGACAATTGCCTCCACGCCGGCGGCGAACTGGGTCAGGTCCTGCTTCTCAGGCCGTAGCATGGCATCGGGAAACACGGCGTCGGGTGTCTCGAAGATGCGTCCCAGAAAGTGATCGACAAACAACTCGGTGATCCGATAGCCCAAACGGCTGGCCAGCACGGTCCGGCCGTCCAAACAAAAGTCGCAGACTTGTTCCAGATAACCGCGGGCCTTCAAGAACTCGGGATCGCGCTCGTGTACCCGCATGCGGCACCAGATCTCGGGAATCAGCAAGCTGACGTCGTGATCCACGCGGAAATTCGGCCCGGTATAGCCCGCCGAGGTCGTAAAGCCCGCGTAGCCGGTTACGATGGCCGATACCAGTGCGTTGTTTAGATCCACCACCGGCCACAACGCATTGAATGGACCTTTGGTCAGCGCGCCTTCGCTTCCGAACCCGGTTGTCGCGGGCGACTTACCCGTCAAGCTAGCGACGAAATCCATGAACAGCTCGGGCAGTTCCTGATAATGCACCGGCCCGTAGACGGCCAGGGGCGGTGTGCCCGCTTTCGGATCCGCCGGACTGTTTCTGCGTCCCGCGAGCACCGCGTTCACCGGCTGATACACTGGGCGCGCCGAGGGAATCTCGCGCTCCAGGCGGGCGGCGATTTCGGCCAAATAAGAATCGCGCGGATTTACCAAATCGGGACGCGCCTGCAAATAGCGCGGATTGCTGGAAGGCGATCCGTTCACCATGCGGGGATGCGCTGACGAGACCACATAATCGGCCTGCGGCTCGCGCAGGAAGCTTTCCAGACGATGCTTCATCGGCTCGGTATAGCGATCGAACTCAGAGACATGATCCACCAGCGCGCGCGCCTGCTCGCTGTCGAAAGCTTCGTAGTTGGAAAAAAAATTGCCCGTGCCGGCGATGTCGGCTTCGGCCTGGTGATCTGTTCCGCGGCGAATCGCGTCATCGGGCCGCTGGAACAAACGCCGCTCGCAGTTGGCCACCAGCTTCACGCTGGGATTCGGATATTCGGCATCGAGATCGCTCAAGCTTTCCCGCGGCAACACTACCGAAGCGGTGATGTCGTCTTCCACCGCGACCTTGTCGGCGGGATGAAAATCGGGCCGCAGCTTGTAAATGCGCCAGGCGCCATCCGGATCGAAACCCACGCGCAAATAATTGCTCACCAGCGGCTGATTCTCGAACTTCAGCTCATGCCCGAGGAATCCGTTGATCCGATCCACGGTGAAATGCTCGCGCCAGTGGTCGCCCCATTCCGGCTGGTAGTACCGCTTCACCGTGAATAAAAGCTGGCGGATGGTTTGCGGCAGCTCGCGTACCCAGGCATTATGTTCGTCGGTGTACTCGGGCGATGGCGTCATGATCTGGATCACTGAGCCCAGCGTGCGCTCCGGACTCAGGATCGGCCGGCGTGCGCGCGCGTCTGGAATCCGCCGCCGATCAATTCCAGAAAAATCGCGCTCGAAAATCGCCGCTACTTGGTCCATGTCGCGGTGATAATCTTTGACGAACACCGGACCCTTGAGCAGCGCGTTCGCGATCGACTTCGAAATCTCGGATTTGCCGCCGCCGGACACCGTACATGGTTTGTGGCACAGTGTTCCGCGCGGGCGCGCGCCTACTAATCTCCAGGCGGCACCTCCGGTTTGTTTTTCTAGCCGGATCCGGAATCCATTCGGCAAAAAATATGTCGCATCGTTGCGTAGCGTCAGATGCCGAGCGCGGTCGCCTTGCTGCCAGCTGATGGTTCCATCCAGCACGTTGAAAACTGAATCTTCCGGCACGTAATAAATGTCACCGAAGCGCTGGTCCTTCGCATATCCTTCCGGCTGCGCCTCCGCCAGATCGCCCAGCAGGCATAGCGCATCGTCATATTTCGCTTTTTTCAGGCTGACGGTCCGCCCCGCATAGAATTCCTGGCCAAGCACATAGGTGGCGAACGCTATGGCGCCGCCCGCGTGCTCTTCCTCGGCGAGGCCAAACAGATTCGCCGCGAAGCTGATCTGCGTTTTCACTTCTTTCTTGCAATAGCCGTAATAATTGTCGGCGAGAATAGTGACCATAACGCCGCGTTGGTCGCGGCAAGTGATCTTGAACGCCGAGCCTGCGTTATAAGGCTCGTCTTCGCTTTCCCAGCACATGCGATCGCGGCGCTGTCGGTCAGAGGCTTCACTGATATGCGGTAATCCGAGATCCTTCTTCTTAATTCCAACTAAATGCGGCGCCACCACCACGCAGCCGGTGTGGCCGGTCCAATGCAGCGCGTCGAGCGCGGCGTCGTTCTCGGGAAGATATGGATCGCCGCCGTTGCCGAAAATGCTTTCGACGAAATCGAGATTGCTGACCAGGCTGCCCGGCGCGACGAATCGGATCTCCATCGTTTTTTCGGGATCTTGTCCGGCAGCCGGACATACCAGCGGCCGCAGCAGCAGCGAGACGAAGCAGCGCACGTGTTCGTCCTGGTCGGCGGTGAACGGCAGCACCAGCATGTCGGCGGGGGGATGAAGCGCCGCGGCCCACAGTGCCGCGAAGGCTTGCTTGGGAACCGCGGTTTTGTCGGCCGGAACCGGCAGCCCGCCCTCGGCGATATGAAACAGACCTTGTGTGGTGCGCTTGTCGCTCTTGGGATTATGCAGCACGCCTTGCGCGACGCGATACGACTTCAGGCACGGGGATGAAAAGAAGTCCGCGCTCGCGGGCAACGACATGATGCGCGCCATGCCCTCGCGATCGAGCACGAAGCTATCCACCGGCAGCCGCGCCGCGCCGTTGGGACAAACGTCGGCGAAGTAGCTATCGAGGAACGATTGGATGCGCGTGTCGGCCGGGCAAAGCCGGTTGCCGAGCAATTGGTCCTTCTGATGGTAATTGCGGAGCAGAGGCCCGGCGATTTCAAGAAACGCGGGATCCGCCGTGCTGCGGCTGGTAGGCTGGCCGAGCGCCGCGAGCTTCAAGTTGATATATCGGATCAGTTCCGCATTGCGGTCGGGCGATCGGGTAGAGGTCGCGGCGATGGCGGCGGCGGCAGGCATGGTGTTCGGCTCCGGTCGGAAAATTCAGGGACATGCACGAGGTCCGCGGGTCGCTCCACGGGGGCGGGGAAGACACTACCAGGTTAGTATATCGCTCCGCGTCTGTTCGGATTCACCACTAGATCCAAGATCGGCTGCAGAGGCGGCGCCGCAAGCGGTTACGGCTGTGATTCAAATTAAGGAGCGGGCGACTTCTTGAGAGCTCGGAGTTTTTCTCGCAGACTTCCATATCGATAGATGGCTTTCAGTACTTCTTTAGTGAACTCGATAGCTACATCCAATTCCTGTTGCGCGATCTGATTGAACACTTGCGCTTCGATGTAGGCTGCATCGTTACCGAGCAAGCGAATGTCATCAAGCCCGTCGAGCAGGTCGATCGGCAACACGATCTGGCTTTTTAAGTCCTTTAGCTTCTCCTTTAGGTTTCCGCCCTTGGCTCCACGATTCCGGCACAACTCCTCTAATGTCTTCCTCACCATAATGGCAGCTGCGACAAAGCAGTGGTTGGAATGGCACGCAATAGCCTCTTCGAAGGCGGTTGTTATCAAGGGTGGAATCTTGGATGCGTCGAAATCGATCGTTTCTGGCGGATAAGAAACCAGGACCAGGCCGCCGCGGTGAACCACAAAGATGTGTACAGCACACGAAGGGTTAGGGCATCGCCTGTGGCCAGCGTGGAAGATCTTTGCAGGTGTACCTGGGAAAGCCATCTCGCGGACATTGATGTCTGCCACCCGTGACTCCCACGTGCCGAGTTGCCTGCAGTTCGGGCATCGGAGAGATATGGTCGCAGGGGTGGCTGTATTCCAGTTCACCAGGCCGAAGATCTGTTTCATGGTTGGTGGGATTATCGTCGCAAAAAGCCAACGGATTAATGACGCGCCCAGGGCCGAACGCTGGCGCCGTGAGAGCATAAAGAGCCCCTACGGAGGAAAATACTCCAGAAAACGCGCTAGTGCTCGGGCCACGCGGGGCAAGGTTCTAGGGCCTGCAAAACGTGCACTCAGCGTCTCGATCCTGCCCCGCGCTTTCCAGCCAATAAAGGAAATCGCGCACAACTGCGAGCCACAAAACTCACCCGTTCTTAAAGCACATTCCCTTGACAGAATAGTGCGTCAATGGAATAATATAGCTGTGGCCTGGGAAGTCGAGTTCACCGACGAATTCGAAGAATGGTGGAACGGGCTGACTGAGACCGAGCAGATCAAGATCGATGCAGCAGTCCGGATGTTGGAAGAATATGGCCCCGACCTACCGTTTCCGCTAAGCTCCGGCGTCAACACCTTGCGGCACTCCCATATGCGCGAGCTTCGTATCCAGATTCAGGGGAAAGCCGATCCGGGTGTTGTACGCATTCGATCCGCGACGCACCGCGATCCTGTTGGTCGGCGGCGACAAGACAGGAGATGAACGATGGTATGAGGTTCACGTTCCCAGAGCCGACCGGTTGTACGATCAACACCTTGAGGATCTGAAAGAGAGCTGAAGAGAAAACGGAAGAAGGAGAAGTCACAAAATGGCTAGGAAGTTCAGCGAACTGCGCGCGAAAATGTCTCCGGCCGCGCGCGCTCAGAGCGAGCGTGAGTTCCGGCAGATGGTCGAGGAGATGCCTTTGCGAAGACTGCGGGCTGCTCGCGAGCTTACTCAGGAGAACCTGGCGAAGGTTCTACGGGTGAAGCAATCCGAAGTGTCAAAAATTGAGCGACGGACAGACATGTACCTGAGCACTCTCGCGAGCTACGTCAAGGCGATGGGCGGGACTCTGGAAATTCGGGCGGCCTTCCCGAGCGGCGAGGTCGTCAAGATCAATCAGTTTGAGTCTCTGACAGAGCCGTCGGCTGTCCGACGCACGTTGAAAGCCAAGGCAAGATAGCGGATCGCGGGAACAGCGGACACCGCAGTCGGCGTGCTCACTCTCATCGTCGATGCTTTCGAAACAGCAGCTCCTGTTCCGAATCGGAACGCTCGCGCTCGTATGCTGTGCCATTTCAAGCAACACGCCAACTGACGCCTCAAGTGAGGAGTGAAGCGGCCGATTTGCCGCAGCGCCCCGATCCGCATAGACTAGTAGGTACCCATTCGCCCCATGGCTTAGCGGGACCCGGCGTGTTCCTCAAGTACGCGCGATTGGCCGTTCATGTCATAACCCCGTTGTTTGACAAAAAATTGACGATACGGAATTTGTTGTCTTTCGACAGGGAGTCTTAACTATGTCAACGGCCAGCGCGCGCGCTGCCAGTTATGTTCTGACTTTGGAAGAGATCGGCCATCTGGCGGCCGAAGGCGGCAAACCGGCTGAAACGCTCATGAACGTGGTGGCGTTGATCGCCGGACGCTTTCAGACCGACGTTTGCTCGGCCTATTTGCTGGAGCCGGATCGCGCCAACCTGGTGATGGCGGCCACCGTCGGGCTTCGGCCGCAATGCATCGGCACCTTGCGAATGGCGCTGAACGAAGGCTTGGCCGGACTGGTCGCCGAACAAGTGCGGCCCGTCGCCGTCGAACATGCCACCAAGCATCCCAGGTTCAAGTACTTCAGCGAGGCGGGCGAGGAGTCCTACCAGTCGTTTTGTGGCGTACCTCTCATCGACCAGGGCGTGTTGCAGGGCGTGCTGGTGGTGCAAACCATCGAGGCTCGCTCCTTCACCGACGATGAAGTGCAGATGTTGGTGGAAGCGGCCGCGCAGGTGGCGCCGGTGGTTAGCGAAGCGCGCGCGCTCGACCGCTTCATCGCCCCGGTGCAAGAGCGTCTCTGGACCATCGCCCGCAACTTATGGTGGAGCTGGGACAACGATTCCACCGGTCTGTTTCGCGATCTCGATCCGGTGCGTTTCCGGCAGTTGAACCATAATCCGATCGCTCTGTTGTCGGAATTTCCGCTTGCCAAGCTGGAACGCCGCGCCGGAGAATTGGTGTTGCATAGCCGCATCAACTACGCGTATCGCCGCCAGCAGGAATATCTGCGCGCCGATCGCACTTGGGGCGCCACTCATGCGGGTGCGCTGCGGCCGCGGCCGGTGGCGTACTTCTCGGCCGAGTTCGGACTGCACGAGTCGCTTCCGATTTATTCGGGCGGCTTGGGCGTGCTCGCCGGCGATCATATAAAGAGCGCGTCCGATCTGGACATCCCTCTGGTTGGGATCGGTCTTTTTTACAGCCAGGGCTATTTCCGCCAGCGTCTGGATCGCGCGGGATGGCAGCAAGAAGAATACTTGCAAACTGACGTCAGCCAGCTTCCCATGGAGCCGGCCATCGGCAAGAGTGGCGAGCCCGTGACGGTGGAACTGGAAACCCGGAGCGGGACGATCAGTGCCAAGGTCTGGCGCGTTAAGGTGGGCCGCTGCGACCTGCTGCTTTTGGATTCCAACGTCGAAGGCAACGCGCCCGAGGACCGCGAGCTCACCTCGCGGCTGTACGGCGGTGACGGACGCGTCCGCATTCGCCAGGAGTTGCTGCTCGGTGGGGGCGGCTATCGCGCACTAAAGGCCATGGGGATCACGCCCTCGGTTCTGCATTTGAACGAAGGCCACAGTGGATTTGCGGTGCTCGAAGCTATCGCCAGCCGGATGCAGGAGGAAGGGATCTCCTTCGATCAAGCCGTTCCGCGTGTGTCGCGCGAAGTGGTTTTCACCACGCACACCCCCGTGCCGGCCGGCCACGATCGATTCAACGCCGGGCTGATCGAAGAGCACCTGGGCCCGCTGCGGGAGCGCCTGGGGCTTTCCGACCGTCAGCTCATGGACCTGGGCCGCGAAATTCCGGGCAACGAGTTCGAGGAATTCTGCATGACCGTGCTTGGCCTGAAACTATCGCGGCGCGCCAACGCCGTTTCGGCCCTGCATGGCGAAGTCTCGCGCGCGATGTGGACCGGACTTTATCCCGGCAAGCTCGAAGACGAAGTGCCGATCGGCCACGTCACCAACGGTGTGCACGTGCCCACCTGGCTGGCCCCGCAGATGTTCCGGCTTTATGATCGCCATCTGGGCACCGGCTGGCACGAGCGCAGCGGCGAATCGCGCACCTGGGAGGGCATTGAAAACATCGACGACGGCGAGCTGTGGGAAACGCACGGCTCCTTGAAGCTGCGGCTGCTCGAATTCGTGCGCCGCCGTGCCGTGGAACAATCGCAGCGCCGGGGTGAATCGCCCGAGACATTGCAGAGGCTCAGCCGCGTGCTGAGCCCGGACGCGCTCACCATCGGATTTGCGCGCCGTTTCGCCACCTACAAGCGCGCCAACCTGATCCTGGCCGATATTGAGAAGCTGACATCCATGGTCAACGATCCCAAGCGTCCCGTGCAGTTTGTCTTCGCCGGCAAAGCCCATCCGCGCGACGAGCCCGGAAAGCGCGTGCTGCAACAAATCGCCGATCTGATGCGCGATCCCAAGTTCTCCGACAAATTCGTCTTCGTCGAAGACTATGACATCAACGTCGGGCGGCTCTTTGTACAGGGCGTCGACGTGTGGCTGAACAATCCGCGGCGGCCGCTCGAAGCCTCCGGAACCAGCGGACAGAAGGTGGTCCTGAACGGCGGCCTGAATCTTTCGGTGTTGGACGGCTGGTGGGCGGAAGCCTACGATGGGCTAAACGGCTTCGCCATCGGGACCGGCAGAACACATTCCAACATGAATGTTCACGACTCCCGCGACGGCGAGGACCTGTACCGGACGCTGCGCGAAGACGTGATTCCGCTCTATTACCAGCGCGATCGCGACGGGCTGCCGCGCGGGTGGATCAAGCGCATGAAGCGGACCATCCGTACGCTCGGTTGGCGCTTCAACGCGAACCGCATGGTGATGGATTACACGCTGAAATGCTATGTGCCGGCGGCGGGTGGCACGTCGAGCGCGATGAAGTCGCACGGGTAGGGCCACTCGCTCACGCGCGTGGTTCAGTAGCTTTGCCCCTTGCGTGCGTCTTCAGCCACCAACCGACCAGCAGCACGCCGATCGTACCGGCCGCCTCCACCGAATACCGCAACGCCGGGCCGGGCGCAAATCTTTGCACGATGAACGCATCGGTGACGATCATTTGCGCCGCCACCCTTCCCAGCAGCGCCGCTCCAATGTAGACGATCACGGGATATCGATCCATCAACGTCGCCAGCAGTCCACTCGCAAAGACCACCAAAGGAATGCTCATGCTGAGCCCGAACAACAGCAGCGCTAGATTTCCGTGGGCTAGCGCCGCGACGGCGAGAATATTGTCGGTGGACATCGTCACGTCGGCCACGATAATGAACCACATCGCTTTCCAGAAGCTGGTGAGCTGGGTGGCCGAGGCTTCGAGCGGCGGCTCCTCGCGAAACAGTCCGACCGCAATCCAAAGGACCGCGGCACCGCCGACGATTTGTAGAAACTTCACGCTGAGCAAGCGCGTGGCGAAGAACGCCGCCGTCACTAAGGCGATCACGGCGCATGCGGCTCCGGCCATCATCGCGCGTTTGCGCAGAGGGCCATGCAGCGTTTTCGCCGCCGCCGCGATCACCACCGCGTTGTCTCCGCTCAGCGTCAGGTCGACGAGTACGATGGAGATCAGACTGACGATGAACTGCCAATGCGTTTGGATGAGATTCATCGCCCTGACGGTTACACCGCCATTCTAGCGTGCGCGTTGACGTTGCTGGGATCATCGGGCCGGATGTTAAGGTCCGGTTCCGAGATGCCTCTTCATCCACGCGTGAAAATCGGGCCAAAACTCCGGTAGAAGATGAGCGAAGCCGGAGCCGGCAACCGACGTGGCCCAATTGAGGCTTGCCGCGCTTGCGGTCCGGCTCGCTGGAGGATAATACACATTCGAGAGCGCGGCGCTCATGGCGGTTCCCAGTACGTTGGACGCGTTGAACGTCACCTTACCCGAGTCAGAGTGAGTAACCACTGAACGGCTGATCGCGTATCCTATCCGCGCCCACAGCTTGTGCCCAGGACCGCGGCGAACGTATCGCGTGTCTTCATGAAATGCGGAGGCGAGCAAGAAATCGCCAAGGAAATTCTGGCTGGCGATGTCGCCGACAGCGGAAGCGAAGCGCTCCGGATAAGCCGGCCAAAGTTGGTGGCCAAAGCGGGGCGTGGAGTTGCTGGCTTGCGAAACGGCCGCATTGAATGCCCCGGCGCCCAGCGTGAGCGGCGCGAAGGTCTCCGATTCGAATAAATTCCATTTTTCTGCAACAGAAGGCGGCGGAAGGCCCGCATTTGTTGGCGCTTCCTCGGAATTCTGGGCCGGGGCGCCGGGCGCGAATTCTAGTAGCGAACAGAAGGCGAACAACAGCCACCGCATTTCGATAATATGACGCCCGCGGGCCAGATTCGTGTCCGAACCTGAAGCGCTCGGCGTCTATCAGATGGCCGAAATTTCTCGCGAAGTGATTTCGTACTTGAAGTTATCCGGGTCCAGGCTGTCGATCCGGCCGTCGCCGCTTTCCGCTTGCGGGTACATCAGAAAGCTCACCGGTTCGCCGGTGGAACCAGGCAACGCGACATCGTGCGCGAAGTTATAGGCCATCCAATTCATCTCCCACGACCCAAACAGCCGTTCTCGCGCCTTCTTCACCATCGGGTCGTCCAGCCGGCGGTTTCCGGGCGGTTCCTCGAGAACAACCTTGCGCACGTCAGCGGGATCCACGGGCACCCAGCCGTAGCCGCGGAGGTACACTTCGGCACGGCAGTGCTGCGCCTTCGCGATGTTTTCCGACGAAGTGCCGAGGCTTTTATATCCCAACTCCGATTTAGCGATCCGTATGCCATACGCATCTCGAGCCGGGAGGCCCGCCGCCCGCGCCAAACCCACATAAAGAGCATTCAGGTCGGCGCATTTCCCTCCCAGATCCCCGGATTCCAACATAAAACGGATATTGCCCACGCCGCAGCCGCGAGTTTTCGGATTTCGAAACGTATTATCGACGATCCACTCGTAAATGGCGCGCGCTTTATCGAGGTCCGTCTTGGAGCCGCTCGTGATCTCGACTGCTTTTGACTTCACCACGCCGCCGGTCGGCAGCAGCTTGGTCGGCCGCAGGAAATAATCCAGCTCCGCGCGGTCTATTTCCGGAGCCTGTCCGGGAGCGGCGAGACTGACAGCATAGTCGTTGGTTGTGATGTGACTGGTGAGCGTGAGAACGGGTTTTACGCCAGCCGGAAATTCAGCCGCTACGATGCCGAGTCCGTCCGCCTTGCTTTCCACCATCCTGGCCGTGCCGCCTTCAGCGCTAAAACGATTTGAAAGCGTTTTCTGGAAGGGAGTCTCAGCTAGGAGCGCCGCCGGCAGCCACACACGCGTGGCGCCGGCCGGTTTCAGAATTTCGACGTGCGTTGTTACTTCAAATGTGCGCCAGTGCCCGGGGAGTGCGTCGTCTGCCAGCAGTCGCGTGGCCTGTACAAGGGCAAGGCCGGCGGGCGCCGCGCACGCGGACCTTAGGAAACCTCGGCGGTTCATATACACACCTCCCCAGCAAATTATTGTACCGTGGGCGCCGGACGCCATTTAATTCTCAGTGGGCGATTTTTCGAAATGATCGATAATGATGAACGGAAGCGGCGCTTTGCGAGCTTCCAGTTTCAAGCCCATTTGTTGAATAGAGACGAAAATGGACGACCCGGACGGGTCGGATGCCTCGGCGACACTTTTTCCGCCGTCGCCCCCGGGCGCTCCCGGCACCATCAGGCCAACGTTCCGCGCGACATTTTGAAGATCGGCCATCGCTAGGTCGAGGGTCACCTGATAGTCTCCCTTTAGCTCCGTCATGTCGACGACAGGGCGTCCTACGAAGGTGGTGGCGGTGTCGGCTAGAGCAGCCATGGTCATCTTCGAGGCTTCCAGGTGCATTTTGCCATCCGCCATGGTCATATGCATCTGCCCACCTATGCCACCGCCCTTCACGGTGATGCCTTTTCCGTCGGCCATGTTGCCGCTGATGCGAAGCTGGTTCGATCCCTGGCCAATCACCTGTTCACCCTTCTTCGGAGCGTCGGGAGTTTCCGAGGGATTCTCAGCGGCGGGAGGATCGGGCTCGGACGGCTTCAATTTTGGCCCGCCCTTGGCGACGATTAATGCGTAGACGGATTGATCCTTGGTCTCGCGATGGATCACCAGTTTGAACCGCTCTGCCAGCAGCGTCTGGAGCATCTGAGGGACCTGTTTTTCGGTGGCGCCTTCCGGCAATGTGGCCTGAATATTAAAGCGCTCGGCGGTCAATGCGGCGCCCAAAGAATCCGCGCCGGAGATCTGGTAATCCTTGACTTCATAGGCGGTGCGAATCAAATCGCGGAGAGAAAAAGATCCGATATCGCAGATTGCGCCATCCACTTTCATTCCGACATGCACTTTTCCTTGGGCGATGGCCATGGGGTCGAGCGCGCCGGCGGGTTTGATGGAAGCCACTTCAAAAGCTAGCGGAGGCGCGGCCGGCGTTTGAGCGAAGGTGGACGCAGCAACGCAGAAGGCAGACAGGCAGCACGTTCGAAACAATTCTAGCGTCATAAAACTAGCCTACCTCTTTTCGGCCAGCTACCCTCTGATACGTCGCAGTTCGGTTACGTCGAGTAAGATTTGATTCCGATTTGACTCATGCGCCGAATAATTTGACGCACGCGCAGAATAATTTGAAACGGAGCCGTGGTACGGTGAAGGCCACAGGTTCCAGCTCTCGAAAGGAGAACTGAAATGAAAATCACACTGTTTGTTTCGGCAATCGCACTGATTGCCACCGCTATTCCGTCATTCGGACAGGCTCCGGCTCCCACTATGCTCAACGTCGCCCACGTTCGGGTGAAACCGGAACATCTTCAAGAGTTTTTGGACCTAGAAAAACAGATCGCCGGACAGATAAAGAAAGGTGCGCCGACGGATTTGTTTCGAGTCGTGTACCGTGGCACGGTCGGCAACACGACGGATTTTGAAGTTTTGACGAGGCTCAGCAAGTTCGCTGACCGGGATGGTCAAAACCCGTTCGACAAATACTCGACCGAGCAAGAACGCGTGATGCGCGGCGCGCGGCTGGCGCAGTACGAGCAGAATGTGCAGGTGACCATCGACCGGACACTGCCCGACCTCGGCATTCCTCCGCAGGGCCAACTGGTCCCCCCAACTTTCACACACATGATTCGACTCCGGGTCCGTAGCGGCGGCAATGAAGAATTTGCCGCGGTAATGAAGAACGATATGATTCCCGCGCTCAAGAAGGCAGATGTGAAGTTACTGCTGGCGCGCCGAACCGCTCTGGGCGGAGTGGGCGATTATTATTTCGCCGAGGGTATGGAAAAATGGGCCGAAATGGACAATCCCCTATCCCTTTCGAAAGCGATGGGCCCTGAAGCGTACAAGAAGATGGAAGACAAGCTGAATTCGCTGGTCACCCTGCGCGAGGACACCATCTGGCGATACCAGCCGGATTTGAGTTATTATCCCGGAGCGTCGAACAGCAGTAAGTAAATAGACAGCGGGTATCTACAGCGCGTCTAAGAGCGACTTTTGTTGGCCGAGGCGAGTGGCGCGGTCGCGCGCGAAGCGCTCAATTCCGGCGAAAATCGATTCTTTATCCAGGTGCGCTTCGGCGATTACTTCGGGTTCCAGGCCGCCGGTGAGCCACTGATTGTCCCAATCGGAGGTGAGCGAGTAGGCATCGGTGAGAGGGCCGGCGTCGCGCAGTGGCCACACGCGGCGCGTGCCGGTGGAGACCACCATCAAATCGTAGCGGGCCTCGGGAGGCAGAACGGAATTGCGGTACGCTTCGGGTTGCCGATCGAATAATTCTTCGCTAATAGCAGCGACTACTTTTACATTAATTCCCGCTTGTTCCAGGCGGGGAAGAATGGACACCAGGTTCACCGTGGAGCTGGAGCCTTGCGTCACGATGTGGCCGTGCTTAGGCTGGCCAGGGGCGAAATCGCGAATCACGTAGAAGCCCTTGGCCGCGGCTTTGAGATCGGTATCGGCGAACTTGGCTCGATCGGCGACCGGAAAATCGGGGCGCGCCACTTCGATGCTGATGATGCCGACTTTCGGATCGCGCGCGGCGATCGCGGCGGCGGCAAAATATCCGGCCGCGACGTCGTTATAATCCCAGAAATTCAGGTGAATTGTTTGGCCGCGCGGGAAAAGCTTCCACACTTGTGTCGCGAAGATGCCGAAGTGCGTGCGGCCGTCGGCGGCGGTCTCGGGTCCGGAGTGTCCGGCCAGAATATGCAGCACGCCCACGCGGAACTTGCTGTCCTGATTCTGCTGGCTCCAGACGCGCGCGGGGGTGTACATCAGCGGCGTGAACGCGCCATAGGTGCCGCTCAGGGCCCATACGCCCGAGAACTTTTCGGGATCGACGCTCGCGCTTTGGCTGATCAGCCCGATCGCCGTGGACACATTGCCGGCTTCCTGAATCGCCGCCTTGATGCGGGTGCCGAGCGGATTCGTCTCTGGATCGTAGTGGCCCCACAGGCTGCCATGCTCAACATTGATGGATTCCGACAAATCGGCCGCCAGCGTGATGAAGCGGCTATCGGTGACGTAGTTCATCCATTTGATGATTTCCGAGATACCCCGGCGCGTGCCGGCAATTTCGCCGGGCTTGCGGAAGAGCGTTATGCCGACTTCTTTCTGGAAGCCCGAGATGCGATTCTTCACCGTGACTTTCTGCGGTTCCACCGGCAAATTGGCGACGCGCAGGCGATCGTCCAGGAAGGGATCGTGCTTCAGGTCGAAATGCAGCTTGGCCTCATCGGTCACCGTGTCGCCAATCCCCACCAGCCGATCGGCCAGCCAATCGGCTAATCCATTGCGTTCCAGCACCGACATCGCAATATCGATATTGGCTTTGAACTGGATCAGCCGCTCGCGCGGATCGGTGACCGCTCCATCGCGGATACCGACGAACTCCACGCCATATTGATCTTCGAATGTTTTGGCCAGCGCGATGAAATACTCCGAGTTCATCTTCATCGCGTAGGGATGGCTGGGGTAGCCGATGATCTGTTCCTGGTGTCCGGCGATCTTCCCGTGTCGTGCGTAGGGCCAATAGCCCTTCACGGTCTTCCCGATCACGATCATGGGGCGGCGATCCTTGGGATCCCAATCCTCCATGGTCTTAAGCGCGGCAACCACCTGGTCGTAATTGTTGCCGTCGTCGAGCGTGAAGACGTTCCAGCCGTAGGAGGTCCACTGGTCTATCAGACTGTAGGTATCGTATTTCGAGGCAATGACGCCACCCAGCAGCGAGTCGTCGATGCCGGCGTTATTGTCGGAAAACATCACGCGCAGGCGTTTGCCAACCTGCATTGCCAGTGCTTGCGTTTTCAACTCCTGCGCATGACCTTCCGTCATGGCGAACTCGCCTTCGAAGGCGATGATCTTGGGGCCAGCCATCGACGCTCCGGCCATGTCCCAGAACGCGGCTTTGCCCGCGGCGGTGGCGATACCGATGCCGGAGGGTCCGCCGTTGACGTCGTTGGTCAGGTCCGTACTTTCGGCGTGTCCGGCCAGTGCGCGGATACCGCGGCCCTTGGCCTCGGCGAAGAGCGGATGGTCGGTGAGGCCGTGTTGCTGCAGCAGTGTAGCCAGCGCGCCTGCGCCACGCCGGAATCCGAGCGCGTCAATACCAAGCATGGCGACGTGCGGGTTGACGTAATAACGCTGGTCGCCGGTGGCCTTGTGTTTTCGCGCCAGCGCCTCGCCCATGATGATCCACAGCGCGTAGCAGGTGGGGATGCAGTGGCCGCCGGCCAGCATGAACTTGTCGCCGTAGGGGTGTTTGGGGCGGCGATAATCGTAGCGCAGTCCCCCGAAATCGGGACCGGCCAGATGCACGGCGACGTTATACGGCGTGTAGGCCAAAGGTCCGCCAAAGTGGCCGGTTTGAGCGTAGTTGCCGAGCAGGACCAGCGTCATGCAGGTCATGAAGCCGACGTCTTCCAAGCGCTCGCGGTCGTAGGCCAGAGTCAGCGGTTCAACGGGTGAGAGTAGGGTTTGTGCACTTACAGCCAATGTCAATGCCTCCGTGTACGCTCTGGGCGTGAAACACTAATATGCCAGATTCTAGGGGCGTCAAGGAAATCGCTATAGGAACTATCTTGTTCTGGAATGATCCTTTTCCGGCGACATACTCGCGCTAAGAGTGTACACTGGTGTCGAGCTTTTCACATTAGAACCGGAGCGAGAGCGTGCCCTCTATTTCGGTTGTGATTCCGGCGTATAACGGCGGACGCAATCTGGACCAGTGTTTGAGCGCCGTCGAACGTCTGGCTGCGTCTCCCAGGGAAGTTATTGTCGTCGACGATGGTTCCAGCGATGGTTCCATCGAACGAGCCGCCGCGCGAGGAGTTCGAATTCTGAAAACATCCGGCCGGCGGGGACCCGCGGTGGCGCGCAATATTGGAGCGCAAGCGGCCACGGGCGAGATACTTTTCTTTCTGGATGCCGACGTCTGCGTGCATAGCGATGCCATCCATAGAGTGGGCACGGCGCTGTCGGACCCCGGGGTAGACGCCGTGATCGGCTCTTACGACGACGATCCCTCCTCGCCGGACTTTTTGTCCCAATACAAAAATCTGATGCATTGTTTTGTCCACCAGACGGGGGCGAGCGAGGCCTCCACCTTCTGGAGCGGATGCGGCGCCATCCGCAGGGAAGTGTTTCTGGAACTGAGCGGGTTCGATGCCAATTATGCGCGTCCGGCCATCGAGGACATCGAATTGGGCTATCGGCTGCGGGAGGCGGGCCGCCGGATTCTTCTGGATCGCGACCTGCGCGCGCGCCATTTGAAAAAGTGGACCTTCTGGGGCTTGCTGAAAACCGACATCGTGGATCGCGGCATTCCATGGACCGAGCTGATCCTGCGCGATCAGAGGATGCCCAACGATTTGAATTTGCAGATTAGCCAGCGGATCAGCGTCGGATTGGTCTACGTGATCTTGGCGTACTCGGCGGTCCATGCGTTTCGTTTTGGCGGCGCTGCGCTGGTGCCCTTGTTCGCGATTCTGTTCATTCTCCTCGGTGCGTTTTGGGCGGATGGGGCGGAGCATCGATCGGTAGGCGTGTGCACGGTCATGATCGGCGGCGCGGCGGCGATTGTGCTGGCGGCCTGGCACATTCACATGCGCGCCCTGATTCCTCTGGTAGTGACTAGCGTTCCATTGTTGTTTCTTCGGCATCGATACGACTCCCGAACGCGCTGGCGGCGCTTTAACCAATGGTTCAACTGGGCATACGTTGTGGCGGTATTCGTGGTGTCGATCCTTTATCTGCATCTACATCGCAGCAAGTTCATCGTAACCGTGGTGTTATGCGCGTTGATCATCGGCACGCTGAACAACGGCTTTTACATTTTCCTGGCGGAGAAGCGGGGCCGACTTTTCGCGCTGGCAGCTTTTCCGTTCCACTTGCTCTACCACTTCTACAATGGTGTTTCGTTTGTGATGGGCAGCGTGCTGTGGTCGGTTCGTTCGGTGCGGGGGCGGGGGAACGCCACCGTGAGGAGTTCGGAACTGCCGTAGAAGTGAACGACGCAGCGTTACGCCCGCCGTCGTTATTCCGGAAGTTCCGCGGGCGGCTCCGGCAAAAGAAACGTGAGGGCTAGCGCGAGAGCATAGACACCGATGCCCACCACCGTCGCGGCGTGCGTCAACCGCGAGGACGGGGAACCCCCGGGCATCAGCGCGGCCAGATGTGTGGTGAGAAGGGCCGCCGAGGTGCCCAGCATACGGCCGCCGACATTAGCAGCGAATCCCTCGCCAGTTCCGCGCAAGTGCACGGGATAGACGCGCGGCAGATAGTTGCCCCAAAAAGTGAGCTGTGCCACGGTGGTGAATCCCGCGAAGAAAATGCCGATGCGGAACATTTCCAGGCTATGCGTCGCCATAAAGAGGAAGACGATGGGGACGATCGCTAGGCCCGGGATCAGGAACATGCGCAGCAGTCGACGACGGCTCACGATCACCAGCGCGAGTGCGGCGATCACAATGCGCCCGGCCAACCCGCCGATTTCTTGAGTGCCTTGGACGCTCGATATCGCCTGTCCGCGCGCGGCCGGTGCGAGTTGCGCCACCTCCCGCAAGCCCGGGGTGATTTGCGGCGATTGCTGGATGGTTCCGAAGGCCGCGCCATAAGCGCAGGCGAACAGAAGCGCGGTCACGATGGTCACGCGGCGAAATTCGGGATGGAACAATTCGCGAATGCTCGGGTGCTTCAGCGTACCTGCGATACGCTGGTGTTCCCATTGCGGCGATTCGGGCAGGAACGGCCGGATGATGGCGAGAGGAATGGCGGGTGCAACGCCCGCAATCAAAGCATAGCGCCAGGCGGCATGGCTTCCGTAAATCGCCGGCATCGCCAAGCCCCAACGATTGGCGGCATAAAAGGCTCCGGCAGTAAGTACGCCGCCCAGCGACGCGAAAGCCTGCGTGTAGCCAAGCACCGCCTCGCGCGTCTTCGGATCGGGAAAAAGTTCGGCCAGCCAAGCCACCGCGGCAACGAACTCGACGCAAGTGCCGGCGAAAGAGAGAGTGCGAAAAACCAGGAGTGATTCCATGCTTCCGGCCAGTCCGGAGGCCGTGGCGCAGAAGGCGTACACGAGAATGCTGTAGGTAAGAATGCGTCGGCGCCCGAAACGATCGGCGAAATAGCCGCCCCACAATCCGCAGAATCCACCGACGAGCGGAGGAATCCAGAACAAGTAACCGGCCCAATCGCGATACTCGGGCGTGCCCGGTCTCATGTGTCCCAGCTCAATGAGAGCGGGCTGAAGGATCAAAGGGCCGACCAGTACGACATAAATGTCGAAAAGGAAGCCCATCGCGGCGACTATGCAGATGGTCCATTTGACGCTCGCGGACATAAGCCGCCAGCGTAGCACGGTGTCCGGATTCGACCTGCATTCGACCTAAATTCGATATGATGAGCGGCGAGGAGCTTCCATGCGACAAACCTTCTGCTTCATTTCCGGGTTGTTTGCGTTGTTGCAGGTGATGCCAGCCGCCATCGACGGACCGGTTCGTTTGGATTCCGGTTTGATTTCCGGTGTTGCGGGAACAAACGGTGCGGTTCGTGTTTTTCGTGGCATCCCATATGCCGCGCCGCCGGTCGGTAATCTTCGCTGGCGCGCGCCGGAGCCGGCGTCGCATTGGGATGGTGTCCGGCAAGCCGATCGATTCGGTGCCATGTGCATGCAGCCGGCCTTCCGTGGCGCGCCTGGCGGCAACGCTGCGACGAATCTCCCGAAAATGTCCGAGGATTGCCTCTTCTTGAACGTCTGGACCGCGGCCACTTCAGCCAACGATCGCCGGCCCGTGATGGTTTGGATTCATCCTGGCGGCTATCAGACAGGTTCGGGATCGACGCCCGGCTACGACGGAGAAGCGCTAGCGAAGAAGGGCGTCGTGCTGGTCACCATCAACTACCGGCTGGGCGTGTTTGGATTCTTCTCGCATTCCAAGTTGACTAAGGAATCCGAGCATCACGCCTCGGGCAATTACGCGCTCATGGATCAGGCCGCCGCATTGCAGTGGGTGCGGAAGAATATTGCGGCATTCGGAGGCGATCCGCAACGCGTGACAGTGTTCGGAGATTCGGCGGGTTCATCGAGCATCGCCAATCTGATGGGATCGCCGCGCGCCAGTGGGCTGTTCCAGCGCGCCGTAGGCGAGAGCGGTGCGTGGATGGGGCTTTCTCTCACTCCCACGCGAACGCTGGCCGAAGCCGAGCAAGCTGGGTTGAAGATCGCAGAGTCAGTGAATGCTCACACGCTGGATGAGTTGCGCGCCAAACCAGCGGACGAATTGCTGAAAGCCGGACGCGCCGGCGGGCCGGTGATCGACGGATGGTTTTTGCCGGAAGACGTCGGAACCATCTTCGCTGAACACAAACAAAACGATGTGCCGCTGCTGGTGGGATCGAATCAGGACGAAGGAACATTCTTTCTCCAGCCGACTACAGCCGCGAAATTCGTGGAGCGTTCGCGGGCGCGATACGGCGATCAGGCCGACGCCTTCTTGAAGCTCTATCCGGCTGGTTCAGACGAAGAAGCGAACGCGTCGCAATTGGCTGCGTTTCGCGACGAGCTCGCGTTTGTGATGCGGGTCTGGGCGCGTGCACAGACCAAGGCTGGACATTCGAAGGCGTTTCTGTTTTACTTCACGCACCAACCTCCGCCCCCGGTGGGAGCGACGTCGCGCGGCGGATTCGGATCGGGCGCCACGCACGGTTCCGAAGCTCAGTATATTTTCCAAAACCTGCTCCCTCCACGCGCGTGGACGGATTTGGATCGTCAGGTTTCAGATACGCTCTCGTCATATTGGGTGAATTTTGCGGCCAGCGGCGATCCCAACGGCAAGGGGCTGGCGAAGTGGCCGGCGTTTGACGATCACAAGACTGATCAACCGATGGTCTTAGGCGATCAGGCCGCGGTGGGGCCCGCGCCGAATCGGGCGCAGCTCGCGTTTTTCGAAGCGGTGTACGAGAAGGAGCGGGGCAGCGAGCACTAAATCTGGCCCACCGAAGCGATCGAAGCGGACTTCCGCGATTTGATCGGCTACCATGGGCGTGGAGCATTGCATGAGACGACTCACCTTCTCACTCCTCACCGGATTCGCCGCGCTTGCGCTTGCCGCCTCGGTTTCCGCCCAGCGCTATACCAGCCCCCCTGTCAGCACTTCGGCGGTGATCGATGGAAATCACATCGCGATCGAGTATTATGCGCCGTCGATGCACGGCCGCAAGATCATGGGCAATCTGGTGCCCTACGACGAGGTGTGGTGCACCGGCGCAAACTGGGCCACCAAGATCACCACCGAAGCCAACCTCGACATCAATGGCATGAAACTTCCCAAGGGCAGCTACAGCATCTGGACACTGCCCAACGAAAAGCAATGGATGCTCATCATCAACAAACAGACCGGCCAGTTCCACTTGGACTACGATGAGAGCCAGGACTTCGGGCGCGTGAAGATGAACCTCAAGCCCCTGGCGTCTCCCGTGGAGACCTTCAAGATCGAGGTGCAGCCGTCGGGAGGCAGCAAGGGTACGCTGTCGTTACTCTGGGAAAATACCGACGCATGGGTTCCCATCACAGTGTTACACTGACCGGCCCGGCCCGAACCTGGCTCCGCCACCACCCGCTGCCGCTGCTATCCGTTGCTCGGAATATAGGCGCTTTGCTGCATGTTCTCCGCCATCACCTGTTTGCCGTAAACTCGCAGCATGCGGCGCGCGATGGCCAAGTCCTTTTCGAACTGTTCCTTTTCGGCGGAGAGCAGTTGTTCGGCCGTACGAAAATCAATGCCAGCCGATAGATCGTGCGCGCTCAACAGATCGCTGACATAGGTAGCGAGCCAGTGTTCCGAGCGCATCAGCGTCTGCAGCCGCGCTAGGGTCTTTTCTTCGTCCAATACTTGATTAGCCATAGAAGGCCTCCGATAGTGGTGGTTACTGCTAACAGCGTCAGAATACTACGAAGTCCGTTCCTCGAGCGCCCATCGCGCGGAATGCCGCCTGAATCAGCGTGCGAGTTCGGGAGCTTCTTTTCCAGTCATGATCCGTCGAAAGTGTCGGTCCCGAAGTTTTGGCCCGAGATATCGAAGCAGCGCAGTTCCCGCACGAAATTTTCAATACTGCCCAGCATTTTTTCCGCGGCTTGCGCCAGCTCGTGCTGATCGCCGAGCCGGTTCCGTAGTATTGTCGGCACGTCGGAGGTTTCCGACATCAGCTCGGTAGCCTTGCGCGTCAGTTCGTTAAGTTCTCTTGCGTCGATGGTCATTAGCATGCCTCATTGTGCGGTCGTCTCGCGCGACGGCGGGCCGGCCTCGCCTTGAATCTCCGGGAACAGTTGCGGATAGGTCCTATACATTCTTCGAGCGATCAAAAAGTCCCTTAGGAAATCGTCTTTTCGCTGTTGCAGTAATCGCTCGGCGACTTCAAACGTGATTCCACCAGAGCTTCCCAGTCGCGAAATAAGGTCGTTCACGAACATGGGGAGCCAGTGTTCAGGTTCCAATCTGGCTTCGGCGGCAATCGAGGCCATGCTTTGCACCCCCGTTGGCATTTGATCCGGCTGACTTCCGGCCGTCGGATCTATCGGTTGGTTCTCAGTTTCGAGGGCGCCCTGCAACTCCACCAAGCCGCCGCCAGGATCGAGGTGTTCCACCGCGGTGGCTTGGACTTCACGCAGCATGTTCTCAATATTAGAAGATGCCGTATTGGCCAACTCGGCTAGGTGATGGTCGGTCCCCAGGCGCGCGCTAATAGACGCTGCTAATTCGGTAGCGCGCGAGCGTGCTTCCGATAGTACGCGGATCAAACGCTCGATGTCCGCCTCAGGGATGTACAAGACTGAAGTCTAAACGTTTTCGATCCGTTACATCAACTGGGCATAGGTCTAGTACGCCCATGCTATATCGCGCGAGCGAGTTTCGCTGTAACGATCAGCTCGCCTACATGGCGTTGCGTGTGCTCGGCCAAGTGGACCACCAATCCCATGATTGTGGTCGGCAATTGTTTGCGCCCAACAGTCCGAGGGTCGGTGAGCAAGTTTACATCCAGATTTCGAATCGTCTCCGCGGATTTGGCGAGAGCGTCCGCTACCGCACTTAGCAGATCGATTCGCTCGGCTCCAGGATCCATTTCATGGCGCAGCGCTTCTAATTGCTCTGGAGCGAGTTGCTGGCCTCGCAGGTAAGTAGTCAAACGGTCGACGCTGCCCGCGATATGACGAAGATGAAATCCGACGGGCGCGAGGTTATAGGGTCGTGACCAGATTTGAGCGGCGGTGAGCCCCTCGGTCCAGCGTTGGATGTCCTCGCCCGCCTGTGTGAACGCGTGCAGCGTCGGCGCCACCAAGAGATGGACATCCGCTAGCGGTCCGCGAAGCCACGGTTCGATTTCAGACATACATCGTCTGACATACGTCAGACAAACGTGCAATGGAATCACCCGCCATGGGTGTGGACTTTCGGTACGCCCAGCCGATTCAGTGTATCGCCTTCAAAGTCAAACTCAATCAGCACTGCCGGCTCGTCGCCTACCACCCAACCTTCATGACCGGGCTCCACTTGAACGAACTTGGGGGCCTTGTATTCGACCACGCACCCGTCGGCGAAACGCACATTGATCTGACCGCGCGCCATGAAGCCAACGTGCGCATGCATACAATAACGGCTGCCCATCAACTCGCTCAAATGTTTGGCCCAGTGGAATCCGGGCGGGTAGATCATGCGCTTCACCCGGCAGGCGCCTGTCCGCGCCACATCCACTTGTACCCCGCCCAATTCGTGGTGTTCGTCAGCTTCCACCGGCGCGAGAAGTGCATCGGTGACATCCATGGTGGTTCCCTCCTGACTTAGATTAACTCCTGCCGCGGATTAACTCGTGCCGGGCTTCGCTACGGGCGATTCTTCCAAATACTCTCGAAGCAGAGCGAGTGCTTTGGCGCGGTGGCTTACTTGCATCTTGCGCTCTAGCGGCGCTTCTGCAAACGTGCAGCCGAAAGGTGGATAAAAGAACAGCGGATCGTATCCGAATCCATTGGCTCCGTGGGGCGTTTCGAGCAAGCGGCCTTCTACCTTACCGCGAAAGGTGTGAAGCAATTTGCCATCCTCCGCTAATGCAACCACGCAGACGAATCGAGCCGTTCGATCGGAAACGCCGCGCATGCGATCCAAGAGCAGTTTGTTGTTCTCCGCGTCGGTTGCGTTCGGACCCGCAAAACGCGCCGAGTAAACGCCAGGCGCCCCTCCGAGCGCATCCACCTCCAGGCCAGAGTCGTCGACAAACAAATATCCATCGCAGTGTCTGGAATAGTAGACAGCTTTCTGTATGGCATTCTCCTCGAACGTCAGGCCAGTCTCTTCGGGAGGCGGAATCGATTTAAGGCCGGGAACCGGCTCCACTGGAACCGCATCCCGGAAGGCGGACTGAAACTCGCGCAGCTTGCCGGGATTGGTGGTAGCGCAAAATAGCTTCAACTCCGGATCGATCAAAGGCTGAGCGCCGCCTTCTGGATTTCGAATAACTCCGCGATGCCGTGCCGCGCCAACGCAACCATTTGCTCCAACTGCGCGTCGTCGAACGGGGTCTTCTCGGCCGTGGCTTGCAGCTCGACGAAGCGGCCGGAGCCGGTCATCACCAGGTTCATGTCCACGTCGGCTGAAGAGTCCTCCTCATAACACAAATCGAGGATCGGCTCGCCTCGCAGGACGCCGACGCTGGTAGCGGCCACCGGCTGGGTGATGGGAAGCGACTTCAACGTGCCATATTTCACCAGCTTCTGAAGCGCTAACACCAACGCGACATAGGCGCCCGTGATGGAGGCCGTGCGCGTGCCGCCGTCGGCCTGAAGCACGTCGCAATCCACGATCACGGTGCGGTCCTGGAGCGCCGCGGTGTCGACCACCGATCGCAAAGAGCGGCCGATCAGGCGCTGGATTTCGAGGGTGCGCCCCGATGGGCGGCCCTTGACCACTTCACGAGGCGTTCGCGTCGCTGTGGCGCGCGGCAACATCGAATATTCGGCCGTTACCCAACCACGCCCGCTGCCGCGTAGAAATTGCGGCACCGTCTCTTCCACTGAAGCGGCGCACAACACGCGGGTGTGTCCGACTTCAATCAACGCCGAGCCTTCGGCGGTCAGCAAATAGTTGGTTGTGATGCGCACGGGGCGCATTTGGTCGGGCTGTCGATTATCGGTTCTCATTGCTTCTGGGTTCTCATTGAGGAAGGCCGGATTGCAGCGAAAAATAAAATAGCAGGCACATGAGCACGATTCCTAATGCCACGATAACCAGGCACGGGATGGCGGCTCGCGCCGACCTTACTTTTTCCGACGTCTTCTTGGCGCCGGCCGATTTGAACTTGGCCATGAAACTTCAGTGTAATTCGAGGCGCCCTATCTTTACCGGAACGTCCCCGGCATAGTGGGCCAGCGGGGGGCCGATGGGGTGCGGGAGTCCGGCACGCGCGAACAAGGTTTCGTGCAGTTCCCTCACCTTGGCGCGGGCGAGCGGCCAGGGAGGATGCTCGATATTGGCGTGCCAAAGGTTCCCACGCGCGAGGGTGTAAAGCCGATAGCGCGCGGTCAGAAAATGGTCGCGTTCGGTAAGGTCGCTCGGTGACGCTTCGGATTGCACGGCGATATCGGTGATCGCACTAGCCTCGTGCGGCCAACGCCGGCGGCCTTGGTAGTGAATGGCGTCATTTTCGGCGCTGACGCGCATACTCGCCCAAAAATAGGGCAGGTGATACGCGATGCGCGCTCCGATGACCGCGGCGAGCCGAGACGCTTCCAGCGAGAAGAACCAGACTGCGCGGCTGCCATCGGGTCCCACGATGTAGGTTCGAAGATTTGTTTCGGGAAAGTAAGGCAGGCCGGGCGTTCCGTAAATCTCAAACGGCACCAGCCCGACCCATGCGGCGTTTTCGTTGAAGTCCAGGAGCGATGTGCTGGCGAATCACGTCGGGAGCAAAGCGCCAATGGAGAAAGGTGAGGCGCCGCCAAGTCTGCTGCATCCTAAAGCGGCTTGCCGTATCCGCCCCCTCCAGGAGATTCTATGCGCAGCACATCGCCAGGTTCCACTTCAAAGCGCGCTTTGCCGGGAATAGCGATCGTGCGCCGCGCACGTAATAACGAGTTCCTACCGCGTGCACCCGGTTTGCCGCCAAGCAAGCCATAAGGCCCGCGCTCGCGGCGATCCGACAAAATAGTCACGTCCGCGCGCGTCAGAAACTCATACTCGCGAATGATTCCATCGCCGCCGCGATGCTTTCCACGGCCGCCCGATCCGGAGCGAATGCGATAGCTCGCGATGCGCAGCGGATACAAGTGCTCGAACGCTTCCACCGGGGTGTTCCAGCTATTGGTCATGTGCGTGTGCGTTGCGCTGGCGCCGTCCGAAATCGACGATGCGCCCATGCCCCCGGCGATGGTTTCGTAATAGGCGAAGGCTCGACCGCGCGCACGATCCCATCCGCCGAAGGTCAAATTGTTCATGGTTCCCGAACTCGCGGCCGGAACCAGCGCGGGCGCGGCTTTGGCAAGCGCAGCCAGAATCACATCGGTGATGCGCTGCGATGTTTCGACATTTCCCGCGGCCATGGCGGCCGGAGGCTGAGCGCTGACCACCAATCCGCTTGGGGCGATCACCTCCAATGGCCGCATCACGCCCGCGGTGTAGGGAATATCCTCGCGCACCAGGCAGCGGAAAACATAAGTGCTAGCCGATACCGCGACCGCATAGTTGGCGTTCACCGATCCTTCCACCTGTGGATCGGAGCCAGTGAAGTCGATGGTGGCACGATCCGTGTGAATAGTCACCGTCGCCCGGATCTTCACCGGCCGGTCCGTGATGCCGTCGTTGTCGAGGTAATCTTCAGCGTGATAGGCGCCCGAGGGCAGCCGGCGGATCGCCGCGCGCATCATGCGCTCGCTGTAGTCCTTCAGCGCGGTCATATTCCGGCGCAGCGTGGGCAAGCCGTATTTCGCAACTAATTCCAGCAGCCGCTGTTCCCCACGTTGGATGGCCATGATCTGTGCCAGTAGATCGCCCTCGCGTTCCACGGGAGTTCGCACGTTGGCCAGGATCAGGTCCAGGAGCTTGCGATCCACCTGACCGCCGCGTGCCAGCAGCACCGGTGGAATCCGGATGCCCTCCTGATAAATCTCGCGCGCCAGCGGCATGGAGCCCGGGCTCATGCCTCCGACGTCGGCGTGGTGCGCGCGGTTGGCGACGTAGAAGGCGGGCTTCCGGCCTCCTTTCAAAAAAACGCCGGAGACGGCCGTGATGTCGGGGAGGTGCGTGCCGCCGCGGAACGGATCGTTCAGAATGGCGACGTCGCCGGGCGCCAGATCAAACGCCTGAGTGGCGTGTTGGACAGAGAGCGGCATGGCGCCCAGATGCACAGGCATGTGATCGCCCATCGCCACGGTTTCGCCCTCGGCGTCGTAAACCGCGCAGGAATAATCGCGGCGTTCTTTGATATTCGCGGAAAATGATGTTTTGCGCAGCACCGCGCCCATCTCTTCGGCAATCGATACCAGCAGGTGCCGGAAGAGCTCCAGCTCTATTGGATCGGGCCTCATTCTTTACAACTCGCAATATTCACGGAGAAACTGGCTACTTTTTGCCAGCGATTATTGTCGGATTTCTCAACCAGGTAGCTGTGCGTCGCGGCGTCTGTGCGGATGCGCCAACCGGAAGCGGCGTGTGGCTTGGCTTTAGCGGCCCCGGGCTGAACGGCCCAAGTGCTACCCCCGTCCTGCGTCTCGTAAATCTCGTGCATGCCGTTATCCAGGCTTGCATCGATAAAGGCGATTCCGTGCATCGGAGTATCGAAGTAGAAGCTCTCCACCGCGGATACGCGCGTTTCCTCGAAAATCGGACGCTCGCGCCAAGTCTTGCCTCCGTCGGTGGTGATCAGGAAAAACGGATCGCGCGGCGCGCCTTGCAAGTTGGCGCCCGAGATCCAGCCATATTGAGCATCGACGAATTGAATCTGGTCGAGGCCCGACGATCGCAGGCGAGGATGCGGTTCGGTCCACGTTTTGCCTTCATCGTCGGAAGCAAGCAAGATGGAGTCGAGCGTCGCCATCGGCGTATGAAGGTTGCCAGTGACGAAAATCTTGGGGCCCACTGCCTCGACGTTGGAAAGTTCCAGATAAACCGGGCACGGATCTTCTTCCGAGCAGCCTAGGCCCGCCGCCTGTAGCTCCGCCGGCGTGCACTCGAACGGCACACGCATCGGCTTGCCCGCATTTTCGAGCGGAGTTTGCGCGGTCAACGAGAGGGCCGCGGCGAACAGCAGGGCGGCGTGACGCTCAAACATCGAATTCGATTCCTTGCGCCAGGGGCAGTTCGGAGGACCAGTTGATGGTTACGGTCTGCCGCCGCATGTATGCCTTCCAGGCGTCGCTGCCAGATTCGCGGCCGCCTCCGGTGTCCTTTTCGCCGCCAAACGCGCCTCCGATTTCCGCGCCACTGGTTCCGATGTTGATATTCGCGATGCCGCAGTCGCTCCCACGCGCGCTCAGAAATGTTTCGGCGGAAATCAGGTTCGTGGTAAACATGGCCGACGACAGCCCCTGCGGAACGGCGTTGTGCCACTGGATGGCTTCCTCCAGCCCGTCGAACTCGATGAGGTAGAGAATGGGCGCGAAGACTTCCTCCCGCACGATCGGCATCGCGGCGCGTGCTTTCACCAGGGCCGGTTTCACATAACAGCCACCCAATTCTTCACCACCGAAAATGATTTCGCCGCCCTCGGCCTGAATTCGAGCCAAAGCTGCGCGCATGGTTTCCACGGCCTGCCGATCGATCAAAGGACCCATCAGAGTCTTTTCGTCCATCGGGTTTCCAATGCGAATGCGGCCATAAGCGGACTGCAGTTTGCGGATTATTTCAGCAGCAATTCCACGCTGCAAGAACAGACGCCGGATGCTGGTGCAGCGCTGGCCCGCGGTGCCAACAGCGCCGAACAACACAGCGCGCACGGCCAGATCGAGATTGGCATCGTTCATCACAATGACGCCGTTGTTGCCGCCGAGTTCGAGCAACGTGCGGCCCAAGCGCCGGGTGACAGCCTCGCCGACGATGCGGCCCATGCGAGTAGAGCCAGTGGCGCTGATCAATGGCACTCGGGCGTCTTCGATCAATTGTTTACCAATACTCGAGTCGGCGCCGATAATGAGCTGAAAAACACCGGACCAGCCGTGGCGCGAGAGCACACGTTCGCAGATGTTCTGCACGGCGATCGCAGTCAACGGTGTTTTGAGCGACGGCTTCCAAATCACGCAGTCGCCACACACCGCGGCAATCAAGGCATTCCAGGACCAAACCGCTACCGGGAAATTGAAGGCCGAGATTACGCCTATCACGCCGAGCGGCTGCCACTGCTCGTACATGCGGTGCTCGGCGCGCTCGCTCGCAATGGTGAGCCCGTAAAGCTGCCGCGATAGCCCGACCGCGAAATCCGCGATGTCGATCATCTCCTGCACTTCGCCCCTGCCTTCGGCCAGGATCTTGCCCATCTCGAGAGTGACGAGCGTGCCGAGATCGCCTTTGTGGCGACGCAACTCCTCGCCGATCTCGCGTACAATTTCACCGCGCTTGGGGGCAGGGAACATGCGCCAGCGCTGAAATACGTCGATGCTTTTTGCGATCGTGAGATCGTAGTCTTCGGTTGAAGCGAGGCGAACTCGCGCCAGTTCGTTGCCGTCGGCGGGATTCAACGAGGCGGTCGCGGGCGCGTCGCCTGTGTACGACGTAATGCCGAGGCGGTCTAGTGCGCTAGCCATCCAAATCCCTCCGTACCCGTAGCGAATCTTCGCCCAGCGCTGTGTACTGCAGATGCGATCCGTTCCACCACATCGCGCTGAAAGGCCGGCTTCAACCATTCCGCAAATCCATGCCTCTCGCAGATGCCAAACGCCGCATCGCGCGTGGTGGCGCCGCGGGGTTTCATCGATCGGATGTGCAGAGGGTCGCCGATAATGTCCTGGTCCGTCGCCTCCAGGGCAATGTGAGCCAGCTCTTCGGGATCGCAGGGCAGCAGCGGTGCGAGCGTCGCAAAAGTCGCGATACCGGCTCGGCGCAACTCGCCGATCGCCTTCAATCGGCGGTCGATCGTTGTGCAATGCGGCTCATACAATTTCCGAACAGCCTCGCGATTCGTCGCGATCGAAAAACTCACGCGTAACGTCGTACGCTGGGACAATTTGACGAGCTGTGCCAGATCGCGCACTATGAGTGGACCGCGCGTCTGAATGACAAAGAACTTGGGTGGGCGGGATAAGAGCTGGTCCAAGATGCGCGGCATCAACTGTTCCGTCTCCTCGGCGGGCTGGTAAGGGTCCACCAGAGGCGAGCAATAAATCACCTGATGTTCGCGCAATTGACGACGCAACAATTCGGGAGCATTTGTTTTAAACGTCGTACACTCGCCCCAATGCGTCCAGTCTTCCCGCTTTAAGCCGCCATAAGTGCGCATGGTGGGAACGTAGCAATAGCTGCAGCCGAAGGTGCAATTGCGCGCGGGGGTGAGGGAATGCGTGAAGCCGGCGTCGGCGATGAATCCAGTGGTAGTGCTGAGAATGCTGCGAGCTTGCGCCTCTAAAACGTGGAAAGGCATGACTGCTTCAAACCTCACTGGCTCAAGGCTGCATGCCGAGGAGCTTGCGGCGCAGCATATCGAGCGCGATGTTGGTGGAGAACGCACGAACGCGCTCGCGATCGGCCGGCCATTGCACCCGACGTACTTCAGTGCCATCCGGCGATGCCAAGCCGAGAAACACCAGGCCAACTTGCGCGCCGTCGGGACCCGCATAACCGGTGATCGACAACGCGTAGTCGGAACCCGTGCGCGTGCGAGCGCCTTCCGCCATGGCCTTGGCCACCGGTTCACTGACGGCGCTATGTTCGGCGATCAACTCCGCGGGCACGCCGAGCAGTTGGATCTTCATCTGGTCGGAGTAAGTGATAAATCCGCCGCGAAAATAATCCGAGGCTGAAGGCACCGCCGTAATTCGCCCGCCTAACAAACCGCTAGTCGCACTTTCGGCCACGCTCAAACTGGCGCGGCGCGCGCGCAGCAGATCTCCAATTACCTTTTCGAGCGAATCGCCATTGCACGAATAAACGCGATCGCCCAGCAGCGGTTCGATCTCGGCGCTGGCCTGCGCCACCAATGTCTCGGCCTCCTGCGCGGTTGCGCAGCGCGCCCGCAGGTGCACGTGAATCTCGCCCGACACGGCCAGGATGGTGGTCGCGAGATTCTTGTAGCGCGTGTACACGGGCGCAATAAGCAGATCCAGATCCGATTCGCCCATCCCCACGGTACGCAGCCAGCGTGTTCGAATTACTTGCGGCGGTAGCAGCTTTTCGAGACGGGGCAAGCAATGTCCTTCGAACATCGGCTTCAGCTCCATCGGCGGGCCCGGTAGCAGCATGAACACCACACCGCCGTTCGAGATCCATTGGCCCGGCGCCGTGCCGCGATCATTAGGCAATATTTCCGCGCCTTCGACAATGTAAGCCTGGCGGCGATTGTTCTCCGCCATTTTGCGGCCGAAGGCTCGAATACGCGCTTCGATGCGATCGCAAATCTCCTGTTCGAAAACCAGCGTGCGGCCCAGAGCGCCGGCGATCGCTTCGCGCGTCAGATCGTCTTCAGTGGGCCCCAAGCCGCCGGTCAGCACCACAATCTGCGATCGCGCCGCGGCGCCCAGGATGCTATCCGTCAGACGCTCGCGCTCGTCGCCTACTACCGTCTTGCGCACCACTTCGACACCCAAGGCATTGAGTTGATCGGTGAGATACAGCGAGTTGGTGTCGAGCCTCTGCGGCGTCAACAACTCCGAACCGACTGCGATGATCTCGGCGTCCGGCATCATTTTTGTAAGAACATCAGGGAAGAGGTCTGCCCGCGATTCCGACATCCACGCGATAGAGCGCATTGTTGGTGCACACCGCCATCGCGCGCGAGGGCATGAATGCCAGGCCTACGATTCCGGGACCGGAGAGAAACAACTCTGGAATGCGATCGTGATCGAAACGAACCACGCCGCGCCGTCCGCCAAGCGAGGCCGCGACGTACAAGCGATCTTCGGCGTCGAAAGCCAGGCCCTGCGGGCGCCCCAGGCCGCGATAGTAAGTCTCCACTTCCCCGGCCGGCGAAATTCGATTCACGGAATCGAAGCTGGATGTGGTGGGACCGGCGACGTACAAGTAGCCATCGTTTCCGAACGCGAAATGATAGGCGGCGATGGAAGGCTCGAGGGTGGCGAAAACGTAAATTTGCCGCGAGCGGCTGATCTTGAAGACGGTCCCGCTGCGATCGCCGACATACAAGTTTTCATCGGGGTCGAACGCGATGCCGGTTGCGACGCCCATCCCTTCCACATAGACGGACACGTTGCCGGCTGAAGTGGCCTGATAGATGACGCCGTCGTAGCGGCTCGAAATGTAGAGCGTGCCGGCCCGGTCGAAAGCGAGTCCGGTGGCATTCATGATCTCGCTCGCGAACGGTTTCGAGTTGTAGTTCAGGTCGATTTTGTAGACCGACACCGGCGTCTTCTGCCCGCGCGACCCGCTGAACGTGACATAAATATTGCCGAAGGAATCCACCGCCGGATTGCCCACTGGATAAAGATTCTCGGCGACCTGGATTCCGATGTCGCAGGTCCAGGCCTGGCTGCTCAGAGCTCCGTTCGCGACGACGAGTTCTCCCGCCGACGCGCCTTCCGGCACGCGCACGATGACGCAGGAATCGGACCCGATCACGATGGGCGCCTCCATGTCGCCGATGGTGACGCGCGGACGTTCCGATTTTGCCAGGCCCGCGCCGCGGATCTGAAACTCGCCGCCCGGGATGGCCGCCTCCGGGGTTACGGTTGAAATCTGCGGACGGCCATTGGAGTCCTTTTTAGAAGGCATAGGAAAAAAGATGCAAACGATCTAATACGAATATAGCAAGCGCGCCATAAAGGCCCGCCATCACGTCGTCGGCGACGATGCCCCAGCCGCCTGGCAAACTTTCCAGTTGTCGAGCCGGCGCGGGTTTCCAGATGTCGAGCAGACGGAACAACAGCAACGCGGCGAGCCACGTCTTCCAGTTGAATGTGGCAGCGCCCGCTAGCGTAATCCATTGCCCGATGACTTCGTCGACCACGACGATGTGCGGATCGGGAAAGTTGGTTTCTTTAGCCACTACGCCGGCCGCCCAAATTCCCGGCGCGAGAAGAATCGCGGTCAGCAGGAGCAGCATGCCGCGGCCGTACCCGCCGTAGTAGTTGAGCGCGATCGCGATGATCAACGCCGCGAGCGATCCGGCGGTTCCTGGAGCGATGGGCGAGTAGCCGCATCCGAACCAAGTGCCAATCAGAAATGCGGCCGGGTTCCGCCGAGACATGTTACTCCTGGCTTTCGCCTTCGCTCTCGAGGTCTTCAGGCTGCACTGGCGACGAGATCACGTACTTTTCGCTGGCCCAATTGCCGAGATCGATGATCTTGCAGCGTTCGCTACAGAAGGGGAAGAACTGCGCGTCCGGGGAAACTTCCTTCTTGCAGATCGGGCATTTCATCGTGCTGCGGTGAGGATCGGAAATGCGTTGGCGGAAGAAATTGGCGCGGGACCCTCGGACTCCGCATCCAGCGCACCGATCAGATCGTAATCGTGCGCCTCGGTAATGCGCATCCGCCGAATCTCGCCACGGCGCGGCGGCGCGCCCGCAAAATCGTTCACGTAACAAAAGCCGTCGATTTCGGGCGCCTGCGTGGACATGCGCGCTTGCCACAACAAGTCGGTATCCGCGGACGGGCCTTCAATGAGAACATCCACCTCGCGGCCGATCATTTTCCGGTTACGCGCTTTCGATACGCGACGCTGCAAAGCCATCAGCTTGCGCTTGCGATCGTAGATCGCGCGGGCGCCGACCTTGGCGTCCAGATGGTAGCTGGCGCTGGTGTCTTCGTCGGAATAAGCGAACACGCCCAGGCGTTCGAACTGCGCGGCCTTGACGAAATCGCACAGGATCTCGAAATCGGCCTCGGTTTCACCCGGAAAGCCGACGATCATGCTGGTTCGAATCGCGACGCCGGGGATGGTGGTACGAATACGTTCCAGCAGCTTCAGAAAGAAATCGCCATGCGATCCGCGTTTCATGCGTTTCAGCACGTTCGCGCTGGCGTGTTGCAGCGGCATGTCGATGTATTTCGCTAACGCGGCGTGTTCGGCGATGGTGTCGAGCAATTTTTGGGTGATGCGGTTCGGATAGCAGTAGAGAAACCGAATCCATTTCCGCCGTTCGGTCTCGATCCGCGCGAGCCGCGCCATCAAATTCGACAGTCCGTCTTTGATGCCGAGATCTTCGCCGTACGATGTGGTGTCCTGCCCGATCAGATTGATCTCTCGGACGCCCGTTGCGAATAGCCGCGTGGCTTCGGCGATCACCGATTCAAAGCGCCGGCTGCGAAACTTGCCGCGATATTGCGGGATCACGCAGAACGAGCAAGGATGGTCGCAGCCCTCGGCGATCTTGATGTAAGCGAAGTGGCTGGCGGTGGAGAGCACGCGCGGGGTGAGGTCGTGATAGAGGTAGGGCTCGAGTGGATTCGAGTCCGGCTCAAAACCTTCGCAAATCGCGACGATCTTCGCGAGTTCGTTGGTGCCAACGAGCGCGTCGACTTCGGGGAGTTGATCGCGAATCTGATCGCGATAGCGTTCCACCATGCATCCGGCGACGATGAGCTTGCGCGCCTGGCCCGATGTCTTATACTCGGCCATCTCGAGAATGGTGTCGATGGACTCCTGTTTGGCGGGATCGATAAAGCTGCAGGTGTTGACGACGATCACCTCGGCATCGCCGGGCTCAGGCGTGAGCTGGTGTCCGCGTTCAGCCAAATGGCCCATCATCACCTCTGTGTCGACGAGGTTCTTGGGGCAGCCGAGACTTACAAATCCTATTTTCACGGGTGAGAACTGCAGAAAGGTCACCTATAGGATAGCAGGGTCATTCGACTTCGATGCCGAGGCGCCAGCCGAGTTTGTCCGCATCGAACCAGGAAATATTGTTGAATCGGCCGCCCGGCTTGGTGTCAAGAATGAATGCACAAGGCGCTTCGCCGAGCTGTTGCAGGCGTTCGCTCAGCCAGGAATTCTTCGTGAGCGGCGCCGCGAGAACCACCGGCGTTCCCGGGAACCATGCCAGCTTTGCTCCGAGCGCTGCGTCCTCCTGGCGGTCGGAGGGTGGCAGCTGGTATGCCTTCTGATATCGCGCGATGGCGGCATCCAGATCATAAACGCCGATCACGACCTTTGAAATGCCCATAAAGGCACTCGTATTCGGCTTGCCGCTAGGAAAAGCCCGATTCTCTCGCGGCGTGAAATCGTGAATCAGGAACGGGAAAAAGCCGCCGTTGGTCGGACCAACCTGCGCGGTCTCCCACTCGAGTTCGACGCCATCGGGGCGCTTGCGGCCAGCCCGGCGGGGGTCTGTCACTGACACTCCAGACTTGCGCAGTCGCGCGACTTCGGCCGATAAATCCGCGGGCCGGAGAGCCCAGGCGCACGGACCGGCGTCGGCTTCCATGAATTTGTGCCAGTAATGCGCGGCCAAGGCGGCGGGGTCGGGTTTGGGTTGGATCGCGATCAACTCCAAATAGGACCCGTCTGGAAAACTTGCCAGCGCCATTTCGGTAGCGTGGTTGGAATGCGGTCCGCCATATTCCGCGGTGATTCCCGCCGCATTGCGCAGGGCTTCGGTCATCGCCTTAACGTCGCGGCCAGCTACCGTGACGTGATCGATGTGAAATTGTTGCGCCATGAGTGGGAATGCAATAGCGAGGCAAAGAATGACGCGAGTCATGACGATAATGCCGCGATCTTTTCATCCAAGTGCTTCAACGCGGCCTCAAGAGTTGCTCGATAACGCGGATTTTGCGAGGTCTCGATGTCGTGCAGCACGCGTTTGCGCGAGAGCTCGAGGCTTTCCCGCTCGTGGTTACGGGCCGTTTCTTCCGGAGTCAGCTTAGGTAACTTCGCTAGCCGCGCCCGTTCTTCGGCGGCATCGACCTGCGACTCGACGTCCTTGCTTTCCCAACCACGGGCCATAGATACATTTTAGCCGCGGATGAACGCAGATAAACGCGGATGGTTAGATTCGGGTATCAATCGCGGCCGGGTGCGCTGCCTCAAACGCCGCGATGGCCGGCGCCTGCTGCAGGATGTAGCCCAGTTCGTCCATGCCTTCGAGCAAACAATGCTTGGCGAAGCTGTCGACGGGAAATTCGACCTTGCGGCCGCTGGCGAGCGTCAGGGTCTGGGAAGCGAGATCGATTTTCACCGGCTGTTCTGGATTTTTCAGCAACTCGGCATGAACATCGGGTGGCACCACGATCGGCAGGAGCGAATTCTTAAGCGAATTGTTTTTGAAAATATCCGCGAACGAGGTGCTGATCACGGCGCGAAAGCCGTACTGCGTCAGCGCCCACGGCGCGTGCTCGCGCGAACTGCCACAGCCGAAATTGTCGCCAGCGAGCAGCACCTGACGCGATTTCGATTCCGGCTTATTCAATACGAAATCGGGCTTTGGTTTTCCGTCGGCGTCGTAGCGCCAGTCGCAGAAAAGCTGATCACCCAAGCCGACTTTCGAAATCGTCTTCAGAAATCGCGCCGGAATAATTTGGTCTGTATCGACGTTGTCGCGAGCGATCAAGACCATCTTGCTTTCAAACGGAGTGAACTTTTCCATTACAGGAGCTCCCTTACATCGCTGACTTTGCCCGCGATGGCCGAAGCCGCGGCAGTCATCGGACTCGCCAAGAATGTGCGGCCGCCTTTGCCCTGCCGTCCCTCGAAGTTTCGATTGCTGGTCGAGACGCTGTATTGGCCGGGCTGCAATTGATCGCCATTCATCGCGATGCACATGGAGCAGCCGGCTTCGCGCCAATCGGCGCCGGCGTCGCGGAAAATCTGATCGAGGCCCTCGGCCTGCGCCTGTTCCTTCACCTGCTGCGATCCCGGAACCACCAGGACGCGCACGTTCGGATGCACTTTGCGGCCCTTCAGGACGCTCGCGGCGATGCGCAGATCCGAGATGCGCGAATTGGTGCAGCTTCCGATGAAGACCACGTTGACCGGATGGCCGAGCAGCGGCTGGCCGGGCGGCAGATCCATGTATTTGAGGGCGCTGGCCAACGAATCGCGCTCCAGCGGATCGGTGATGTCGCTCGGATTGGGCACCATGCCGCGAATCGGAATACCCATGCCCGGATTTGTTCCGAAGGTGATCATGGGCTCGAGCGACGCCGCGTCGATCACAATGCTCTTGTCGTACGCCGCGCCATCGTCGGTCGGCAACTGACGCCAGCGAGCGACAGCTTCATCCCATTTGGCGCCCTTCGGCGCGTATTGGCGTCCAGCGACATATTGATATGTGGTGTCGTCCGGCGCGACGAGTCCGGCTTTGGCTCCGGCTTCGATAGACATATTACACACCGTCATGCGCTCTTCCATGGATAGGGAGCGGATGGCGGATCCACAATATTCAAAAACGAAGCCAGTTCCGCCCCCGATTCCGATGCGGGAGATCAGGGCGAGGATAATGTCTTTGGCCGAGACACCGGGCTTAAGTGCCCCGTCCACAAGGACTTGATAGGTTTTCGAGCGCTTCTGAAGGAGGCATTGGGTGGCGAGGACGTGCTCCACTTCGCTGGTTCCGATGCCGAACGCCAGCGCCCCAAACGCGCCGTGCGTTGCGGTGTGACTATCGCCGCAGACCACCGTCATTCCGGGCTGCGTCAATCCCAGCTCCGGCCCGATCACGTGCACGATCCCTTGCTTGTCGCTGCCCAGCGGATAACAGTGGATGCCGAAGTCTTTGCAGTTTTGAATCAGCTTTTCGACCTGGGCGGCGGCGATCTTATCGACGATCGGCAATCGGCGCGGGGTGGTGGGGGTGCTGTGGTCGGTAGTCGCGATGGTGAGGTCAGGTCTTCGCACCTTCAACCCTCGGGCGCGCAGCCCATCGAAGGCTTGCGGCGACGTCACTTCATGAACCAGGTGCAGATCAATGTACAGCAGCGTGGGAGCGCTCGCGCGCTCTGCAACCACGTGGTTGTCCCAGATCTTTTCGATGATGGTACGAGGTTTACTCATATTGCTTCCGCTACTGCGTCTCCTACTTCTGAAGTGGTGGCCGGTTTGCCCGCCGGCTTCAAATCCGCCGTCACGCGGCCGGAATTCAGCACGGTCTCGACCGCCCGATTCACCGCGGCGGCTTCTTCCTTCAACCCGAAACTGTATTCGAGCATCGCGGCCACCGATCCGATGGCGCCGAAAGGGTTCGCCTTGCTTTGTCCCGCGATGTCGGGTGCCGAGCCGTGCACGGGTTCGTACAGTCCCACCCACGCGCCGGAGGGCTTCTTGGCGCCGATGGAGGCCGAGGGCAGCATCCCGATGGAACCGGCCAGCACGGCTCCCTCATCGCTGAGGATATCGCCGAACATGTTCTCTGTGACGAGTACGTCAAAACGGCGAGGGTTCAAGACCAGTTGCATCGCGGCAGTGTCGACTAGCAAATGATCGAGCGCCACATCGGGGAACTCTTCGGCCACCTCGATAATCACTTTTCGCCAGAGCTGCGAGGTCTCAATCACGTTCGACTTGTCGACGCTGGTCACCTTCTTACGCCGGTTGCGCGCCAGGTGGAACGCCATGCGGGACACGCGTTCGATTTCGGGCCGCGTGTAGGAAAGCGTATTTACAGCATGCTCGTCAGCGCCCGTTCCGAAGATGCCGCGCGGAGTGCCGTAGTAGATGCCGCCGGTCAGTTCGCGCACGATAATCATGTCGACGCCGTCGACCAGCGTGTTCTTGAGTGGCGAAGAATCGAGCAGAGCTTTGTAGGATCGGACCGGCCGCAGGTTGGCGTAGACGCCGAGCACTTTGCGAATGCCTAACAATCCTTTTTCCGGACGTTTTTCCGGCGCCACGTTATCGAACTCGGGTAAACCAACCGCGCCCATCAACGTCGCGTCGGCCTTCAATGCCAGATCGATGGTCTCTTGCGGCAGCGGACCGCCGGTTTTATGAATCGCAATCCCGCCGATCAAGCTCTCGGTCAGTACAGGCTGGTGATGAAACTTCTTCGCGACTTTGTGCAGTACTTTAACTGCCTCGCGCGTGACTTCGGTGCCGATTCCGTCACCGGGGAGAATCAATATGTTGAGTTGCATTCTTGGAAACTAGTCTTGTGCAGCGGCTGCCTTTTCACCCACAACTTCATGCAGCAGAACAAGAATCTCGTCGTTGCGAACACCTTTTTTGCGGTCGGCGAGGGCGGTGAAGCGATGATAGAGCGCGTCGAGTTCGTCTTTTGTAAGAACGAAGCCAAGATCGGCGGCGCGTTTGTTGAGCGCGTGGCGTCCGCTGTGTTTGCCCAGCACGAGCTTGCTTTCCGGCACGCCGACGCTCTTCGGATCGAAAATCTCGTACGTCGTGCGATCCTTCAGCATTCCATCCTGATGGATGCCCGCTTCGTGCGCGAAAGCATTCTCGCCCACAATTGCTTTATTGGGTTGCGGGCCAAACGTGATGGTTCGCGTGAGGAGTTGGCTGGTGGAGTAAATGTGTTCGGTGACGATCTTGGTCTCGAACGGCAAGCGATCGGGGCGAGTCTTGAACGCCATTACGATTTCTTCAAGCGATGCATTACCTGCTCGTTCGCCGATGCCATTGATCGTACACTCGATCTGCCGCGCACCGGCTTGAACCGCGGCGATGGAGTTGGCCACTGCGAGCCCCAGATCGTCGTGACAGTGCACGCTGACGATGGCGCTATCGCCCAATGCCCGCACCATGCGCCCGATGAGAGCGCCGTATTCCTCCGGCACCGAATACCCGACCGTATCGGGCAGATTCACCGTCCGCGCACCGGCCGCCACCACCGCGCGGGACACCTGCTCCAGGTAATCCCAGTCCGTGCGCGTGGCGTCTTCGGCGGAGAACTCGACGTCGTCGGTATACTGACGGGCCAGTTCCACGGCGGCAACCGCTTCGTCCAGAATCTGCCGCTGCGATTTCTTCAGCTTGTACTTGAGATGAATCTCGCTGGTAGCGAGGAAGGTATGTATGCGTGGCCTGCGCGCATTTTTTAGCGAAGCCGCAGCGCGCTCGACGTCGAGCCGGTTGGCCCGCGCCAGCGCCGCAACTTGGACCCAGGAGAACTCACGGCTGACCGCGTCCACCGCTTCGAAATCCCCTTCGGAGGCGATCGGGAACCCGGCTTCGAGGATATCGACGCCCAATTCCACCAACTTACGCGCCAGTTGCAGCTTCTCGGGTACGGTCATGCTGCAGCCCGGCGATTGCTCACCATCCCGGAGGGTGGTGTCGAAGATATAGACTCGATTGGCCATGTGTCCTCCTGCGTTGACGTTCACAAACACATTATGTTCGGCTCTGGTCGATTTAGCAAATTTATAGTTGTAGCAACCAGAATAAGTTACAATCATAGCATAAGAATCGCTTATGGAACTCTATCCCCTCAAGGTCTTCCTGACTGTGGCGTCAGAGAAAAGCTTTTCGCGCGCCGCTGAGAAGATGCTGCGGACCCAGCCGGCGATTTCGCTGGCGATCCAGAAGCTGGAGTCGGATTTACAGGAGAAGCTGATCGATCGGTCGGGGAAAGAGCTGCTGCTCACCGATGCGGGGCGGATTGTTTATGATTACGCGCGGCGTTTTGAAAATTTGACGGCGGATCTGGAGAATGCGCTGTCGGAGCTGCGGGACAATTCGGCGGGGCGATTGATTGTGGGGGCGAACGAATCGACGTCGTTGTATTTGCTGGGGCACATCGAGCGCTATCGACGGCTGTATCCAAAAGTAAAGGTGCAGGTGCGGCGGTCGCTATCGAGCAAGATTCCGTCGCAGTTGATCGATGGCGATTTGGAATTGGGCGTGATCAGTTACGATCCGGAAGACGAGCGGCTGCACTCGATGGTGATTTACACCGATCACCTGGCGTTCGTGGTTTCGCCGCAGCATCGTTTCGCGACGCGCGGGCAGGTGTCGATTGCGGAGCTGGGGATGGAGACATTTATCGCGCACAATGTTTTGTCGCCGTATCGCGACGTGGTGCTGAAGGAGTTTCAGCGGCACAAGGTCCAGCTCAATATGGACGTGGAGATGCCGACGGTGGAGACGATTCGGCGAATGGTCCAGCGCAATGAGGGGGTGGCGTTCCTACCGCGCATGTGCGTGGAGCAGGACGTGGAGCAGGATGCGCTGCGCGAGATCAAGGTGAAGGAGCTGGCGGTGGATCGGAAGATACGGCTGGTGTGTCCGGCGAAGCGGAGTTTGAGCCATGCGGCGAAGGCTTTTTTGGAGTTGGTGAAGGGGGGGTAGGAAGATGATAAATCCGCTCGATAGGACGACCTATGTGCTCGGCGCGGGTGCCTCTTGGCATGCCGGGTATCCACTTTGCTCGGAACTTTGGCCACGAATGGCAATGTGGGTGATCGAGTCAAGGGATCAGAACTTGGAATATCGGCGGGCCGTTGACGCTATTGTTACCCTCAATGGTCCTGTCGTCGACGTGGAGGCGGTGTTCACAAACCTTGATCTCGGGGGAGGAGCGTTTCGAGGTCTTGCAGAGGGGCAACGCAAGAAGCTGACTGGAAGAATTCAACGTTGTCTTGGGGACTACTTCAAAGACATTTGCCATCAACACTTGCCATTGCCTCTCTATGAAGCATTCGCTGATAGGGTCCAACCAGGCGACCGCATCATTACTTTCAACTACGACGTGGCTCTGGAAAATGCGCTGATCAAGGCTCGCAAGTTCGGTGTAAAGAACGGCTACGGAACCAGCTTTGTAGCCGACTGGGAAGAACCGGATTCGCTCGTGGAGGTAATCAAGTTACACGGAAGCATCAATTGGATTGGAATGATTTTCGGAGGAGCTACGCAGGGATATAGCGCTTTCACGAACAGCCTTGGCGAACGCCCGTTCGTCGATAATGTCGGGTCGCTTTTGCCGGCGTATCCAGGACGCGTTTTAGACACGAGCTTTAAGGGTGGCGGGGTTACCGGCGGGGCGACCACCCTAGTGCTGCCGACTTATGAGAAGAAGTTTTCGGTCGGAACGTCGGTGGGCGAGGAGTGGGGCCCCTTTTACGAGTCGCTATGGTCTCAAGCCACCGACGCTTTGCGACAGTCACATCGCATCGTAATTATTGGCTATAGCATGCCAGAAGCAGATCATCGTGCGCAGGCGATACTGCTTTGGGAGGCGAACAAGCGAGCTGAGGTCTACCTTTGTTGTGCTGGATCGAACGAAACTCTGAAGCGACGATTTCAGACCCACGGATTCCAGCGAGTAGTCGAAGTGGGAGCTTTTTCCGATTTTCTCTCCTGAACCGAGCGCGTGGCGTCTCAAGTCTCCCAAGGATTCATGACGCTCACGCCGGTTTTGTCGAATGCAGAATGATCGCGGCTCACCACCGTGTGCCCGAAGTGAATCGCGGTGGCCGCGATAATCGCGTCGGGGAGTGAGAACGTGTGGCCGACCTTGCGGCCCTGTTCCACGAGAAGCCGCCATTGAAACAACACCTCCTCGGTGACCGGAAGGACACGTTGATCAAACATGGGCCGAACGGTGTTTTCGATCCATTCGTGGAGAGCAACGCGGCGGATCGGGTCGGCAAGGACATCGATACCGAACCGTATTTCGGCGATTGTCACTACGCTGATATAAAGTTGGCTAACCGGCTGTGAATCGATAAACGCGCGAACTTTGGGTTCCGGATAGGGCCGCCGCAATTCCGATAGGACATTGGTGTCGAGCAACCACGCCATCAGAAGATGACGTCGCGGGTCGGCATGGGATCGCGGCGTGGCTCAAGAATGATCTCTTTGTACGGAGAAGCCTGCATCGCGGCCACAAGGGCCGATCCCATCACCGTGCCGGAAGGTTGGTGAGCCGGGGCCGGCGAAGCGTCGCCAAGAACTTCTTGCAACATCCCCGTGAGTAACGCCTCGGCAGTAAGACCCCTCGCCTGGGCGATCGCCACGAGCTTCGCTTCCTGGTCCGGAGCGAGTGGCAAAGTGATGGTCATCGTTCATTCCTTCATCCCCTATTATCGCGCTTCCCGCAGCCCAAAATGGAGGTGATGCATGGCTTGTTAAAGTGATAAAGGCAACTGATGGACGATGGGCGGCGTTGAGCCGGGGCATGAAAAGAACAAAGGCGAAAAAGGCCAAGCCGTCGAGCAAGGTCTCGAAAGGACTGCTCAAGAAGGAGCGCGGGGTCTGGGTGTACCAAGGCGAGCCGACGAGAACTTCGATTATCGCGCTGGTCGACCAACAACGCGAGAAGCGCTCGCGCGAATTGATGTAGTTGGCGGTCCCGCGCTTGACCGCTCGCGTGATATGATCCCCAACTAGGTCCAAAGGAGCGTTCCATGCGAACCCTGTTCGGGATTTTGATCCTTGCCATTGCCGCGTTCCCAGCATCCACCGCCGACGGCCCGATTCCGTGGGCGTACGCCATTCCGCCCGCGCCGCCCGCCGGGACTCCGCCCGCCGCGGCACCCGCGCCCGACACCAGCGTCAAACATCTCGATGGCAGCAGCGGCGCCTTTACGCGCGCGCAAATCTCCGATCGCTTCGGACCCGCCGACTGGTATCCCGGTGACCATCCCTCGATGCCCGACGTGGTCGCGCACGGCAAGAAACCCGACGTCTGGGCTTGCGGCTTGTGCCACTATCCCAATGGCAAGGGCCGCCAGGAAAACGCGGGAGTCGCGGGCTTGCCGGTCGAATATTTTATTCAGACCATGCACGATTTCAGGGACGGCAAACGCAAGAGCGCCGAGCCTCGCAAAAACAACACCAAGCTCATGATGACTTTCGCCCAGGGAATGACGGACGACGAGATCAAAGCCGCGGCCGGATACTTTGGCGCCATGAAGTGGACGCCTTGGATCAAGGTGATTGAAACCAACACGGTCCCGAAGACGCGTAATGCGAACGGCATGTTCCTGGTAGAGGGCAGTGAAAAGGAGCCGCTCGGTAAGCGCATCCTGGAGACGCCCGAGAACGCGGAAGCCACCGAAGTCCTGCGCGATCCGCACTCCGGATTCTTCGCCTACGTGCCGCCCGGCAGCATCAAACGCGGCGAGGCGCTAGTGACCAAGGCATCGAGTAAGACCACGCAATGCGGTGCGTGCCACGGAGCGGATCTGAAGGGACTCGGACCGGTGCCGGGCATCGCGGGCCGTTCGCCCAGTTACCTGATGCGGCAACTGAACGACATGAAACAAGGCGCACGCAACGGCACCTGGACTCAACTGATGAAGCCGGTGGTCGCCAATCTGAACGACGAAGAGATGCTTGATATCGTGGCCTACACGTCGTCGCTCAAGCCCTAGCCCGCGCGCCAGGCTCAACTCACCCGCTCGGCAGAGCGAAGATCGTTAATTAAGGTTTCGTAAAGTCTGCAACGAACACTTCCGCCGCGCGTCGGCTGGTTAGTAGAATAAAAGAAGACGGTCTTTGTGTGGGTTCCGGTTTTCCGTTTAGAATCGCATGACTTTACTCCATCTATCCCTGCCCGCCCTTTTGCTCGGGTGTGCTTTCACGGTCTTGGGTCAAAATGCGACCCAAGATCCGACCCCAGCGCCCGCGGCCGATCCTCCCGCTGTCGTGCCCGGCCAAACCGAAACAGGTCCTCCGCCCCCCGATAAGCGCATTTTCGGCGTTCTTCCTAACTATCGGACTGCTAACGAAACCACGGTCTACACGCCGATCACCTGGAAACAGAAGTTCACCATCGCATCCAAGGATTCGTTCGATTACCCGCTGCTTGGGCTGGCGGCTTTTTTGGCCGGCTATCAGCAGTGGGTCAATTCCAATCCATCCTTCGGTCAGGGATGGGCGGGCTACGGCCATCGCGTGGGAGTGGAATACGCCGATCAAGCCATCGGCAACATGATGACCGAGGGCCTGTTCCCCGTTTTGCTGCATGAGGACCCCAGGTACTTTCGCCGCGGATACGGTAGAAAATGGTCACGCACCTGGTACGCCGCCACGCGTGTCTTCGTCACGCACACCGACTCTGGCGGCACTCGCTTTAACTTCTCGGAAGTCGCGGGCAACGCAGCGGGCACCGCCATCTCGAACGCCTACACGCCGGACCAGCGCAATGTCGGAGATAACATCGAAACGTGGTGGGCGCAGATCGGCATCGACTCGGCGTCGCAGGTGCTGAAGGAATTTTGGCCCGACATCAAGCACAAGCTCTTTCACGGGCCCGATCCCAATCCGCAGCACGCCGCCGGGTTTTCCGGGCGCTAGAGTCAGCTAACTTTCTTCTTTGTCGTAACCGGCGCGCTCTTGCCGGTCACCGCGCGAATCCGCGCCTCGATCTTGCTCGCGTCGGACTTGCGCCGCATTTTCTTCAGCAGATCGGCGTAATTGAGCGCGGTCTCGGCCAGCAATTCCAGGTTATCTTCGCTGCTGCTCAAGAACAGGGGCCGTTTGCCGCTCAAGACGCCTTTTTTGTCCAAGATTGTCAGCGAGAGACGATAGAGCGATTCGGCCTGCACGAAATTCTGTTTGCTGGCATCGATCGCGGCCAGAGTATTCAAGCTGGCAACAGTATCGCTTTCACGCGCCGCCAACACCTGCTGCACCAGCGGTTCGGCGTCCACCGGGCGATTCAGCTTTTCGTATAGCTCGGCCACCTTCTCGTATTTCTCCGCCAACTCCGCGCTGCCCGGCTTCAGCTCTTTCATCCAGATGAAGAGTGCCCGCTCGCTCACCTTTTGCGCCTCCTCGAAGCGCTTCCGATCGGTATAGATGGCCGCCAGTTGGTCCAGATTCTTGGCTACTTCTACCGCGTTCGGCCCCAGGTTGCCCTCGCGGATCGCGAGCGTCCTTTTCAGCAGCGCTTCTGCGTCGTTGTTTTGCTCTTGAGCCAGCGCGGCCATGGCATCCAGGGTCGGCAGCAGTTCCGGACTGTTTGGGGAGAACTTATTCTGCTGGATCGCGAGCACGCGCTGGTACAGCGTCTCGGCCGCTGGCAGGTTGTGTTTGGCAACGTCCACGCGCGCCATTTGCGTCAGGTCCGGCGCCAGCTCCGCGCTCTGCGCGCCGGAGGCTTTCTCGCGAATCGAAATGGCCCGCGCCAAGAACCGTTCCGCGTCCGGATATTTGGATGCGGCCTCCAGCACTCTGGCCACTTGCTCCAGAGACGGCACCAGCTTCGGATCATCGTCCCCATACTCACGCTCCATGATCCGCAACTCTCGCCCGATCAAGTCCGCTGCTTGATCGTATTTCATCTGCGCGAAACTCACGCGCGCGACGTCGTCCACTGCCGGTATGATGGCAGGGTTGGCCCTCCCCAGCATGTCCTCTTTTAACTCCAAGGTCTTTTGATAGACCTTTTCGGCTTCCGCATAGCGCCCCTCGGCCGAATAGTAGTCGCCCAGATCCTCATGGGCCTTCGCCACGCGAGGGTCCAGCGGCTTCCACTGCGCCGCCTCGCTTACCGCCGCAAGCAGCGTTTTCTCCTGCGGTGCTGGAGGCTTCTCCGGGCTCTCCGCGAGGAGAGTAAACCCAGTGGCGCTGAGTACTAGAGCGAAGTTGACGATCGTATTGAGCGGTCGAGGCTTCATGTTGACTCTTCATCGACAGAATAACCATGGCTATATAGTCAGGACAATAGACTAAGGCCCAAATGAAACTATCCCGATGGAAGTTGGGGTAGCCCATCGCGGTGTCCCAGCCGCTTTCTTTGCAACAATCTCTGCGAACTTTCGCTTTCTCCGCCACCTCTTCCTAGGTGATCCCCGCCTTAGCATCCTTGCGGACATTCCTGCTTGTCGCACTGAGGTGGTACACCATCGGGTTGACTTGGTGTGACATCGGGGTAGCTGCCTGCCTATTCCCGCTGGCATGGGTCATTTTGGTGAGCGGCGTGGATGATCTGGTCTTGGACGCCATCTGTCTTTGGGCCTGGCTGCGGGGGTGCCTTCCCGCGCGCCCGGCCGTTATCCTTTCAGACGAGCCGATGCCAAGTGAAAGGCACGAAAAGACCATCGCTATCTTCGTCCCGCTCTGGCATGAGCACCCGGTCATCGCGGGCATGGTGGAGCACAATTCCGCCGCCGTCAACTACTCGAACTATCATTTCTTTATCGGCGCCTACCCCAACGACGAGCCAACGCTCGACGCCGTCCGCGATTTGGAAGCGCGCTTTCCCCACGTTCATCTAGCCGTCTGCCCGCACAACGGCCCCACCTCCAAGGCCGACTGCCTGAATTGGATCTATCAGCGCATGCTGCTTTTCGAAGAGCACAACAGCGCGCGCTTCGACATCGTGATGACGCATGACGCCGAGGATCTGATCCACCCGGAAGCCTTATCTTTCATCAATTCGTACGCCGACGAGTACGATATGGTGCAGATTCCCGTGCTGCCGCTGCCCACTCCGATCCGCGACTTCGTCCATGGCGTTTACTGCGATGAATTCGCCGAATGGCAGATCAAGGACATGCGCGCGCGCCAGTTGATGGGCAGTTTCGTTCCGTCCAATGGAGTGGGCACGGGATTCTCGCGCCAGGCGCTCGAGAAACTCGCCAACGCCGAGCACAATCTGATCTTCGAGCCCTCCTGTCTCACTGAGGATTACGAGAATGGTCTGCGTCTCCATAAGCTCGGCTGCAAACAGATGTTCGTGCCGCTGACCAAACATGGCTCTAGCATCGTCGCAACGCGCGAGTTCTTCCCGCGCACCGCACGCACGGCCATCCGGCAGCGCTCCCGGTGGATCCTGGGCATCGGGCTGCAATGCTGGGAGCGAAACGGCTGGTCCGGGACGTGGGCCGAAAAATACTGGTTCTGGCGCGATCGCAAGGGATTGCTCGGAAATCCGCTCAGCCTGCTCAGCAATTTGATCTTTCTGTATGGCGCGTTCACCTGGGCCGCTGCAAAATGCACTGGGGCTCCCTGGGGACTAGCAAAGTACTCGCTGCATCCTTGGTTGATCGTCGCGACGCTCGTGATCCAGATTGTCCAGAGTTCGGTGCGCATGAGCTGCTCGGCCAGCCTCTATGGGTTCTGGTTCGCCCTGGCCGTGCCGCTGCGCGCGGTTTGCGGCAATTGGATCAACACCGCCGCTACGTGGAAAGCCGTCCGCTCGTACGTGCGCGCCCGGGTTCGTCACGAACCTCTAGTGTGGGTGAAGACCGAGCATGCTTATCCCTCGCGTACCGTGCTGTTGGAACACAAGCGGAAGCTCGGCGAGATTCTGGTCGGTTCGGGTTACGCGGAGGAAGATGCGATTCGCCGCGCGATCGAGAATCTACGGCCGGGAATTCGCCTGGGCGAATATCTGGTACAGCAGGGCGTCATTACCGAGGACGAGCTTTACGAGGCGCTCAGCCTGCAACAGAGCCTGCCGGCGGGACGCCTGGAACCCTGGGTCATCAGCAGCCATGTAGCTCGTGCGCTGCCCCGGCGCGTGGTCCGCGATTGGCGCGTCCTGCCTTTCCGCATCGCCTCGGGAAACATGTTCCTGGCCAGCCCGGAAATTCCCAGTGACGATCTCACTCGCATCCTGCGCGGTTTCACTCGCCTGTCGCTCCGCTTTCATTTGGTGACGCCGGCAAATTTCGAAGAGCTGGCTGAGACCTTGCTGTAAAAGTACGTTAGCCGCCGTACCGAATTCGAATATCGCGCAATCGATTTAAATCCTCCTCCAGAACCTGGCGATCCTGGTCCGAGAGATAGTTGACCTTCAGGACGAATTGCACGTCGTCGATGGCATCATTTAATTGTTTGCGATCGAACGAGCCATCCTGCCACGTTCTTTCCAGCAGGTCCATCTGCCCGCGCGCTACTTCGTAGCGATACCAATCGCCGGGATACGGCGTGACCCTTTTCTGAGCATCATTGAGATCGGCCCAGGTTTTGTAGTACAACTTCAGCCCGCTCTGGTAGGCGTCCGTCACGTCGGGATAACTACGCTGGGTGAATCGAGTTTGCGCTGGAGCTACGGTCGCCGCCAATAGTAACGTTACTGTAACTAGGCTTGGAATCCGGAAGTATTTCATATCCGCCTCCCGACCATTGGACGCGTGCGATCGCGCTCCGGTCGCTCGTCTTAATCTCATGGCGACCGGAGTATCATGAGGACGTGCGCCGTTCATTTTCGATCGCGATCCTCGCCGCGTGCGCTCTGCTGCTCCCGGCCGCACCTCAAGAGCAGCCGCTCACCGTCGACCAGATCGTCCAACGTCATGTCGAAGCGCTCGGCGGCGCCGACAAGCTAAATGCCATTCAATCCTTGGTCGTCACCGGTAAGGCATCCATTCTGGGTAAAACCGAAGCGCCACTCACCATCCAGGTGAAACGCCCGAATCTCCTGCGCCTGGAGATCACGTACCAAGGCAAGAAAGTGGTACAAGCCTTCGATGGCGAGACTGCCTGGACCATCAACCCGCTCGTTAACGGTGAACCCAAACAATCGAGCGAGGAGGACACGCGCGCCGCGCAAGAATCGTCCGACTTCATCGGCGGCAATCTGGTGGACTACAAATCCAAAGGCAACACGGTGGAACTGGTGGCGAGGGAAGACGTGGAGGGGATCCCTGTTTATAAGCTGAAGATCACTAAGAAGGGCGGTTCGATCGAATACGATTATCTCGACGCCAAGAGCTTCCTGCCCATTCGGACAGAAGGCAAGCGCACGCAATTCGGCCAGGAGGTCTTGTATGAATCCAAGATCGCGAACTACAAGAGGGTGGGGGGTGTGCTGATGCCGTTCAGCCTGACGCAACTGGTGAACGGCAAGCTGGCGATGGAAATTACGATTGAGAAGATGGATGCGAACGTGCCGGTGGATGAAGCGGTATTCAAGATGCCGGCGAAAGCGGCGCAAT
>JBKQHJ010000058.1:0-3212 GCA_052148835.1 Bryobacteraceae bacterium
CTGGTGGATCCCGTCGTCAACGGCCAGATCCCTTCGCCGAAACCAGTTCCACCGGCTGCTCCCGAACCCACCGGCATTAACTTCGTCGAGTTGCTTCACGATCAGAAGAACGACGAGGAGGACTCCGCGCCATGGTAGAGACTTTCTTCGGCTTCAAGAAACCTCCCTTCGGCGACAACCCCGACGCCAAGCAGTTGTTTGCTTCCCAGGCGTGGACCCAGGTGAAGGCGCGGCTCCAGTTTCTGGTCGATCATCATGGCGCCGGCCTGCTCACCGGCGAAGTGGGCGCCGGTAAATCCACCGCGGCGCGCACCTTCACCGCCGGCCTCAATCCCAATCTCTATAAGATCCTGTACCTGCACTGGACCTGCGGATCGGCTCTCGACCTGCTGCGGCAACTGGCGCTGGAACTGGACCTCGTTCCCGCGCACTACCGCGGCGACCTGGTGCGCCAGATCTCGGAAGCCATCGTGCGCCTCAATCAGAGCAAGAAGCAGCACCCGATTCTCATCTGCGACGAAGCCCAACTGCTGCCGCATGCCGCCCTCGAACAGCTCCCGCTGCTGTTGAACTTCGATATGGATTCCTCGCACTATCTGACCTTGTTGTTGGTCGGCCAGCCGCTGCTGCGCCGCACGCTCTCGCTGCAGATGCACGAACCGTTGCGCCAGCGCATCGCCGTGCAGTATCACCTGGAGGGACTCTCCCGCGAAGAACTGGATGCCTACCTCACGCATCAACTCAAAGCCGCCGGTGTCTCACAGTCGTTGTTCGACGACACCGCACGCCAAGCTCTGTATCAGGCCACCAAAGGCATCCCGCGCAAGGTGAACAAACTGGCCCTGACCTCCCTGCGCGTGGCCGCCGGGCGCAAAGCCGCCGTGGTGAATGAAGCCATTCTGCTGGACGCCACCACCGAGGCGCTGCTATGAGCGCCATCGCACGCCAGAAAGAGGCCGAGCCCAGCGTCCTGTCGCTGGCCCAACTGCTGGAGCAACAGCCGCCCACTGCGCCGCCCTGCTTGATCGAGCCCGGACTCTTGCCGCCACAGGGAATCCTGTTCGTGGGCGGGGAGCCGAAGGTAGGCAAATCGCTGCTGGTCGCCAACCTCGCGCTGGCGCTGGCAGCCGGCTCGGACCGCACCGGCTTTCCCATCCCTGCTCCGCGCCGTGTGCTGGTTTGCCAGTTCGAACTACCCGTCCCGCAGTTCGTCGGCCGCTTGGCCACTATGCGGCGCATCCTGGGAAATACCGCCGACCAGAACCTGTTCGTAGATACGCGCGCCACCGGCCATCTGCTCAATGCATCCCAAGGCCTGAATCACTTCCTATCCGCCGCCCGCGCCGCTGCGGCCGAGATCATCATCTTGGATCCGCTCTACTCCACTCACGATCAGGACGAGAACGACACCCGCGCCATGGCCGCTTTGTGCCAGAGCCTGCTGCGCCTGCGGGAAGCTTCGCGCGCCGCTCTGATCGTGGTGCATCACGTGCGCAAATCCATCGGCCGTTACGAGATCGGCAGCGCCTTCCGCGGCTCCAGCGCCCTGCACGCCGTGGGCGACAGCTATCTGCTGCTGACCAGACCCGCGCCGCAGTTCCACACCGTCGAACTGCGCTTCCAGTTTCGCTACGCCGCTCCCCAACCACCGCGCCTGCTCGATCTCGATCCCGACACGTTGTGGTTCTCTCCGGCCGGACAGCCAGCGCCAACCGCCCCCGCGCGGCGCAAAGTGGAAGCAGCCGACATCACCCAGGCTCTGGCGGACCTCGGCGGCGAAGCGCGCTACAACCAACTGCGAGAGCAGATCATGACGCTCACCGAATGTTCCAAACGAACCGCACAACTGGCGATTGCCGCGGCCTGCCAGCAAGGCTGGATCGCGGCGGCCAACGGCCACTACCGCTCGCCTGAGTAGCGATTCCTTCTCGATTGTCCGCATGGGGTCGCGCCCGAGCGGATGCCCAAGGCCGATGCGACGGAGTTGGCTCCGAAGAAATCGGCTTATAGAAACCCTCCGGCGCACACTCCATCCGTGCTGGAGGGTTTCTGGTTTCTGCCCCGTGCCACTCAGAGGTTCTTACGGTCAGCCCATTTCTTTGGTGAGGCTCCGAGCGGAGGCCTTGGGCTATCAAACGCGAAGATCGCCCGGCTGCTTTTTGCCAGGCGCTCCAAATCCCGCCTTCTTGATCCCACTGGCCGTCGGGATACCGGCGTTGCCTATACAGGCGAGTATCCTATCCCACGCGCATCATCTGCCGATAGCTTCAGCAGCGCACCACGCCGCCGGGAAGCTGAGAAACCAGCCGGAGATTATCGTGAAAACGTCGGGGGCGATAACTGCGGCGCATTACAATAGGACTGTGGTCGGCCGAGTCGTTCGGCCAGTTGGGCTTGCGTCAAGCCGACACTTTCTCGGGCCTCAATGAGAAGCTCACGGAACCGCGCGTATGTTGGCGTGAATACGGACTTTGTCAAACTATGGGACCACCGTCGGAGGATGCCCCAATAGTTTGAAACCCAAGTTGGGCTAAACCCAAAACGGGTTTCGTCCGAATGACGGAAGCGGGCTCTTATAGCCCCCTGAAGGGAAATTCCTATGTTTAAACCGTGTTCGCAAAATCGCGGTGCCTTGTACACTGTGGCGGGTCTGCTTCTGCTGTCATTCGCTGGCACCGCTGCGGACGGTCTCCAGGCCGATATGAACGCGGTTCTGAAGGGCGATCCTCGCAACGATGGCGTCAATGTACACGTCGAGCGCGCAGCCGCCAACGTTCTCATCTACGCCTTGAGTTCGGTCGCGCCGACCAACAGCGCGGCTGACGTGTTCCGCGTTCTTCTGCAATTTGCACAGGCTCAGAAAGCGAGGCAATTCAAGGCGTTACAACTGAATTTCCGCGGCGCTCCGCGGTTCGTGATACCCGGAGACTACTTTCGCGAGCTCGGTGAGGAGTTTGGCGCCCAGAATCCGGTTTACACGATCCGCACGTTCCCCGAGCACCTGACTAATATCGATGGGTCACGCGCGTACGCCACTTGGTCCGGAGGTCTGATCGGGGTTGTTGGTAAGCAGATCGAAGACTCGAACGATTTTCATCGCCGCTGGTGGATGGATGAACTTCTAAACTCTGCCGGGTCCCGAACGACGGGCACGTCGGCGAAAGTCGACCCGCCGTCTGATGCGCCCGTCCCCACCGCGGCGCAGTCCCTCG
>JBKQHJ010000059.1:0-30917 GCA_052148835.1 Bryobacteraceae bacterium
GTTTACTCCGCGCGTTAATATTCGGATCTCATGCGAGTGATACCAATGCAACGCATCGCTTGGCTGATCCTATTCGCTTCCTTGCCGGCCGTGGGACAGATTCGGTCTGGCTCCTCCTGGAAGTTCGCCGTTTCAGGCGACTCGCGCGACTGCGGCGACATCGTTATGCCGGCTCTCGCGGCGGATGTAGTCAAAAGCGGCTCGGTATTCTACTGGCATTTGGGCGATTTTCGCGCCATCTACAAACTCGACGAAGATATATCGCCGCCGGCCGAACTCGGGCTGCACAACAAAGCGCTCGACACCCCCACTTACTTGAAGGAAGCCTGGCCCGATTTCATCACGCACCAAATCGTTCCTTTCGGCGCGCTTCCCGTCTACCTGGTCATCGGCAATCACGAGCCCATCCCGCCCATGTCACGCGAAGCCTGGCTGGTGCAGTTCGCCGATTGGTTGGAGACGCCCGCGCTACGCGCGCAACGCCTGAAGGACGATCCGACGGATCACAAGCTGCACGCGTATTATCACTGGCTGGAGCGCCACATCGATTTCATTGCGCTCGACAATGCGACGCCGGATCAATTCGATCCCGATCAAATGAAATGGCTGCGCGCCGTGCTGGCGCGGGATGAGGCATCGCCCGAAGTTCGAACCATCGTGGTGGGCATGCACGAGGCCCTGCCTGATAGCGTGAGCCGGATGCATAGCATGAACGAGTGGCCGCTCGGCGAAAAAAGCGGGCGCGAGGCCTACGAAGCGCTATGGCACGCGCAAGATGTCGCCCATAAACGCGTCTACGTTCTCGCCAGCCACTCACACTACTACATGGACCATATTTTCGAGACAGCCACCTGGAAGGACAAAGTTCTCCCCGGCTGGATCATCGGCACCGCGGGCGCTCCGCGCTACAAGCTGCCACCCGAAACCACGCCGGCGCAACACGCCCAGACGAATGTGTACGGATATATGATCGCGACTGTCAGCGCGGCCGGCGCCGTGTCATTCGAGTTCCGACGCCTGAGCATCGACGATCTGCGGGCCAACAACGGGTCCGCCTATCCTGAGGCTCTAATTCGCTGGTGCTACGAAAACAACCATCAATAGCGTGGAACGGCTCGCACCGCGGATGCCGCGAACATCTGTTCCGTTTCGCGATTCAGCAGAACCCACAGGCCGTAGATGCCCAACATGGTATGGACGGGAAATAGAGGCAGATCGATCGCCGACAGGACGATTCCTCCGATGCGCGCCCAGGGCCTGAATTGGAGCAGTCCGATGCCGATGATGAGAGCCGGCAGCGAAATGACCAGGATCACCAGAAATATGAGGCCGCCGATGGCGCCCAGCACGGGAGCTGGAACGTCGCCCCGATCCGACATATTGAGGAATGCTGAAAGTCCTCCAAAGATCATGAGGACGATGACCGCGCCGAGTACGCCTAGTCCCCCAAACACAATATGCACAATCCCCAAGATCTTCACGTGCTGCGCCATGCGCCCTCCTGCTTACCCTACTTGGTAACGCTACGTTATCTGGAATCTAAAAAGTATACGAAACTTTTAACACGCAGGTTCGGCCTATTTGTCAAAGGTGATTTTCGAGTCGGCGCCAAATCGATGGTACTCGGTGTACCTTATGGTGAGCCGCACACGCTGCCCACCGCCGCGAAAATTGAGGGTGTCGTCGCCGTAGGTCAGGACTGGAAACCGGTAATCGCCTTCCACCTTTTGGCGTAGCGTCGTGAAATGAGGGAACAGGTTTTCGGTCTTCAGCGTGCGAATCTGCGGGACCGCCTGACCTTCGCTGCGAATCACCGAATAGTCGTTTTTCGATACCCACAGCAGGCCGTCAAACAGGCGCTGTCCATCGAGGATCTGCCGGGGACGGATCTGGACGACGAAGCAATCCACGCCGTCCATGGTTTCTTCCCCTCGAAAATGCGTTTCATAAAGGAACGCCTGGTCCTTGGTGAGAAGAAATGGCTGGATGTCGCGCATGTCGCGAAAATCCTCATCCGTCAAACCGAGATGGGCCAGCGTGCTGGACGGCTTGCCGACCATTTGCTCGCTGCGCTCCGCGGTGGGCGAGAAGATGATGTCGCGAACTTCTCGGTAGGTGCCTTGGATAAAGCCGCTCGGATTCATTTCATCCAGCGTCACGGTTTGGCGATAGGTGTAGTGGCTTTGCACTTCCGCGGTTTCCGTCTCGCGCGCCGCAATCAAGCGCACGAGATTGGCGGGAGGGTCTTCGGCTTCGATGAGTACGGGAAATGAAATCACGGATGCTAGGATGAAGCACATGCGCCAGTTTCTGACGACGCTGTCCCTGGTTTGGATAGCAGCTTGCATCGCAGCGTACTTTTACTCTCATCAACAGCATATATCTTCCAGAGTGGCGCTCGCGGTGGTGCCCGCGTTCCTGATCGAGTTCGGCTTCTATCTCGCTCCGGGGTTCGTTGCGGTTCGAAAAAGATTCGACGCGTTGGGATCGAAGGAGCTTCGCGGCGCGCTTTTGGCGGCTAGCGGCGTGATTCCTTATTTGATCGAAATTCTGCGCGGCCACACGTTTCATTGGGGGCGGTGCGTAGAGTTGCTCGCCTTAATCCTGGTAGCGGCGTTCTGGTACGTCTGGATTCGTCCCGGTATGCTGGCCGACTTCTTATTCCTCGGCTTCATGGCGGCGGTGTACCTGGCGAGGCTCTTCGATCCGATATATGGGCCGCTGACCTCGCATGTTTCGCTCGGCGTCCTTGGCCAGCTCATGTGGATTCACATAGGCCTGCTGGCGGTGCTTTCGCTGCGGTCGCTTGACGACGTGCATTTTGGATTCGTGCCAACGCGCGAGGAGTGGCGCATCGGCGCGCGGCATTTTCTGTTTTTCTTACCGGTAGGCGCGGCGCTCGCTTATGTCGTACAACTGGGACAATTCAGTCCTCACCCGCGCTCCTGGTGGCAGTTCGGGCTCCTGTTGGTGCTCACGTTCTGGGGCATCCTGTGGGTAGTCTCGCTGGCCGAAGAGTTTTTCTTCCGCGCATTCCTGCAACGCGTGATCGCGCGCGGCGCCCATAGTGAAATCGCGGGGTTGCTGGCTGCATCGGCGCTGTTTGGATTGGCGCACCTTCCGTTCCGAAAGTTTCCGAACTGGAGGATGGCCATCGTCACCGCGGCGCTGGGCTTCTTCTGTGGGTTGTCGCTGCTGAGAGCGCGAAGCGTGCGTGCCAGCATGGTGACGCATGCGCTGGTGGCAACTACCTGGAGGATGTTTTTCTCGAATTAGCTTCTTTCAAACGCAGCGACTGCCGGCTCTTGAAAAAATCTTTCCAAGGATCGGGCCCGGCGAGAACGCGCGCATAATTGCCCAGGTTGAAGTCCGCTGGATCGAGCGACGGCTTTACATCGGACCAATGGAGCGGCATGGAGAACGGCGCCTTGTCGCGGCGGCGAACCGCATAAGGAGCAACAACGGTAGCACCGAATGCATTGCGAAACGGGTCCAGATAAACGCGCTGTCCGCGAGCTTCAATGCGCTGCTCCACCGTGAACTCCTTGGGATGATCGGCGGCGAGGCGCTCACAAATCTGCTTGGCGAAGGGCAGCACGTCGTCGTAAGTAGGGCCGAGCCGCAGCGGAACGAAAACATGCAGACCCCGGCTGCCGGACGTTTTGGGAAAAGACACGAGGCCAAGTTTGTCCAATTCCTCTTTGATCGCGAGGCCTGCCCGGGCCGCGTCGGCGAATTTGCCGGAAGTGGGATCGAGATCGAAAACCATCCAATCCGGCTGCTGAGGATGGCTCGCACGGCTGGCCCAAACGTGCACCGGGATGCAGCCCAGGTTAACGAGCGCGAGCTGCGTGTCCTTTGCTCCACCGACCACATATTCGACGTCGCGATTCTGATGATGGATGCGCTGCGTCGGCGTGCCTTTCGGCATTCCTTTAGGCGCGGCCTTCTGATAGAAACAATCGCCGAGCATTCCGTCCGGACAGCGCTCGAGCGATAGCAGGCGATCGTCTACATAAGGCCGGAGCCTGTCGAATACGGCGTCGTAATAGCGAGCCAAATCGAGCTTGGTGTAGCCTTGGCCGGGCCAGAAAACCTTGTCGGGGTGGGTAATCAGGTGCGTGATCGGATCGTCGATTTTCATGGGGCATCCGGAAGCGTGACCTCTTCGGCCCGCTTGTCGTCGCGCAGGCCTAGAAAAACGGGCTGGCGCAACTTGCGATAGTCGGTGAATTCTTCGTACGCGATTTGAGCCACCAAGCGTGGCGCGAGCCAGGTGACGCCGCGCTCGCGCGGAGGGTCAATCACGGGAGGTTTGCCGCGCACCAAAGGCCGGAATTTACGGAATAGTTTGGCGAGCGTTTCTTGCGAGAAACCAGTTCCCACTTTGCCGACGTATTTCAGCGACTCGCCTTGGTGGGCCGCAAGCAGAAGCGCCCCGAAATGTTCGCGCGCACCGGCCGGCGCCGTGTAGCCGACCACGACGAATTCGTCCTCCTGCTTCACTTTGAACTTGAGCCACTTGTTGGAGCGGCCTTGGATATAACGCGACGATTCGTCTTTTGCGACTACCCCCTCGAATCCTTTTCGTTTGGCGATTTCGTAAGCTTTCAACCCGTCGTCCGCCAGGCGAGCGGAGACGAAGAGCGTGGGATGCTTTCCGCTAGGCTTTCCGAGGATTTTCTCGAGGGCGGCGCGGCGCGATTTGAGAGGCTCGGCGCGCAGATCCCGGCCGTCCACATAAAGGCAGTCGAACACGGCATAGTGCAGCGTGCTAGCGAGGTTTTGGAGCAGTTGAAAACGGGAGACGCCGCTTCGGTCGAAAGCCACCACTTCGCCATCCAGCAGCAAAGTTTGGTGTGGAAGAGCGCTGACCGCACGAGCGATTGCACCAAAATGATCGGTGCGATCCTTCGCATTGCGCGAAAGCAGCGTGACGTTGCCGCCTTCTTTGTGGGCGAGAATCCGATAGCCGTCGTACTTCTCTTCGTAAACCCAACCGGGCTGTTGAGAGGGCTCTTTGACGAGCGTCGCGAGCATGGGTTGAACACGAAATGGAATGCGGGCCGTCAATTTGCCGCCGTCATTTTGTAAGTGGGCGGCCCGCGGTCGCTTGCCTCGGATCGCCTTTCGCGGCTCTTGCGACATCGCCGCCTGCATCGCGCGCGATTTCAGAGAGCAGGCGCTTGGTGAGGACGGAGCGCGGTTTTTCGATCAGGATATCTTCGCCATTGGCCTCCTCCGAGGTAGAAGCGTAGCGATCGCGATGTTTGATCAACAGCCACTGTGGCTTCGCCGAGCCGCCATAACCGAGCTTGGTTCGGACCAGCACCCAGGACCCGCGCAGTTTCTTGCCGGCGAGCGTGAACTTCAGGTCGCCTTTTTCGAGCGCGGCATCCACGTCTGCGACCTCTGGAGTCCACGTCCCACGATCCCACAACATCACGGTGCCGCCGCCGTATTCGCCTTCCGGAATCGCGCCCTCAAAGCCGCCGTATTCGAGGGGATGATCTTCCACGCGAGCGGCCAGACGCTTCACGGAAGGGTCCAGGGACGGGCCTTTGGGAACGGCCCAGGAGAGTAGCACGCCTCGCCATTCCAGGCGGAGATCATAGTGTAAATGCGACGCCTGGTGTTTCTGGATCACGTACAGCAGTTCGCTATCGGATTTTGCGCCGGCGCGAGCGCCTTTGGGCTCAGCGGTGAGATCGAAGTTTCGCTTCTCGCGGTACGCTTTTAGCGGCGCTGCTTTATTCTTTGTGGTCTTGGTCTTCATGTGGTTGGCTTTCCACGTAGTTGAGGATGTCGTAGTGCCGCGTCACGCGATCCGGAAAGAAGCTGTTGACCGCGTCGATTTCGTCGGGACAAAATTCCATCACTGTCTCCAGGCGCGCCACCTCATAGATCTCGGCGTGCACTTTGTCCACTTTCAGAAGTACCAGCTTTCCTCCCTGAGCTCGATATTCATCGGCTAGAAACAGCAGAACTCCAGCTCCCGCTGTATCGACGGCTGAAACCTGGGCCAAATCGAGAATCAATTGCCGGTTTCCCTGTTCGAGAAGAGTTTGGACGAACTCGCGCAGCGCGATATCGCCCCGGCCCATCTCGATCTTGCCGTGCAGATCCAGGATCACGACGCCTTCGTTCTCCCGCTGGTGAATTTCCAGATTCGTATGATGCAACATGTTTACCTACAATCCATATGACTCCAGCAGACGGAGCCAGATTTCACTCATCGTTGGAAAAGAGGGGACGGCGTGCCACAGACGATCGAGCGGGACTTCGCCAACGACCGCAACTGTAAACGAATGGATCAGCTCGCCGGCATCCTGGCCGACTAATGTGGCGCCCACGATAACGCGGCGGTCCTCATCCACAATCATTTTCGCGTAGCCTTGATAGCCGTCGGCGACGACTTGCGCGCCGGAGATGTGGCTCATGTCGTACTCCACGGCGCGAATTCGGAGGCCAGCGTGCCGGCCTTGTGCTTCGGTGAGTCCGACGGCCGCGGCTTCGGGATCGGTGAAGACTACTTGAGGAACACTGGCGTGGTCGGCCGTGGCGGCGAATCGGCTCCAAGGTTGGATTGGTTCCTTCAGCTCACCCTTGGCTCGCGCCACAATGGCGTCGCCGCACGCGCGCGCTTGATACTTACCCATGTGCGTAAGTAGGACGCGATGGTTGACGTCGCCCGCGGCATATAGCCACCCTCCCGCAACGCTCGAAACGCGGCAAGTGTCGTCGACGTCCAGCCAATCGCCGGGCTTTAGGGAGACGGCCTCGAGTCCAATATTTTTGGTCTTAGGCACGCGGCCGGTGGCGACCAGAATTTCGTCAGCTTCAATACTAACGCCATCGAACCAAATCTGGACCGGGGCGCCAGGCGAGGCGCGTTGCACGCGTGTAACGTTCGCGGATGCGTGCACGGAGATACCAAGGTCGCGAAACTTAGCCGCGATCCTTTCGCCAACAAACGGTTCGAATCGTTCGAGCAGTCGATCGCCGCGATTCAGAAGCGTTACTTCTTCGGCCCCCAGGGTGCGGAAAGCCTGCGCCAGTTCGCATGCCACAGGTCCGCCTCCGAGCACGGCCAAGCGTCGCGGAACGCGATCGGCACGAGTGGCTTCCCGATTAGTCCAGGGCGAAGCTTCGGCCAGGCCGGGGATCGATGGCAGCAAGGGATCGGTGCCGGTGCAGATGACAACAGCCTGGCGCGCAGTGAACCGGGTGACGGAAGCATCGGGGGCATGCACATCGACAATCCGCTCGCCCGCGAGCCGTCCCTGACCGCGCACTAGTGTGACCTTGGCGTTCTTCAGCCACTCCACTTGGCTCGCATCGCGCCATGAGTCGGTGAAGAGGGTACGTCGCGCGAGAACGGCGGAAGAATCGAGGGGGCCGGTTATCGCCTGTTTAGAGCCGTCGACGCGCCGGGCGGCTTCTAGCGCCGCCGAACTCCGGAGCAACACCTTACTCGGGATGCAGGCGTAATACGAGCATTCGCCGCCCACCAGATACGATTCGACGATCGCGGCGGTAAGCCCGCCCTTAACCGCGCGGGCGGCAACATTCTCGCCCGTGGGTCCCGCGCCGATGACGATCACGTCGAAGACTGTTTCCCCCAATGCGCCTCCGCTCCCTTATTGTGACGCCGGACTTCGATAAGATGGAACACTGTCATTTTGGGGAGGGGTGGATGCGAGCGAGAACTGCATGGGGCGTTACAACGAAAAGTCCGTCCGGCACATGACCGGGAAATAGAGGCTAACGTCCCGAGCCTTCGGTCCAGCCGTCGCCCAAGCCGTAGGGGATGGTGACGAAGGGCATCGCTTCCACTTCGTGGATCTTGCCGCCACGGATGCCGAAGCTTTCCACGATCATCGCGTTCATCAGCATGCCTGGGGCTGCGTCGGGCGGGGCGCCGCGGCGGGTTCCGTCGTGGACAAAAAGACAGAAGATGCTGGCCACTCCCTTTTGCTGGTCGATAATGATCGCGTGGCGCGGCCGGATGTGTTTCATATAAGCGAAAATCTTGCTGTCGATCTGTTGCGAGCAGGTGAGCATGCTGAACCGGAGCTGCTCCTTGCCTTGCGGCGTATCGGGATTCGGCAGCGCAGGCGCGGGCATCATGCGGCCGCCGGGCGGCGGATTATTGACGGTTTGATAGCCGTTCTCGTGGCGCACGCAATCGTCGGCGAAAGCGGCTATCTTGCCGTCGTCGCCCTCCAGCGCATCGAAGTAGGAGTTGGCGGCGTAAGCGAGAACATCTCGAGACTCGCGCTCGGAAGCCGGAATATCAGTCACCAGGCCGGGCCGGGGAGCAGTCAGCAGCGGGATGGCTGCGTCATTGATATTGCGATCGTAAAGCTGTTCGATTTCGGAGATCTGCCCGCGATTCACCTTGAGCCGCACGGCCACCAGCGCGCTGCGTCCTTGAATTAGGAGACGCGCCTGTAACGCCACTTGGCCAGTTACCGGATCGGCGACGTAAATCCTGAACGGAGTGGGTTCCACTTTCGAGCGCCACAGCACGCCCTCGCCGACATCCATGCGCCCGGTGTTCTCGGTCATGCGGACGTCGATCGAGAGCGGAGGCACAGCCTTGGGATCGTGCTTGTAGATGGCGTTCAGGTAGCCGTCCATGAAGCCGACCAGGCAATCGCGATCGCAGTCCTTCACGCGCGACGAGCTCCATTCGGGCTCCGATGCCGCCATCGGGAGCGAAACCAGCGCGGCGCCGATGAACGCAATCAGGATGAATGCCCACGAGAAAGACGCAAGCAGAATGCTCTTCATGAACGTCCTCCTACTATTTGTTCGGGTTCTGCCTATTTGTTCGGGTTCTGCTGGGGCGGATTGATCCGGGCTTCGTCCCAGTGCTCCTTGATGTGGCCGTTCTCCATCCGGACCACGTCGAAGTGATTCCAGGTGTACATTTTGCTCGGATCGTCGGGATCCTTCGCCATGCGATCCCACATCATCACCGAGTACGGGCCATCGATCAACGTCAGAACCGGCGGGTTCGGCCATTCCGCCTTGATCTCCTGGGGCTGCCGTCCGGGCCTGCGGCTCATGAAGTCCTTGAAACCGTCGCGCCCTTGCGGAACGTTCGGATTGTGCTGGATGTAGCCCGGGTCCATGGTCTTGTCGGCCAGTTCCAGATGGCCGTATTGCAGCATGTCCTTCAGCTCTTCGGTGGCCAGCGCCAGCGTCTGGTCTTCCTGTTTGGAACGCTTGCCGAGATTCCATTCCATGGGCGGCTTGGGCGACACACCGGTGGTTATGTTGCCCGAGTGCGGCATTTTCATCTGGCTGTCCCAGTGTTCCTGGACCTTGCCGTTCTGAATGCGGATCACTTCGAAGCTGTTCGAGTGGTAGGTCTTCTGGCCCGATGGGTCGCGTGGGTCCTTTTGCTCGGTTTCAAAAATCAGCCAAACGAAATCGCCTTTGGCGCCCGTCACCACAGGCGGGTTTTCCAGCTTGTCGGGGCTCGGGTTGTTGGGCTTAGGTAACTTGCTAAAGAACGCGACAAATCCGTCGCGGCCGGTGTTGACACTCGGGTTGTGCTGGATGTAGTTGTCCGCCTGATACTTCGGCGCCTGATCCAACTGCCTGTTTTGGATGACGACGCGCCACCATTCGAGCACCATGTCCAGGTTCTTTTTTTCCTGTTTGTTCATCGGCGCGGTCTGTGGCCTAGTGGGCGGATTGATGGATTCAGCCGATAGCGGTCCGAGGCTCGCGAGCGTCAGTATCGCGGCCAATGGCGTAAGTCTCATGCGGTGCACTCCTTGTCGTTTGGCCATCATATATGTCCCGGCTGCTTGCATGCAAGGCGGTACAAGTATGGATATACTAGCTACGATCTGGGACTCACATGAAAATCTTCCTGAAAAACCTGACGATTTTGAGCCTTGCCGCTGCGACCGGCAGCGTCGCCATCGCCGCCAAATGCGACCGTGCGTGCCTGGACAAAACGGTGGACACCTACATCGCCGCGATGGTGGCGCACGATCCCTCGCAAGTGGCGTTGGCCGCCGATGTGAAGTTCGTCGAGAATACGGAACCGAAGAAGGCGGGCGAGGGGCTCTGGAAGACCGCTTCGGAAGGTCCGACCACATTCAAGATTTATGTTCCGGACCCGGCGGCGCAGCAAGTGGGCTTCATCGGGATGATGAAGGAAGACGGCAAGCCGATCCAATTGGGTTTGCGGTTGAAGCTGAAAGACGGCAAGATCGTGGAGGCCGAGCATCTGATCGCGCGGGGTCTGCGGGAGAATATGCTGAAGAATTTGGAAACACCCCGGCCCGTGTTCCTGGCCACCGTGCCACCCAACGAACGCACGCCGCGTAACCAGATGCTTACCATCGGCGAGTCTTATTACACGGCGCTGGTGAGCGCCGATTCCAACAATGCGCCTTTCGCCGACGATTGTCTGCGGCACGAGAACGGGATGCAAACCACCGGCAACCCGCCCTCGAAGACGCCTGGCCTCGGGACGACGGGTGCAATGGGCTGCGAGGCTCAACTCAAAACCCACACCTTCGACTACATCACCCGCATCGAACCACGCCGGGTGTGGATCGCCGACCCCGAGACCGGCCTGGTGTTCGGTCTCTCGCAGTTCCGGCAGCCGATGGAAAAGAATTACGTGAAGATTGTCGGCGTGCCGGGCCTGGACAAAATCGATATGCCCTTCAAGCCCTTCGATTTGCCGGCCGCGCATATATTCAAGATCTACGGCGGCAAAATTCACGAGATCGAGGCCATGGGCTTCACCATGCCTTACAATTCCAAGACGGGTTGGGAAACCGGAACCAAATAGAAGGCTAACGCGCGCGCACGCCACATCCGATAAACAATCGGACTCTTATGCGACGGCTACGCGTACACAATCCATCCCGCGAGACGACGCTGGCGGACCGTGCCCTGATCGCCAACACCAGCTTGACGCGAAAAATCGGGCTTTTGAAACATGATCGGCTGGAACCCGGCGAAGGCTTGTGGATTACGCCGTGCGAGGGTGTGCACACGGTGGGGATGAAGTTTCCCATCGACGTTCTGTTCCTGAACAAACGGCGGAAAGTGTTGAAGATTCGCGCCGAGATGCCGCGCTGGCGGTTGGCGGCATGCCTGTGGGCGCATTCGGTGCTGGAGTTGCCCAGCGGTACGGCGGCGGCCACCAAGACAAAAAACGGCGATCAGTTGGAATTTGAAACCTACGAGGCTTAGCGGGGCCCGAGCAACGGCCTGCCTTGGGTCATGAAGAAGACCCAAAAGGCCAGCAGAATTAAGAACGGCGTCGCATTGATTAGCAGGCGAGTCGGATTGGTGGACGCGTCCTGAATGACCACGTTCACCATGGCCCGCTGCATGGCGTCGAGAGCGACCGAATAGTGCGAGGGCAGGACAGTACGCGCGGTTGTGCCGTCCTTCAGCCGGACGCTGGCGGCATCGGCGCCAGAGTTATCGGCCCAGATTTTCACCTCTGCCACGCGACCCGCCTGCACCTGCTGGAGGAATTGAGAATAGCTGATCGCGGGTTCGCCGCCGCGCCGTCCCGCGACGGCCCAAGCCAGGATGAACGCGCAAACGAGCGCCGCGGCCAGCAGCGCGATCATGATCTTGCTTTTGGAGCTCATATCGGACCTCGTCGAGATTTTGATGGGGGTTGGAACAACAAACGGACCGTGAACGTCAGGACGAAACCTACCGCGCCGCCCCGGAACACAATTACAAATGGAAGCACAAGACTGGAGCCGGCGGCCCACAGCGCGGCCTGTGAGACGAACGCCGCCGCAACGGCGAACATCGGTCCGCGAAGCCACCAGAGCCCTGATGTCCGGCCCGAATTTGCGTAGGCGTCCTCCAACACCAGGGCCAAAAGGCCCACGGCGCAAGGAATCGCGAGGCGCCAGAGTCCCCAGCGCTCGTACAGCAACGGCCGCACGTCGTACCAGGCGACGGCGAAGAAGCAAAGATACAAAGCAATGGCGTACATGGCGAGCAGTTCCGGATTGGCCGTTCGGCGGATCCTGCTCAGGATCACCAGCGGGACCGTGCGAACCGCATCCATTAGGTATCGCGCCGGCGAGGCGTTACGTTCGTGCAGATCGCCCAGCACCTCCTCGCGACACGCGGGAGGAATCAGAATCCCGATAATAGCTTCGGACCAGTTCGATTTAATCAATCGATCGCCCATCGCTTGCCTCGCTTGGCCCATTCCTTGCCCCACACATCGACGATGCCATCCAAAATGCGCTTGGCGGTAACGGCCGATTCTTCAAGCGCGCGCTCGCCCAGAGCCTCCAGCAGATAACAGCGCTTGGCACGCCCGCCGCGTTCCGGCGTGGGATCGGTGAGACGGGAGGAAACCATGCCTTTGTCTTCAAGACGGTCGAGCGTGACGTAGACCGCGCCCAGCGAGACAGCCTTCGGATGCACGAGTTCCTGCACCTTAGAATGGATGGACACGCCATAGGCATCGTCACGGCGCGCGAGAATCGCGGTGAGAACGAGTTGCTCGAATTGTCCCAGGGAATCGGGCTTGCCCATTACTCTAACAGAGTATGACTAATCGCTCCCTGAGTCAAGCCCCGCCAGCGCCCCCCGGAGTGCGACATAATACACGAGGAGGTACGACATGAAACTAGCTTTGTCTTTGGCAGCGACTTTAACGCTCGGCACCATGGGACTTCTTGGTGCGGATCAGAGCTGGACCGGCACCATCAGCGACAGCATGTGCGGCGCCAGCCATGGCAGCACGCCGGCCAAGCAGTGCACTACCGGATGCGTCAAGAAGGGCGCCAAGTACGTCATCGTAGTGGGCGACAAAGTGTACAGTATCGCCAATCAAGATAATCCGGGGCTAGCGAAGTACGCCGGCGACAACGTGAAGGTGACCGGCAAAATGGCCGGTGACACGATCACGATAGCGAAGATCACCAAAGCGTCGTAAGTTCCAACCCAGCCGACGCCGCAGTCCCAATCGGCCGGAGGATTCATGCCGGAGCCGAGGATTCATGCCTGACTGGATGAAAGCGCTGAGTCTGGGAGGCATGTTGTGCCTGCCTCTGGCTCCCGGTGTCTGTCAAGACACTCGCCAAGTTCCTGTCCATCGGGCGCAGCGCACCTCCGAAAGCTCCGTCGCTCACTATCGCCTCGCTGAGTCGTACTTGCAGGAAGACAACCCGCAATCCGCGGCGAACGAGTATCGCCTCGCGCAGCGCACGGGCGATAACACCAACGGCGCGCTGGACGAGGCGAACAAATACATGAGGGAAGCTACACGAGCGCGGCTGGGCGCCTCCGATTCGGCACCGGTCAGGCTGCGGAGCGTCGAGCCAATTCAAAAGATAGAACCGGAGTACACCGAAGAAGCGCGACTAGCGGAACTAGAAGGCACAGTAGTGCTGAGCGGCTTCATCGACGAGGGAGGCTTCGCGCGGAATCTCGAAGTGACGGAGCCCATCGGACTCGGCTTGGATGAAAAGGCCATTGAGGCCGTGAAGCAGTGGGCATTCGCGCCGAACGTAAATCGAGAGCCGGTGCAGGCTGCGGCTCAAATCGAAGTGAGGTTTAGGCTGCCGTCCAAGCAATCGCGCTGGCACTTGATTGGGGTTCAGTTCCGCACGCCTCCCGGAGTATCGCGTCCGGTGTTCACCAGCGCGTTATATCCCATTGGCGCGGGTATTGGGCCGGAGGCCATGGAAGAAGGCCGAGTACTGGTGGCCATCGGCCGGCTTGCCACGGCGAAGCTCACCTTCGATGTCGATGAACACGGCGTCCCTACGCACTTTCAGACGCCCCTTGCTTCCGAACCCGTTTGGGGCAGCGAAGCCACCGCGCTGGTCGGCCAATGGCGATTCCAGCCCGCCATGAGCAACAGGATCCCAGTCTCAGTGCCTTGCACCGTGGAACTGATCTGGGGCGAACGCGAACTGACCGACTCAACCGTGGAACAATGGCGTTCCGCGATGAACGTCCAATAAAAGGCGCGGCGTCTACAGCGTGAGTTGCACCACATGCTGCCCGCGCGGAAGCTTGAGGACGTAACCGGCGCCGGAAGCGTCGACCTTCGGATTGCTGGGCGCACCGTCGATTTCGAGCTTACGCGGGCGCGCGTTCAATAGCGCCAACGCCCGGGCGCTGCTGGCATAGGTAAAGCGCAGGCCATCGGAACTGGCGCTGGCCGAGCGCAGGTCCCCGTTGAAATCCACCATCCGAAGCGCGGCGTCTTTGGCTGAAGACGTCAGCGACGCCGGCTCGATGACATTTGGTCCAGCCGGAAGCCAGAGAGTTGTGTCGCTACGAACAGGCCAGAGATGTCCGTTGACAAGAGCGGGGCCTTGCCAGGGCACGCCGACGCCATTGTGCGAATCGATCACCAGGCGCGAGCCGTTCTGCTCCGCCTTGTCGACGCTCGCGGCCGCCGAGGCCAGCAAAGGAAGGTCAGGTGTGAGAATCGAATTCTCAAAATACAGCGCTACTCGCGAGAAGGACTGAGCGGCCAGGTGCACAAGCTGGAACAGTTCGGTTCCGGTTTGTTGTTTGGTCGGATAAACATCCTGATAACGCTCGACGATATTGATGTCGATCGCCAGGTGGTTGGTGTGCGTGGTCAGCGGCTGATAGCGAGAGGCGATTTGGGGATAGCGTTGGGGGCCCAGGTTCCAGATTGTGGCGGGATCCTCGATCAGGAACGTGAAGTCGTGATGATCGAGCAGCGGAAGAACGCGCGCCGCTTCCGCGCCGATAAGATCGTGCATGCGTGTATCAAAACGGTCGTCCACATGAGTGAGGACGAAATCCAGATCGGGTTTGGAAGCTCGTATAGACTCGATCTGTCCGATCCATTTCTCCTGCTGGCGGCGCGCAAGATCGGCGCGATAGTCGAGAAAAGTCCGCAGACGAGAGTCGTTGGACTTTGCGGCGGGTTGGGCGGATTGGAACAGCTCGATGGGATCGAAGCCATGGAGACCGCGGAACTCGTCGCGAATATCCTGATTCATGGGCGTGAAGCGCGCGGGGTTCGCCGCGCCTTCCAGCGACTCGAAGTACAACTCCGCCAGATTGACGCCGTCCCAATCGAAGCGGCCAATGAGCTCCTTGACACCTTGCGAGACGGCGGCGTAGCAATCCGGATTGTTCAAGTTCATCAGCTTGCGCCAATCGAGTTGCGCGTCCTGTAAAATCGCGGTCTTCTCACGCCATTCCGGATGTGCGTCCCAGAATTTCTCGCTCACATGCGGCAACTCCAGCCATGCGTAAACCAGAATCGCTTTGCGATGACAAGCTTCGATGAGCCGGCGCAGGTATTCGTCGGACTCCGCGTTCTGCTCGTAGTAGTGCCAGCCGGCGACGTGGATCGCTCCGATGCCAGCTTTACGCCAGCGGTCTGCGAAATAATCCAGATCCACGCGCGAGCGGTAGGCGCCATCGAAGAAAGCCCACAGCCGCTGGCTCTGAAAGGGCGGCTCTAGGCCAAGATCGTGCAGGGTCTGGAGCAAGTAAGGAAAACGTTCGTATCCTTCTTTGCCAGGCGCCGCGGCGATCCACAGCACCGCACCCGTGCCGCGATGCAAAGTCGCGATCACCGGTACATGCTCCCAACGCTCGCGCGCCACCACGCTCGCGTCTTTGGGAATGTCAAATACGGAAAGTTCGAGCGGCGATTCCCAGACGATCGCGAGCTTGGGCGAGTGCTGGTCGACGATACTTCGCACCACCACGTGCTGCTTGCTTGGCGTAATGCCGAGCGCCGCCGCGAGTTCGCCCTCGCCCTCCAGCACTACGATGCCGCCTTGTTCGATGCGCTGCAGCCATTGCGGAACGGACCCGGGGGCGACGTTGCGAACCACGAACAGATTCGCGGGCCCTCCGGCGGCGCGGGCGATTCCGATGGAAGAGAAAATCTGCGGCCAGGGCCCGGGATCGTCACCCGCGATGTGGTAGTGGAAGGTGGGGGCCGGCAAAGTAGTAGCCGGAAGACACGCAGCCCAGCCGAGTAAAGCGCAAGCCAGCTTAACGCGTAAATGCATACCAGAGTCCAATTCGAAAGTCGAAATAGTTAGGCCGCCGCGGATTGTCGAGGTTAATGGTGTAGGCGCCTCGGACAAAGTTCACCGAGAACAGAGCCCTGGGAAAATCGTGAAAGCGAAAACGCAAGCCCGGTCCGGTCTCAACCGTGTTTGCCCAGTATTGATGGAGTCGGTCCGCGTTGACGTTGGCGTTCCAATACAGCTGCGATTGAAAACCGCCGAATCCTTCGGTGGTCGCGAATGTGTAGCCCGAGCGGTTTTGCGAATAGTAAATCATGTCGTCTTGAAAGCGGCTGACGAAGACGGCGTCGTCGTTATTCTCAAAGAAGAGCCCCCTGGAGCTGGTCATGAGATGGCCAAAGCCCTTGGCGTACGAGATGCCGCCGCGATAGTCGGGGACCATCATGCCCTCATCGGTGCGGCTGGGAAGATAGTTGGTGGCTTCGCCAGCTTCAAACCATCCAGTGATGCCGCGCCAGGGAAGCGTGGCCACGCCGACTCCGAAGATAAAGGAGCTTTCCGAAAGATACTGCGGCGCCGTGCTGCCTACTGTAGGGCCCATGGTGCCGCGCGCGTCGCCGTCTAGCCGGACCGAGAGGTAAGGACGAATCGGGATGCGGCCGAGCTTGAGCTCTGTTTTGATTTGTCCGTAGCCGAAGACGTCGTGCCAGCGGGTGGAGAAAAACGGAAAAATCCAAACAGTAGTCCGCAGGCGCTGAAATTGAGGCGCCAGGTTATGGTAAGCCTTGCTGGCATCGCTCGATATAGACGGGTCGGAACTCTTGCTGGCCAGGTTGAACCATTTGACGGCGTCACGATCGTCATGCAGCACGTTGTAGACCCAACCCAGCTTGAGCATGGTGGAGAAGTCGACAGGGTCGTTTTCTTGAGCGATGGTGAGGTACTTCAGAGCATCCTTGAGGTAACCGGCCTTGGTGCTTTTCTCGGCCAGCGCCTTGGCCTCCTCGGAAGTTTGCTGCGCCAGGGTCTCGCTTCGACGCAGAGTTTGGGGAAGCTTGAGAACGACACGCACCCGGTCGGCCAATTCTTCGTCGCCGCCTTTCAGCACTTGATCGAGCAACGGCTTCGCGCCGGCGAAATCCTGCCGGTTCAACAGCAGGAATCCGAGCTGGGCCGAGGTAAGCAGATCGTTGGGGGCGGCTTGGTGCAAAAGCTGGAATTGATGTTCGGCATCGTCTTTTTTACCCATGGCGAGCAGCAGGTAGGCGTATTCGCGGCGCAAGTCGAAGTTGTTCGCGTCCAGTTGGAGCGCTTTTTCGAATTCGTAGACGTAGGGGTAGCGGCCGGGCAGGAGTTCGCGCGCCTGCTCAGCAACGCGCAGAGGCTTGCCGCGCGACGCCGCCAGCAGCAGGATGAATGCGTCTTCGTCGCGGCCCTGCAGTTTCCATACGCGCCCGAGATCGAGCATCAACGAACGCTCGGCGGGACGAAGCTTCCAGGCTGCTTCATAATGTTGGGCGGCAAGTTCGAGTTCATCGCGCTGTTCGGCCAGAGTGGCGAGTTCCTGGTGCGCGCTGAAGTTCCCGGGGTCCAGGTCAGCAGCCTTTTGCCAGCGTGCGATACCTGAGGCGAGCGGTTGATCGATGTTTTGAAATGCTTGCTCGGCGGTGCTCCGAGAAGCAGCGTCCCCCGATTTGCGGATGCGGTCGAAGATGCGCCGGGCCAGCGCCTGCTGTTTCGTCTCGTAGCACAAAAACGCGTACTCGAGCGCCACATGCTGGTCCGTGGGATCCAGGCGCATGGCCTCGCCAAATTGGTAGCGCGCACCTTCGTTCTCTCCAATCTTGAGCAGCGTGTAGGCCAGGTCCTTACGGATGGGGGCTCGGTCCGGCGCGAGCGCAATTGCCTGCTCGAAACCCGCGACGGCTTGATCGTAATTTTTGTCGCGCAAGGCTTGGTAGGCGCGTTCCAGCGGCTGATAAGCGGGATCGGGCGATTGAGCAAACGAGACCAGGGTCATGGCCAGCCCGATGGTAATTCGGAACATCATGCAGCCTTTGGTTACAGGACTAGTGGCACCGTGGCCGAAGTTCTCTCAATTTTGCTGCGTAGGCTGAACTCGGAAACCGATAGGGCGCTTGTCAGGCTGCGACGCTAGAAGCGCGCGGATCGCATCGAAGACTTCCCGGATTTGCCCGTCATGCCGCTGAAACTTGCGCTCTAGTTCCTGCAGGCGCTGAGCCAGGTCTCGATGCGTGGCAAGGAGCTCGCGGAGTTTGACAAACGCGCGCATGATCGCGATGTTGACTTGGATTGCGCGATCGCTCTTGAGCACGCTGGAGAGCATCGCGACGCCCTGTTCAGTAAAAACCAGCGGCATGTAACGGCGGCCGCCCCATCTTGAGGTCACAGTTTGTGACCTCAAGTTTTCCGTCTCGTCAGACGTGAGCTGGAACATAAAGTCCGCCGGAAAACGCTGCATATTGCGGCGAACAGCTTGGTTGAAGACTTTAGTGGGGACGCGATAAAGTGTCGCCAGATCGGTGTCGATCATTACTTTCTGCGCGCGGATAAAGTAGATGCGCCTCTCGATGGATGCGGCCCGCACCACCGCTGCCCGGCTGGGGCGAGCTGGCCGTCGCTTTGTTGTCATGTTGGGAAAGTAGCCGCGCGGAGTCCGTTCTCTCAAGGGGAATAGAGCACGCCGGCGCCCTATGCCGGTCGAACCTAACTTACTTCAGTTACTAACCGGCGTACCGCGCTAAGTAGATCGTTCCGGGCACCCGCCCGCGAGCTGTTGCGTATCCTTCGAGCAGAGTAAGTTAGTGGCCGATGGCGAGTGGATCGCCCACCGATTTGAATCGACCTATTCGGATTTGGCGCCGGTCGATTTACGGTACTCGGCCCACCGGCGCTTCTGAGCGGCGGCGATCCTTTTGCGCGCCGCGGCGCTGAGCCGGACCCGCTTTGTTGCCGACGTCGGGTTGGTCGTACCTTTATTCGTCGAGCCGGGCGAACGTCCACGGCGGCCGGGGGTTTTCCCCAACAGTGAACGCACCTCTTGAATTTGCTCGTCGATTCGCTGTTTCTGCAGCTCAAGTCCCTCGAGAGCCGCCGTCAACAAGGAATAATTCCGAATTGAGTTTCCTGTTCGAGGCATTAGTGCTCCTATTTGGATGATACCCAACTGCACGCCAGGCTGGGCTTACTCTGGTTGTTACCTTGTTACGGCGCTTTCGTTGCGGAATGGTCCGCCACGCTGCGCTTGGAGTCCACTATGAAAGTCACCGGACCATCGTTAATTAGGTGGATTTCCATCTCGGCCTGAAAGACGCCTGTTTCCACTGCAATGTTACTAGATTTTAAGCGCTGGATAAAGCTTTCGTACAGCGCGCGCGCTTGTTCGGGCGGGGCGGCATGGTCGAAGCTTGGCCGCCGTCCTTTTCTGCAATCGCCGTATAACGTAAATTGAGAAACGACTAACAGCGCGCCTCCCGCTTCGAGTAAGCTTCGATTCATGCGGCCCGCTTCGTCGGAAAAGACGCGAAGATGGATCACTTTGTCCGCGAGGTACTCGGCGTCCTCTGGCTGGTCTGCTGTAGTGACGCCCAAAAGAATCAGCAATCCGATTCCGATGGATCCCACGGTTTCACCCGCGACATCGACACGCGCGCTCTTAACGCGCTGCAGGACGATTCTCATGAAATGGCCAAAGTAAGAATGGCAGAGCCGGCAAGGCTAGTAGCCGACAAGGACTAGTATGCCACTGAGCCGTGGCGCCGCAGAAACGCCGAAAGAATAGGTGCGCAGATCTGGGTCTACTAAGGTGATTGACCGATCTGCAACTGGACCAAAGGTCCTGATAATGGAGTTGATGGTTCACCAAGGTATCTTCAAGCGCCGACGCGTCCACAGTAAAATGCCCGGCGGGTTCTTCAATTTCGAGGAAGAGGGTACCACCACGCGTCTTTATGGCTTCGGCCATGGCGATCACCTGCGCTTGCGCGACGAATTTGGCAACATCTGGCGCGGCACCGCGGAAAAGGTGAGCGAAGAATCGGTCCGCTACACGTTTCGCGACGCAAACGGCCGCACCATCACAGGTGTTTCCGACAGCTTCGGGCTCGTCCTCCGCGATGGCCGCGGTAAAACGTGGCGCGGATTCATCGAGTAGTACGCCGCAACCCAAGCCCCTGTGGATTCGGCCCACGTGACATAACGAAGTCGCTCGCGCGTTACCATCAGCGGAAGTGTGTCCGAGAGCCATTCCATTCCTCTCCCGGTCGTACTAGGGCCCACGGGCTCTGGTAAGAGCGACCTGTCCCTTTCGATCGCGCGCGCGCTGGACGGAGAAATCGTCAATTGCGACTCCGTGCAGGTTTACCGCGGCTTCGATGTTGGGACCGCAAAGGTCCCCTTGGCCGAGCGCCAGAATGTTCCTCATCACTTGATCGATATTGTGGAGCCCACGGACCTGTTCACCGCGGGCGATTATGCTCGCCGAGCCGAGGCGGTGATCCGCGAAATCTCCGCGCGCGGACGAATCGCGGTGCTGGTGGGAGGCACCGGGTTTTACTTGCGAGGACTTCTGGAGGGGCTGTCGCCCGGGCCGGCGCGCGACGATGCCCTGCGTGCCCGCCTTCTTGAACGGGAACAGCGGCGTCCAGGGAGCTTGCACCGAATCCTAGTGCGCCTCGATCCCGCGTCGGCACTTCGCATTCATCCCAATGACAAGAACAAAACCATGCGCGCCTTAGAAGTCCGCCTGCTGGAAGGCGCGCCACTAACAGCGATGTTCGAACGTGGACGAGCCCCGCTCCAAGGTTTCGTTCCGGTTAAGATCGGATTGGATCCTCCGCGCGACCTTCTTTACATAAGGCTCAACGAGCGCGCCCAGCGAATGTTCTTTCCAGAAGTATCTAGAGAAAGCCTGGCCGATGAAGTTCGCCGCCTGCTGTCCGCGGGCGTGCCACCGGGAGCGAAGCCCTTCGAATCACTCGGTTATAAACAAGCGCTGCAAATGCTTCAAGGACGCAGCACCGCCGAACAAGCGTTGGAGTCCACGCAACAGGAAACTCGCCGTTACGCTAAACGCCAACAAACATGGTTTCGGAGGGAACACGGTGTCCATTGGATTGCGGGCTTCGGCAACGACCCGCGAGTGCAAGCGGAAGCTCTCGCGATTTTGCGGCGCGCCGGCGCGGCGTGAGCTACAAAATATTCACAAAAATACTTCGGAACACAAAGGCATTTCCAACGTATCACTACATGAAGTTAGTAAGTTTGCGTTGAGGAGTTACAAATATGGTTAAGAATATTCTACTTGGATTTACGTTTTTGGGGTTGGCTGTCGCAAGTGCTGCGAGCAGCTATAACATTACCTTCTACCAGCCCGTCATGGTGAATGGATCGGAACTGAAGGCGGGCGAATACAAGCTGGAGCTGAAAGACAAAACCGCCGTGCTCAAGCAGGGCAAGACAGCGGCCGAAGTGCCGGTGACAGTCGAGAATGACGGCCAGAAATTTGCGCGGACCTCTGTGCGCCTGGAAGGCATGCAGGTGGAAGAGATCCGCATCGGCGGCACGAACACCCGAGTCATCTTCGGCAAATCGAACGCCACCAACTGAGGTTTCAGCGTGCGTCGAGGGCCTCTCTCCCCGGGCCTCCTTTGAGGCGGTAGTCCGTTGGCTGCCGCCATTCCTTCCGCAATGCCCGATGCACGGTAAAATGGACTCGTGTTCCGTTTCTTATGTGCTGTAGCGAGCCTGTGCTGTTTCCTCCCGCCCGCGCAAGCCGCCACTTATTTGGTTCTGCCCTTTTTCAATATTTCGAAAAATCCTAGTCTGGACTGGATGGGCGAGAGCTTCACTGAATCGATCCGCGAAGCGCTTTCGTCGGAAGGACTCATGGCGCTCGGCCGCGACGACCGCGTGGAGGCTTACAAGCGCCTTTCGCTGCGTCCCTATTCGCTGCTAACCAAAGCCTCCGTGGTGAAGATCGGGGAGGAGCTGGACGCCGAACTCGTCATCTTCGGCCAATACGATGTGAAGCCGGTCCCCGACCCAGCGTCCAAGAGCCGCGGATCGCTCCAGATTACCGCGCGCGTACTGGACCTGAAGCACGTTAAGCAAGGTCCGGAGTTTCGCGAGGTGGGCGCGCTCGAAAATCTCGCCAGCTTGCAGGAACATTTAGCATGGCAGACGTTGCGTTATCTGAAACCCTCCGGTGCGCCGTCAGAAGCGGAATTCGAGCAACGCCATCCGTCCGTGCGCGTGGATGCCGTCGAGAATTATACTCGCGGACTGCTGGCCGCCAACGCCGACGATAAACATCGCTTCTTCACCCAGGCCGCCCATTTGGACGCCCACTATTCTCTCCCCGACTTTCAGCTCGGCCGGCTGCTGTGGAGCAAGAAGGAATACGCCTCGGCCGCGGAATGGTTTCAAAAGGTGCCGCCTGGAGACGTCCATTATCACGAGGCTAATTTTTTCTTGGGCCTTTGCCGCTATAGCACCGGTGACTTTGCGGGTGCTGAGGCCGCGTTCCAGACCGTAGCCGGCGTGGTTCCCTTGAGCGAGGTGTATAACAATCTGGCGGCGGCCGAATCGCGCGCCAATCACGTCCCAGCCGCCGTGGACAACTTCCGCAAGGCCCTGGAAGGCGACCGAACCGACCCGTCGTATCAATTCAACCTGGGTTACGCGCTGTGGCGGTCCGGGAGTTTCACCGCCGCGGCCGAACGATTCCACAGCGTGCTGGAGCACGACCCCGATGATGCGGTAGCCGCACTGTTGCTGGAGCGCTGTGAAAAGCGCAGCGGTCCCCGGCCCGGTGACTCGCAAACCGAAGGACTCGAACGCCTGAAGACCAACTACGAAGAGAGCGCCTACTGGCAGTTGAAGGCCCTGTTACAGCCCGACAAGCCTTGAATAACAAGCTCTGGTCTTCGCTGCCGCGCTTGGTCCGCGCCCAGCCCGCGCGCGGCTGAAATCCGGGAAACGGGTATAATCCATAAAGCTCATGCTGGAAGCCTTCGGACTATCCGATCCTGGCTGCGTCCGCCAAAATAACGAAGATTTTTTCCTGATCTCTCCTACTGCTTACATCGTGGCCGATGGGATGGGAGGCGCGCAGGCCGGCGAACACGCGTCTAAATTAGCTGTCGAGACGGTGGCGGAAGTGGTTCGGAACGCGCCCACGCGCGACGCCGAGACTCTCTATCAAGCGTTTCGGGAGGCCAATCTGCGGGTGATGCGGGCGGCGGCCAGCGATCCCGAGTTGGAGGGCATGGGGACGACCCTGGTGGCGGCGCTCGAATCGGGACCCGATCTGTTGGTCGCCAGCGTCGGCGACAGCCGGGTGTACGTATACGACGGCCGCCAACTGACCAGCATCACCGAAGATCAGACCTGGGTGAACGAGGTGGGCCGTAAGCTTGGGATTGATGAGGCCAGCCTCAAAACACACCCCATGCGGCACGTATTGACCATGGCCATCGGCGTCAGCCCGGAGTTGCGCGTGCATTCCTACACGGTTCATCCGCATCCGGGCGAGTTGATCCTGATTTCGAGCGACGGCCTGCACGGCGTGGTGGAGCCCGGCGTCATTGCCGAAACCTTGTCCGGCAACGGTTCCCTCCAAGCGAAATGTGAGCGGCTGATTGACGCGGCGAAACAGGCCGGCGGACCGGACAACATCACGGTAGTGCTGCTCCAGCCCAAATAGCTTCAGGCATTTACCCTCTTTTACACCGATTTCTGTAACGATTCAGCGCGGAGGTGCGATCCTTTACTTAGTGCTCCGGCTTTATTTGCTCTTGGCTCTTGGTGCGTCGCTAGGCGCGCAAACGACGGCGTCGGCCGGCGTGAACTCCACTGGAATTGTGAAATTTGAAAACCAGCCTTTGCCTGGTGCCACTGTAATCGCGACTGCCAACAATCATCGAGTGGTAACCACCACCGACGAATCCGGCGCATATGAATTGCCGGATCTGGCGCCAGGAACATATTCGGTGGAAGTCCAGATGTTCGGGTTCCAGACCGCTCGCAAGCAAATCCAGGTCGGGTCAACCTCACAACCAGCGTCACAACCGACGGAATGGTCGTTGGAGCTGCAACCGCGCCAGAGAGAGTTCGCGCAACGTCCCGGGCAGCAGCCCGGTGGCTTCCGCGCCGCGGCGGGAACCACGGAAAACGATCTGGACCAAATCGCGGCGTCCGGCCCCACGGAGACTACTCAACCGTCCTCGGCCAACGCCAACGAGGCTTTCCTGGTGAATGGATCGCTGAGTACCGGCTTGCAAAGCGGCCAGGATGATTTCGGCCTGCGCGGACCTGTACTCGGCATCCAGGCCGCTCCGGGTGGTTTTCCTGGAGCTGGTGCGAACGGACAACCCGGCGCGGGCGGCCCCGCTGTTCCAGGCGCGCCCGGTGGTGGTGCCGGCTTCGGTGGCGGCCCGGGCGGAGGCGGAGGATTCGGCGGCGGGGCACGCGGAGGTGGCGGTGGATTCGGTGGGGGACGGGGCGGCGGGGGATTCGGCGGGCCAGGGGGCCAGCGCCGCAATCGTGGAGGAAATGGCGGATTCATTGGCAATCGCGCCAATCGCGGACGCCAGGGCATTCACGGTAATCTCTCCCTTCAATGGCAGGGCGCGGACACCGACGCCAAGCAATTCTCGTTGAGCGGACAGCCGGAGCTGCAGCCGAACTTCAACAACTACCGCTGGAGCGGAGTGCTGGGCGGACCGCTGCGCATTCCGCATCTGCTCAAAGGCGACTCCACATTCTTCACCCTGAGCTATTTCGGAACTCGCGGCCAAAGCGTATCCTACAACGTGGGCACGGTGCCGACGGCCGCCGAACGCCTGGGCGATTTTTCACAGACCTTCGTTAATGGCGTGGTTCCGACCATCTACAATCCATCTACCGGCGCTCCGTTTCCGAACAACACGATACCCGGCACTCTGATCAACCCGGCTGCGGCCGGACTGCTGCACTACATTCCATTACCAAACCTTCCCGGCATAGTGCAGAACTTCGATTTCGTCACCGCCGTGCCCGCCGATACCGATAACGTCAGCTTGCGCTTGAACCAGAACTTCGGCAAGAACGACCGGCTGGCGCTGAACGAGAGCTTCCAGCGGCGCAAGAGCGACAATGCGCAACTGTTCGGATTTCTGGATCCGGGCAACGGCCTCGGCGACAACACGAATCTGAGTTGGACACACAACTTCGGCTCCAATGCACTAAACACGGCCCAGGTGACGTTCAACCGCAATCGCACCACGCAGGATTCCTTTTTCTCGTACGGACCGAACGTGGCGGCCGAGCTCGGCATCCAGGGAACTTCGCAGGAGCCCATCAACTACGGCCCTCCCACGGTTTCCTTCACCAACTTCGCCAGCCTCACCGACGCGCTTCCGTCCGATTCCGCGGTGCAATACCTGTCGGAAGGCGATTTTTACACGTTGGTAAAGGGCGATCACACGCTCACGTTCGGCGGAGATTTCAAGCGGCAGGATCGCAACACTATCACGGACCAGAATGCGCGCGGCACGTTCAACTTTAGCGGCATCGCCACCAGCGCCTTTAACTCGAAAGGCCAGCCGCTCCCCAATACCGGGCTCGACTTTGCCGATTTCCTGCTCGGCTTGCCGCAATCCAGCTCGGTTCAATTCGGAGGCGACAGCACTTATTTCCGCCAGAACGCCTGGGATCTGTACACCAACGACGATTGGCGCGTGAATCCCAACCTCACGCTGATGTTTGGACTGCGTTACGAATATTATTCGCCTCTCACGGAAAAATACGGCCACTTGGTGAATCTTGATATCGCGCCCGATTTTACGGCCGTTGCTTCGGTGCTGGCGGGAGCCATCGGCCCTTACTCCGGAGCGTTTCCCAACAGCCTCATTGAGCCGGATCGCGAAAATTGGGCGCCGCGCGGAGGATTGGCTTGGAAACCGAGTAACAAGCACTCTACCGTGGTGCGAGTAGGTTACGGCATTTACTACAATCCGACCGCGCTCAACCGCCTGGCCACGGAGCTTTCCGAGCAGCCTCCTTTCGCCCAAACGCAAACGCTCACCACCAGTAGCGCCAACGTGTTGACCATCGAAAATGGGCTCGCCACCGCGCCGACCAATACGACCGTTCGCAATACTTACGCCGTGCAAAAGAATTATAAGGTCGGCTATGCGCAAAGCTGGAACGCGAGCGTGCAGCAAAACTTGAGCCGCTCGTTTTTCGTCGAGCTCAGTTATCTGGGAACCAAAGGCACCGATCTCGACACTGAAACCGTGCCCAATCGGGCGGCGCTCGGCTCCTCGCCCTTGAACTCGCAGAACAATTTGCAGATCGCCAACGCCGAGCAGTTTATCTACGACAGCTCCTGGGGCAATTCGATCTATCATGCCGGTCAGGCGCGGCTCATGCGGCGCTTCGCCCGCAACATGTCCTTCAACATCATTTACACATTTTCGAAATCCATTGACGACAGCTCCACGTTTGGCGGCGTTGGCAACGTCGTCGCGCAGAACGCTTTCGATTTGAGCGCGGAACGCGGGCTCTCTAGTTTTAACCGGACGCATGTGCTGAATCTGAACTACGTTCTCAGCACGCCCACGCAGGCCAGCTGGTGGAAGCGCAACTGGACGCTCAGCGGATCGGCGCTGCTGGAAAGCGGTACGCCGCTGACCGCGCGGATCCTGGGCAATCAATCCAACGTCGCTGGCACTGGCGTGGTCGGCAGCGGGCGCGCCGAAGCCACTGGCTTGCCGGTAATCGACGGGAGCGGATACTTCAATCTGGACGCCTTCACCGCTCCACCACCGGGCGAACTTGGCGACGCGGGACGCAATACGATACCCGGGCCGTGGTCGTGGTCGCTCAACACCGCCTTTGGACGCTACTTTGCCATTGGCGGCGAGGGCAGCCGCAAACGCATCGAGCTGCGGCTGGAGACCAACAACACTTTGAATCACGTCAACATTACCAACGTGAACACGGTGGTCGGTTCCGTGCAGTACGGCTTGCCCACCACGGCCGGGGCGATGCGGACCGCCGACATAAACATCAGGTTCCGTTTTTAGCGAGATGACTTCTATGCTGACTCTTCGGATCGCTTCGGCCGCTGTGCTCTGCGCTATGTTGCTGGCGCAAGACCAGCCCACGCCTACCTTCAAGACCAATACGAACCTGGTCATCGTGAACGTTACCGTAAAAGACAAAAACGGCAAGGCGATTGAAGACTTAAAGAAGGACCAGTTCACTCTGCTCGAAGACGGCAAACCGCAACCGATCTCAGTTTTCGAAGTGGAACACCTGAATGGCGAAACTTTGCCCGCGCTCGAAGCGCCCGCGCCAACGTTGAAGACGCGCCCGCCAGCCGAAGCCAAGCCCGCTGCCGCCGAACCCGCGCCTCCGGTAACGGCCGATCAACTCAAAGATCGCCGGCTGATCGCGATGTTCTTCGATCTGTCCTCCATGCAGCCCGCCGAGCAGATCCGCGCGCGGAATGCGGCTACCAAGTTCATCGACACCCAAATGACCGCGTCCGACATGGTGTCCATCATGACGCTGACCAACGAGCTGCGCGTGGTGCAGGATTTCACCAACGATCGCGAGACTCTTCTGACCGGCATTCAATCGCTCCGCGTGGGCGATTCAAGCGAGCTAGCCGCATTGGCCGCCACCGGCGCCGACGCTACCGACGACTCGGGCGAGTTCACCGCCGATGATACCGAGTTCAATATTTTTAATACCGACCGCAAGCTGAGCGCGCTCGAAGATGCCGCGCGCAAACTCGCGCCATTCCCCGAAAAGAAGGCGCTGGTTTATTTTTCGAGCGGCATCGGCAAGACCGGCGTCGACAATCAATCGCAGATTCGCGCAACCGTGAACGCCGCCGTGCGGGCCAACGTGGCGTTCTATCCCATCGACGCACGCGGATTGGTGGCCATGGCGCCGGCCGGCGACGCTACGCAGGCATCTCCTAAGGGCACGGGCGTGTTCACCGGCAGCGCGCAACTGAGCGCCCGCACTTCGTTTCACGATACGCAGGACACCATCTACACTCTCGCGGCGGATACCGGCGGAAAAGCTCTGCTCGATAGCAACGACCTGACGCTCGGTATTAAAGCCGTGCAGACCGACATCAACAGCTACTACGTGCTCGGCTACTACAGCGCGAACCCCGCCCAGGATGGAAAATACCGCCATGTGACGATCAAAATCGCGGCGCTGCCGGAATCGGCGAAGGTGGACTATCGCAAGGGTTATTACGCCGCTAAGGTCTGGGGCAAAATGAATTCGAGCGACAAGGAGCGGCAACTCGAAGACGCGCTCACCCTGGACGATCCGTTCACCGATCTGCCGCTGGCGTTAGAGGTGGATTATTTCCAAACCGGCCGTGACAAGTATTTCGTCCCGATCACCGTCCGCATCTCAGGCTCGGCGCTCGATCTCTCGCCGAAGTCGAGCACGGATCTCGATTTCATCGGCCAAATTCGCGATCTGCACGGAAAGCTGCTGGGCGGCGTTCGCGATGAAATCAAGCTGAAGCTGACCGAGGAAAATGCCGCGCAACTCGCGCAGCGCCACGTCGAATACGACACCGGCGTCACGCTGCCGCCGGGCGATTACAACCTGCGTTTTCTGACGCGCGAAAACCAGAACGGAAAAATGGGAACGTTTGAAATGAAATTTACCGTTCCGGACTTGAGCAAGCAATCGTCTTCGGTGCGCATGAGTTCGGTGGTCTGGAGCAACCAACGCGAACCGCTGTCGGCCAGCATCGGCAGCGCGGGCGCCAACAAGAAATTGCTGAACGAGCATCCTCTGGTGGACAACGGAACGAAGCTGGTCCCCGACATCACGCGCGTGTTCCGCAAGAATCAAAAGCTGTACGTCTATTTCGAAGTTTACGATCCCGGGAGCGTGGCGTCGCCCAGCGTTTCGGCGGAATTGATGATGTTCCGTGGCAAATCGAAGGCCTTCGAATCAGCGCCGGTCCGCGTCACCAAACCGAAATCCGGACACCCCAACACCCTGGCGTTCGAATTCCAGATGCCGCTCGCCAACATTCCGCCCGGACGCTACACCTGTCAGGTCAGTGTCATCGATGAGCAAGCCCGCAAATTCGGCTTTGCCCGCGCGCCGCTGGTCGTGCTTCAGTAAAGACGCATTGCAGTAAATCAGTAGCGAAACGTAAGCTGCACTCTTACTTGCTGCCCGTTGAAATCCTTCGGAAACGGGGGAAATGGCTGCGATGCGCCGACCCCGGCAACCGCCGCCCGATCCAGTGCCCCGGAGCCCGATTCCCTGGCGATCACCAATTTGGGTACTTGCCCACTGCGATCGATACTAAATTGAATCTCTACCAAACCATGGCTTCCTAAACGGGCAGTCTCGGGAATTACGGCGTACCAATTCTTCTTTACCAGCGCGAGAACCTGAATCAAATAAGGCTTGAAATCCGGGGCTTCAGTGTCGCTCTTCAGCTCTAAACTGCTGCCTGGCTGTTGCGTTTGACCGGGCAGGCGCGCGCTTGGAGGCAGGTCTGGCGGCCGATCCAAATCGCTTACAACGACGTTGCCTTGTCCGCCACCGCCGCGCACCATGTCTCGAACTATAGATTGGACATCCGATTTAGGCGGCGTAAGTTTGGCTTGGCCCTTCCGTTCGCTCGTACCCTCCTGTCCTGGTGTTTCAAACGCGAGCTTGGGCTGTTCCACGGGCTGAATCTGCGTCGGAGGAGCCTTCGGTGCCCCGGCCAACGCGGGCGGAAGCGGTGGAGCATTCTGTGCCGTAACCGGCGTCTCGATTTTGGGAGGTTCGGCGATGCGCGGCGCTGCAGCCGATTGCTGTGGACCGGGCGGTTGCGGTTTCGGCGGCTGGAACGACCGTATGGCCGGCGCGGGAGGCAATCGCTCCTGAGACGCCGGACGAGGTTTCAGATCCTCGACATTCACTTCCTTGGCCACTTTCCCCTTATTGGGCGCTTTTTGCGTCAAGTCCGCGGGCAATACTAGATGGACGGCCTGTCTGAAATCCGGAATAATCTCGGTGGCTTCCCTGGGCGCGGGAACGCTCAGGCTCGCTAGCAGTGCCACCAGCGCGAAGATCCCCGTATGCACGAGGAGGGAGCCGGCGCCCGCCCACCAAAACCGACGCGAGTCGTCGGGCTGGTGCCAATCCAGCAGCAAGTTGGGACCGGAATCGACGCCTGAAAGCATGATGGCGAATAAAAGACGTTAACCGCACGCCTGCCGTTGCTAGCCCGTTGTTTTAAAGAAAGACGCTAGGTAAGCGATTGGAGCCGTTCGGTGACTAACTTTGAATGCTCCTCGATTTTATCAAGAATCGCCAGTGCGACTTCGAGTGCCCGGAGTCCTTCCTCGCCGGACACCATGGGCTGCGTGCGATTGGCCACCGACGCCAGAAAAGCTTCCACCTCCAGGCGCAGCGGCTCTTCTTTAAGAACGGGCAGCGGCTGAAATCCGATCTGCTGATTTCCCCCCACCGTGAATGCCACGGCTTCTTGCTTCTGATAATCGAGAGAAATGTATTGGTGTGGCTGGAAGAGCCGCAGCTTGCGGACCCGTTCGGTGGAAACGCGGCTGGCGGTTAGATTTGCGATGCACCCGCCCGGAAAGGCCAACCGCACGTTCGCGATATCAACTTTATCGGACAAAATAGATATTCCCGCCGCGCGAATTTCCTCCGGCATCGCGCCCGCCAGGTCCAGAACGATGTCCAGGTCGTGAATCATGAGGTCCAGCACCACGTCGACATCCAGGCTACGACGACTTGGCCTAGAGCTTCTCGTGCCGATTCCTGGCTCATCGCACGGTGCCAGCACCCAAGCGAACAGGCGCGCTCGTAGTTCGCTCGGGCGGTATCGGGAATCGTGTCGAC
>JBKQHJ010000060.1:0-3127 GCA_052148835.1 Bryobacteraceae bacterium
TGGAGCCACGGGCCTCCAACTCAATCATCTTCAGGTAAAAGCGTTCCGGTCCGGACAGCCTGTCCCAGTGCGGTTGCGTATTCCGGCGATGTGAATAGAGCGTTCCGACGATCTGAATAAGCCGTCGAAGCGAGCGACGCTGGCACTTGCAATCATGCCTGAAGGTTATTCACATGGTCAAGGGGGAGAGCGGATTTTCCGGGGGGGCGGACCAGCGGGAGGCAGCACACGGCTGCAAACCGAGAATGGTTTTGCCTTTGCAGTTGCCCCCTTTCCCTTCTCTAGGATGCGTGTTCGGAACGGCCCGGAGCGGTCCAGGGCGCGCTGGTTTTGCGCGGCGTAGCGGACCCTGGACGGCGAGGACCGTTCTGAAAGATGGCGATGAAGGGAAAGGGGGCTGTTCGGGCGTGGTACAGCGGTGATCATTGCGGCTCGTCCTCGCCGGGTTTACGCCGTTTCTTTCGCAACGATTCGCCCTTCAACTCGATGCGATACGCGTTGTGGATCAGGCGATCCAGGATGCTGTCGGCAATGGTGGGGTCGCCGATCTGTTCATGCCAGTGCGCCACCGGCATCTGCGAAGTCAGGATCAGAGAGCGACGCTGGTAGCGGTCGTCGCAGATCTCCAGGAAGTCGCGGCGCTCAGCATCTTTCAAGGGCGCCATGGCGAAGTCATCGAGCAACAGAATGTCGATGCGGGAGAGTCGGACCAGGAATCGGCCGATGCTGCCATCGGCGTGCGCCACGGCTAGTTCGCGAAACAGTTCTGAGGTTCGTTTGTGCAATATGGAGAAGCCATCGCGGCAGGCTTTCTGCGCCAGCGCACAAGCCAACCAACTTTTGCCGATGCCGGTGGGTCCCAGCAGGAGGATGCTCTGATGCTGGCGTACCCAGTCGCTGGAACAGAGGGTGCGCACTAACTTCCGATCCAGGCCACGGGGGTGTTGATAATCGACATCCTCGATCACGCCCCGTTCCTTCAAGTGGGCGGCTCGTAGCCGCCGCGCCAGTGCGCGATTCTCCTTCCACAGCCACTGCTGATCGACCAGCAGCGCAAAGCGTTCTTCGAAGCTGAGCTGGCTGGCATCGGTGGTTTCCTGTTGTGCACGGAAGGCGTCGGCGAGTCCGTGCAGTTTCATGTTGTGAAGTTTTTCGATGGTTTGTTGGTTCAGCATGGTAAGTCCTTTTTTTTGATATCAAGGGTCTACTGCACCAGCTTGGTGGGCGGATCGTAGTACCGAGGTCCGCGCAGATTTTCATGACGAGGTCCGGGCGGAACGGCCTCTGCATCGAACACCAGTTGGCGGTCGAGTGAGCGCTTCAGAATCGATTTCAGACTCTGATACGAGAACGCTTGGAGTTGAACGGCGCGCTGGCTGGCGGCTTCCAGTCTTGGCTTGGTGTAGATCTTTTCAAGACTCAGAATACCCAGGCAGGCGCGGTAACCCATCTCCGGGTGCGGCTTGCGTTCCAGGATGGTGCGGACCACTTCGGCGGTGGCCACGCCGACACCTTCGGCCCAGTGGATCAACCGCGAGGGAGTCCATTCCAGATGAGCCTGGTGGCTTTTGGGCATGTGATCGGAGACGGTGGTATGGCGATAAGCGGCGCTACTACGTAGGTGCGAAGCAATTCGTTTTCCGCCATGAAAGATCTCTACTGTGGCGGCGGTCGAACGGGCCTCCAACTTTTGGCCGGCCAGTTGGTAAGGGACGCTGTAATAATGACGGTCTACCTCGACGTGGTAATCGATGGAGGCGCGAACCGTTTTCCAGTGGGCCAGGACGTAGCGTTCGGAGGGCAACGGCTGCAAGGCCGGCCGGTCCAGTTCAGCGAACAAGCTGGCGCGCGATCCTTCACGTTTGCGGAAGGGGCGGCGGTTGAGTTTCACCAGTAACTCGGAGATGGCTTCATTCAGCTCCGCCAACGCCTGAAACTTGTGGTGACGCAAAGCGGCGATGATCCAACGCTCGGCTAACAGAACTGCATTTTCTACCTTGGCCTTGTCCCGAGGTTTTCTGGGACGCGCCGGCATGACGGCGACGCCGTAATGCAATGCCATTTCGTGATAGGTGCGATTCAAATCGGGCTCGTAGCGGCAGGCGCGATCCACACCAGTGCGAGGGTTGTCGGGGATCACCAGTCGAGGTGTGCCCAGGCAGTATTCGAAAGCGGCGACGTGGCAGTCTACCCAGTTGCCCAGATCCTGGCTGACTGCGGCGCGCGCAAAGGTGTACGTGCTGGCGCCTAGAACGGCGACGAATAGCGAGGCCGGAGTGATCTCGCCGGTGCGCGGGTCATGGAGTGGGATGGTATCACCAGCCCAGTCCACAAACAGTTTCTCGCCCGCGCGGTGTTCCTGGCGCAGCACCACATCCTGATTGCGGCTCCAACGCTCATACAGCTCGCAGAAGCGACTGTAACCGTAGCCGTCGGGCTGGGTTTCGCGATACTCTTCCCAGACCAGTTGTAAGGTCAGATGCTTGTGAGTCTGCAACTGACGCCGGATCTCGGCGAAGTCTGGTAGGGATCGAATCGCCTGGCTGGGCCGTCCGGCTGCGGCCGGGAACAATAACTCCTCCAGCCGTCGATCATCCACATCATCCGGCAGCGGCCAGCTCAAACCAGCTACGGCGGCTTTGTGTAAATAACGATGAACGGTCGCTTGACCGAGGGAACAACTGCGGGCGATCTGATTCTGGTGCAACCCTAGATCGAACCGCAGACGCAGGACTTCTTTCAGTTTTCGCATGGACACACGCTCCTGGGCCACGAAGTTTCCTCCACGTCCGTGGAATCGACTTCGCCCGCTGGTGTCCAGCGCCGCCTGCTTCGATTAAGGCTTCTTCAGAAAATCATTCCGGGATGTGAATATCGATTCCGGGCCGAGCCCGTTTGCGTTCCACATCCCGCCGGAATCTGATTCCAACATTTCCCGGAATCCGTATTCACCATTTCCCGGAACGCTTATTCACATGCCCCGGATTCCGCAGGAGGATCAGGGAAACGCCCTCCCCGCCGCACTCAAGAACCCGAACGAAGCTCGTTTGATGGAGTGGGAGCGCAAACAGGATAAGGCCATCCGCGCGCGTCTGCAGCAGGGCGAGTTGGATTCGATGGTGAATCT
>JBKQHJ010000061.1:0-11757 GCA_052148835.1 Bryobacteraceae bacterium
CATTGTGCTCACCGCGATCGCTCCCATGTCGGCGCAGGGCTGATGGAGTGTCGTGAGCGGAACCGATATAAGGCTCGCGTACTTGACGTCGTCGATTCCGGCCAGCCGCATCTTAGCGGGTACAACCACTCCCAGTTCGGTAAGCGTTTTGAGCAGGTGCGCTGCCGTAAAATCATTGGCGCAGATAATGCCGTCCGGATGCGCTTTCGCTAGCGCCGCCTTCAGTTGTTCCTTATCTTCCGGATTTATGCGGCAAACGATGGGTTCCCGATCTCCAGACGCTTGTTCCAGTGCCTCGCAGTAACCTGCGATTCGCGCATCGACAGTGGGAGCCGAACCGGGGCGACCAAGAAACATGACCCGGCGGCACCCGCACTGGAGCAGATGAGCGGTAATCGTGTATCCTGCTCTTCGATTATCGATGCCAACCAGGTCATACCGGCTTCTTGAGGGGTAGGAAACCAAGTCGCGATCCAGGAGCACGATCGGGATTCCGGCCTTGTCGAACACTTCGGCGATGGTCCGGTTGATGGTGTCCTTTTGCGGAGTCAGTTCCAAGGGTGCAAAGAATACGCCCGATACTTTCTTAGCGACAAGTTGCCGGCAGGCCTGTGAAGCCTGCTGCTCCAGGTTCGCTTGGTCCCCCAACGAACTTCCCCATAGCAAGACGTGATGGCTGCCGTGCTGAGCCTCGGCCATTCCCCGGCATATCGGCTCGAAGATTTCTGTCCGGCCCAATTCTGGGATCAATAACCCGAACGTGTATCCGCGCGCCGCCGTATCCGCCCGAACATAGCTGCCCGATCCGGCGCGTCGCTCGATAATGCCGGCTAATTGAAGCTCACGCAGCGCACGATTCACCGTGGGCCTCGACGCCCCGAACGTTTTTACCAGTTCCGATTCGCTGGGCAGGCGCTGGCCCGCTTCGTACTGACCGGATGCGATTCCATCCGCGAGCGTTTGCCGAATTATTTCGTGCTTCGATAGGGAAGATAGAGCGTTCACGGCCTGATAATACAGGTTGGGGGTTCAAATGTAAAATATGCTTGACAGTCACTCATGGGCGAAGATATATTTCGTCTGCTGTTACGATGAAGCGATACGTATTCCAGCTAGTGCTTGCGGCGTTCTTGAGTATCAACGACGCGAACGCCCAACTCGGCGACAACTCGAAAAGCAAGGCTGTCGATCCAGACGGAACATTGCACGTCAATGACCTTTCAGTTCCGCTTTCGAGCTTCCTAAGTCCGGAAGCACGCTCTTACATGCTGCATGTGCTGCGAGACAAGCCCTTTTCGGGAGGTCCGAGCCCCGCCCAAGACATCCAAGGCTACCGCGCGCGCCAGGACGAGATCATGAATTGGTTCCTGAAGCCGATTCGCGAACGATATCCCGTGAATGTAGAACATAAGACGATTGCTGGAATTTATACGGATGTCGTCACGCCTAAAGGTGGTGTTGCGCGGAAAAATATGAATCGAGTGCTGCTGAATGTCCACGGTGGCGGCTTCGTATCGGGCGCCCGGACAGCGGCGCTTGTCGAGTCCATTCCGGTCGCGTCTGTTGAGAAGATCAAGGTCATCACGATCGATTACCGGATGGGGCCGGAATACAAATTTCCCGCAGCCAGTGAGGACGTCGAGGCGGTCTATAAAGAGGTTCTCAAGGAGTACTCGCCTCAGCACATCGGTTTATACGGTTGTTCGGCGGGAGGAATGTTGACGGCCATGTCGATCGCCTGGTTCCAAAGGAACCACATCCCGAATCCGTCGGCGATCGGCGTGCTGTGTGCCTCGATTGGCGACATTGGAGGAGGCGATGCAAGCTTCATTACTGGTCCGCTGAATGGGTCCACGATTCTGGCCGGACGCGCAGGCTCCCATGGTCCGGCGCAGTTTCGTCCGGCATATTTGAGAAACGTCGACCCGAAGGACCCGCTGGCCTATCCCATCAACTCAACGGAATTGGTAGCGAAATTTCCGCCAACGTTACTCGTGACGAGCACTCGGGGAATGGAATACAGTTCCGCGATCAATTCGCACAACGCGTTGGTGAGGGCCGGAGTCGACGCAGAACTGCATGTGTGGGATGGCCTGCCGCACGCGTTTTGGTACAACTCCGACCTGCCCGAATCCCGCGAGGTCTACGACGTGATTGCGCGCTTCTTCGACCGGCACTTTGACAAATAAGAGCATGAAATACACCACCGTATGGCTGTTGAGTCTCTGCCTATGCGTTTCTGCCGCTGACAAGAAGACCGTTCTCAACTCCGGCGAACACTGGGTCGCGACTTGGGCCACCGCTCAGGCTTTTGCTCCCGTTGCACCGCTTGGCGCTCCTCCTCCGCGTCCCCAGGCAGCGCCGGCTCGGCCCTCGCCAATCGGACAAATTCCAGAGACATTCAAGAACCAAACGGTGCGGATGGTTGTCCGCACCAGCATCGGCGGGCGGCGGGTACGAGTACAACTTTCGAATGCGCTCGGCAATCCGGCGCTTACCATTGGAGCTGCCCATGTCGCCCTGCGCCAGAAAGATGCTGCTATCGTTTCCGTATCTGATCGCACCCTCACGTTCGCTGGAAGAGCTTCCTTTACCATTCCGCCGGGAGCGTTGGTTGTGAGCGATCCGGTCGATCTTGATATTCCCAAGTTCACGGACTTGGCCATCTCGCTCTACCTTCCAGAAGATACCGGCTCTCCCACGGTGCACCCCTTGGGCCTCCACACGACCTATATTGCGAGCGGGGACGCCACCGCAGATGCGACGTTGAATCCGTCTACAACGACCACCGCCTATTTCTGGCTCTCGGGCGTCGACGTCCTGGCCCCTTCGAGTGCTTCGGCGATCGTGGCTTTCGGGGACTCTATTACCGACGGCTTTGCGACCACGGCCAACGAAGACCAGGCCTGGCCAACGTTGCTGGCCACCAGATTGGCATCCAGCAAGTCCACCGCGATGCTGGGCGTACTGAACTTGGGAATCTCCGGAAATCGGGTGTTGCGTGACGTGGCCGGCACGAATGCGCTGGCGCGCTTCGACCGTGACGTGCTTACCCGGCCCGGCGCGCACTGGATGATTCTGCTGGAGGGAATTAACGACATTACCTTTTCGGCAATACCGGGAATTCCGCCTGGCCAAGCTGTGACAGCCGAGGATCTGATCTGGGGATACCGGCAAATCATCGAGAGAGCGCACATGCACGGTATGAAAGTGGCGGGTGCGACTATCATGCCGGTGGAAGGCGTGCCCACCTACACCGAGAGTGGGGAGAGCGTCCGTCAAGCCGTGAACCAGTGGATCCGAACCGGCGGGGTGTTTGACGCCGTCATCGATTTCGACGCACTCACGCGCGATCCGGCGAATCCCAAGAGGTTGCGCGCGGAATTCGATTCGGGCGACCACGTGCATCCGAACGATGCCGGAAATCAGGCCATGGCGGACGTAATCGATCTTTCGACTTTTCTCAAATAGGAGCATGGGAATGTTACTGAGAAGGAAACTTCGGTTGGGCTCGATGTTCCTGGGTTTGAGTCTGCTGCCGCTCGCAGCCCAGGAGCGGGCTGCCAAGAATACGGTGGTGATCGACGACGATGGAACCGTTCACGTTCCTGCACAAGACGTGCCAATGTCGAGCTTCCTCAGCCCGGAAGCAAAGGCCTATGTCACGCAACATTTGAAGGACATGCAGGACCCGCATATGTTGGCTCAGGACCACGGTGTCCCGCGTTTTATGAAGGGATATCTCGAGCGGCAGAAGGTTCTCTATCCCGTGGATCGCGACGACACCAAGATTGCGGGCGTGCATGCATACGTTTATACGCCCAAGGCGGGGATCTCAGCCGCGAACCGCGATCGTGTCCTGATCGATCTTCACGGCGGTGGTTTTTCCGGGTGCTGGCCTGCCTGCGCTGAACTCGAGTCCATCCCGATCGCTGCCCTGGGGAAGATTCGCGTCATCAGCCTGGATTATCGCGAAGGACCCAAGTACAAGTTTCCCGCGGCAAGCGAAGATGTTTCCGCTGTCTATCAGCAACTCCTGAAAGACCACGGACCTCAGAACATCGGCATTTACGGCTGCTCCGCGGGCGGCATGTTGACGGCGATGTCGGTTGCGTGGTTTGAAAAACACAATCTGCCCAGGCCCGGAGCGGTTGGGATCTTTTGTGCTGGAGCGGGTTCTCCCACCGGCGCCGGCTTCGGTGGCGATGCGGCCTACACGGCCGGGCCATTGGGTGAGGCCCGCGTAATGGCGGCGCCCCCCAAACAGAACACGCGTGCGAACCAAGCCCCAGGCGGACTAAGCTACCTCGCCGGCACCGATCCGAAGGATCCTCTAGTAGCCCCCATCAACTCGCCGGAAATCATGGCGAAGTTTCCGCCAACGTTGATTATCACAGCGACTCGCGGCTTCGAAATGAGCGGCGCTCTTTATACCCACACCCGGTTGGTGAAGCTGGGAGTAGACGCCGAGCTGCACGTCTGGGAAGCGCTGTTTCATGGATTCTTCTATAATCCCGATGTGCCGGAATCGCGCGACTGTTACGACGTGATCGTAAAGTTCTTCGATCGCCACCTTGGGCGGCGAAGTTAGGAGGAACCCGTGAACCTGCGGCTGATATGCGCGTTTTGGGCTGCCACTGGATTTTTATGCGGGCAGACGAGTGTCAAAAAGCTGACCGAGGCCGATTGCACAGCGGAAAGGCTGGGCATGTCGATTCCGGTTGAACTGATCGCCGAGCCAGTTGCGGCAGTGACATTGAGCGGTCCAGTCTGGAAACCCGCGGCGACGCCGCTGCCTGCGTATTGCAGCATTGACGGCTCAATGGCGCCTATTGAAACTAGCGGCAAAGCGAAGCCGATTCTCTTCCGAGTCTTGTTACCGGCGGAGTGGAGCGGGCGAGGTGCTCAGCTGGGCGGCGGTGGTATGAACGGCATGATTCCTAACCTCACCATGGCCTTCGGTGTGACCACCGGGTCTGGGCTGCTGGAGCGCGGTTTTGCGACTTACGGAAGCGACTCCGGCCATGGGATGGCGGCCAGCGACTGGGCGCTGAGCGACGAATCCGTCAAAAACCTTGGGTACATGCAACTGAAAAAGACGCACGATGCCGCAATCGTGCTGATTCAGCGCGCTTATGGCATAAAGCCTCAGTTCAACTATTTCTTCGGAACTTCCCAGGGCGGCCGCGAGGCCCTCACAGTAGTTCAGCGCTATCCCGCCGATTACGACGGCATCATCGCAAACGTGCCGATCGTGAGCTTCTCTTCGCTGATGCTGGCGCCGGAGTTGATTCGAATTCAGGAAAAACCGCTGGCCAACTGGGTTACTCCCGCCAAGGTGAACGCCATCCGCGGAGAATTCATGCGGCAGTGCGACAAACTGGATGGACTCGCAGATGGCATCATCAATAACTACACAGCTTGCCGCGCGCTTTTCGATATTAAACAAGGTAAGAAAGGACCCGACCCTTGGGCTGCGAAACGCTGCCCTGGCAACCGCGATCCTGATCCCGCGGATACGAGCGCCAAGGCATGTTTGACCGACGGCCAGATCTCGACCCTAGAAATGGTTTACAGTCCCTATCTGTTTGCTACGCCCCTGGCCAATGGCGTGAAACAGTTTGGAATGTGGGTGCCGAATACCGATCCCAGCGGATCGGGACTGATCTTGGCGGGGCGTTTTCGCGGCCAGGAAGGCGCGGGACCCGATGCGCAGATGCACCGTCATCTGGGAGTGATCGGCGTCACTGGTTTTCTCATGCAGGATCCCACCGCCAACCCGCTAGACTACGTCGAGGGCGGGAACTGGAACCAGCGCCGGATCGAATTGTCGGAATGGTTGGACGCGGCCAACCCGAACCTCAGTAAATTCGCCGCTCGCGGCGGCAGGATAATCGTGACCATCGGGACTAACGACACACTGGCGTCCCCGGGAGCGCAGCTGGACTATTTTCAGTCGGTCATCGATCGTATGGGGCGGGAAAAAGTCGACCAGTTCGCCCGCTTCTTCGTCATTCCGCAGACCAACCACGGATTAAGCGGAATGAACTATGCAACGGACGGGGACGGAAAAACGATTGAAGCTGCTCCCATTCCAAATACATACGATCGGCTGCCAATACTGATGGATTGGGTGGAGAAGAAGGTGACGCCACCGAAGCAATTAACGGTAACGGGGGCAAGCCGCAGCCTGCCACTATGTAACTTTCCGTTGTATCCGAAATACGTAGGAAGCTTACCTGGCAATGCTGGATCATACGTCTGTGCACAATAGATGCATGCTGAGCGCAGTTGTACTGCTGTTCTCGGCCCTGCTGTGCAAGGCACAAACCGTTTCGCCCAAACATCCCTGCACACAGTTGCTTGAGTTTAGCGCTCCGGGCGTAGAGTTTTCGAAAGCCGAGTCCATCCCGGCGAGCGATGCGTTACCAGCGTATTGTCTGGTGCAGGGCATGATCAACAAACGAATTGGGGCTGGAGGGATGCATTTTGGTATCGGCTTCGAACTGCGGCTGCCGGACGCCTGGACGGAGCGTTTTCTATTTCAAGGTGGCGGCGGTATGGATGGCGTGGTGCGGCCCGCGACCGGCGCGATTCCAATTTCGGGTTCCACAGCGATGCCGGCCTTGGCGCGCGGGTTTGCGGTGGCAACAACGGACTCAGGGCATCAAGGGCAGGGCGGACCGATGGGCGCGGCGGCGGATGCCTCATTCGGCATCGATCAGCAGGCCCGACTGGATCAAGCGTACGGCGGATTTATGGCAGTGACCGATCTGGCGCGCCAGATGGTCCTCAGCTACTACGGCCGGCCATGGAAGAAGTCCTACTTCATGGGCTGTTCCAACGGTGGCCGGCAAGCTCTTTTGGCGGCGCAGCGCTTTCCACTCGCATTCGACGGCGTGATGTCGGTAGCCCCGGCCGCTCGCGTGGGCACGGCCACGATCAGCTCTGTTTGGGATACGATCGCTTTCTCTGAAATAGCTCCGAAGGACGACGCGGGCCGGACAATTCTTTCCAAGGCGTTCTCCAATGCGGACCTAACACTAGTGGGCAACGCGGTGGTTCGGGTTTGCGATTCGAAGGATGGCGTCAAGGACGGCCTGATCTTCAATACGAAAGAATGCCGCTTCGATCCGGCCGAGCTGGTCTGTAAAGGGCGCAAGACCGATACATGTCTTTCGGCGAAGCAGGTGGCCGCGCTGAAAAAAGTTTTTTCGGGTCCCAAGAACTCGCGCGGCGAAGCGCTGTATTCGGACTGGCCCTATGACACCGGTATTGCAGCTCCAGGCTGGCGCGCGCTAAAGCTGGGGACATCGGAAACCGCAACGCCCAATTCCGCGGACGTAACATTGATGTTTAGTGGACTCAAGGGATTTTTCTTCACGCCACCTGACCCGCGGTTCGATCCGATGAAGTTCAACTTCGATACGGACCCAGCTCGCCTGAACGACACCAGCGTACTGCAGGACTCGTTGTTGACATTTCTTTCGACGTTTTCCACCCGTGGCAGCAAGCTGATGCTCATTCATGGGATGAGCGACCCCTTCTTTTCGGCCTACGACACAGCGCGCTACTACGAGCGTGTCGTTCACGACAATGGTGGATTGGATCGAACCATGTCGTGGGTGCGATTCTTCGAGGTGCCTGGCATGAACCACTGCGGAGGCGGCCCGGCGCTGGAGGATTTCGATCCGCTGACCGCGCTGGTGGGGTGGACGGAGAAAGATCAGGCGCCCGAGCACATGGTGGCGAAGGGCAAATCGTTTCCGGGCGTGAGCAGGCCCGTGTGCGCATATCCTGCGTTTCCGCATTATCGTGGATCTGGTTCGCAGGACGACGCGGCCAATTTCGAGTGCAAATAGCGGTACCAGGCAAATATCTGATTGAGCGCGTTTGATATTCTGGGTTCTCGTAAACGCAGCCTATATCGGGAACAGACCATGACCGAACGTGCATCAATTCTCGCCATCGCGGCACTTTTTGTTACCTGTCCGGCCTGGGCTCAGCAAACCTGCGAGGCCCTCGCATCCTTGCCGATTCAAGGCATCACGATCACTTCGGCTGCCTCCGTTGCAGCCGGCTCCTTCACCTTGCCCGAGAGCGGTGGGCCGGGCTTGGCATCGGCGGAAACCGTCCAAGTACCGACATTCTGCCGCGTGATGGCGATCGTTGGCAAGGAAGTCCGCGTGGAGTTGTGGATGCCGCGGCAGTGGAATCATAAACTGTTAGCTGTCGGAAATGGCGGCCTCGCTGGGTCCATCAGTTACTTGCCGATGGTCAAGCCCTTGCAGCAGGGTTACGCCACCAGCAGCACGGACACGGGGCATCAAGGTAGTTCGACCGATGGCGAGTGGGCGCTAGGAAACTACGAACGTATCGTGAATTTTGCCGACCGTGGTACGCATCTGATGGCGCAAGCCGACAAAGTGATTCTCAATGCGTTCTACGGCGCGCAACCGGTACACTCCTATTTCAGTGGATGCTCTCAGGGCGGCCACGAAGCGATGATCGAAGCGCAGAGATACCCGGCTGATTTTGACGGGATCATCGCGGGCGACCCGGCCAACAACTGGACCCACCACTACATCGGCGGCCATCTCTGGATCGCGTTGGCCATGGATGGCGACGGTTACATCCCTGCAAACAAGGTGCATATCCTAGCAGACGCGGTAAACAACCAGTGCGACGCGCTCGATGGGATCAAGGATGGCGTTTTGAATGATCCCCGCCGCTGCAAGTTCAACCCAGAAACACTGCTCTGCAAGGGTTCGGATACTTCAGAGTGCTTCACCCGTGAGCAGGTGGCTGCGGTGGGGAAGATCTGGGCAGGTCTTACCACGCCCGAAGGCCAGGTAATCTATCCGGGGCTGGTGCCAGGCGGCGAATCTGGTCCCGGAGGCTGGGCCGGGTATATCACAGGCAGCGCACCAGGCAAGGGACGCCACGCCAATCTCAGCCTTCCGTTTTTCAAGTTCATGGTTTTCGACGATTCGAATTGGGACTACGAGACATTCAAGTTTACTGCGACCGACGGTTTTGACAGCGACATCGATTACACGGACACCAAACTTGCAGCCTTGTTCAATGCGGTGAATCCCGATCTCAGCAGGTTCAAAGCACGGGGCGGGAAGCTGATTCATTATCACGGCTGGAGCGACCCCGATATTACGCCGCTCAACAGCATCAACTATTATGAGAGCGTTACGAGGGCGCAGGGCGGCGACGTACACGGATTACAAAACACGATCGAGTTCTACCGGCTCTTCATGGTGCCGGGGATGCAGCATTGTCAGGGCGGACCGGGAGCGACGAACTTCGACATGATCGAGCCACTGGACCTCTGGGTGGCCCAGGGCACCGCGCCGGCCAAAGTCATCGCTTCGCACCGAACGAACGGTGCCGTTGACCGCACGCGGCCCTTGTGCCCATACCCGCGGGAAGCGCAGTGGAAGGGTGTTGGAAGCACGAACGATGCCGCCAACTTTATCTGCGCTTTGCCGAGGCAGTAGCCGATTAACTCCCGCAATCCGGGAACATGATCTGCGCCGTTTGATACAAGTATCGCCTCCAGTTGGCCCATTCATGTCCGCCCGTGCTCAAGACCCAAAAATTGCGAACGCCATACTGGTTGAACAAAGCCAGGTCTTTCTGGCCGTTGTTCAAAGCGATATCGGTCTCGCCCGCGGCCATATAGAATGGCACACGGAACAGGTCGTTCGTTTTCGGGTCCTTGAGCAGCGGAGCAAAATTCTCATCGAACTGCTTCAGATCCTGCGCGTTGATGTGGCCCGAACTGTAGACATACAATTCGCTGAACGTATCCAGATGCGGCAAGCCGGTGTGCAGCACAACGAAACCACCCAGGGATAGTCCGGCGAGCGCACGATTCTGGCGGCTGGCCTTGGTTCGATAGTGGCTGTCCACGTAAGGGATGATGTCCTTCAAGTACTCTTGCGTACATGCGTCATCCTTGCCGGGAGCCGATGGCGTCCCACTGGCGCAGCCGTGAGTGTTGGGCATAACAATGATCATCGGCTTGGCCTTGCCGGCAACTATCAGGTTGTCCAGGATGAACTGTGCACCGCCGCCCCCTTTCGGATTTTCCGATGTCCAGTTGGTGTCATCGCCCCCTCCACCGTGGTTCAGGTACAGAACCGGGTACCGGGCCGCCGCGTTACTGGCGTAGTCCGGCGGCAGGTAAATGTGCATTCGATTGTCGGCGCCCTTGTAGTTTTTGTAAGTCGCCTGCTCCACCTTCCCATCCGGGACATCGGCTTTCGCAAAGAAGGCCGCGTCCGCGTAAGAGGGAAGTGCGGGCAGAATCGGCAGGGGACAGACGCCGGCCTTAGGCGCCTTGAATGTGCCCGGAGGCGGCTGAGCCGGCAGTTGGGAGGTCATACAGACCGTCAGACAGGAAAGCCAGAACTTTTTTGCAATGACATTTTGGTATCTCCGAGCGGGCGGAATCGGCGGTCGCGTTTGATTTGAGGAAACAAAGGCGCGGTTGCCCCGCGGTCCAAGTGTTCCCGGCGAGACATGGTCATGGCAATTTCTCCTTTGAGTTAGGAACAATTCGCACTGTTACGCGGCGGGTCTGGTAGTCCGTTGCGCTGTGAGCGGCCGCGGGTTCGGAGATCCATCGAACCTCGGACGCTGGAGCGCCGAGTCCTTTCAGCACTTCAGCCACGCGCTCGGCACGAAGCCTTGCCACTTCGGATTTTTCGATCAATACCTGTCCGTTGGAAAGCAGCGTCGAGCCGCGGTAACCGGTCACTTCGACTTTTGGGGCCTTGGAAACGCGCGCGTACTCGGCGATATCGGTCAGCTGCCTGGTGTTGCGGGCAAACAGAAAGTCGCTGTCGAAATCGTATTGGATCGCAAACTCGCGCTCCAGGAACGGAGGTTCCGGCTTCTTGGGCGGCGTCGCAACGGTGGAAACCGGAGCTTGACGCGTAGATGGTCCGGCGGGGCGCTTGGAAGGCGGGGCGTCGATTCCGGGCTCGGCCGGCAGAATGGTGTTGCAGGCGCGGTTCACCTCCGGCAGCACCGAGACATGCAACGGCTTCAGTGGAATGCCGCCGCAAACGCGCGGCCCGTGCGCTACGGCTCCCTCGACCAGCGCTTGGTGCAACAATTGCGGCGGATAGAAATCAGCCGTGATGTCCTGCTGGATTCCCAGGAAATAGGTTTCTCCCTGGTACTCGGCCAGAAAACACGGAACAGTCTTCGTGTCGCGGACCACCGGGCAGGCCACAAAATTCACGTGCTGTGCCAGAGCGGGCAGGGTGATCACCCAGGCCAGAAGCACTCGCATCAGAGAACCCCCAGAAAATTGATCAGATCTTGTTTTTCCTGCTCCGACAGTTTCATGTCGAAGCGGCGATCGTAAAAATCCACCAGCTCCCGAAGCGACTTCGCGGAACCGTTCGAGAAGTAGGGAGCACGCGCTGCCAGCCCGCGAAACTGCTGCATGACGATGGACCCGACGTCTACGCAACGGCCCGAAATCAGCGCGCGCCCGGGGTCGCTCGTATAGATCACACGACCGAGGTAAGGGTGCGGGGGAGCGTCTTTGGCGCACGTAATTTTGAACACTGGCAGTTCCCGGGATTCGCTATAAAGCGGCGGCTCGGTCCAGGTGGGATAGTTCGTGGTGCCGACATCCACCCAGCCGGCGGAAAGATCCTGGCCGGTCATCTGCGCGTTGTGGCAGGTGGCGCAAGTGCGTTTCAGGGGATTTCCCAGGCCAATGGAGTA
>JBKQHJ010000062.1:0-3271 GCA_052148835.1 Bryobacteraceae bacterium
CGAAGACATCCGGGACGAACGAAACGCTGACCTCCGGCGTGAAGAGGCTGTACTGAAAAACGCTGGCGTTCGGCACGGGCGAAAGTTCGTTGGAAGTCTTGGCGCGCGTCGCGGAGAAACTGCCCGACACACTCGGATAGTAGGCGCCCCGCTGTGCCAGCACATTCTCCCTTGCAGCCAGCAACGCCGCTTGCGCTGCCTTGAGATCGGGATTGGCTTTCAAGGCGCGTTCGATCAAGTCGTTGAGCGGCCTGGAATGAAACAAGGTCCACCAATCGCCGGGAATGTCGCCGCCCTCAGCGAGATGTTGTGCTTCCCCGCCCGCAACGTTAGGCGTGGCGGTGGTGGTCTTGATCGGAGCCGGAGTGTAGCCGCTGACATCGGGGGCGGCAGGCTTCTTGAACTTCGGCCCGACCACGCAAGCGGAGGTGAAGAGCAATGTAAAGAGCAATGCCGAAGTCGCTAGTAAACTTCGGGAGGGACGCGATTTGCGAGTCAGAATCATCAAATCTATTCCTTAGGGCTTGCGGCTCATCCGGCTTCCGTTGATCGCTCCTGTGCCGCCGGGTTTTGAAGTTCCGAGTCCGCCGATCATCGCAGGGTTGGGACCGCGATGGCGCAGATTGTCGAGCGACCGAGAGGCGGACGGGAACATACTTTGCCGCTGCACAGCGGAAGCGCTGGTCACTGGTATGTTCTGGATCGATCCTTTTTTCGCATCCACGGCGGACTGGCTTAGTCGGGACTGAGTCGGAAGGCGAGGAGTTGCAGCCGTAGACTTCGCCTGGCCGTTCGTAAGGTGTTTGAGCCGATTAGTTTTCGCCACGCGGGAGGGGAATGGCACGTGATTCGCCTTTGCATTTCTCTGCTGGACTCGGCGTTTGCCAACTCGCACTGCGCTGGCTGGTGGGTTCGCACTATCGAGAGAAGTGACGCCAATCGGATGCTCGCTGGGTGTTTTCACGGCAGCTTGTGACTGCTGTGGCGCTGGATTCGACGCAGTCGCATCACTTGCACCAAGCGTTAGCGCGCCGCCGATCACCAAGAGAACAAGGCAAGAAACCTTCATTGTGATTCCGGGGCCTCCGAGTGGTGTTCGGGTAAGTGATTTTCACCGCCCAGGAAGATCATCCGCAGCGCAGGCACGGCTAGGAGCAGCATCACGGGGCCAACTAACATCCCGCCCACGATTACGGTCGCGAGCGGGCGCTGCACCTGGCTGCCGATCCCCGTTGAAATTGCCGCGGGGAAGAGACCAATGCAAGCCGAGAGAGCTGTCATCAGCAGGGGCCGCATGCGTGTCGAGGCAGCACGGTACATCGCATCAGCGGGCGCGAAGCCGTGTGCGCGCTCCTGATTGTAGAAAGTGATCATCAGGATTCCGTCCATCACCGAGACGCCAAACAGCGAAACAAAACCGATGGCTGCGGAGATGCTGAAGTTGAGACCGGAGACGTAGAGTGCGAGGATGCCGCCGACGATTGCGTCAGGAATGCCCGCGAGCGCCAGAATGGAGTCGCGGAAATTGTTGAACAAGCTGTAGAGTGCCCCGGCAATCAGAATGAAGCTGATCGGCACAATGATCTCCAGACGCTTTTTTGCTTCCTGAAGATCGCCGAACTCGCCTGCCCAGATCAGGTGGTACCCAGAGGGAAGTTTCACGTTGTTCGTGATTCGCTGTTGTGCATCCTCGACCGTGCCGCCCAAGTCGCGGCCGCGAACGCTGAACTTGACCGGAATGAAACGCTGCACGCTCTCGTGGTAAATCCATGCCGCGCCGGTATCGAGGCTGATGGTGGCCAGTTCGCTCAAAGGGATGTAAGCAGTGCCGCCGCTGGCGGTTGTGTACGCGACCTTAATGTTGCGAATCTTGTCGATGCCGTCGCGGTATTCGGGCGTGTAACGGACTACGAGATCGAACTGCCGGTCGCCTTCCAGGACCTCGCTCGCTACCGCTCCGCCCATCGCAGCCTGAATGACCGAATTTACGTCACCGGAATTCAGGCCATAGCGCGCGGCCTTCTCACGATCGACTTTGATATTCAAGTTCGGCTGGCCGAGCACGGGGAAGATGCCGAGATCGGTAACACCCCGAACCTGGCTCATCTGGTCGCGAACTTGTTCGGCAAGTTTTGTTAGCACTTCGAGATTCGGGCCGACGATCTTGACCGAATTCACACCTTTGACGCCCGAGATCCCTTCTTCAATGTTGTCTTCGATGTATTGGGAGAAATTAAAGATGACCCCCGGCAGTTCGTTGTTGAACTCGGTCTGAATCTGCTCGGTGAGTTTCTCTTTGTCCAGGCCTCGGGGCCATTCGTCAAAGGGCTTAAGAGGAGCAAACAATTCGACATTGGAGAATGGAGAAGCGTCGCTGCCATCATCGGGCCGGCCGTGCTGCGAGACGACTGTGAGAACTTCGGGATGTCGCATGAGAATCTCGCGCATTTTGTGCGTGGCCGCCTCGCCATCCTCCAGGGAAAGCGTGATAGGCATGGAAGCACGAATCCAGAAGTTGCCTTCTTCAAGGTGGGGAAGAAATTCGCTGCCCAGACGGGGAGCGATCAGGAAGAAGGTCCCCAAAGAGATCGCCAACTCGATTCCAACGACCAGAGCGCGATGGGACAAAGCAAAACGCAAGGCAGGATCGTACAAGCGGTGCAACGTGCGGACGACGATCGTCTCGACTTCTTTCACTCGCGCCGGGAGCAGAAACGAAGCAATCACCGGAGTGACCGTGAAGGTCGCGATCAAAGCCCCTGCGAGCGCGTAGCCGTAGGTGCGCGCCATGGGTCCGAAAATCTGACCCTCGACACCCTGCATGGTGAACAGCGGTACGAAACCAGCGACCGTGATGAGGGCAGAGAATAGAACTGCCTTATCCACCTGGAGTGCGCTGATCAGGATCAAGCGCAGGCGGTGCGTCCAGCCATGCCCTGGCATTGCGGGATCCAGGGTTTGCGTTGGGTCAGGCCCCCAGGCGCCTTTCGCCAGGCGATCTAGTAGCTCCTGACGTTCTTCGTGATTGCGCTGGAAATTTCGGAAGATGTTCTCTACGAGGATTACGGCGGAGTCCACGATGATGCCGAAATCTACAGCGCCCACCGAAAGCAGGTTGGCACTTTCGCCCAGAATCACCAGCAGGATCGTGGCGAAGAACAAGGCAAATGGAATGTTGATTCCGACGATGAGCGCGCTGCGAAGATTCCCGAGAAAAATCCACTGGATCAGGAAGACGAGCACACACCCGAAAATCAGGTTGTGCAGAACC
>JBKQHJ010000063.1:0-49824 GCA_052148835.1 Bryobacteraceae bacterium
TCCCCGCATCCACCTGCTTGCGGTTGTTGTCCAGAAGCTGTTGTGCGGCCGCCAGCTCGCGCTGCCGGGCACGAACGTCGTCCCAGAATTCGACCAGGTCCCAATACAAATTGAGAACCGCGGAAACGGTGGTGGCCACTTGCGATCGAAATTGCAGATTGGTCACCTTGATGTTGTTCTTCTGGACGCGGATGTTGCGTCCGTTCACAGCGGACCCGAAACCGTACAACAGGTTCTGCGTTACTTGGAGATCCAAGTAACCGCTGGTGTACGGATTGATGTCAAAAAAGGGGCTGTTTACGTTGGTGTACTGGTTGTAGTAGGTGAACTGGGCGCTCATGCCGAAATCCCAATTCTGCTGATACTGCGCCTGGAAGGTCCGGACCTGCTGGATTAATGCGGTGGTTCCCGTCAGGATGGTGTTGCTTTGCGGACTGGTGATATGAGCAGCGCTTCCCAAAATGCTGAGCGTGGGGTCGAAGGATGCAATGGGCGGCCCGAGTTGTGTCACGATGCCTCCACCGGAGCTGACGCCTTCGCCGGCCGCGCCGACCGCCCCGATGTTGGTGACCGTAACACCGGTCAGGCTGACGCTGGATGGTCCCGCCGCCACGCCAACACCGACGTTGCGCAATGCGCCGCCCGCGCGGGCGCGCCGCAACACCTCCTGCGCCAATAAAGGGCCGTAGCGTTGAACTTCAATGTCCAGGTTATTCTCAATGGCCAAAGCGATTGCATCCTGAGCCGATAAATACAAATTGCCCGCGTGCATCAGGGATTCGAGCCGGCTGGAATTGGCGAGGTTGGCGGGGGGAACCGGCCTCGCTCGAAAGCGGCGCGTGAATTGCAGGAATCGTCCCTGAGGGGGATCGATCCGGACCGCGTTCTGTCCCCACGCCAAGGCCGCCAGCAGCGGTAAGATGAACCATCGAAAACGCCAAGAATGCATCTGAGCAAACCTCCAAATCTCGACTAGGAAATGATCGCCCTTCAAGATCGCGGCGCACCCCGAGCGGCGACCTGGCACATCGGAGCCTTTAAGTTATTGATAATGAAAACAGAACCAAGGATTTCCGTTTGTCACGATGTTAGCACGATAAGATTTGGCGAGTGTCGAGCGACCGGAGTTACTCATGCGGCGAATCAAAATCGAAATCACCTACGATGGAACTGACTATCACGGCTGGCAGGTGCAGCCGGGGCTCCCGACCATCCAGGGCGTGCTCGAACAGGTGATTTCGGGAATTGAGGGAGGGCCGGTGCAGGTGACTGGCTCGGGCCGGACGGACGCGGGGGTTCATGCCATCGGGCAGGTGGCCGCGTTTTCGATCGAGAACCCGATCCCGGTGGACAATCTGCGCCGTGCCGTAAACCGGCTGCTGCCGCGCGATATTCGGGTCCTGAGCGTGGAGGAGGCCGCGGCGGATTTTCATCCGCGCTTTCAGGCCAAGCGGAAGACCTACGAATATCGCATCTTTCGTGGTGAGATTTGTTCTCCGTTCGAGCGGCGCTATGTTTACCATCATCCCTATCCGCTCGCTGTAGACGAGATGATCGCCGCGGCGCCGAGCCTGGAGGGCGAGCATGATTTTACGGCGTTCGCTGCTTCGGACGAGCGCGATGAATTGGAGTTGTCGAAAGTGCGGACCATCTTTTGCTCGCGGCTGACCTTGTCCAAAAATGACTTGGAAGGGGATCGTCTGATTTATCGCGTCACGGGCAGCGGATTCCTGAAGCACATGGTGCGGAATATCGTGGGGGTGTTGCTGGAGGTTGGGAAGGGAAACGTGGATCGCGCGGGATTCCAGGCGCGATTGGAGCCTGGGTGCGGAATTCCAGCGGGTCCGACGGCGCCGGCACGGGGGTTGTTTTTGATGGGGGTGGAATATTGAGACGAACTGCCGGCTCTTAGCTGTCCGTTGGTAGCCTGCTAGAAGTTGCTTGATCGATTTTTTCGGTCGGATACACTTACGGCTGTGAAGTTAATTCGGCGAGTACATCCACTTATTCTGCTTGCCGCCCTGATTGGAATTGCCGTGATTCTTTGGTGGTGTTGGATCATCTCAGGTCTCGGGCACGCTAAAGATCTATAGTTCACGCCGCCTGGTCCTGGTAACAGGTCGCTTGCTATTCTGTGAGGCGTGCCTGACGCCTTTCTGATCGACACCGACACCGCATCCGACGACGCCGTGGCGTTGATCATGGCGCTGCGCTCGGAAAGCGCGCGGGTGATTGCGATCACGACGGTCGCGGGCAATGTGCCGGTTGAGCGGGCCACTCGCAACGCGCTCTACACCGCCGAACTTTGCGGAGCGAGCGTGCCCGTGTATCAGGGATGTGAGAAGCCGCTGGCTCGCTCCCTCGTCACCGCTGAGTGGTTCCATGGCGCCGACGGATTGGGAGATCACGGCTATCCGACGGCGCATCGATCAGCGGAAAAGCAGCACGCCGTGGAAGCGATCATCTCAACGATCCGAAACAATCCAGGGCTCACGATTGTAACGCTTGGCCCTCTCACCAACATTGCCTTGGCGCTGGCTCAGGCGCCGGATCTGGTTCCGAACGTCGGACGCTGCGTGATCATGGGCGGAGCGCCGTGCTGCGAAGGCAACGTCACGCCCGCCGCCGAATACAACATGTGGGTGGATCCAGACGCCGCCCGCGTGGTGTTCCGCGGTGGGTTGCCGATTGAAATGGTCGGTTGGCAGCTTTGCCGCGGCGCGGCTGTTATTTCGCCGGCGGATATCGAGCTTATTGATAAAATCGGCACCAAACTTTCCCATTTCGCAGTGGAATCGAACAGCACCGCGCGAAAGGCGTACCGCACGCAGACGGGTGAGGACGGTATTTCGCTGCCTGACCCGGTGGCGATGTCCATAGCACTCGATCCTTCCATTGGTTGTGAATCAAGCCGGCATTATGTGGATGTTGAAACAGCGTTCGAGCTCACGCGCGGCATGACGGTGGTGGATCGGCTGGGAGTGGCAGCCGACGATCGCAACCGGGCGACGTGGGCGGGGCTGGTGGGCGGGGCGCCCAACGCGAAAGTCTATTGGGCCATTGACGCGCCGCGCTGGAAGCAGGCTCTATATGCGGCCCTGCGCTAGGCCTCGCTCGCAAAGACGATACAATCTGATTTGGCGTGAAAATCACCGTATCCAAGGAGAATTACCTCAAGGCGATCGCCGAAGCCGAGAGCGAAGGCGAGCCTGTAATTCCAGCCACCCTGGCACGCTGGCTGAACGTCTCGGCACCCGCGGTTACCATGGCCATCAAGCGCCTGAAGCGCGACGCGCTGATTCGCACCGGCCGCGACGGCACAATTTCACTTGCACCGGCCGGGCGCGACATCGCCAACCGGCTGCTGCACCGGCATTATTTGATCGAGCGCATGCTCACCGAAATTTTCGGCATGGAGTGGTACAAAGTCCACGAGGAAGCCGAGCAACTGGAGCACGCGGTCTCGGCCGATTTCGAGCGGCGATTGCTCGAAAAACTTGGCACGGGCGAGGCGTGCCCGCACGGCAATCGCGTGGAGGGCGACACTCCGCAGGATCGCCGCGACCGGGGGCTGCGTCCGCTCGATGAAGCGCCGGCCGCCTCGCAATCCATCGTGGTGAGCGTCTTTGAACGCGACCAGCGGCTGCTTGAATATCTGCACGGGCTCGGCATTCATCCCGGCGCCCTGGTGCGCATGATGGCTTCCAATTACGACGACACGCTGACGCTGCGCATCGCGGGGCAGCCGGTGCAGCTGGGGAAAGCCGCCGCGGCGAAAGTCTGGGTGGAAGTAGCGCCGGCCGTTAGCGCGCCAGAACCGGTGCAGGCAGGTTCTGGAAGTACTCGATCGTCTCCCTAAGCCCATCTTCCAGACTGACCTTGGGTTCCCAATCGAGCACCTTTTTCGCCTTAGCGATGTTCGGCTGCCGCCGCTTGGGATCGTCCTGCGGAAGCGGCTTAAATTCGAGCTCGGCCACGGTTCCGGTGAGCCGGCGGATGCGCTCGGCGAATTCCAGAATCGTCAGTTCCTGGGGATTTCCCAAATTCACCGGATAGCGCTCGTCGGAGAGGGTCAGCCGGTAAAGACCATCCACCAGGTCGCGAACATAACAGAAGCTGCGCGTTTGCGTGCCGTCGCCGAACACCGTCATCGGTTCGCCGTGTAACGCCTGATCGATGAACGCGGGCACCACGCGCCCGTCCTTCAATTGCATGCGCGGGCCGTAAGTATTGAAGATGCGCGCGATAGTGGTACGGACGCCGTGCACCCGATGGTAGGCCATCGTCAGCGCCTCGGCGTAGCGCTTGCTTTCGTCGTAGCAGGAGCGCACGCCCACCGGGTTCACATTGCCCCAGTAAGTCTCCACTTGCGGATGCACCAGCGGATCGCCATAACACTCCGATGTCGAGGAGACCATGAAACGCGCTTGATGCCGGCGCGCGACCTCCAGCATGTTGCGCGTGCCCGCTGAACCGACGTCCAAAGTCTCGATGGGGTGCTCGAAGTAATCTTTCGGACTGGCGAGCGATGCCAGATGCAGGACGCCGTCCACGGAACCGTCCACTTCAAAGGGCTGGCAAACATCCCAGTCCCGAAACTCAAACGCCGGATTGCCCTTCAGTTGTTCAAGATTGCGAGCGTCTCCGGTCATGAAGTTGTCGTAGCCGATTACCTGATGCCCTTCGGCGATCAAACGGTCGCACAGGTGCGAGCCGATGAAACCCGCGGCGCCAGACATAATGAATCGCAAACGTTTTGCCCCCAATTGATCTATCGTAGCGTAGCATTGCTGCCTTTAGCCTCTGGAATGCCTGCGCTACACTCGGGTGTTGGCGCCCCAATTGTCCTGGCCGGAATCGGCTCTGTTCCTCGTTCTGTTGGCGGCGTCCGTCTTGGGCTTCTGGCGGCGGTTCCGCAAGGTCTGGCGGATTGTCCGGAGCTCTAAGAAAGATTCCGATTTTCATCTCCAACCGGTAGGCCGCCGTGCCGCCGATTTCATTTGGGAAGTGATGCTGCAAGGCAAGGTGATCGCCCAGCGGCCGCTGCCAGGCATCGCGCACGCGTTGGTGTTCTGGGGATTTTGCGTATTCGCGTTGGTTACCATCAACCATTTCGCCGCAGGTGTCCAGATTGGGTTTCTGGATCGGATGGGCATTTTTGGGCGCCTGTACTTCGCCTTCGCGGCGTTCTTCGCGATCGCCGTGGCTGTCTCGATTGCTGGACTGACCTTTCGCCGATTTGTGATCCGGCCGAAATGGCTGGGGCCGCTGTCTCCGGAATCGGGCGTCATCGGGCTGCTGATTTTCCTGCTGATGATCACCTATCTTGCGACGTTCGTTCCCGGCTGGGAAGCGAGCCGGCTGCTGTGGTGGGCGCATACGCTGACCATCCTGGCGTTCCTCCCGCTGATCCCTCATACCAAGCATCTGCATCTGGCGCTGAGCCCCGTCACTGTCTTCCTGAAGCGCGACGCGTTCAGCAAAATCCCGCCGCTCTCGGGCGACGACGACTTCGGTCTCGACACCGGCAAGGACGTTACCCAGCTGATCGCGCTGCAGGCCTTCACCTGCGTCGAGTGCGGGCGATGTTCGGAACATTGCCCGGCCACCAATACCGGAAAAATTCTAAATCCCAAGGAAATTGCGCTCGGATTTCGCGGATATTTAAATGAATTCGGACCGTCGAGCGAAGAGCCTCTACTGGGCGTGCATTTGTCCCAGGAAGCCGTGTTCCAATGCACTACTTGCGGATCGTGCGAATTTCAGTGCCCAGTAGGAGTTCAGCATCTGCCGATGATCATCGGGCTCAGGCGCGGCGCGGTGAACACCGGCAAGTGGGAGGACGATTACGGGACCAAACTATTTTTGAACTTGGAGCGCAACGGCAACGCGCTCGGCTTTTCCTCCAGCGAGCGCGACAAATTTGTTCAAAAGCAGGAACTGCCGATCTTCGATGGCACGCAGGACTATTGTCTGTGGCTGGGCTGCATGGGCGCATACGATCCGCGGGGCAGGGAAATCATTGCGTCGCTGGTGCAGGTCTTCCGCGGATTAAACGTAAGCTTCGGGGTGTTGCGCAAGGAAAAGTGCACCGGCGATCCGGCCCGGCGCTTAGGGAACGATCTGGCCTTTGGCCAACTTGCCGAAAGCAATCTGGAGACGCTGCGCGACGCTCGCGTGAAGCGCATCGTTTCCATTTGCCCGCATTGCGTTCGAACCATCGGCACGGACTGGTCTGAATATGCTGCCGAGTACGGCCAAGCCCCGCCCATAGAACATCACAGCGAGTTTCTAGCCCGGCATTTGGACCAATTGCCAACCCGAACCGGCGCCGGCGAGAAGATCGTATATCACGATCCTTGCTATTTGGGCCGATACCGCAATGTTTACGACGCGCCTCGCGATGTGATTGGCCGCTTCGGAACGCTGATCGACCCCGAGCGCTCGCGCGAGCGCTCGTTTTGCTGCGGCGCGGGCGGCGGGTTGGCATTCCTGGGAGAAGAGCAGGGCAAGCGCATCAGCGTGGAACGAGCCGAGCAATTGGCGGCGACGGGCGCGAGTGTAGTGGCAGCGGCCTGCCCCTTCTGTAACACCATGTTTCGCGATGCGCTGCCGGGAGTGTCGGCCACGCCGCCCAAGCTGCTGGATATCGCGCAAATCGCAGCGGCTTCGTTTGCTCCGGCCGATCGCGACATCAATCAATGAAAGACACTCCACCGCCCGCAATGCTACAATTTTAAAGCTGGCGCGGATGTTGCATACGAAGTGCCGGCCCCCCTTGGAGCCATTTCCGAATCGGGCGCGTAGCTCAACTGGCAGAGCAACTGACTCTTAATCAGTAGGTTGTAGGTTCGATTCCTACCGCGCTCACCACTCAAAATAAAAGACTAATAGAGAGTGGCGAGAATCTTCGGGTGATACTTGTTTGAAAGATCCGACGACCGCCCCAAGAACTCGAAAAATTAGCGTGGCACCCAGCAGCGTGTCCGTATCGACCACGAGTAGCTTAAACTCGTGCAACGCAGGCAACTCCGTCGCGAGCGAGGTCTTCTATGACGGCCTCGGCCGCAAAACGAGCTCACAAGTCCAGGGGCCGAACGGCCCGATCACCACAACCACAACCTATGACGCCATGGGCCGCGGTTACCAGGCATCGAATCCCTACGAATCCGGATCGCCCGCGTTGACCACAACCACCTACGATGTTCTCAACCGCGTGCTGAACGTGACCACGCCTGACAATGCCGTCACTCATTCGGCTTATTCCAGCTCAGGGTCCTACGATCAAACGCTGGTCACCGATCCAGCCGGCAATCAGCGCACCACTTACAACGATGGCCTCGGCCGCTTGGCGCAGGTGTTGGCCCAAGGGCCCAGCTCGGTGAGCGGCCAGAACTACACGACCGCCGACTACACCACCAACTACACTTACGATGTGCTTGACAACCTGACCAACGTCACCACCAGCCAGTCGTCACGCAACCGCATATTCGCCTATGACGGCCTCAGCCGGCTTACATCGGCCACCAATCCGGAGAACGGCACGGTGCAATATACGCTCTACGACGGCAATGGCAATCTGAAAACGAAAATTGCCAACGGAATCACGACCACTTACACCTACGACGCGCTGAACAGGCTTACGAACAAGAGCTATTCGGATGGCGTAACGGCGCCAGTCACCTACACCTATGATAAGAACGAACCCGGCAGCTCATCGCCGAACTACTACATCGGCCGCCTGAGCCAGGTTTCGACTGCGGCTTTGGGGAGTCTTCCGGCGACGGCCACGACTTATGTTCAATACGACGCGATGGGTCGTGTGTTGGCAAGCCAGCAGAGCATTGGAACCAACCAAACCTATAATTTCAGCTACACCTACAATGCCCAAAGTTTGGAAAACGAGGTTTACCCAAGCCTCCGCACGGTGCAGAGCTGCTACGATTCGGCAGGGCGCGTGAGCAAGGTGCAGGGCGTAGGTACTGGCGCTCCTACGTACGCCAACTTGACGTACACTCTGAACAGCGGCACATCCAAGACGACCAACACCATGGGAAACAGCCTGTCGGAAACGGATATGACGAATACCCGTCTGCAGATGTCGGCTATTCAGGTGGGCAGCATCATGTCGCTCGGGTTCAACTACGGGACCACGAACAACAATGGCAACGTGCTAAGCCAGACGATCACCCGAGGCAGCCAATCCTGGGTCCAGAGCTACGCTTACGACAGCCTGAATCGAATCGCGTGCGCCAACGAGAACCCATCCACCGCGGTGGCCTGTGCAGCCAGCGCCGGGAACTGGTGGCGGACCTTCGGCTACGATCCCTGGGCCAACGGATTCGTGACCTCGAATTCAAATTCAACTTTGGGCTTGAACTCCTTTACGCCCACGGTGCCGACGAACTTTAACGGATCGAACCAAATGACCTACCAGGGAGCCACGTATGACGGCGCAGGCAACCAGACGGCCATCGGCGGCTACGGGTTTACCTACGACGCCGAGAACCGGATGACGGCGAGCAAGCTCAGCGGCGCCACCGCGTCGTATGTCTATGATGGAGATGGTCGACGTGTGACGAAGACCATGGGCGGAGCAACGACGAGTTACGTTTACGACGCCATGGGCCAGTTGGTAGCTGAGTACGGAACGCCGACCGATTCAGGGACCAAGTATGTGAGCGTGGATCATCTCGGCTCGACGCGCCTGGTGACGGATTCTAGTGGCAATCCGGAGCGATGCTATGACTTCCTACCATTCGGTGAGGAAATCCTCAGCGGTACCGACGGCCGCTCGGCGACTTGTTTCACATCGCCTGCGACGCCGTTGACGCAGAAGTTCACCGGCAAAGAACGAGAAGGAACTGAGAGCGATCTCTCGGACTACTTTGGCGCTCGATATTTCAGCGCTCTCCAGGGAAGATTCACAAGCCCGGATCGCGGCAACGTTGGAACTAACATACGCAATCCGCAGACTTGGAATGCATATGCCTATGTCAATAATTCCCCACTCGCGTCGATCGATCCGAACGGTCTTGCTACGTGCACCCTTGAGGGTTTCGAAACCCCGTGTAACGATATCGCCTTGCTCCATGAGGCTGTAGTTGAGTGCCCTAACGACGTTTGCGCGGGCTGGGCAAGCGCCGGCAGCAGCAAGATCGCCTATTATCGGTTTGGAGCCTACGCGGATGGCACAAGTGGCTACTATCGCGCGGCTCCCGCTGTCGCAGATCCTTCGGCACAGGAAAATCAGGTCTATCGCGCATTTCTTCTAGCCGCTCAGTACGCCACAACGACTTTAGACCCGAACCAATGGACAGCGGTCGTCGTCCGATATGTGGGCTCGACATACAACGTCCAGCTACCCACTAACGATCTGAACGTCGACCAGGCGTCGGAAGACGGATTCAAGGATCCCATCACTATGGTTCACGCAGGTAACCAATCGTATTACCTGGGGTTTTGGAACTTAGGCACTGTGGATGCTGGACACGTTGTTCAGGATCCCACTGGAGTGCAGGCCCATTACGACAACTTTGGGCCGGCCGATCCCCTCCACTGGATTTTTGAGTGGATTCCGAGTCTAATGTTCAACACGCAGCGACAGGCAGACGCGACGAACTCGAATACGAGGACTACATGGGTGTGCTCTATCAACTTAGGGTGCTTGTAGAAAATGATTTGCAAACTCCCCGTGTCTTCACTGCTATTTGTTGCGCTCGCGCTGGGTGCCTGCGGATTCCCGTGTTCCTGCTTTGCCGAGGATATTCGCGTGCGTCTCATTAACTCGAGCAGTGGTCAGCCCATGCCAGGCCAGCCCATTTGGGCCTTTCTCGGTCGCGACGAAAGGTCCTTGTTGGAGGGCACAACCGACTCGGAGGGCGTCGCGATCTTTCACCTGCCGGCGCCGGTCGTCGACTGGATAAATGTTAGGGACGCGTCGCACACCATTTGGCACTGTTCGCCATATTGGAAATGCACGTTCAGGACATCGGAAATTCGTGAGCGCGGCGTTGTTGCTATGAACACGTGTGGTAAGCACGGCAAGCTCACCGGTACGGTCACCGCTTCGCCCGGAGAGGTAGTTCTCTTCGCGCGCCCTCTGCGCTGGTACGAGCAATGAAATGCAGCAAATGCCGAGGCTAACCGGTCCCAACCTCTTGTGGATCCACCTCCGCGCTAGGGAGCCAGCCTGCTACGGCGATGACTTACCTGCAATACGATGCGAATGGCCGCGTGTTGGCAAGCCAGCAGAGCATGCGGAGGCGGTGCCTGGCGCTAAGCGAGACGAGCGAGTTGATGAGGCGGATCACGGCGCGACTGGTCTTTTTCCGGGAGCGCGGACATCATCTGAAATCTCTTCCACAGGCGGCGGGTCTCGGGGCCGCCGGAGGCGCGCTCGTTCTTGGGCGGTTTTTAGTCGAGCAGTTCGTCGGCGGAGACCTTCATCGCCTTGACCCGGGGCAATCACGGCGGAAGCGGGCCGGATCCCGTCGTCGTTTCATAGTAGGAAATGGCGCATTGCGTCGATCTGGCGGCTTTGGCGAGCTCGGCCTGCGTCAACCCGCGCGCCTTGCGAATGGCGGTCAGCGGGAAGTAAGATTTGGAACCAAGGGAGGTGCCGAACTGCTACAGGGACTTTCACAGGGACTCTCCTTCAAAATGGCGATATTCGGTGAGCACGGGTGAGTAAGCTCGGAATTCCCTAAAGCCAATAAATACAGACAGTTCTCACAATTGTGAGCAACCACGCGCAACCCAGAACAGGCGTGTTTCCGCGACTCTTAATCAGTAGGTTGTAGGTTCGATTCCTACCGCGCTCACCAAAAATAGAGGATTTAACGAGAGGTGCCGGCGGTCAGTCCTTACGCCATCGACGCCGTAATATTTCGAGCGGGTGTGGACGCAGCAACGATAGGGAAACGGCCGCTCCAACGGTTGCGGTCAGAACCGCGGTGCCAACGACGATAAGCGTCGCCTCGCCGAAACTACCTCGGCCTGGGGGAAGAGATCTTCGAGTTTGTTCAACAGAGACTGCACCACTTGGGTCTAGGCGGGTATTCACCGCAGACCGGGCAACCCGCTTCCCCGCAGTGCTCCTCGTGCTTTGAAGGGTTTATGCGGGGTTGGTTGGTAGGCGCGGCTGGACTCGAACCAGCGACCACCTGCTTAGAAGGCAGGTGCTCTATCCACCTGAGCTACGCGCCCGCGTGTGCCTCTTCATTGATCCTAAACCACTCCCGAACTCGCCGCACTCCCAACCGTGGCCGAACCGTGACAAAACCCTTCAGTTGGTTCTGTCCGTGTCAAAACTAGCGTGGCTTTCGTTCGCCATTCGGTTGAGCTTCTGCAGTGCCTCCCGCTTCATCTGCGGATACTTCTTAAAAACCTTCGCACCTCCCTGCCGAAGCAACTGGGTGACCCACTCATCCGCAACGCGACCTGAACTGAGCCGTGTAGCATGCGTCGATCGCAGATCGTAGATTCGGGAATACGGAACTCCTGCCTGTCGCAATGCGAGATGTCAAACCTTAGTGAACCATCTTTGAGGTCGGTCTGGACGTGAGAAGGATCTTCTGCGCGGCCTCAGTTCCGCTTGTCGCGGGCGTGTGCCGACTATCTTGTTATGCTCCCGATCGCACCGCTCCTTGCGAAGGAATTATGCTCTGCCGCGAAGTCCTAATCGGGTAAACGGTCGTTGATTTGCTCCAAGGCACACACATAGGTGTCAAGATGAACAACCAACGGCAAGATTCAACCGAGACGCATTGTTCTCACTGCGGAGCACAGGCGAAGTGGCACTTTGTCGATTAAGGCAAAGAGGCGGTGGAGATCGTCTGCCCAGACTGTAACAAATTTGAAGTGCCACGGGCCGAGTTCGATATTGCGCAGGCCGAAGAGCAGCGAAGGTAAGTGGCTATTTACGAGCGGAATTCGCGGGAAGCAAGCTGACTGCAGCGGCTGATCGAGCCTGTTTGCGCGGGTGGATTACCTTGACCGTACTGGCCTGCGGCCCTTTGTAGCCCTGCTCTTCAGCGAATTTCACTCTCGTTCCTATGCGTAGTTCCGGGAAACGGCCATTAAGCACACTCGCTTGGTGGAAATAGACCGCGCGGCCATCATCCGTCTCGAGAAAACCATAACCCTCAGTCGGCAGGATCTCCTTGACGACTGCTTCCTGCATTGCCTGCTTTGACTTCACGGCACCTTCCTGTCGGCGCGCATAATCTTGAAGCTGCCGGCCCATCTCTTGAAATGCTTCGTGAATTGCCCGCTTTGGATTCTTGTGCACGAGAACTGATTTCGCTTCGCGCCTCGATTTCTGAGTCTGCAGGTCTTCGAGAGTCCCGTGCAGGCTGGGGACATGCTTCACCACCAGCTCTTCATTGGGCACTCCAAGATCGATGCGCACGTGAAAGAGCTTGCTCGACGTGGCACGCTGCGGGCGCTCCACAACTACGCGGCAACTGCCAATCCGGCTGTAGAAGCGCTCGAGCTTCGCGGCTTCCTTTTGAACGTAGTCATCGAGTCCGGCATGATCTTCAATATTTCGGAAAGTTACTTGAACGGGGAGTAACATTGGGCCTCCTGTTATTGGGCTTTAACAAGATATCTGCACTTCACGTGCCGCGCGCGAGCCCTGATCGAAGGCGATCGAGATCGTGGTCTAAGCGCGTGCTGAAACTGACCGGGTAGGGAACGGGCGAAGGTTCGATCGCCCGAAGCTGGTCCGGCAGGCGAACCAGTTCGTGCTGGAATCGGCACCGCGATTCCGCAAGATCAATACGCGTGGTCGAAACGCCGCGTCGCATAACAGGCTGCAACAGCGGCTCGCCTGACAGCGGTTCGTCATACCTCCCAATCACATCGCCTATCATGCGCGCGTTTTCGACTCGTCGAAAAATCTGCTTCCGGCCGGGATGGAGCACTTTGCTGGTGGAAAGCTTCAGCCGGCCCTTGCCGCCGTATTCGACCAGCTTGTACGCCATATCGAGATGGGAGGCGTCTTCCATTACCGCTAGTTTGGTTCCGACGCCAAACGCGTCGATGGGCGCGCCGGAATTCATGAGCTTCTGGATCTCGTATTCATCCAGACTGCTGGATGCGAAGATCGTCACATCTTGTAGGCCGGCTTCATCCAGAAGTTTGCGCGCTTCCGAGGCGAGCCCACCGAGATCGCCGGAATCGAGGCGCACCGCGCGCACGCGGAACTTGTCACCCAGCTTGCGGCTGAGATCGACGACCTTGCGGACTCCCTCAAGCGTGTCATAGGTGTCTACAAGGAGCGTGGTCTGCGGATACATGGCCGCGAACGCCTCGAACGATCTGGCCTCGCTGTCATGCGCCTGCACGTAGCTATGGGCCATGGTGCCGAAAACAGGAATCCCGTACATTTGACCGGCCAGGACATTCGAAGTCCCTGCGCCGCCCGCAAGGTAGGTTGCTCGGGCAACCTTAACCGCCGCGTCGGTCCCGTGGGCGCGGCGTGAACCGAAATCCACAACGTCGCGGCCCTTCGCGGCTTCCACCACTCGCGCCGCTTTGGCGACGGCGAGGCTCTGAAAATGGATCTGGTTCAATACATAGGTCTCCATCAGTTGTGCTTCCAGGATGGGAGCAATCACCTGAACGATTGGCTCGTTTGGAAAGACCAGCGTTCCTTCGGGTAAGCCATAAACATCCCCAGTGAATCGAAGATCCTTGAGCCGCGAGAGAAAATCTTCGCTGAACTCGCCACTCTGTCGCAAGTACTTCAGTTCTTCATCCCCAAAATGAAAGTTCGCGAGAAAGTCCAGAACGTCGCCGATGCCGGCTGCGACGAGGTAGTTGCGGTTCGCGGGCATTTTGCGGAACGCCAATTCAAAGACAGCCGTCTGATGCATGTGCTCGGTCGCGTATGCCTGCGCCATCGTCAACTCGTACAGATCCGTGAATAGGGCGGATGTGCGCATGGGATTTACAAATTTCGAACCGCTTCCTCGACTCGCCGTGCCAGCGCCGGGTACGAGTCGCCCTGGAGTGGGATGGGTGCTCCAAAACTGACTTCGACCCGACCCGGATGCGGCCACTTGGCATTGCGTGGAAGCACGCGATCGAACCCGCGTAGGCGAATCGGTACAACCTGAAGATGCAAATGCGAGGAGATCATTCCTACACCCGGAAAGAATCGCCCGATTTCGCCTTTGGCAGTGCGTTCGCCTTCAGGGAAGATCAAGATCGACCAGCCCTCCTCTACCAATTCGCCCATGTAGCGGATGGACTCGCCCGCGCCCGCCTCGGTTTGTGGGATCGGGAATCCATTGAAGAGGAGCGCGATCAGCCAATATAAGAAGCTGTTCGTCCAGTGTTCGAGGCGCAAGTGGTGCTCGGGATGGAAGTGCGCGTCGAAATATTCCTTCCACATGGCAGGCGCGATCCGGCGTCGCCACCGGGGAGGCAGGCTCGCCAGGATGATCGGCGTATCGAAGTGACTTTGGTGATTTGCTGCAAAGATGACAGGACCATGAAGCGAAGTCAGGTTCTCCAGCCCAGAAACCTTGCGCCGAGCGATCATCCCAGCAATGGGAAGAAGGATGGCCTCGAGGCAGATGCCGCGGATCAGTTTTGCGATCCAGCTGCGATTGTAGGAGGGGAAGGCTGTTTCCTCCGCCAGCGGCAGAGGGCTAGCCAGATCGGCCACTTTTATTACTGAGGCGAAGGCGCGCTCATCTACGGTTGCACCGAGCTTCTCTTCCAGATCCATCATGAGCTCCACGCGATCGAGCGAGCTGAGGCCGAGTTCTTCGATGGTGGTGTCAGGCCTGATCGTTCGTCCCGGCGCATATTTTTCGATCAAGCCGGTGAGATCCGTTCCTGGCTTCGATACCGGTTGTCCAGCGCCCTGTTGGACGATGTCCGCGATCACCGCCCGCCGCAGCTTGCTCGTGGTCCCCGTGCGCGGCAACTCCGCTCCGGGCCAAACAGAAACGGAGCGAATCTTCTGATGCTCCTCTAGCTTTGCGTTCGCTAGGCGCACAATCTCATCCGCATCGGCGCCACGATTCAAGAGGAGCACCGCATGTACACGATTCGTGCCGATTACCGCGGAATCTCGAACTCCGGGCAGCCGGTTCAGCACGGCCTCGACATCCTCGGGAAACACCTTCAACCCCTCGGGCGTGACGATGATCTCCTTCTTGCGTCCGCGAATGACGAGATTGCCTTCGTTGTCCCGCTCGCCGTAGTCGCCAGTGTGAAGCCAGCCCTCTCGAAATGCCTCGGATGTCTGCTGCGGAGCTTCGAAATATCCCGGAGTTACGCTCTCGCCTCGGACCAGGACTTCACCGTCTTCGGCGATCCTCAGATCCACGCCGGTAAGTGGTGTGCCCACGGTTCCATGCCGAACATGAAAGGGGTGGCTAAAGCTGATGACCGGCGCCGTCTCGGTGAGGCCATAGCCTTGGACCACCACGAATCCGAGGTTCGTCCAGAATTGCTCCAGATCGGGGGGCAGCGGCGCGCCTCCGGAAACAAGGCAGCAGAACTTCCAGCCGAACATTCGATGGATCGCGCGAAATCGCCACCAGCGGAGAGGCCAAGCTCGGGAGGAATTGGTTGTGTCGGCAGCTTCGGGGAAGCGATGCAGGACGAAGTCGCGCAAGACTTCCAGGACTTTGGGTACCGAGACGAGTACACAAACGCGGCGACGCCGAATTTGCCGCGCGATCTCGTGCGGGCTGGTGCCGGTGATGAACACGACAGAAGCAGGAATCAGTGGCGGAACAAAGGTCGCGAGCGATTGGCCGAACAAATGGCTCATCGGTAGAAGATTGAGAATACGCAAGGGAGCGAAAGGGCGGACGTATTTTCGGTAGGGCGCGATCTCATCCTCAATCGGCCGGAGCTGTGCGGCCAGGTTGCGATGAGTGATGATGACGCCTTTCGGCTCGGCAGTAGTGCCCGAAGTGAAGACGATTTCGGCGACGTCATCGGCATAGAGCGGAACTGGCTCCAGATTGGCGGGTTCTCCTACGTGCTCGATTTCCGACAGCCGCCAGGCTGGGAGTTCGCTCGTGGACGGAACGTTCGGGACGCGATCTCCGAACAACACCAAACTCGGCCGTACCTTCTGCACAAGCTTGCGAAATAGTTCGGGGGACGATTGCGGTTCCAGCGGGACGACGATGACACCTTCCAGCAGGCAGGCCCATAGCGCTGCGATCCAGCCGGGCCGGCTTTCGGACCAGATCATGACGGCGTGGCCCTTTTTTATGCCGTTCGCCCGAAGGCGCGCGACAAAAGATCTGGCCAAGCTAGCAACGTCCTGGTATCCGAAGGTGAAGCCTCGAAAACCATCGTCGTGGATGATGAATTCGTCGCGATACTGCGCGATCCGGCCAAAGAACTGAGGCAATTCGCTCAGGCTGCGAGCCTGCTTTACCGACACTGGATCTGAAGGCTTGCGTTCTTGAATTGCCGATGGCATCGGATCCTCTAAGCCTGATTAGGCATTTTTCGCGCCAGACGCAATTAGGGCACCGACGTGCCTTCCCTGGGATGGAAGTGCTTATGGCGGAATACTGCGCAGCAGTCCCGCAAACGAGCAGCGCGGAATTATCCGGCTTGCTCCGGCGATATTACCAAGACTCGGACGTCCGCAAGCGCATGTATGAGTTCCTGGGCGGAGCGGATCTGAAACATGCGACCGCGCTGTATATTGCTGGCACGGACGGCTATTCCGACTATCACGTACAGTCACCTCCCACCGACCTGATTGAGTACCTGGAAGGCGCTCTGGAGGTGGACCGCGCGCTCTGGGATACACAGTCTCTAATCGCGGATATCGATCTCGAATACCACAATTTTGACTACCCCTTCGCACCCTGGCGAGATCCCGCGCGAGCTTTTCAATTGCAGCAGCCAGTACTCGATGCAACGCTACAAATCCTCGGAAAAGCCGGCATCGCTCCATTGACACTGGTCAGCGGGCGAGGCTTCCACCTGCTGTGGGCAACTCGCCGCAATTCAAAAGCGTTTAGTCGCTTAGTCGTGCTAGGTCATGTGCCATCGAGCTTGAGAGCCAAATATGCCCAAGCCTCCGTTCCTATCGGACTGAACGTCGATCCGGATCTAGGGCGAGCATTTGCCGGGCTTGGGCGGATCATGGAGTTTGTCGGCCATGATGTGCTGGAAGCCTCAATGCAAACATGCACGCTGTCAGTCCAACCCGCGGCTATCGAAGTTGGGCCCGGCACCTATGGGCGCGAAATCATCTCTTTCGATCTTTCCGAGTACGGCGATGCTTTGCACACGCGGCATGTCCGTATTCCGTTCAGCGCTTACCTGAAACCCAGGCAATTCGAATGGATGTTCGGGGAAGCTGAAGTCCGCCGCTTATTGCCGATCTTCGAGATCCCGCTCTCTGATATGTCGCCGGCACAAGCGATCACCGCGATGCGCGATCCCGATGCGGTTCTTGAAATTGCCAGGCGCGTCTCGGCGGGAATCCCGGATCAGTCGGAAGCAATGGAAGAACTGCTGGACAACTACGAACATTCTGAACTCGCAATCTTTCACGATCAGTTCTATATGCAGCTCCGCGAGGACGCTTCGCTTCCCAATTGTTCAATTCCCATACCGGAAGCGCCACCGTGCGCGCAATTTCTTCTGGAAAACCCGAACGATTGGCTTCTCAAGCCAGCGGCGCTTCAGCACATAGTGCGAGTGCTAACAGCGATCGGTTGGAGTCCCTCTTCCATCGCTCACCGGATCTGCGCAAGTTACTCTAAGGATTGCGATTGGGGTAACACTTGGGACCGGCTCGAACCCTGCAATCGGGCGATTTTCTATACCCGTCTGTTTGCCGGGATGATTGCTACTGGCCTCGACAAACTGATTGATTTCAACTGCCTTTCACACCAGGAGAAAGGATACTGCATGATTCCGGACTGTTCTTCCAACCTCATCCTATATCGCGACATGTTGCTTGAGAGGAGGAGGCACAGATGAGCGACTGGGCGATGGGCATTTCGACGGGTTGTTTTTGGCAAACGAGTATTTTCGAATGTCTCGAAGATATCCGGAATTCTGGATTCAGCCGGATCGAGATCTGTTCCGCTCCCGCGCACCTCGACTACCATGACGTGGATCGAGTCAAGCGCGCGGCTAGTTTAATAGACGACCTCGGCCTGGAAACCTACTCGTTCCATGCCCCTTTTGCGGACAGTATCGACATCACCTCGCCGGATCGCCAGGCTCGCGATTTCGCGCGGAACGAGTTGTTCAAGGCGGCAGAAGCGGCCGCGATTCTGAAAGTCCGGTACTTCGTCGTCCATCCCGGGCCTGAAAACTCAAAGCTGCCAGACCACGAGCGTTTCTGGCGCCTTCAGCATGCCGTCGACGTTCTGAACCAGACCTATACTCACTGCCGCCACCTGGGCGTCGGTCTGGTATTGGAGAACATGCTCCCGCATCTTTTCGCCGGCCGGATTCGAGACCTTTTGTGGATTCTAGGCGCTCTGGATTCGTTTAAAGTTGGCATTTGCCTTGATACGGGGCACGCGCACCTCGGAGAAGATCTGCTTTCCGTGGTTCACAAGCTGTCCGGTCATCTCTGGATGGTGCATGCCAGCGACAACCACCGTCACTATGACGATCACCTTCCCCCTGGAGAGGGCACAATCAATTGGGCGGCATTGCTGGCGCTCCTCAACGATCTGCATTTCAACGGTACGTTCATCCTGGAGATCGCGGGGACGGGTGACCGAGAAAAGATTCTTGAAGGAGCCCGTCGAGGGCGCACGTACCTGCGGAACCTCTCGCATCGCCTCCGTGTGCCAATGTGAAGCGAGAGCCAGCTATTCCGCGTACTCCGGCGCCGGGGTTCGCTCCGGCTTCTTCTCGCGTTCTTCGGTGAGCGTAGCCTCGGTTAGCAGTAACGTGCTGGCAACCGAAACGGCGTTTTCAAGCGCCACGCGGACGACTTTGGTGGCGTCGATGATGCCGGCCTCGATCAAATCGACGTATTTACAGGTGGAAGCATCCAGGCCGTAGTTTTGCTTGCCAGATCGCATGCGATCCACCACCACGCCGCCGTCCAGCGCCGAGTTCTCGGCGATTTGACGCGTGGGTGCCTCGAGCGCTCTTTTGAGAATCCGCAAACCGGTCTTTTCGTCCTCTTCGGCCTTGGCTTCCTCAGCATCTACGGCATCGATCGCGCGCAGTAAAGCCAATCCGGCCCCTGGCAGCACTCCTTCGGCGATGGCCGCTTTCGTGGCGCTGATGGCGTCCTCGAAAGCTTCCTTCAGCTTCTTGGCCTCGGACTCCGAGGGCGCGCCCACACGAATGACGGCAACTCCGCCCGTCAACTTCGCCAGCCGCTCCTGCAATTTTTCCTTGTCGTAGTCGGAGGTGGTCTCCTCAATCTGCTTGCGCAGCTCGCGGCAACGGCCATCGATCGCTGATTTCTCTCCAGCCCCGCCGACGATGGTCGTCGTATCTTTGTCCATCACCACGCGCTTGGCTTTGCCGAGCTGCTCCATGGTCACGTTTTCGAGCTTGATGCCCAGCTCTTCGGCGATGAGCTGACCGCCGGTCAGAATGGCGATATCTTGCAGCATCGCCTTGCGCCGGTCGCCAAACCCTGGAGCTTTTACAGCCGCGCACGGCAATGTTCCGCGGATTTTGTTCAAGACTAAAGTGGCCAACGCCTCTGCCTCGAAGTCATCGGAAATGATGAGCAAGGGTTTACTGGCCTGCACCACTTGCTCCAGCAGCGGCAGCAAATCCTTCATATTGCTAATCTTCTTTTCGTGCAGCAGGATCAGCGGATCGTCCAGGGCGGCCTTCATTGCTTCGGGGTCAGTCACAAAATAAGGCGAGATAAAGCCGCGGTCGAACTGCATGCCTTCGACAATCTCGAGCACGGTTTCGGTGGTCTTGGATTCTTCCACGGTGATGGCGCCTTCCGCCCCGACCTTCTCGACCGCTTCGGCCACCATATCGCCGATGACTGAGTTATTGTGCGCAGAAATCGCAGCCACCTGCGCCTTTTCACGCTTACTGGTAACAGGGCGGGATAAGCTCCGAAGTGAATCGACCGCCGCTTTCAGGCCGCGCGTTAGTCCGCGCTTCAAATCGACCGCGCTTGCGCCCGCAGCCACGTTGCGAACTCCTTCGGTCAGAATGGCGTGCGCGAGCAGAGTGGATGTGGTTGTCCCGTCGCCGACCGCCTCTCCGGTCCGCTCTGCCGCCTCTCGAATCATTTGCGCGCCGAGGTTCTCTTCCGGATCCTTGAGCTCGACTTCTTTAGCGATAGTGACGCCATCATCGCAGACAATCGGCCGGCCGAACTTCTTCTCAATCAACACACACTTGGACTTCGGCCCTAGTGTGACCCGCACTGCGTCCGCCAAAACATTGGCGCCGCGCAAAATGCTTTGCCGCGCTTCCGCTCGAAACTGGAACTGCTTGGCTGGCATAGTATTGTTCCTCGATAACCACTTTGGTGCATGCCGAATGCCACGGAATATGGGTTGCACTGCTTATTCTGCGAGGTGCAGTCATGAAACTTACCCTAAGTGTGATCAAAGCCGACATTGGCTCAATCGGCGGCCACGTGGCCCCATCCAAGCGGCTGCGAGAAACGGTGGAGGCATATATTCGCGACCGGGCGCCCGGTCTGCTCCTGGACCATTACATCAGCCACACCGGCGACGACATTGCGATTCTGATGACGCACAGGCGGGGAGAAGGTGACGAGAAGATTCACAAACTTGCCTGGGACGCCTTTCTCGCTGGTACGAGAGAGGCGCGGGAAGAAGGGCTCTATGGAGCAGGGCAGGACCTTCTCAAGGATTCCTTTTCTGGAAACGTGAAGGGAATGGGGCCGGCTGTTGCGGAGATGGAAATCGAAGAGCGCCCGAACGAGCCATTTCTGTTCTTCGCGGCCGACAAGACCGATCCTGGCGCGTATAATCTGCCGCTCTACTTGGCGTTCGCCGATGTGATGAACACGCCGGGGCTTATTTTGTCACCCGGGATGTCTCGAGGGTTCCGGTTCGTCATCATGGATGTGAACAACACCGAGGGTGATCGCGTGATCGAATTGAACGCGCCGGAAGATCTGTACGATATTGCGGCGCTGCTGCGCGACCCGGAGCGCTACGTGGTCGAATCGGTCTGGTCGCGCGCGAGCGGCGAACAGTCCGTAGCAGTCGCAACTTCTCGCCTCCATAACATTGCAGGCAAGTACACTGGCAAAGACGATCCCGTCATGCTGGTGCGCGTCAAGAAGGGTTTCCCTGCCACCGGCGAGGTGCTAGCGCCCTTTGCGATCGGCCATTTCGTAGCCGGTTGCATGCGCGGCTCTCACCAAATGCCGTTGATGCCAGTCACGCTCAACACGGGCATCAGCTACTTTGATGGACCGCCCATCGTAAGTTGCGCCGGATTCTGCGTCCACAACGGCAAGCTGACGGAGCCGATCGATGGATTCGCCCATCCTTTCTGGAACAGGGTTCGTGAGCACGTTTCCGATAAAGCCATTGACATGCGCCGGCAAGGGTTTATAGGAACGGCCATGCTGCCGATGTCGGAACTAGAATATACCGGGATCATGGAGAAACTTGCCGTGCTGGATAAGAAGTTCAAGATACGGACTGCGCAACTGGCGCCGGCAATGGCATGAGTTCCGGTTGGTAATGCCGCTGGATTCTTGCTCCCGGCCTCGAACGATGCGCTTGCCAGCCAGAACGCCTCGGTGAGATGTGATCACGGTGGCTTGCCGTTCATCGAATCGGCCGTCGTAGTAGAGGGTGCCCCGATCGCGGACGCTCCCAAATGCTTGGAGAAGGAATTCTTGGGGATGCTACAAACAGGCAGTAAAGCGTATCGTGAAAGCCCAAAGCGCTACTTCGACTGCTCAGGCTGGCGGTTGACATGCAGGGAACCTGGCGCGTACGGTGCGCCGTTAAAGGAGGGACGAAATGCGAATTGCAATTTTGGTCGCGTTTCTACTGAGCTCGGTTCTGCTGCCAGCCCAGCAAACCGCACCTAAGATCAAGGAAGTTCCGGTAAGCCCGACCTCAGCCGGTTCAGGGAAGGAAATGTTTAAGGCATATTGTGCATCCTGTCACGGGGTGGACGCAAAAGGCAGTGGCCCGGCAGCTCCAGCGCTCAAACAGCAGCCTACCGACCTAACCTTGCTGACCCGCAATTTCACGATGCCACGGTTTGAGTAACCAATACCAATTGATGAGAAGATCGGCCCCCAGACCGGCATTTCTTTGGACCCGTGAACGTTCTGAGTCCCATCCTGTATCGAACCCATCACGCGCATAGCCGGGAACTTGCCTCCATTCTTTTGAGCCAACAACCTCACGAAGTACATCGAATCGGTACAAGTGAAATAAGGCTATCATCGGCCAAACACCAGAGATCAGCAAGGCTTGGCCAAAGGCTACAAACAACAATTTGTGCGGCTATTAGCCTGGCTGGTTGAAGATGCGGGCTGTGGATCCGGCGCTGGCCATGGCGTGAGCTCCGGCTGGTAATACCGATGACATTCTTGCTCCCGGCCTCGAACGATGCGCTTGCCGGCCAGAACGCCTCGGTGAGATGTTATTACTGTGGCTTGGCGTTCATCGAATCCGCCGTCATAGTAGAGGACTACCCAGTCGCGGATGCGTCCAAGTTCGTGCGCGCGAGCGGTATTGGAATAGAGCGCGGTGTAATTGCGTTCCCCACGATGCGTGTGGAGGATCGGTAGCCATGCTACGCCGCTTGGGTTAAAGCGCCGCGGGGCAATGAGAGGCAGTTCACCGGCGTCGGATTTCGCACGATACTCGCGGTCTACATCGAGTAGTTCTCCCACCGACGGCTCGTCTGGCTCGTGGACGTATCCAGCTTGACGCACTCTGCCCAAGCGCATCGACAGCGTGTCGATGATCCCCGCGAGTTTCTTCTTGCCAATGCCACCGATGTCGGCCAAGCGTCCGTCGTGGGCGGCCGCCTCCAAATCCGCCAGTGAGTCGATGCCCAACTCTCGATGGAGACGCTCAGCCAGAGCAGTTCCGATTCCCGGGACCGATTCGAGCAGCGCCACAGGGTCCGTTTCGCCGCGCAATCGATCCAGCATCGGCAAGCGGCCGGTGGTGACCAAGCTCCGAAGCGCGGCAGCCAGGCGTTCGCCGACTCCGGTCACGGCGCGCATGCCCGAATCGCCTTGCTCCTGCCAGATCGCAGTCAGAGGCTTCCGTAAATGCCGAACACCCGCCGCGGCCCGGCGATACGCCTGGACACGGAACGGATTGGCCCGCTGAGCTTCGAGAAGATCGGCCACCTCTTCCAAACGGCGAGCAATTTCGACGTTCTGCATCATTCCAAATCAAGTATGCAGTTGTTGTGCCATTTGGCTCGTAAGTTGCTCTCGATCTAGGGGAAGGTGACCGAAATGATCGATGCGACTCTGCCCATCGTTACGGATTTGGTCCGCGATGCCGCCTCCCCTTTGGTAGGAAGCGCCACGGACTATGACCGGCTGCTCGAATTCATTGGCGATGCACGTTTCGTCCTACTCGGCGAAGCATCGCATGGAACCCACGAATTCTATCGGCATCGCGCTCAGATCACCAAACGCCTGATTCAGGAAAAAGGCTTTACCGTGGTCGCGGTGGAGGCGGATTGGCCGGATGCTTATCGCGTGAATCGTTATGTTCGCGGAGCCAGCGGCTATGCGGACGCCGCCGAAGCGCTGAGCGGGTTCAGAAGGTTTCCAGCATGGATGTGGCGCAATGCGGACGTGCTGGATTTCGTCGGTTGGCTCCGCTCGTACAACGACTCGCTTCCCTCCAGCGGCCGAAAGACGGGCATCTACGGGCTGGATCTTTACAGCTTGCACGCCTCGATCGAGGAAGTTCTAAATTACCTGGATAAAGTGGATCCGGAGGGTGCTGAGCGGGCCCGCCGGCGTTACGCTTGTTTCGAACGCTTCGGGGAGGATCCGCAGGAGTACGGGTACGCTGCCGGGCTCGGCTTGAGCCACACGTGCGAGGCGGAAGTGATCAATCAACTCATCGACCTGCAACGGCGAGCCGCTCAATACGCGCGGCGCGACGGGCGCATTGCAGCTGACGATTTTTTCTATGCCGAACAAAATGCCCGGCTGGTGAAGAACGCCGAACAATACTACCGCACGATGTTTCGAGGGCGTGTATCGTCCTGGAATCTCCGTGACGCCCATATGACGGAGACGCTGGATTCGCTGGTGGAACACTTTGCCCTGCAAGGGCAGCGGCCTAAGGTCATATTGTGGGCGCATAACTCGCACCTGGGCGACGCGCGCGCCACCGAGATGGGCCGATTAGGCGAATGGAATGTCGGCCAACTGGTCCGCGAAAGGCACGGCCGTGAAGCGGTTTTGATCGGTTTTACTACGTGCACGGGGACGGTCACAGCCGCTTCCAATTGGGGCGGGGCAGCGGAGCGGAAAAGAGTTCGCCCGGCAATGCCCGGCAGCTACGAGGCGCTGTTCCATGAATCGGGAATCCCGTCGTTTCTGCTCACGCTTCCGCGGGGAACGCCGGTCTCCAAGGGACTGAGCGAGACCATGTGGGAGCGGGCCATCGGCGTCATCTATCTTCCGGAGTCTGAGCTCGCCAGCCACTATTTCCACGCGCGCCTGTCGGATCAATTTGATGCAGTCATCCACGTCGACCAGACGCGAGCCGTTGAGCCGCTGGAGCCAACGTCGGAATGGGGCATCGGCGAACCGGCGGAAACATTTCCTTCCGGAGTGTAGGGCAACGTGTGGAACCGAATCAGGCAGCCTGCGCTGTGAACCGGTCGAGCGCCAGGCGAGTGGCGTTCTCCCCGGCCAAAATCATTCGCTCGACTGTCACAGTGCCGGGCACATAACCAGAGCTGACTTCCCAAACATCGGAGCCGATGATGAAGTCCGCACCCATCGCCCGGCATGCTTCCGACGGCAAAACGCAGGCGATGCCGCCGCTCAAAGGCAATCCAATAGGGCGGGACCGAAACTGATGCAAGCCACTCATCAAAATCCATTATACGGAGCCGGGTCCAACGGGCCGGACTACCTTGCGGGAAATCAAAAGAGTGACCGGGCTACGGCGGCGCTTCAAAACGATTTCTTCCGCGGAGTTTCACAAGGTTGGAAGGGACCGTGTCACCCGCACGGTGGACATCACACCGGAGCTCATCCGGCGGTTCTTGCCGCCGGGTGTTCATGGGCGACTGAGCCTTGATTCGCGGCGACGCGATCGACGGACATCCGTGGAGGGACCTCCATCTCATCGAAAACCGTGTACCTGCTACCTAAACTTCTATGCCAGTGGAATCGTAATCGCTAGTAGGACCAGGAGAATCAGCAGCAAATATTTCCAATTGGGCATTTGTGCCCCCCTTTTGACCGGTCAGCGTTGATAGCCGCTGCAATGTTAGGTTGCACGTCGCGAGCCAGTCGAGAGATTCCGCAGGTGGCACTCCAGGTGCTTTGATCAATGACGAAGGGCTCCAACAGGAAATGAGGAGAGAGTACGATGAATGCTTTTCAACAAGAAAGTCTACATCCGCCTCGCAGAAGGCGTGCCGCAGCATGCGGGACCAGTGGGAATCCCCCTCAAAGCGCAGCATGAGCCTGCAAGAACCACTATTTGAACGGCATACGAGTTCTCCCACGGCGTCACCGTGACACGGCAACTGGTGATGGGACTGTCGGTCTCCAGCGAGCGCGCCTCGTTTTGAGCCGCTGCGTCGATGGTGACGTCCGGCGGCATGTTCCAGAAATCGACCTCGAGTGGGACCGTCATTCCAGAAAGACCAAAGCACGTTCGCCGCCTTACTTCATGACCAGAACCGGGCAAGGAGCATAGTCGAGAACGCGCTGGGTGACCGAACCGATCAGCACCCGGCTGGTTCCGCGCCGCCCGGTGTGCCCCATCACGATCAAGTCGGCGCCATGGTCATTGGCCGCGGCAATCACCTCTTCGAATGGATCGCCTCTACGAGTCTCCGACTGCACGGTCACACCCTGGCCTTTGGCGGACTTCCGAGCAAGCTCCAGATAGCGCCGTCCCTGTTCTTCCAGCTCCGCCTCGACCTCTTTTTCATCGCGTTTGCTAAAGCGGACAAGCTCGTTGAGAACCAGTTTGTCGATTACGTACAGCACGGTCATCTTGCAAGCCGGGCAAAGTTCGAGGATGCGCAGGGCCATTTGAACGGCTTCGAGAGATGGCTCCGATCCATCAATGGGGACAAGAATATGTCGAAACAGAGGTTCCACTTTCAGCGATCCCGCCGTTCCTTCACGCGCTTGGTGCGCATGAAACTTTCGCGCTCTTGTTCATCCAAAACAACCTGAATGCGCTGGATGGCTGCCTGGTATTTCGGAATCAACAGATTTTCGAGCGCGTTGACGCGGCGCTGGGTTTGTTCCAGTTCCGCGGCTACCCTCCACACCGAACCGCTGATCTCGGTCCACGAACCGAGGATCTGGCCTGCTTCGATCCACCTGGTCCTAAGTTCGTCGAAGATCGCACTGATTCCGGCTGGGCTGTAGGGGAACGGCAACGGCTCCACTTGCATCGTGACCAACGGCAGAGCCACCCCCATGACGCTGCGCACCTCGACCGAGTATTCTGTTTTCGCGGCCGGCGCCAGTCCGGCGAAGCGCATGGCATCCATTCCCATCACCAAACGTGCTTCCCGCTGCACCTTGTAGGCCAATGCGAAGCGTTCGCGAACATCGCGCTCAGTGTGCTTCACCTCGCTGAACAGGTCCCAGAGCTCGCGCAATAACGTCTCCCGCTTACGCTCCAGGATGGCGTGGCCCTGGACGGCTTGCTCCAACTCGCGGCGCAGATCGAGGAGCACGGCCCGGGTCGGCGGCAGTTGATCGGGATCAATCATGAGTTACCGGTCCTTCCAGCTTTCCGGAGTAATGGCTATGGAGGTCTTTTTCGTTGATGCGCGTCAGTTCGCTCGACGGGAGCAGAGAGAGAACCTCCCAACCCGTGTTCAGCGTCTCTACAATGGAGCGGCCCTGGTTGGCGGATTGCGCCAGGAATCGGCGCTCAAACTGACGCCCGAACTCCAGGTAGGCGCGATCGACGGGAGTGAGGGCGGTTTCGCCGATGATAACCGAGATGGCGCGGATCTCCTGCACTCGCGCATACGAAGCGTATAGTTGCGCTGCCCAACTGGGATGATCGCCCCGAGTGTGATGCTCGCCGATTCCATTCTTCATGAGGCGCGAAAGCGATGGCAGCACATCGATCGGCGGATAAATGCCCTCCCGATGAAGTGCTCGGCTGAGAACGATCTGGCCCTCGGTGATATAGCCGGTCAAGTCCGGCACCGGATGCGTGATGTCGTCGCCGGGCATAGAGAGGATCGGGATCTGCGTCACGGATCCAGGCCGGCCGTGCACGCGACCGCAGCGTTCGAAGATCTCCGCGAGATCCGAATAGAGATAGCCCGGATATGCCTTGCGCCCCGGAACCTCACTGCGTCGTGACGAGATCTCGCGCAAAGCCTCCGCGTAATTCGTCATGTCGGTCATCAACACCAGAACCTGATAGCCGTGCTCGAAGGCCAGGAACTCGGCGAGGCTAAGCGCCACGCGCGGCGTCACCATGCGCTCTAGGGGAGATTCGTCGGCCAGATTCAAGAAAACGGCGGTGCGCGCGAGGAGTCCGGATTCTTCAAATCTCTGCTGGAAGTACGCCGCGGTATCGTGCGAAACGCCGAGCGCTACAAATATGACCGCCAGCGTTTCCGACTCGTCGGCAATCCGCGCCTGCAACGCGATCTGCGCGGCGAGCTCGTTATGCGGGAGTCCGGCGCCGGAGAATATCGGGAGCTTTTGTCCCCGCACCACCGTGTTCATGCCGTCGATAGCGGAGATGCCGGTCTCGATGAAATCCTGCGGATACGCACGCGCGGTGGGGTTCAGCGGAGCGCCATGCATGTCCATTCGGGTTTCAGCCATCGGCGGCGGCAATCCGTCTCTTGGCCGGCCGAGCCCATCGAAGACGCGTCCCAGCATCTCGCGCGAGACGCCGGTATGGAACGTCTCACCGCGAAACCGCAACAGGAGCTCGTGGGGATGCAGACCGGCGGTTTCGCTCCACAGCTCAGCCACGACGACATCCTCGCCGGTGGTGAGCACCTGTCCCAGCCGGACGCCATCGGCTGCGTGTACCTCCACCAGTTCTCCATAGGCCGCTTTGCCGTAGCCTTCGGCCACCACAATTGGCCCTTCGATACGATCCGCACCGACGTATTCGCGCATCAGATTTTCAGCTCCATAGGAACCAGCGCGTTCAGAGACGCCTTCAATTCGTCCAGCAGATGTGCGATCTGATCCACCTGATCGTTAGGCACAGTCTCCTTCATTTGCACCAGCCGCCGAACGTCCAAAAGCTGGCGCACGCGCGCCAGCGTCGCTCCCGATTCGATCACCTGCTGGCCTGCTTGGTAAAGCTCGACGAAAAGCCGCAACAGCGCCACTTGTTTCGCCGGGACACAATAGGCATCTACGGGATGCAAGGCGCTTTGTTGCAGAAAACCTTCTTTCAAGAGTCGGGCGGCGTCCAGGATCCAGCGCTGGCGATCCGGCAGGGCTTGTGCTCCCACCAATCGCACCAGTTGCTCCAGCCGCGCGGCTTGCTCCAGGATTTGCGCCGCTGCGTCTCGAAGCGCCCGCCAATCGGGTGCGGTTTCCTTTGCCCACCAGGACGCGACATCATCGGAGTAAAGGCTGTAGCTGGTCTGCCAATTGATCGCGGGATAGTGGCGCGCGTTGGCGAGAGCGCGGTCCAGCGCCCAAAAGGCCCGCGTGTATCGCTGGGTGTGTTGAGTGACCGGCTCGGTGAAGTCGCCGCCTTGCGGGCTGATCGCGCCCACGATAGTGACCGAGCCTTCCGCCCCTCCTAACGTTTGGACGCGCCCTGCTCGCTCATAAAATGCGGCGATACGGCTCGGCAAGTACGCGGGGAAGCCTTCTTCGGCGGGCATCTCTTCCAAGCGTCCGGCGATCTCACGCAGAGCTTCGGCCCAGCGGCTGGTGGAGTCGGCCATGAGCGCGACATCGTAGCCTTGGTCGCGATAATACTCGGCGATGGTGGTGGCTAAGTAGATGCTGGCCTCGCGCGCAGCCACGGGCATGTTCGACGTATTGGCGATCAGGACCGTGCGCTCCATGAGGGGCCGGCCGCTGGATGGATCCAGAAGTCGTGGGAACTCGTCCAGCACTTCGGCCATTTCGTTGCCGCGCTCCCCGCAGCCCACGTAAATGATCACGTCGGCGTCGCACCATTTGGCAAGCGCGTGTTGCAGAATGGTCTTGCCGGCCCCAAACGGTCCGGGCATGGCCGCGGTTCCGCCCTTGGCCAGGGGCGCGAACGTGTCCAGCACGCGCTGACCGGTGATCAGGGGCTTGGATGGCTCCAGGCGTCTTTGGACGGAGCGCGCGGAGCGTATGGGCCAGCGCTTCAGCATGGTGATGGAATGGCGGTTGCTTGCGGAGTCGTCGACCGTTGCGATCAAGTGGTCGAGAGGGTACTGGCCTTCTGGCGCGAGGTCGATTAGCCGTCCTTTGACGCCAAACGGCACCAAGATTCGATGTTCGATCAGGGGAGTTTCTTGAACTGTCCCTAATAAACTACCGGCTTGAAGCAAGTCGCCGGATTGGGCCCGAGGCGTGAATTTCCAGTTCTTGGACGGAAGTGCATTGGCCTGCGAGCCGCGCCGCAGATAGATTCCCTGCTGATCGCGCACTGCTTCGAGAGGCCGCTGCAGACCGTCGTAGGTATTGGAGAGCAATCCTGGGCCAAGGGATGCCGAAAGCGGCGCACCCGTTCCAAACAATGGTTCGCCCGGCCGAAGGCCATTGGTCTCCTCGTAAACTTGAATCGTCGCAATGTCGTGCGCCAGCGCAATTACTTCGCCGGCCAGACGCGCTTCTCCCACTTGAACTTGTTCGAGCACGCTGAGCGGATCGGTGACGCGCGCTCGGACCACGGGGCCGCTGATCCAGGTCAGTGAACCGGCGCGGATCAATGAGCCGGCTGAGGAATCGCTCATCGAGCTTCCTGCGACAAGATGTGGAAGACCTGCTCGCGCAGTGTCTCCTTCGCCAAGGCGAATTGTGTGGGAAAGGTCGCGTCGAAGCGGCAGCGCCCGCTCGAAGCCAGCAGCCCTCCCCACGTGGCAGCAGGCTGGTCGGCGAGCAAGAACTTGACGCCGGCCTCTTTCGACCACAGGCTTAAAACTTCCTGCGAGAGTAACTCATGACCCGCCGGGTCGGCGGCGAGGACTAGCTCACTCGCTCCCAGTTCGCGCGCGGCCGCGAGCGCGCAGCGCTTGAGAACGTCCAGATAGATTGGTTGCCGCACCAAGCCACGCAATTGTTCCTCGGCAGTCTGCCAGACTCGCTCGATCGGTGCCTCCCGCAATACGACGAAGCAACGCTGGGCTTCCAAGTCGGCGCGGGCGGAATTTCTTCTGGTGAGGGCCGCCAACTGGCGTTCCGCTGCCTCAGCGGATTGTTTCCGGATCGACTCGCTCTCGTCCTTGGCGCCCTCCAGAATAGCGGCGGCGCGGCGGCCCGCTTCTTCGGCGATCTCGACTGCACGATGGTGCGCGCGTTTGCCAACGTCCGCGGCCAGCGCTTCCGGATCTCCGAGGATTGCCGCCATCTAGTGCTCCAAACGAACGCCCAGGGCTTGCTCGATCCGTGCCTCGAGCGCGAGCGATGGCTCGGCCGGCCCTGGCCCTGGGATTTCGACTACCAAAGCGCCGGACTGCTCCATTGTGTCAGGCCGCGCTGCCGACCAGTTTTCCGTCAGCAGAACGAGCGCGGTGTCCGGATCGGACAAGGCCTTGCGAATGGCCACGCGTGCTTGCTCGACGCTGGCCACCGCTCGCCCTTCCAGGCCGATCAGGCCTAAACCGAAAACAGCATCTTCGTCCCCAATTACGACGATCCTTTGACCTGGCACATCAGCCTCTCTTTTTTTGGAACGGCCTTCAGCCTCTCTTTTTTGGAACGGCCTTCAGCCTCTCTTTTTTTGGAACGGCCTTCAGCCTCTCAGTATGATGAAGGAAACGATCAAGCCATAGATCACGATGCCTTCGGCCAGACCAACAAAGATCAGTGTCCGACCGAGCAACTCGGGTTTCTCCGCGATCGCTCCGATCGCAGCGGCGCCTGCGATGCCGACGGCAATCCCCGATCCTATGGCCGCGAGGCCGGTGGCGATCGCGGCGCCAAGATAACGGTTCTGCGAACTGGCGGTGGCAACCGCTCCCGCGGTCTCCTGAGCAAGCGTGGGTTGTGCCAGGACCAAGAGCACGAGCACCACTAAGAGTACGTTCAATCCTTCAAGCCCGAACACCCAAGACCGCATGTCGTCCTCCCGTTTGAAGTGAGAGCGGCACAAACGGGCGCCCTCTGCCCTGAAAGAATCGTCCAAAGAACTCGTAGTATTCCAGGCGCAGCGCCTGTATGCCCACGATCACGCCCTCGAACCCGACAACGAGCAGCGTGCCAAGGAGTAGCACCAGCCACCCCCAGCGTCCCTTAGAATAGCTCACCACCAATCCGGAAAGGCCCTCATGCGCCACCGCGAATGCGCCCAATCGGATAAATGAGAGGCTGTTGCTAGCGTATCCGGTGACGCTTTCGAACAGTTCGAAAAAACCAGTGACCAATGCTTCGCCCATCCCAGGGGCAGGGCGATGCCAGATCCACTTGGCCAACGGCTCGTGAATCCAGAGCACGGCGCAGAGCACCGGGATCACAAGCAACACGCGCGCCGGCAGTCTTCCGAAGCCGACGCCCAGTCCACCGCCTAACAACGCCCAGTACAAGGCGATCCCGGCGATGCCGTTCTTTTCGAGGAACAAACGCGGCCAGTCCCTGGATCGCCAGGCGTTCACCAGGTTCATTGCGAAACCGATATTGAGCAGTACCACGCCGCCTGCAACGGAGGTGAGCAGCACAGTCCAGATGCCTTCCAGCGGCTGCAGCCACGCCGCACGCATGATCTGGCGACCAAAAGCGGCGCCGTAGAGCAGACCGAACAGCATGCCGCTGGCTCCGGCGGAAGCAATCAGGATTCCCAGATCCAGCTTTCGGCTACGCAGCCACAATCCGGTAAGGAACAGCAGCAAGCCGTGTCCCAGATCGCCAAACATCATGCCATACATGATGAGGAAGCTCACGGTGACGATCAGGGTGGGATCCAGCTCGTTGTAGGAAGAGATCCCGAAGGTGGTGACCAGCTCTTCGAAAGGCCGCAGCCAGCGCGGAGTTCGAACCAGAGTGGGAACGCTCTGGCGATTGGCATCGGCCTTGACGACCTCCATCGCGATGGGGTGGCCCGCGGCGCTTTCAACGGCTTTCCTCACGCGGTCCAGATCGCTGGCCGGCACCCAGCCTGAAATCAGAAAGACCTCGCCATGTTTGGGAAAACGCCGTATTGCTTCGGCAAGTTTTCCGCAGGCCGTTGCGCGGCGCCACAGGCTGGTGAGTTCCCCCGACAGCTCGGAAGCAAGCTTGCGGCGTTCATCGTCCAGGCCGTTCGAACGCTCCTGCATCTGGCGAGCTTTGAGCTTGAGCGCGGCGAGCGCTTGCCCGGGCCGGCCCAGAGCTTCCGGCGGCAGCGAAATGGGTTCAAAAAATGCGCTCTTGAGGGCGCGGTCCAGGATCGCCGCGTTATCGGTGGAACAGGCCGCGAGCACCAACGCCCGATCTTTCTGGACTTGAAGCGGAATCAGAACGAAGGGAATCTGGAACAGCGCTTCGGCGACACGCGGAACATTCCCAGCTGGCATGATTCCGACCGTGACGGTCTGATACTGCAAGCCACGCAAATCTTCCACCGGAACATCAAGAGGCAGCAGCAGTTCAACCTGAGACTCAGCGAGGGCGAGCTTCTCTCGCTCCTGTTCGGTTTCTTTAAGCCGCCGCTGCCAGGATTGAACTCGGGTTTCCAAAGCCAACAGATGCACGTCTATGTCGCGCCAGTCCTGGGTCGGACGCAAGTCCCTGTCCGGCTCCGAATCCGTGGCGGTCTCGCACCGTAGCGCGCCCAGCAGGTCGCTCAAGCGTGCAGTCAGGCCACTGTAGCGGTTTGCCAGCTCGGTCCATTCAGGGGAGGCAGCCCAGCCCTCCGGTACGGCATCTTCCAAGTGCAAAGCCTCCATTCGCGCCAGAGCGTTCGTCACGACTTCTAGGTCCGGCTCCAGAATGAAGAGATTGGTTTCGAGCATCGGCTCGGGTGCGAGCATGCTCATGCCGCTCGCACCAATCGCCGGCCGATTTCCCCACTGGACAGGCCGGCAAATTTTCCTTCTGCAATCACCGTAAGATCGCGCACTTCGGCTTCGAGCAACCAAAGGTAGGCCAGAGCGCCGCGTAGCTGAAACAAAGGCCTCCGGACGGCAGCTTTGGCGTAACGGAACCTCTCCCGCTCGGCTAGGACTTCGATCTCAGTCAACCCCTCGACGTCAGAGATCCCCGGCGTGAGGCGAAAGCCCATCCGCGCGGCTTCCACGTCCAGCGGCGAGCCGAGTGCCACGCGCCGAACGGTGTCCAGTCCGGCGTTGAACGCGTGATGCAAGGTGTAGTTGATGATTTCCTCCGGAGTCATCCGCCCATAGATACGGTAACGATAAGCCCAGAGCAGGTTTTGGACCGCTATGGAGCGGCCTAGGAATCGCCGCGCGTCCGCAGCGTCCTTTCCGCTTTGGGATTCGATGAGCCGGACCAGTTTCTGGAAATAGAAAAGATCGAGAGCGATTTCCAGGTAGAACAATCGGCGATCCTGCTGATAGCGCTCCATGGCGTTTTCGAGCGGCCTGGCATACGGCGATTCGCCAATTCGATCGATGACGGCAGTGATCGATCCGGCTTCCATCAACAGGTCCCAACGCCAGCCCGTGGCACGGAGAGGAACGAGCGAAGCGCGAGCGCTCGACGGATCTAATCCGTAGTGGACAGCGCGCAAAACGGTCTTAAGGTTCTCAATCTCGAAGCGCCGGTTGTACCAGCCGACCAATTCCGCCGCGCCCGGCGGCAGAAAGCGCACCAAAGCGCGTCCGGAGTCGGCTACTTCGCCGAGCAATGCCACTGCACTCTGATGCGAGGCCGGAGAAACCGACTTGCCGGACTCCAGCAGGCGGCTCCACGCCGCATCATCCAGCAGCCGGGACAGCCTTGCTCGGATATATCCCTGGGCCGCCGCGTAAGAAAACAGGCTCAAGCTATTTGCCCTTGAAAGTCACCCAGTCCATCACCATTTCGACCGCTTGAGCAGAGTTACGCTTGGCTCGGCGTTCGATTTCGTGGGCTTGCGCCTCCGCTTGGTCCACCCGCTGCTTCATCTGGATGGCGGCCTGGGTTTCGGCTGCTTCCGAGCGGGATCGCAACACACTGGCCGCCTCTTCGCGAACGGCGTCAACAGATTGCTCGGCCTGCTCGCGAGCATTTGCGAGGACGCTCTGGGCGCGCTCTTCGGCTGCCTTTAGGATTTCTCGGGCCTCATCTTCGGCCTCGATCAGGCGCTTTAAAGTGCTCTGGGCTGGCGATACTTCCGGCATCAATCAGAAGGCCTCCTTCAGACGAGCCCTTGCGACGAAACGCCTCGGCGCAGGCCCAACGTAATTAAACGGGAAGCAAGTGATTAGCGTGGCGATGGCTTCCGATGGCGGCGCGATCAAGCTAATACCCTCCGGTTCCACTACCTCTAGGGATTCCACCGTATAGATGAAACGGCCCCGAGTGGTGACGATCCGTACTGTATCGCCCTTCTCCAATTCGCGCAAGCGCCGGAAGAATGTGTCTCGATGCGCGATCACAACGAAGTTTCCCACCTGTCCGGGCAAGGCCGTCGATGGCACGTGCCCCACGGCGCGGCGGAGAGTCGTGGCATCCATACCCTCCCGCACCATCACGCTCAGGCCCACGCGAGGCACGTCCAGTTCGCCGATCAGCAGGGGGTCCAAGCCCCGCGGCTTTGATGGCTTCGGCAGAAACCTGAATGAAATCTCAGGTTGCGGACGAGGCTCAGGAAGACCTGTCGTTTTCGCGATTGCAGTGCCCGTGCCCTCAACCTCAGGGCTGGCTACCTGCTGTTCGAATTGGAGCTTTTGCGCATACTGGTAGTAAGTGCCGTCTAGAAATGACCAGGCAAAGAGCAACAGGCCTGCAATGCCCAGGAGCATCAGCAAGTCTGCCGCCCAATGAAGAAGCAGTGGTCTTATACCGAATTTCATTCGGATTCGCATGGTCAACGCTGGCTTAGTGATTCGTGGCGCGAGTTGCCGCAAATCGCAGCGTTACACCCGCCATGAGCGCGAGTAATCCTGCCAAGCCGATAGCAAAGATCGGGCTAGCAGTCTTGGGCAAACTGATCGGCGTCGGTTCTAACGGTGGCGCCAGGGTCAATGGAGGAAGACCTGGGGCAAGAGCTGCGATCTCTTCCTCGGGGACTGGCTTCTCTTCTCCCGCTTTGTTGATCTCGGCTAGCGGAGCGGATTTGAGTTCAGCCTCGGTCTGGGCTGGTGTAGCGATTACTGTGGTGCCGGCTTCTTGGGCAATCTTGGCAGCCAGACCTTTCGGATAAACGAACTCCTGGCCGAAGTTGTCTCCTGGGTAGAACCAGGCGCGTAAAGCGTTCGGATTGCCGGCAGGCGTCTCCCAAAAAGCGAATCCAGTTTTGTCTTTCGGTTCCAGGCGGTAATTCGGAATCGCCAGAACTGTGGTGAAGAGCTTGTCTTCACGCTCGTTGAAGATCTGAACGATGTGGCGGTTCGAGGGCGAGTCCAATAACCGCATCACGTAGGTTCCGGGTTCCAGGGTTACTACTGGTACGCCGGCCACGATCAGTGGATCATGAAGAGTGACCACCGTCCTCTTGTCCCAATCGCTCGCGGAAACAACGAACGCAAACGACAGTGCCAAACAGCAAACGGCTAGTGCTTTGGACATAGCTTTGTCTCCTTCTTCCTGTGGAGATAGTGCAATTCTGAGACCTGCGACAGAGGCCACCTATCCTGATGTAAGGGTGAAAGTCCTTCCCCGATTAGAGGGGGCTGAGCCACGTCACGCACCCCTGCGTATAATCAGACACTTTCCGATTGGTTCCGCAGCGCCCTTGGTGCTTTACTCCGTCCTACGACCGGCAAGTCACGTGCTCCTAGTTTCAGAAGGAGAACACAAAAGCGAGGCCGCCAGGTGGGTCACGATGTTTCAAAGCAGGAAAGAGGGTTATGGTGCGAGCTCGTGTTTCCGTATTGAAAACGACTCCGGCCACAGTGATCGACGATTACAAGTGCCTGATGCGGCGCGTGAACTATCGGCAGTTCTTACCCCCCGAAAACGAGACCGCCCTCAAAATTAACATCAGTTGGCACTATTTTTATCCGGCCTGCTCGACTACGCCGTGGCAGCTCGACGGCGTCATCGCCACGCTTCTCGACGACGGCTATTGCAAAGACAAAATCTACGGCTGTCACAATCGCACCGTTGTGGTCGACGCGCGACGCGGCGAGGTAGCGAACAAACACAAGCAGGTGGTTGTGGACAAATACGGTCTACGGAACATCCACCTGTACGACGAGGGCGAGGAGTGGGTGAACTACGAGCCGAAGACCAAGATGCTGGTGCTCGACAAGATTTATCCGGAAGGAATCAGGATTCCCAAACGGCTCATGGGGTCGAACGTGATTCATCTGCCGACCATGAAGACCCATGTCTTCACGCAGATGACCGGCGCGATGAAGAACGCCTTCGGGGGTCTGCTGTTTGAGAAGCGCCACTGGACCCATGGCGTAATCCACGAAACCCTGGTCGACCTGCTGGCCATTCAGAAGGAAATTCATCCCGGGCTGTTTGCCGTGATGGATGGCACCTTCGTCGGCGACGGGCCAGGCCCCCGCTGCATGGTTCCTCAAGTCAAGAACTACATTCTGGCTAGCGGCGACATGGTGGCCATCGATGCCGTTGCCGCGAAAATGATGGGCTTCGACCCGCTTTCGATCAAGTTCATTCGCCTGGCTCACGAGCGAGGGCTGGGGTGTGGGGACATTCGCGAGATTGAGATCGTTGGCGAGGACATCTCCAACGTCAACTTTCATTTCCACGTCGGTAACACACTCGCGAGCCACGGCCAGAAGATGATCTACTGGGGTCCGCTCAAGCCTCTGGAACACTTGTTGCTCCGTACCGTGATTGCTCCGTGGTCCTATATTGCCTCCATCCTCTATCACGACGTCTATTGGTACAACTTCGTGGGCCGCGCTAGAGTCAAGGAGGCGCTCCAAACGGATTGGGGCAAACTCTTCGCAAGTTACTAGGAGTCCGTTATGAAACGACCGAAATTTACGCGGCGTCACGGCATGAAGGCGGCGATGTCCGCTTTTTCAGTGGGATTCTTGCGTGCTGGCGAAGCGCCTGACCTGACAGGAAGCATCCCACTAGCGAGTCCGGACCCGCTCACTGGATCGCAGTTCGCCGAGTCGGTTCTGAACACGGACCGGCACGAGCGCGAGCGGGCAATTCTGGACCAACTTGTGGCGGGTAATCTGCCCAGCTTCTTGCGAAAGCTAGTCCCCGTCGAACTCAATTCTGAAATCGCATCAGGGAAGGCGCTCAACGCAACGATTTTCGTAATGCCCGAATACCTGGCGATCGGTTCAGACGGCGATTTCCTGCGGATACCGATGAATCTTCATACTGCGACCGCCGTGGCGAGCCGCTTTGGATTCGTGCTGCCCACTAGGAAAATTGTAGATGCAATCTACGATCAATCGACCTGCCACTTCACGCCGCAGCCCTTGCCGGCGGGTCCACAGATGACATCCACCGAATACTACCGGACGCACAACGCGATGATCGACAAGCAATCTCAATCTCTCGGCTTCCCACTAGGCGCGCTGGTTTCCGGCCATAAGAAGGACGTCGTACTCACCAATCGTCTGGTTACCCATCCAGGACAGATCGCAATCTACGGATGGCACCGCGCCAAAGGAGAGCCGATCCAGCCTTTGAGCACGGTCCATGGCGCAGGGTACGCGGACTACAGCCATGGAATTCGATTGGTCGCGAAGATGGCGATAATCGACGGAAGACTCCGATCAGTTTCCGAGATTCTTCACGATTCGAAATTAGCTCGGGTGCTCAGCGACGAAGGGCCAATCCGGCTGTCGCCTACTTTTGGCGAAAGGTAGGCTACTTCTTCAGCGTCTTGCAACAGCGAAAACTCAAATGATAGTTCGCGTGACTGCGCTCGTCCATGACGCGCGTCCCATGCCAAAAGGGTGCACGCCAGCGGCACCAATCTTCATGCGCGCGGTAGGTGTCGAAGATAAACCAACTGCCTTTCATTTCCGTGTAGCCCAGTTCCTGACTCCCCATGCTCGACATCTGGCTCTCGTTCAACGGCAGGTTCATGTGCTCTGCCGCGTTGCCATTCAGATCGTAAACCATCAGCGGGCTGTGACAATCGGGGAAATCTCCGGCGGGAAAAGTGTTGGAGCCGCATCCGGTCCAGCTGCCCCCATTACATCCCGCCGTCTTGGTGCTCGACGTTGCGCATATTCCTTTTTGATACTCGGGACCGTAGCTCCAGCTTTTCGTGGGAGAGTCCGCCTTGTTGTGCGCCGCACGCATCCGCTCGATGGCCGCATTCGGGGGCAGACCTTTGGCGAGATCCCAGCGGTAATCTGGAGGCTCCAGGTCTCCAGCGCACGCACCTTCCCATTCGTGCGCATCGCACAGACGCTTGCCTTCCACCTCGCAAACCTCCGCGGCCTCACGCGCTTTAACCCAGACTACCGGGTAGGCGGTGGGAATGTCGGGAAACTCGAACTGATCGATACAAACGTTGGCGTCCTCCGGCTTCGGGGTGGCCGGGTTGTAAAGGGGCGCCATGTATTTGCCTCCGCAAATCTTCTCGAACCTTGGATTCGCGTAATCGATCCCCAGTCGCTTCAGCTTGGCCTGCGCTTCTTCGGGCGTAACGGGATGGCGAGTGACGGCTGGATTGCCTTGGCTCATAATGCCGGACTTAGCGAAGATCTTGCGAATTGCGGTCATCTGGGCATCCGATAATCCGTGGACGCGCTGCAATTGCTGGAACAGAAGTTCATTCTGCTCACGCAGCGCCGGGGACTGAGCGAGCGCGATCACGCCGGAAAGTGCCAACGCTGTCCATAAACACGCTCGCCCGATTTTCATGGTTTAGCCTCCTGCTTCCACGGCCTAGCTACCTGCATGTTGCGCCGCATTACATAGAAGAAGTCCCGGTTGTCCGGATACCCGAGAAAGCGCGGAACCACTTCACCGGCGGCCGACTTGTCCAGCTCGCTCATCCCTTTCAGCAAGTGATCCACGAACAGTTGCGATCCCGATCGTCGATACAAGGCCAGATAAGTATGTTCCAGAGCGTTCATGTCCAAAAGCATCGCGTAATCGCATGGGTAGGCCTGAAAGATGCGAGCCATCGCGGAAGGAGTGGCGTCCGAAAATACCGCGTAAATGAAAAAACGCTTGCCATGATTGGTCTGAATCGCAGCGCCCGAACGCATGGTACGCAACTTCAGTTCTTCCGACCCGGACCAATTGCCCGGACCCCAGCGATTTACCAACGTTCCCGGCGCAGGCGCGTGCAAGGCTGGATCGATTTCAATCACCGGGACGCCATTCTGGCGTGCGTGTCTGATCCGAGGCAGAAGGTTGCTGTCGGCGTCCACCCAGGTTTTCATTTCAACCGACCCGTCGTCGAGGACAAAGATCGTCGCGAGGCCGGGCTGCAGTTTGCTGAACACGACGCCGTTTTCGATAAAGCCATAGTGGCTTCCATGGTTTCTCAGCGCGAGATCTCCGTATTTGAAAGCCCCGTGCTCTCGTTTGAAGCCTCCGGTGAAGGTGGCTACCGTCTTCGGGGCGTCCCGCGGTCCGATCAGGCCGGTCGACACCAGCGGAGCAATACTCGCGATGCCGTCTGGTCCAGGGAGCGCCGGATCTCTCATCTGCGCCAGCATATGATCGGACCATCCCACCTTAGGATGTTCGGTGCCAAGCGAATAACCAAGCTCAAAGCGGTCCAGATCGAACGCGACCAGATAACAAAGCGCGGAGGCCTCGACATTGTCCAGATTGTTCACCCGCGTCTTGTAGCTCTGGAGGATCGCCGGATCAATGAGATTTGGTTGAAGAATGCTGACGTAGACGCCGGGGGTCTCGCTGGCCGCATACCAGGCCCCGGGCGTCAGTCCATTTCTTTCAGAAGCGGCCAGATCGATTCCCAGGTTCCAGGATGTCAGCGCTAGGTCGGAATATTTCGAATCGATGCGTGCCGGAAGCGGAAATTCGCCCGAGGCGGCTGCTTTCGGGATTGCCGTCGAGGACCCCATCTCCATCTTCCCCGTCTCGCGCTGCATGTCTCCGAGCAGGATGTGACCAATCCCAATGATCTTCTCCGCGCCCCAGATATGTTCCCGCAAGAACTCAGTTGTGGCCTCCAAGCTTGTCCGATGCCCGGAGGCGGCATTTCGTAAATACACGCGCCCTTCGCATAGGGGGACAAAGATGCGCTGCGACGCTCTGGCTTCATCTAAGCTGCTACGTTCAAATAGCGCGCAGGAGTATCGATTCTTCGCCTCGGCAACCACAATCCCTTCGGGATATTTTTCATCCAGCCGAAGCCACTGCTTTCGCGGCTCCGGGTTGTCCAGGTGGAAGGCGGTTTCGGTGCCGCCGTCGTTCCAGGCCACTTTGAGCAGGTACCATGCGTTGATCGCCGGATTCAGGTTCACTAAGGTGGCAACGCCCTTTCGCCCAGTCCCGGATTCAATATGGATAGAACTCGTCTGCCGGAACTGCTGGAGTTCGACGATGCTCTTCGGAGTGTAGGCAGCATGCTCACTGGCGTTCAGCATCGGGAGCGGCGCCAGAGCGAAAAGAAGCGCGATCGAGATTCGTAGGCGCCGCCTCATAACGCCACCAATGTGACCGCCAGCATCAGAAGCGCCAGGATCAGGCTGGTCCGATCGCTCACGGAAAAAACCACGGGATCGTCCGGCATCTGACCGCGATGAGCAATCAACCAAACGTGGCTGATCCAATAAAACAACAGCGGGCATTGGAACCAGATGAGTTGGTATCGGCCATAGAAGGTCTGAGCCGCGTCGCTATTGATGTAGAGGGCGAGTACCAACACGGCCAGATACCCGCTCGCGACTCCCATGGCCGCGAGCAGCTCTCCATCGCTCTGTTCATAGCCTCGGCCCGTGGGTTTCGCGCCATCAGGTTTCCGCATGACTACTAGCTCGCCGTACCGTTTTACCAGCGCCAGGCTAAAGAACAGGAAAGTTGAAAATGCCAGCAACCAATGGGATGGCCAGATGCCAACCGCCGCGGAGCCCGCCATCAACCGCATGGTGTAAAGACCAGCCAGAATGATCACGTCCAGGAGGACAATCTTTCTCAGAAAGAACGAGTAGGTGGTCGTCAAAGCAAGGTAGGTAAGCAATACGGCCAGGAAGAGCGGAGACACACTGAGACCGATGACGCAGCCCACCGCGATCAGGACCGGAAACATCGTGACGGCGAAAGAGAGCGGGAGATTTCCGGCGGCGAAAGGCCGAAGCCGCTTATGGGGATGATGCCGGTCAGACGCCAGGTCGAAAAGGTCATTGAGCAGATAGCCGCTGGAGGCAAGACATCCGAACGATATAAACGCCAGGATCGCCTTCTCCAGGAGCGCGGGTTCAAGGAAACGTTGTGCTGCAAGCAAGGGGACGAAGATCAGGATGTTCTTCAACCAGTGCTGCGGACGGAGCGGCTTCAGATATTCCACCAGCCCTGGTCTCGGGTCCTGAACCACGATCGCCTTTCGTGCCGATGCCCAGACCGGTCGATCGTTGCGGTGGTCGCCCGCATAGTCGAAGCCCTTCTCCCCGAATTCGCTCACCAGCCGTTTTCGTTTGGCTTCACCCGAAAGATTGGCGATTCCATCGCTTGCAAAGACTGCATCGAATAGCTTCAGATGATCCGCCACTTGCCCGGCGATTTGCACATCGCAAGCGGTTGCCAGGACGATGCGACGGCCCTGGCCCCGCTGCGCCTTGAGGTCGTCCAGCAAATCTTGCCGATACGGAAGAGTAGTGACATCCAGGGAAACGCGGCGCGCAATCTGCTGCTTAAAATAAGCTTTGCCTCTGACCAGCCAAAGCGGTAGAACGCAAACGTATAGCGCGTTGCGCTTGAGCAATGCAAGCAGAGACTCTAACAGCAAATCCGTTCTCACCAGAGTGCCGTCCAGGTCCACGGCGAGTGGTGGCTCAGCGAGGGATTGCTTAGTTGAGTCGACGAGCCGGCGCTCTGCGACCGCTTTCATAACCACTGAGGAATAAGCAGTTTTTGAGCCAGTGCAGCTCCGCTGCGACCGACCGCCAACTATACTTTGACTAGACGAATCAACTGGTGGAGCTTCCGTCGCTGCGCCACTACACCCAAGTGAGCAAAATCGCACCCCACCAGAGCCTTACGAAGCGATGGATTCCGCTATTCGGACTGTTCATCACCTGCGTCCATGGCAGCGCTGTCGACGTCCAGGACATCGTTCGCCGCGCGTCAAGCGCAATGCAAGCGGATTGGGCGGCAGCGCCCGGTTTTGCCTTCGTTCAACGCGATGTCACAACGTCGAAAGAAACGACTACTCGCAAGATACATCAGGTCTTCATGATCTCGGGCTCCGATTACTATATGCCGATCGCCACCGATGATACGCCTTTTCCGGCTGGCCAGCAGAAACTGGAGTTGCAAAAGCTCGCGAACGAAGTCGCCCGCCGAAATCGTGAAACTCCGGCCGAAGCTCTGCAACGGTCCGAACAATACCGCAAAACGCGGGAGCAGAACCGAATTCTCCTTGATGAGTTCACCAAGGCGTTCGACTTTACCTTCGCCGGAGAAGAGACGATGAACGGCCACACCTGTTATCTCTTGGATGCGAGGCCGCTGGTCGGCTACAAGCCACCGAACCGGACCGCGAAGATCCTCACCGGCATGCAGGGCCGGCTGTGGATCGATAAGGAGAGCTTCCATTGGGTGAAGGCCGAGGCTCAGGCGGTAAAGCCCGTTTCCGTTTTCGGATTTTTCGCCAAAGTTCTCCCCGGGACAAAGATGGAGTTGGAAATGATTCCAGTAACGGATTCGACGTGGCTGGTCAGCCGCTTTCTCGTGGATGTGCGGCTTTCGATTCTGTGGCGAAAATCCACCAAGGCAACTGGCTCAACGTTCAGCGACTATCGCCCGGCAGCGGCCGCATTGGCAGAGGCACTTGTAAACGAGAAGTAAAGCGACGCGTTGCCCGCCTCGATATTCTCGAGTTTAATCTCCTTTTTCGGCGAAGTTTAGCGTCACAGAACTCCGCCACCGTGTCAAAACCCACCGTCTTAGAGCCTACTCTCTGTAAACAGTGAGCATGGAGCGTCGATTCTGAGCCGCGCCCGTAGGAAGCGGTGTCACCGAGTTTTTCAGCATCCCGCTAGACGTATTCGAACAGGGCCATGAACCCGAAATCCATGTGCAGCTGTTGATGACAGTGGAATAGCGTGAGGCCCGGATTATCCGCGACAAAATCGACCTCCATCTCCTGGTAACCGCCCACCATGACAACATCCTTGACGATACCGGACGTCGGCTGTCCCGCCACGCGCGTCAGTTCGAAACTGTGGCGGTGAAGGTGGACCGGATGGATGTCGTCGCTGGCGTTACGCAGGCGCAGCCGGTACCGCTTGCCCTGCTTCACCCGAAACATGGGCTGCATATGATCTTCTTCAAATGCGACATCGTTGATCGTCCATCGATTGAAGCCGCTCTCGGCCGCATTTTGCTTGGCAAAAGTCATGTCGAAGACTTGATCCGCCTCTGGAGCCGCCGCGCCCGGCTTTCCGAACTGGACGTAGTTCCACGAGAACGGCTTGGGAGCTACCCACCTCGGCTGGCCCTTCTGGCCGGCATATTCAACCACGATACCCATGCCATGCTGCCGGTCGTCGTTCGCGGTATCGCCCATGATCCAAATACCAGGGTGATTCATCTCGACAATCGCCGAGACTCGCTCCGCTGTTCCTAGCCAAAGTCCCGGCACGGTGACCGGCCTGGGGATTGGATTGCCATCCAACGCAACCACCGAGAAGGTATGTCCGGGCAAGGCAAGGCTGCGGATTTCGGTCGCGCTCCCGTTCAGCACATGGAAGAGTACACGTTCGCCTTGCTTCACCCGTATCGGTTCACCGCTGCCCAGCATTCGGCCATTGATGGTGAAGGCATCGTACCCGACCTCGAATCCGTGAGGCATGCCTTTGCCGAGCGAGGCCTGCATGGCGCTCTCGCCGGAATCTTTCAGATCCTTCACTGTCGCCGCGGGCGACAGGAAGTTCATGTCCATGTCACCACCGCGGCTGAGCGTCGGTTGGAACTCCTTCAGCGTGAGAAAAATCTCGCGATCATAGTTCCCGGGATTGTTCTTGGGTTCGATATACACTGGACCGACCAGGCCCGTGTACTGTCCCGAGTTCAGGTTTGCCGCCGCATGAACGTGCGTGTGGTAAAAACGATAGCCGGAAGGCTTCGGGACCAACTGGATGCGGCGCTTTCCATGCGCGGGAATGAACGGCGTCCCTTCTTCGGCGGAGCCATCGACGTCGGTAGAAAGAAACTGGCCATGCCAATGTAGTTGCTCCGGCGTGTCCGTTTGGTTGTGAATATCGATGGTGACCTGTTTACCTTCCTTGAAGCGGAGCAGTGGCCCAGGGAATTGACCGTTATAGGTAGCCGTGGAGACAATGCGATTCGGGGCCAGTTCCACCGGGTTCACGGCGATTGTCAGGGTGTAATCCGCGGGGCCGCCGGCTTCGAAAGCCTCTTTTGGCTGGGACATGGCAGGCTGCTTGCAGCCCACGCTGTGGCAAAGCAAGGAGCCTCCGGCCAACGTGCCCAGGGCATTCACGAAGTTCCGGCGCGAGAAGTGAGAATTTGGCATTAGGGTTACCGAACAGGATCGAGTGGACCGCCGAGTTTGCTCTCCGCGCGGCCAGTATACCGCAGCCCAGTAGCCCCACGATCGGTCAAAGGAAATTACCTGGAACCACAGCGCCTTTCCAATTAACAGAAGACCTGCGCAGCATTATTTCCCAGCCTAGCGAGCCACAAGATCCTGGCCGGCAGTCGTGCCCAAGAGGAGAGCCTGGCCGTCACTCGATAGAATAGTGGTCGCATTTCCCTGAGTGGCACTATCCTTTGCACGACAGCCTTTCACGGTGATCTCGTCGCCAATCTTGAGGGTGTTTCGTGTCCAGCCGGATCGCATCAAGGTATTCGGGCTGCCTAGTTCAAAATCCCAATCTGTCCATTTACCGGACTCGTCCTTCACGTCCATGTAGAAACGGACATGCGGATTCATCCAGTCGACTTTGGTAACCGTGCCGTGGAGAACAACTGGCTTCGATGCGTCAAAATCGGCTGCAAAGGAGTGATGAGCGAATAGCGGAACGCCAACCGCGGCGAGTTGGACGATCATTACCAGCAGGTGAGTCCTTGCGATCACTTTGCGTCTTGGATCGTTAGCTCGTCCGGATTTCCGTCCACATACATTTTGGCGCTGTCGTAAAAGCCGGCCGTGGTCAGATGAATGTCCACTTCCTTCTTGCCTTTGTTTTCCCAAAACCAGCCGTGGATACCAGTAGTCGGGGCAGTGAAGGCTCCATAGGAGTGATCCGCCCCGGCCTTGTCATTGAGCTCGTAACTTTCAAAATAATCTTTGTTGGGCTTGTTATCTGGCTCGCCGTGAAACTCGAACGCGACGTTACCGTTCGCTTTCCATGAGTACACCATGCCCGCACCCTTCTGCATATGATACTTGATCTCCACTCCTTCGCCGGGCATCAGCGAGAGGTCCTCGCTATCAACCTTATAGGTTGCCGGCTGCGCGGTGTAAATGCCGGCCGGCGCGGCTGTCGGACGGGCGCCCACGGCTTTTGGCTCGGGCCTTGCCTCCGTTGCTTTCGCGAGATCGGTCAAGTGCAGCGCCTTGCCGGTCTTCAGCGGATCGATTCCATACTCGGCTGGTAGCACCGCCGTGAAGAGAATCACCACCGCGGCTACGAACGCAATCCCTGTCGCCTTCGCGATGGCTTTCTTCGATGGCGCCTGCAACCGCGGAACGTTTTCTTGTTCGACCATATAATCCATTACGCGGCCATGAAGTAACCGGCCACTTGATATCCCACCAGAAGAAATCCCACCGTCATCAGCACCGTGTTGGTAGCGAAGGCATCCCGCAGGAAACTGCCCCGTGTACGCCAGACGCTGAGTGCAATCAGGACAGCCGTCAACGCCAGCACCTGTCCGATTTCGACACCGACGTTGAAGCTGATGATGTTCGTCACCAGCCCGTTCTTCGAAAGATCCAGTTCTTGAAGCTTCGTCGCGAGGCCAAACCCATGGAACAGACCAAAGATCAGCACCGCGACCTTCGTGTTGGGCTCGAACCCCAGAAACCGCCGGAAACCATCCATGTTGTCGAAAGCTTTATACACCACCGAAAATCCGATAATCGCATCAATGACGAAGGGGTTGGCATGGACGCCTCCGAGGACTCCACCCAGCAACGTGATGCTGTGCCCCAAGGTGAAAAGACTGACGTACTGGACGATGTCTTTGAGCCGGTACAAGAAAAAGACGACTCCCACCAGGAACGCGATGTGGTCGTAGCCCGTAACCATGTGTTTCGCGCCCAAGTAAACGAAAGCCGGGATCGCGGCGCCCTGGTTCGATTCGACAAACGAGGCGTCGCGCTTGGAGACGTTATGCGCGCTCGCAGTGGTTGGAAACACGAGCATCGACATAACGACGAGAATCGCTGCGAGCGCCGCGACTCGGATCCATAGCGGCTTTACTCGCATCGGTCCGCCGGATCCGTTTTCTCTCGGTACTTGTCGTGGCAGTTGGAACACGCCGTCGCCATCAAGATGTTGTCCTGATTCTTGGATTGCGCCGCTTTGTAGGCAGTCATACCGGCCTCCTTCCTGTCCGAAGGACAGACAAACAGACTAGAAGCTTAACATCAAGTTATTGAAGACCCACAGGGATTATAGTTATCAAGCGGTCACTGACCGGTCACTCACCACCAACACTTGCTTGGGATCCGTTGTGCCAAACCCCTAAGCCGCCCTTGATATGGACGAAGAAATATTTCCTAGCGACGACGGGCGTGAAGGTTGGAACGTTGAGGAATATTGGTGAGTTTTTCCCGGTGCAGCCAGCGATCCAGCTTGTGCAGTAAACCGACCAGCCAATGCCACATTTTCGCACCCCGCTTTCTTAAGAACCCTGGGTACCTGAGACGGACGCTATCACAAAAAATCGATGGCGTCACCCGGGGGTGAGGCGCTGGGGTGAAACTGCACGGCCGTGAAACTGCTAGTGGCTGCCGCCGGAGAGTTTGCGGTAGTAGGCGGCGACCGAATCCTGATATCCGGCGGGAATCTTCGCCGGGTCGGTATTACGAATGGTCCCGCCCTGCTTCTCGTCGAGCTGGCGCCGCAGTTGCAGTTCGAGCGCGTCCACGTTGCTCAAAAGCTGCTGATGCATCTGCTCCACCAGCCCAGGATTGCCTGGGAAACGGCTAGGATCCAGATTGCGCATTTGATCGATCAGGGCCTGCAACTCGCGGCGCGCCTCAGGGCTATCCTGCACGACGGCACGAACGCCGTTGAGCAGGTTCAATCCCTGGTCGATCTCGCGTTGCGTGTCGGCCGGATTTGGACCTTGCTGGGGTGCGGCGGCGCGACCGGAAATGCGAGTGTTGCCGGTGTCGTAATTGTCGTATACGTTGCCTTGCCGATTGCCCCCGCCGCTGCCAACGGGACCAGCCAAGCGGTTGCCGATGGGCCCTCCCTGTTGACCAGCTTGGCCGATCTGCCCTTGCCCCTGACCTGCTTGTTGACCGGGTTGTCCAGACTGGCCAGACTGACCGGATTGTCCGTTTCGGCTTAGTTGGCCGGGTTGAAACTGCTGGCCGTTGGGTTGTCCACCAGGTTGTCCACCGGGTTGGCCGCCTCTATTAGCCTGAGGGTTGGGACGCCCGCCGAGGCCGGAGAGTTGATCGCGCAGGCGGGATAGATCGTCCATGGCGCGGTTGAGCGAGGCGTCTTCATCAGTACGCTGAGCACCACCCAGGGCGCGAGCAGCGTCGCCCACCTGGCGGCCCAGCTTTTGCAGGTCGCTGGTGAGGGCGGTTTCCGCCGGATCGGAGAAGTTCCCGCTACGCAGCCAATCTGAACTGCGCTGCAGGCGGGTGCCGAGATCGTTTTCGTCCATGCCCTCCAGCGCGCTGCGCAACTTGCCGGACGCGGCCGGTTGCGTGGGCGCCAACTCGCGCGCCGCATCGCGAAGCTGCTGGGTTAGACGAGACAGGTCGTCGCTCACCTGTTGGCGATCGTTGACCATTTTGTCGATTTCCTGGACGGACGGGAACTTCTGCGGCCGGTTGGCAGCGCGAGCGGCATTCTGCTCAGCCATCAAATCGCGCACCTTGTCGGCTTGCTGCTTTTGCCGGGCCGCCAATTGTTCGGCCGTTTGAGCCATCGAGTTGAGGCGACCGCCGGCGTCCTGCTGCTCCAGGCCACCCAGCAGGTCGGTAGCTTGGCGCAAGCGATCGGCAGCGCGGCGGGCATCCGCTCCGCTGGCATTTTGAGAGACCGCCCGACGCATATCGTCGTTGGCTTGGCGTAAACGGTCGAGCGCTTGTTGAGCGGCCTGTTGGCGGCCATCGGCGGCTTGATCCGCGGACTGTTGTGGCGACTGTTGTGATGAGCCGTCCGTTTGCCCACCACGTTGACCTGCCTGTCCGCTGGATTGCCCGCCAGATCGCCCACCTGATTGCCCGCCCGGCTGACCGCCAGCCGAAGCGCTTTGGCCGCTCTGCTGTCCTTGTTGTCCCTGCTGCCCCTGCTGGCTTTGCCCGCCTTGCCGGCCGTTTTGACCCAGTTGTTGCTCCATCTGTTGCTGGAGCTGCTCGGCCTCGCGCCGCAACATTTCCTGTTGCCACTTTTGCTCGGCTGTTTGCGTGCCGTTGCGCTGCTGCTGGGCGAGATCCTCCTCGCGCTTGGCCAATTCATCCAGCTTCTTCAGGGCATCGTCGATTTCTCGCGCCTTTTGTTCTTCGCTCGTGGCCGCGCGTTGCGGCGTCTCGTACTGATTTTTCTGCGTATCGAGTTCAAGCTCGAAAAGCTGGGCCAGGTCGCGTGCCGCGCCGCCCCCGCCGCCTCCACCCCCTTGCGCACCAAAAGCAACCTGAATCTGCCGGAAGGTGGCTTCGGCGCGCAGCAGGAATTGCAGAGCTTTCTGCTCGCTCGGGATGGCATCCTTCCACTTCTGCTGCTGTAATTGTTGCGCGGCCGGCGCCATGGCCTGCGACGCGGCTAGCATATCCTTTTGGAAATCGCCGATGGCCTTCACTTCATCCGTTAATTCGCGAGCCTCCAAGCGGCCGGAGAGCGAGACGGCCTGATCGCGCAACGTCGATTGCGATTGCGACAGGAGCTTCGCGATGTCGGCGGCCTGCTAATAGATACTTTTCTAATAATCTTGGGAGTTTTCTTTTTTTTGAGATTACCTCACCAATTCTGTATTGCTTCACAAGCTCACTGTTGACTTTTTCCCAAAAAAGAGGGGTAGAGCTTGTATCAAGAAGAACGGGAAGCTTCATAGATATGGCTTCGTTGATGGTGCCCGGCCCCGGCTTT
>JBKQHJ010000064.1:0-7636 GCA_052148835.1 Bryobacteraceae bacterium
AATTCTTGGACGAAGTGCCTCACTAAAAGCGGGATGTCTTCCTTGCGATCACGCAAAGCCGGAACTCTGATCGGAAACACGTTGAGCCTGTAATACAGGTCCGATCGGAATTTCTGTTGGTCCACCATTTCCTTCAGATCACGATTCGTCGCCGCGATGAGCCGAGCATCGGAACGCAATGTTCGCGAGCTGCCGAGCCGCTCGAACTCCCGCTCCTGAAGCACACGCAGAAGCTTGGGTTGAAGCTCCAGCGGAATCTCACCGATCTCGTCGAGGAAGATGGTTCCGCGATGTGCCACCTCGAAGCGGCCAACGCGCTGCGATATCGCGCCAGTGAAGGCGCCTTTCTCGTGACCGAACAATTCGCTCTCCAGCAGGCCCGTGGGAATCGCGGCGCAATTGAGCTTGACGAACGCATTGGATTTGCGGGCGCTGAGGCTGTGGAGCGCACGGGCAATCAACTCTTTCCCGGTTCCCGTCTCGCCATAAATCAGGACGGTAGAATCGGTCGGCGCCACGGTTTCGACCTCCTTAAGCACTCGCTGGAGAGCTTTGCTGGTCCCAACGATGTCGTCGAAATGAAGCTCGCTGCGTATCTCTGATTCGAGGTAGACATTCTCCCGCGCGAGCTGGTCTTTTAAATGCGAGATCTCACCGTACGCGAGTGCATTCTCCACGGCCAGCGCTATTTGGTTCGCGACCTGTCCCAGGAAGCTTACATCGTCGTCGCTGAAGGCATTTTCTTGAACCGAACCGAGTCCGAGAACACCAAGGACGCGGTCGTGGCTCACAAGCGGAAACATGCAAAGCGACTTGGTCCCCGCTGCCGCAATGCCGGGCTCGGCTGCAATGTCTTTGCTTGCGAGTCTAGCAATCTTGCGCGTCCGAAATACTGATTCTGTCGAACGCTTCACAAGCGATGTTGTCAGGTTCGGTGGTACCTCGGATTTGCTGTCGATACCCGTCATCACCAACTCGCCCGTCTCCGGATCGGGGAGCCTGACGCCTACGACATTACAATTCAGCACACGCCGAATGTTGGCCGAGATTTCACGGAGAAGATCAGGCAGGTCGAGCTTGGAAACGACGCGGTTCGTTATTTCAAGCAGAAGTTTTAGCCGCTCCTGCGAGCGGATCAGTTCACGATAACGCTGATCGTTCCCCCTGCCAGGGGCCTCCTCAGGCAAGGGCGCTGTTTCCGAGGCGTTCGCTCCGGAGGGCATACTGTTTTTCCTCGCTTCTGCCAGTGTAGTGCGGACGCAAGTGTATCGGCGAGGAGCCAGAGAATTCAATCTTGAATCCGCCAGCATTCTGGCAGCCCGCTGGCGTGCTCATGGCCGCACGTCAAGCTTCGTAGCACCTAACGCGTTGTTTTCACGAAAGTTAGCCATTGGCCTGATGCTTGCGATTCTACCTTGCAGGCAAGGCGATGCTACGGATCACAGTTCAGGAAAGCAACGAAACGTGGAGATTGACGCTCTCCGGGAAACTCGCTGGAGCCTGGGTCGCTGAAACAGCAAACGCTTGGCGCTCGGCGCCGCGCTCGGGCAAACAGATCGAAGTCGATCTGAACGAAGTCACCGGCATTGATGCAGCGGGGCGAAGCTTGCTCGTCTCGATGCACCAGGCCGGAGCTCGCCTCCAAGCAACAGGAGTCGAAAATTCCGCGCTCATTTCTGAGATTAGAACCAGCCGCGGAAAGAGGCCAATGAGGCCTCTTGCTACCAATCGCAGCAATACAAATACACCCAATCAGAAAAGGAGAAAAAAGTGAATACCGAAACAACAGTTCATCCGAAGTTGCACCACTATGGGCTGATCACAGCCAATCTGGACCCAATGGTTGATTGGTACCGGAAGGCGCTGGGCATGACAGTCAACCATCGCTCCAAGATTCCAACGATCGCACGCTTGACGCATCAGGGACCTCCTTTCTCGGCGATGGCGTTCATCAGCAACGACGAGATGGATCATCGGATTGTATTCTTCGAGATACCCAAGGCCAGTGCCGATCCAAACCGGCTTCAACACACCGGTCTGCAGCACGTCGCGTTCGAATGCGCCACGGTTGACGATCTGCTCGGTACTTATGTCCGCCTGAAAAAAGCCGGGATTCCATTGACGTGGGCCGCCGACCACGGGCCGGGAATTTCTCTCTATTATCAGGACCCTGACCGAAACGTGGTCGAAATGTTCTGCTACAACTTCGGCAGCCCATGGACGGCAACGGAATACCTGAGGGAGGGAGAGGCCGGCCGGCCAGCGCAGGTAGATCCGGATAAGCTAGTCGCGGCACGTAAGGCGGGAGCATCGCCTTGGGAATTACACGAGCGCGCTCAGGCCGGAGAGTTCGCGCCAGCGAAGTCGTACGATCCAGCCACAAGCTTCTAAAGCTTGCGGACGCGGCACAACAGGAGACTACGCAATGACCCTCTTAGGACAGGCGCGCCGCGGGATGACGAACTCTCAAGAGTGAAGACCGAACCCGCGCACGTTGGTCCGGCAGCGGCGTTACCGCCGGAGTTACTTGCAAGCGGCCCGCCCCGGAATTTCCTCGGAGCGCTCCGGAACCGGGAGTTCACTCTCTTCTGGAGCGGACAGGCGATTTCACAAACCGGGACCTGGATGCAGCAGTTCGCGCAGGGTTGGGTTGTCACCACTCTGGCCTCTTCCGCGTTGGCACTCGCCTCGGTTAATCTGGCGGCTTCGATACCAATTCTCATTCTGACGCCTTTCGGCGGGGTCGCCGCAGACCGGGTGGACCGGCGCCGGATCTTGCTCCTTACGCAAACGGTGCTGGCCGTACTCGCCATCGCGCTGGGAGTCCTGATTCGGGCCGGGCACATACAACTTTGGCACATCTGGCTGATCGCACCCCTGCTCGGGGTCGCGACAGCTTACGACCTGCCAGCGTACCAGTCTTTCTTCCCTCAGTTGGTGGACAAAGAGGACCTGCCGGATGCAATCGCGCTGAATCAGGCGACGTTCCATGGTTCTCGCATTATCGGCCCGGCAGTCGCATCGTGGCTCGTCGCCCAATGGGGCACGGCCGCCGCCTTCTTCGCAAACGGCGCGAGTTTCCTCGCTGTGATCGGCAGCCTTCTCTTGATACAACCCAAGCCCGCCAGCGGCGGCGCGACGGTGCGCACCCGGCTGCTTATGACCGAAGGGGTGGAGTATGTGCGAGAGCATCCGCACATTATCGCCCTGTTGGGACTCACGATCATCACCACGCTGTTCGTGTTCCCGAACGCGGCCACCCTCATGCCGTTCTACGCCTACCACGTGCTGCGAGTCGGACCCGGCGGTCTGGGTGTGATCATGGCGATTTCCGGAGGCGGCGCATTCCTCGGGGCTATGTTTCTGAGGACCCTTGCGCGCACGTTCCGAATCAGGTGGATCCTGACCGCACTCTTCGTAATGCCGATTGCTGTGTTCGGACTGGCTTGGTCTCACACTTTGGCGCTGTCTGTAGCCGCGGAGGTAATCCTTTCGTTCTGCGTGTCCAGCACTCTTGGCTTGGCCTCCACTATGGTTCAGGAGAGTGTGCCGGACGGCCTGCGAGGTCGCGTGATGAGTCTCTACTCGTTGGCTTTTACCGGCGTGGCGCCGTTTGCGGCGTTAGCGGCCGCGCGACTGGCCGATTTGATCGGGATGCGTCGCGAGCTAATAATTGCCGCCGTACTCTACAAGCTTTGCGGCATTCTCCTGATCCCGATGCTCCGCAAAAGCAACCGCGAAGACCGTTTCCAAGACTGCTGAATTCATTCAATTCTCCAGAAAATACAGTATGCTTGCCTCGCCATACAGTACTTTGACGAGTCGGTCGCGCAGTAAATCTTGATCGCGCCGGAAGCCGCGAGCCAGTGACCCTCAGCGTGGGCAGGGCTCGGAAAGGTACCGCTTACGACGCGGGCGGGAAGTCTCATTAGGTGAAGTTGCTGTTCGTTCCCAACCAGAGCTGATGTCCTGCATCGCTTCCGACGCAGGAAAAGTCTCAATCGGTTTTTGTGGCGCACGATTTCCCGGCCGCACCCGGAAAGATTCCTACTGCCGGGATTTCGTCGGCCCCGGTGGTGGGGCGAGCGTGAAATGCCCGTTGACGATCGGATTGCGCTCCTCCCCTTCGCAGTCCTCGTAGACCATGCGGTGTATGTGCGCCACTCGTTCATAGGTGCGGTTCATGTGCCAGGGCGCGGTGAGATTGGTCGGATCGATGACGGTCATCTGATCCTCCAGATGGTCCTTGTCAGGCATGCGGATTCGTTCGATGAAGTGCGCCTGCGGACTCAACATGGTGATCGTCTGTTCGCCCTCGACATCTCCAAACGCCACGACAGAGACACCTTCCGACTCCGAAGAACCAAAAGCAGATTTGACCGCGATGGTATCGATGACCAGAGTCTGCCCCTCCCAGTGGCCAATCGAATCACCCCAGGGCGTCGCCCACAGCTCGTCTTTCGGCGTGTGCTGCCGTCCATCCGTGTAAACGTGCCGGATTTCACGGCTCGAGAAGATTAGAGTCGTCTCCTTCGGCGTGGGCAAAACTTCGAACATCAGCGGTGAATCGAGCATGATCGCCGGATAGCCGAATGTGCACGCCCGCGCGGCTCCGCCGGGATCTTCTCCACGGGCGATCGCCTCCAGCCTCTTGTGCTCCATCGTGACGATCCTGTCGACCCGCGCTTGCACCTCGGGTTTGTTCGGCGGTACCCACTGCAACGTCTTGAGGACCTGATCGAGCGATTGATTGAATCCGCCGGTCGCGTCCGGTGTCGCCCCAACGTTTTCCCACTGGCCGCTCCAGTCCGGCAATCCCGCCTGCGTGGAGCCCACAGCCCCCAGGCAACCCAGCAGGATCATCGTCGGTGTTGCGAGTCTGCGGAGAATCATTTTCCTTCGCCCTGCGACGCTTGTGGAGAGCCTGTCAGGGGTCCGCCCGGTCCGGTTCCCGAGAGATACTGGCCGCCCTTGACGCCATCGCGCATGGGATGGATGACCAAAGTCACCTTGTCCCCCGGCTTCAACGTTCCGGGCTTCCACCCGACTCGCGCCAGATGCTCCGGGCTGGTCATCTCAATGCTCCACTCTTCATCATCGCTGCCCTCTTTCGTGACCACCAGTTGGATGAAGACGTGGGGATTGCTCCATCGAAAACTTTTGACGGTGCCTCGCAGTTCGACCGATTTCGACTGGTCGAACATCGCAAAGGAATGGTGCGCAAGCAACGAACTTGTCGTCAACATCGCGGCGATGGCGATGACGGCGAAATTCAGCAGCCGATTCATCTGTAGCTTCATAGATAAGAGATCCTGTGCCTTCCTCTCCCGGAGAGTGCAACGAAGCCATCATATCCTCTTCGGTCGCTCCGTTTCAGGTCGGCGATCCCCCGCTTCCCCTCGACCGAAAAAGCACGACCGCGTCCGTTGAATCTGGCATCTCCCGCGAAGTCCCCTTCGGGCAGAAGACCCTGACCCGCGTAGTGCCGGAGCGACATCTACTCGAACGCCGTTTCAGGATAACGAGGTCTCTATATTTGGGCGTTGTCGCGGCTAGTGAACCCGCAGCTCATGAGTGATCCACGAGAAACAGGCCAGGCGCTGATACCGGTTAAGAAATTCGTCCGTCTGAACCCGGCTGCCCAATGGGGCTGGACGCGGGGGGCGGACGCCGTCTTTCCGGGTTGGACGGAGAAAACAAGAGGGGATGCCGGATTTTGGACCTGATTTTGGGCGGACCTTTCCCCGGACGCCGGAGGCGATTCCGGGAACCGATTGCGCAGCATTGCGGTACGAAACAAAAAGCCCCCGGCCTGCGCCGGGGGCTCATGCTCAAAACAGCAGGGTTCAGCTTACCGGCTGACCTGGACGCTGGTTCCACCGGCGCCAGGGCCGGCGCCGTGGGCGCCTTCACCGGTGGAGACAACCTTGACCCAGAGTGCACCCTTGTCCTTGAAATACGAGGTGTCGCTGGACATGCGCAGCGCATCCAGGCTGTTTTGCTGCGTACCCGAAGCTGCGGTGGTGAATCCCGGCAGCTGGAAGATTACCCAGGATCCTTTGTCCAGTTCCGTCAGGGAGAGGGACACGGTCGGCCTTTCGGTGGTCACCTTGATCTCGGTACCGGCTCGTACGTTGGTGCCCGTTACGTTGTACTCCTTGCCATTGCGGCTGAGAACGACTGGCGGCTGAGGAGTTCCACCAGGGCCTCTGCCGCCAGCGCCACCACCAGGACCGCCATAGGCTGCGCCAGGGCCACCGGGGCCGCCGTTACCCGCGCCAGGACCGCCAGCTACCGCAGCCCCGCCTTGAACACCGCCAGGACCAGGACCGGCACCTGCGCCACGAGCGCCGCCGCCGAATCCACGTCCTCCGAAACCGCCGAATCCACCTGGTCCTCCTGGGCCGCCAACATTCAGGCGTCCAACATCGCCCTTGCACACAGCAGCGTTCCAGGTGGGCTTGATCTCACAAGCTCCTGGGTCGGCTGCGATGCTGTCGTTGACGCCGTCATTGATGAGAACGTAGGAATCGGGACCACCGCCGAACGAGCCGTCCTTGTCGCGGATCACCGCGGTCTTATAGGCCGTACTGCCGAAATTATCGCTGCCCCACTTACGCTCCATCGGCGGGAAATACACCGGCTTTGCGTTGACGAATTTCACGTGCTCGACCGAGTTGTTGGAGCTGACCCCGAAGCTGGTATACAGCAGGTAAGAGATCGCTCCCGTCTTGCGGGTGGCGTTGTCCTCAAAATTCACGAAGGTGTCATTCACCACGTCATGACGGTAATCGTAGTACTCGTAGCCGCGGATCGGGTAATCCGGCATTTCTGGCTTCGGCAAGCTGCGGCCGTAAGCCTTTTCCGCGTCAGTCCTGGGGTTGCCGATGTTCTCGGTTTCGCCCACGAACAGCGAGTCAACGACCTTTGACGTAAAGGCGTATCGACCGAATGCGCCAGACGCGTGCGTAAAGCCGATAGCGTTGTCGGCCAGCTTCACGTTCCTGAATACGTGCATCTCACCGCGGCCCCAGATGGCGTTATTCCGGTTCTTGTAGGCGGTGAGATCCTCGAAGACCGATTCCTCCGCCTTGCTGTTCCCGTCGGCGGGATTTTCAAGGCCGGTATGCGAGCTGCCGGTAACACTGAAACGGCCATCGGGCCCAGTAACGTTTCGGTCGAACATGAACGAGTCGTAGTTGGAGTGGGCGACGTTGCCCTTGAACTCGCGGACTGGCGTTCGACGCGGCCAGGTCTTCGCAGCGAGCTCCGTGCCTTCGAACTTACCCATCGGGTGCTCCGACAATGACATCCAGAAGCCGTTCGAGTCGGAACCCGCGGCCACGTTATCCCGGTAGATGTTGTCCGGGTTGGTGATCCAGAAAGTCGCCGCCGTGTTGTCCGAAGGAAGCAGGATGTCCTTGGCACTCTGGCCATTCCGTACCGCCGGCCGGCTCTCTCCGGCTGCAGCGAGGTTGGTCGGGACGCACGGCGCGTCCGGATGACACTTGGTCAGGATCCCCAGGTTGTGCACGAACTGGTTGTCGTGCTCCACGCCGTCTTCCAGGAAGAAGCAGTGACCAATGTTGTTGTAGGTCACATTGTTTTCAATGTCCAAGTAATTTGTGCCATGCAC
>JBKQHJ010000065.1:0-123242 GCA_052148835.1 Bryobacteraceae bacterium
GAAAATGGTCCAGCGCGAGGGTTCGGCGGTTCGCTTGCCCCGAAAAATCCGCTCGAAACCCAACAGCGCGCCATGATAGCCGCCCCAAACCACGAAGTTCCAGCTCGCTCCATGCCATAAACCGCCCAGCAGCATGGTGATCATCAGGTTGCGATAAGTCTGGAGCCGGCCGTGGCGATTACCGCCCAGCGGGATGTAGAGATAATCGCGCAGCCAGCGCGACAGCGAAATGTGCCAGCGATGCCAGAAGTCGGTGATGCTGGAAGCCAGGTACGGCCGCCGGAAATTCACCGGGAAATGGAAGCCGAGCAGCTTGGCCATCCCGATCGCCATGTCGGTATAGCCGGAGAAATCGAAGTAAATTTGTATCCCGAACGCGATCACACCGGACCAGGCGGGGACCATTCCGGGGTGTTTGCCCGGGTCCTGAAAATAAGCGTTCGCGATCTGGGCGAACTGATCGGCCATCACCATTTTCTTGGCAAGCCCGAGAAACAGCAGCAACAGCCCACGCAGCACGTCGTCGGAAGAGGGACTCTGCCAATGATAAAGGTCGCCGAAGAACTCGCGCGCGCGCACAATAGGCCCCGCGACAAGCTGCGGGAAAAACGAAATGAATAGCGCGTAATCGATGGGATTGGTAATCGGTTCCTGTTCCTTGCGGTAGACATCGATCACGTAAGACATGCTTTGGAAAGTGTGAAAGCTGATTCCCAACGGAAGAATGATGCTGAGCGCGAATGCGTCGGAAGGCTTGTGAAACAGGTGCGCGATATTCGAGGCGAAAAAATTATAGTACTTGAAGAAGCCGAGCAGTCCGAGATTGGCCGACAGGCTGATTACGAGCGCGATTTTTCGATAGTGCGGTGTCTCAGTTCGCGAAATCCAGCGCGCTGCCGTATAGTCAATGGCGGTTAAGAAGAGCAGCAACAGAATGAACTTCGGAATGAAGCTCATGTAGAAGAAATAGCTGGCCGCCAGCAGAATGTACTTTCGCCAGGCCCGCGGAGCCGTGTAGAACAGGGCCAGTACGACGGCGAGAAAGACGAAAAATTGGATGGTGTTGAACAGCATGCGCTAAAACGTCGTACTCAAGGTTGTTGCGGCGGACCCAGGACGCGGCGGACCTCGGCCGCAAGAATTCTGGAAAACTGCTCCATTCCGTCGCGATTCAGATGATATCCATCCCAGAACAGGTCCGGATGTTCCAGTTGATTGAACAGCCGTTCGTCCAGCACGATCACGTTCGGTTGCGTCGCGATCTGCCGGATGGAGCTGTTCAGTTTAGGCGGAGCGTCGGGAGGCGGGACGGCCGCGCGCGGCACCCGCAAAAAAATCAGCTTCGTATTCGAGCCGCGATAATGATCGATGATCCGCCCGTACCAATAACGCAGATAAGCGGTTTGGCGGCCCTGGTCGGGTGGGCGTGGAGAGAGTAATTCGTTCACGATATCCTGGCGCCGGTTCGCGGGAAGGCGGTCGGGAAATTGCACGGTTTTGTGTTGCCAGTCGATCTGTAGTCCGGTTAGATTCTCGTCGAGACCGCCGTAGCCGTAATACCAGCCGGCCGAGTCGCTGGCGTAGTAACGCGCTTTGGCGACACGCGCCACGGGATGATCCAGAAATTCGACGAAATCCCGTTTATAAACCGTTCCTTTTAGAATAATTCCTCGAACACTTTCCCATTGGAGCTTTTTGTCCTGAAAGGTCCATGGAAATTCCCCCAGATCGCGAAGTTCCAGACGCGCCAGCAGGTAATGCAGGTCCTCCTCGCGTTCGGACTGGTAATCGTACGAGTCGGGTTCATTGTAATCGTCGCTCGGAATCACAATCGCCGCGTATTTGGTGGCGTCGGGGTCGACAGCGCGCAATGCGTAATACCAGGCGCGCGGCGTGGTCCCGCCCAGCCCGATCGTAGCGAAGGTATAACCAGTCCCTGGTTTCTCCTCGTTTACTACGCGCGGCAGGAGCGCCATGCGCGAGTGTCCCACCGCCAGCACTTGATTATGGTTGGGCTTGGGGCGCCGAAGTTCGTTGCGGAGCTGTAACTCCATATAACCGGTGGTGGAGTCGGGCTCGACGATCGAGGAATAAAGCCCGCTATGAAACAAAATACCTTCGAACGCGGCAAAGAAAAAGATTATCGCGAAAATACGTGACCACACACGGCGAGGGGGCGCCACCCGGGCGGGCGCCTGTTCGTCGAGGGGCGGCTGCGTTATCGGAGAGCTAGCCAATCGGTCTTTCAGTATAGCTAGTCTGGTGCCATCCGTAGAGCCTTTTGAAGCCAAACAACATCCTGGCCCTGCATGAAACCGTGATGTGCCGAATCTGTTTCTTTAACGTGTCAGTTGGACACACTCTCGCGCGCGGGTGGTGTAGCCTCAATCTCGTCCGGCGATGAAGCGGGGCTATCGGTACCATCGGATCCAGTAATTAGCCGCGCGCCGCGATTAAAGGTGAGGTAAAAAAATGCCCACTGGACGAACACCAGCACGCGATTGGAAAATTCCACCAGATACATCAGGTGCACGAACACCCAGGTGAGCCACGCCAGCAGGCCGGAGATGTGCAGCGGCCCAATTTGAGCTACCGCGGAGGCGCGTCCGATCACGGCCAGGTTGCCTTTATCGAAATAATGAAACGGCGCGAGCCGGCTCCCGCGCAACCGCGCTTGAATAAGCTTCGCCGCATAAGCGCCCTGCTGCAGTGCCACCTGCGCCACGCCTGGCAGTTGCTTCCCGTTCTGCTCGAAGTGCGCCAGATCGCCGATCACGAAAATCTCGGGATGCCCGGGCACGCTGCAATCGGGATTCACCAGCACCAGGCCCTTTCGGTCGCGCGGCGCTCCGGCGCGCAGCGCCAGGACATCGGCAAACGAAGACGGCTTCACGCCCGCGGCCCAAATCACAGTGCGCGCGGAAATGTGAGTCTCACCTTCGCTCGTCTTCACCGTAATGCCCCCCTGATCGATGTTGGTGACGATCGCCCCGGTGCGCGGCGTTACTTTCAGCCGCAGGAGCGCGGCCTTGGCTTTGGCGGACAGGTCGTCCGGATAGGTCGGCAGTACGCGGGGCGCTCCCTCGAAGAGGAAAATACGCGCGCTTTCGGGGCGAATCGAACGAAAGTCGTGCCGCAAAGTATCATGCGCGATCTCGGCCAGCGCGCCTGCCAGCTCTACGCCGGTAGGGCCGCCGCCGACGATCGCAAACGTCAGCCACTCACGCTGCTTGTCCGGATCCGGCTCGCGCTCGGCCGCCTCGAACGCATAAAGGATCTTGTGCCGGATCTGAGTGGCCTCTTCGAGCGTCTTCAGGCTAGTCGCATTGCGCCGCCAGTCTTCGTGGCCAAAATAGGAATCGGTGGAGCCGGTGGCCACAATCAGCGAATCAAATTCCACCGTTTGGCCCTGGTCGAGAATCAAGCGATGATGGTCGATGTCGAGATCCAAGGCCTCGCCCAGCAACACTCGTGTGTTCTTCTGCTTACTCAGCACCGAACGCAGCGGCGAGGCAATCTCGCCCGGCGACAGGGAACCGGTCGCCACTTGATAGAGCAGCGGCTGGAACAGGTGGAAATTGCGGCGGTCCACCACGGTAACTTGAACCGGCGCTTTTTTCAGGGCCTTCGCGGCGTATAAACCGCCAAAACCACCGCCCAGAATCACGACGCGATGTGTCTCCATGGTTTCCCCCTAGGTTTATTGGATGCATCGCTCGACACTTGCGATACGCTGAAGACAGATGGCGCGCCCGCCGCTCCTGCTGCTCCCGCTCGTGTGGCTCACCGTCGTAGCCGCCCGCGCACAACCACCCTGTGAGGGGACGCCCGCCTATTCTCCTTGCGAGATGCCGTTCGAACTGGGCGAGGCCGACGCCGCGGGCCATTCCTCTACCAATCCGTATGTGGCCATTACACTTCAAATCGAGTTTCGTTCGCCGCATTTCAAGACGTATCTGATGCCCGCGTTCTGGGACGGCACTCGCAATAGGATGATCGTCCGCTTCACACCGACCGAAGCCGGACCGTGGACTTATAAAGTCTCTAGCAACGTGTCGGGTTTCGACGGAAAAGAAGGCCTGTTTAACGCCGCCGCGTCCGATTCGCCGGGTTTCGTAAATGTCGCGAACGTGCACCATTGGGCCACCGACAACAAACAGCCGCACCTGTGGATGGGATTCATCGCCGACCGCTTTTCGTTCGCTAGCGCAGGGCAATTCGACGAACTGCTCAATATAGCGGCTCAAGACAAATTCACTCATTTCCGTGGCTCCATTCTCGGGGGCGCCGCGGATCGAGCGACGGTCTTTACCGGCCCAGATCGGCCGAATCCCGCTTACTTCGATGAACTCGACCGGCGTATCGCGGAAATCCACAAACGCGGCATCACCGCCGACCTGATGCTGGCCTCCGATCCCGATTGCATCACCGCGCTGTTTCCCGATTGGCAAGCACGCGAGCGCTTCGTGCGCTACATTGTGGCGCGCTACGCCGCGTTCAACGTCACCTGGCAAGGCCTGGCGGAATTCGAGGACTACGCCGATGGCCGCGCGCTGCTCAAGGAACTTGGCCTCGCGCTCAAGAAGCTGGATCCCTACCAGCATCCCCGCTCGTCCAACGCGAAAGTCACTTCGGCGCCACTGCTCCCCGACGGCTGGATGGACTACGTCGTCGAAGGGTCCTTGGACGACGCTGTGGGGTCGGTAGAACACCAGTTCTACCAGGTGCCCTTCGTCGGAGTCACCGACGCCCAGCACTTATGGAATGCCGCCATGGACGGCGAATATCCTGAATTTCTCGGGCCCGATCGGGCCGTCGCGAAATATTGGTTCGAATTCATGGCCGATACGCGGCATTGGGAGCTGGAGCCATACTTCGACGTCGATGGCGCGCGCGCCGTGGCGCTGGACGACGTCGAGTATGTGAACTACATCGAACATCCGGGGCCGCCCGTCGAGGTGACGCTTCAAAAGCACGGATACGACGTCGAGTGGCTGAATCCCGCCACCGGCGAAGCCCTGGAACAAAAAAAATACAGCGGTGAACACTTCACCGGCGAAGGGCCCGATTCGAGCCATCCCTGGGTCCTATACATCGCGCGCGAGGGCCATAAGGAATCGATGCTGAAGTCCTACAAATTCGATTCCCGGCCGGTGCCGGTGCAGGAGATTGAGACCGACTTGAAGAAAATTCCGTTCCAGATCGCCGCGCCGGCCGGCAACACGCTTCAAACCGGCCACGCCACCCAGTTCTCCGTGAAGCTGACGCGCCAGACGCGCGCCACTCGCGAAATGATGTTTCTGTGGACTGCGGAAGTTGTCGCTGACGGCCGCGGCTTCCGTGTATTGGGCACGGGGTCGCCGGGCACGTTTGTGGTTCCGGCTGCTATCGCGGCGAATTTTCCCGCGGTCCTGAGCGTCCATTTGCTGGCATTGAATGCTCTCGGCAAGGCCTACCAGGTGGACCGCGTCTATCAATTGGAAAAATGACGCAATTGGAAAAATGAGGCAGCTCGAAAAGTGACTCTCGCTTGATCCTATCCATCGATACCACGTCCGAGTTCGGCAGCATCGCGCTCACCGAGGCTAATGTTGTCGTTGAGGAAATTGCGCTCCACGCGCCGGAGGGCTTTGGCCACGTGCTGTTCGGGCATATGGAGCACTTGCTCGAGAAGAACGGAACCACGGTGCATCAAATGGAGTGCTTTGCCGCCGCATCGGGACCGGGCTCGTTTACGGGGGTGCGCGTCGGACTCGCGGCCGCCAAAGGCCTTGCCGAATCCACCGGCAAACGCGTGGTCGCGGTGTCGAACCTGCGGGCGCTGGCATCCTTCGGATCGGCGCCGTTGCGCGCCACCGTGATCGATGCGCGCCGGGGCGAGGTTTACGCGGCCGTTTACAATAGCCGGCTCGAACTGGTGATGCCGGAAGTAGTGATCAAGCTCGACGATTGGCTGCCCAATTTACCCAAACACAATTGTGAATTGATATCCAACGTCTCCACTCCCCGAGTGCTCGCCGCCGCTATCGGACACATCGCCTGGGATGAATTCACGCTCGGCCGCTCGAGTGACCCGGCCGAGATCGACGCCAACTACGTGCGCCGCTCCGACGCCGAATTGTTCTGGAAAGATTCAGCAACCGACGGACCTGCCTAAACCGTCTGGATAAACCATAAAGTCCAACATGATAAAGTATGGCGTGTTTCGACATAAAGTATGGCGTGTTTCGACCCTAGGGGATTCACCATGGCGAGATCCAAGAAGATTTCAGTTGACCGTCGCGGCTTCTTGAAGGGTGCCGCTGCTGGAGCGGCCGCCGGCGACAAACTCGCCTACATCGAGGCGCTCCCAACGTCACCCGACGCCAAAAAACATCCCGCGGATTTAGTAACTCCTGAAAGAAAACTAAGCCGCCGATTGACGGATGATCACTGAGATGCGGTTTGCGATCTTACTCACGCTCGTGTCGACCGCGTTCGCGGAAAATAAAGGAGACGCCTCCGCGCTGATCCAAGAAGTCGCGGAAGCCGCCAAGAGCACGACGAGTTGGTCGATCGAAGGCTCCGTCGAGGAATCTGGTTACGCTTGGCGCGACCCACCTGCGCAATTCACGGTGCTCATGCGCGCCCCCGATGAAGTCCGCTTTGAGCAAAGGGGTGGCTCGACACCTGCAATGATTGTGTGCGATTCCGTAAACGCGTGGGTTTATTCGCCTCCTCTGAACCGGTACCGTCGCCAACCCGCTGCACAGAGCACCCTGTGCTCTCCAATCGTTGGCGATTGGAAAGCGCTGCCGGGTACCCTCAAGTCCCCGGTCTTTGCTGGACACCGGGCCATCGATGTCGGAGGACAGACATTAGAGTGCGAGATGGTTCGTGCCACGTCGGAGCCCCCTCCGCCCGCGTCCGGACGCATTAAACGTGAAATGTGTATCGACTTGAGTAAAAAGGAGATTATTTGGGAAAAAGAGCAATCCAGCTATGGGAATCGCACCTACATATATCGCAGAATCGATCGGGGTGGCGAACCGCCTGCCAGCGGATTTGAGTTCGAACCGCCCCCAGGAAGTTTGTCGTCGCCCTACGATCTACCAGTCCCGTCACGGTTTGGTTCGCTCGCAATACCCCTCGATCCCGGCGTGTCCTTGCCACATCTTCTTTCAAAGCAGGATCCTGTTTACGATGAAGCCTCCCGAAGAGCCGGGATCGAAGGTACCGTTATGCTGTACGTCGTGATCGATTCGAGTGGCACCGCATCCGACATCGAGGTCTTCCGGCCTCTTGGTCCTGGGCTGGACGCCGCCGCCATCCAAAGTGTGCGCCAGTGGCGCTTTGCTCCCGCGATGAAAGAAAATCAACCTACCGCCATAGCGACAGTGATGGCACTCACCTTTAAGCGCCCATAGAGTAGAGCTCCTCTCATGGCACATCAAGCCTCAAGGTCACGAGCTTCCCACACTTATATTTCCTTCTGAACCCTGCCAATTCCCAATCCCTAACCTCCAGCCCCTCCCGCCCCTGATATTCTCGATCCGATTGCCTCGCGTCGCCTTCATCACCCGTCCCACGCTCCCGTTTGGCTTCGTTTTTGCCATCTTGAAAAAATGTCGCCGCTCGTCGCATCACATCCTCCACCCCCCAATCCCCAACCCCGCGCGAGCGAACGCGAGCGCCTATCGCCAATCCCCAACCCCGTCCGCGTGATAAAGTATGGAGTGTTTCGACCCTTAGGGAGGATTCACCATGGCGAGATCCAAGAAGATTTCAGTTGACCGTCGCGGCTTCTTGAAGGGTGCCGCTGCCGGGGCGGCCGCCGGCGCCGCCGCGCTGGTCGTGAAACCCGAAGCCGCCAAGGCTCAAGAGGCAGCCGAAGTACACCGGCCCGCCGCGCCGCTGCCGGGCGCCAAGCAAACCGCCGCCGAAACCAGCCCGCCGCCGCCCCGTGTCGACGTCTACACCACCGACCGCCCGGGATCCGATTTCATGGTCGACGTGCTCAAGACGCTGAATTTCGATTACATCTTCGCCAACCCCGGTTCCAGCTTCCGCGGCCTCCAGGAGTCCTTCACCAACTACGGCGGCAACAAGGATCCCGAATGGATCACCTGCTGCCACGAAGAATCCTCGGTCGGGATGGCTCACGGATATTACAAGATCGAAGGCAAGCCGATCCTGATCATGGCGCATGGCACGGTCGGATTGCAGCACGCCTCCATGGCCATCTACAACGCCTACGCCGATCGCGTCCCGGTCTACATTGTTCTGGGCAATATTCTGGATGGCCGCTGGCGCCGCGGCGACGTGGAATGGACCCACAGCGTCCAGGACGCCGCGTCCATGGTTCGCGATTACACCAAGTGGGACGATTCGCCCGTCTCCCTCGGCCAGTTCGCAGAATCCGCCGTGCGTGCTTACAAGATCGCGATGACGCCACCCTTGGAGCCGGTCGTGATCGTGGCCGACGCAGTGCTCCAGGAAGAACCCGTGGCGCAGGAGGATCGCGGCAGACTGAAGATCCCCAAGCTGGCTTTGTCCCAACCGCCCGCCGGCGACTACGGCGCTGTGCGGGAAGCGGCCAAGATGCTGGTCAACGCCGAGAATCCTGTGATCGTCGCCGGACGTGTCGCCCGAACGCCGGAAGGAATCAAGCTTTTGGTGGACCTGGCCGAGACCTTGCAAGCTCCCGTCATTGATCGCCGTTTCCGCATGAACTTCCCGTCCGCCAACCCGCTGTATGGCACCGGCAGCGTCGCATCGGCCGATGTGATCCTGGGCTTGGAAGTTCCCGACATGTGGGCCACCACCCACACACAGACGCCCGTCAACCGCATGGGAATGGAAGATCGCCCCAGCACCAAGCCCGGCGCCAAGGTCATCACGATTTTCGCGGGCGACCTGTTTGCCAAGAGCAACTATCAGGACTTCGGACGATATGACGACGTAGATCTGTCCATCGCGGCCGACGCGCAAGCAACCTTGCCGTTTCTGATCGACGAATGCCGCAAGCTGATCACGCCCGAACGCAAGGCCGTGCTGCAGGCCCGCGGCGCCAAACTCGTCGAAGTGCACCAACGCAACAAGCAGCGCGACATTGAGCAAGCAGCCTGGGCCTGGGACGCCAGCCCCGTCTCCACGGCCCGCGTTTCCGCCGAGCTGTGGGATCAAATCAAGCACGAAGACTGGTCGCTCGTTTCCGACGTCACCTTCTTCAGCAACTGGCCCACCCGCCTGTGGGAATTCGAAAAGCCCTATCACTACATCGGCGGGCACGGCGCTTATGGCGTCGGTTACGGCGCTCCGGCCGCCGTCGGCGCGGCCCTGGCCAACAAGAAGCACGGCCGCCTAAGCGTCAACATCCAGTGCGACGGCGACCTCAACTACGCACCCGGCGTTCTCTGGACCGCCGCCCATCACCGCATTCCGCTGCTCAGCATCATGCACAACAACCGCGCCTACCATCAGGAAATGATGTACCTGGAGGACATGGCTGCCCGCGCGCAGCGTCCGGTCGACAAAGCGCAAATCGGCACTGCTATCACGGATCCGAACATCAACTATCAGCTCATGGCCAAGGCCTACGGTATGTACAGCGAAGGTCCCATCGACAATCCCAACGATGTCGGTCCCGCCATCAAGCGAGCCATCGAAGTGGTCAAGAAGGGCGAACCCGCTTTGATCGACGTGGTCACGCAACCTCGCTAAGGACTAACGATGAAACACATTTTTCTTATGGCCGCATTATTGGCGGCTGCCCTGCTTCCCGCAATGGGCCAGACCGGCAACTCTGCCAATGGCCAAAAGCTTTTTGTCCGCGACGGTTGCTACGAATGCCACGGGTATGCCGGACAAGGTGGATTTGCGGGCGCGCGCATCGCGGTGATCGGGTTGAACGCGCAAGGCCTGGTCCGCTACGTCCGCGCTCCCGCCGGCCAGATGCCCGCCTACACCGCTAAAGTGATCAGCGATCAGGAATTGACCGATATTTGGGCGTACCTACAATCTCTGCCCAAGGCGAAGCCGGCGAAAGATATTCCGCTGCTGAACGCGCTCGATCAGAAATAGTTATTTCAACGCCGCCAGGCCGGCGCTCGCGATCTGCTCGTCTTCCGCCGATTGCGCCCCAGACACGCCCACCGCGCCCACGCATTCGCCCTGGTACAAAATCGGAACTCCGCCTTGCACCGGCAGCCGGCCCGGAAACATCATGGTTGCCGCGCGTTCCTTAGTCACGTCTTCTAGAAATTTGGTCGGAACTCTCGTTAGCGCCGCCGTGCGCGCTTTCATCGTCGCGATCTCGGGGCTGGGGAGCGTCGCTCCATCCATGCGCTCCAGATGCAACAGGTACCCGCCTTCATCCACTACCGCGATGCTGACCTTCCAGTTATTCTTGGCCGCTTCTAATTTCGCGGCTGTGATGACGGCGCGCGCTTCCGTGGATGTTAGGCTGAATTTTTGACGCATGTTCTCCCTTATAGCATTTGGCATTCATCCGTGGCAGGCGCTGGTCGCATTCGGCGCCGCATTCGTTGCCGGCGCCATCAACTCGGTGGCTGGCGGCGGCACGCTGCTCACGTTCCCAACTTTGATCTGGCTCGGGCTGCCTTCCATCAATGCGAACGCTACCAGCACCGTCGCCATCTGGCCCGGCACGGTCGGGACCATTTGGGGCTATCGCGACGATCTCCGCACTTCGAGCCCGCGCATGCTCGCGCTGGTTGCGCCCAGTATCGTCGGCGGTATTGTGGGCGCCCTTTTGCTCAATCGCACGCCGCCCGCGGTATTCGACGCCTTGGTGCCGTTTCTAATCCTGTTCGCCACGCTGCTGTTCATGGTCCAGGAACCGGTCCAACGGCGATTAAAGCTCTCGCACCCTGAATCGCATAAATCCACGCGATGGCTGATCGGCGCGATGACCTTCCAACTCTTTGTAGCCCTGTACGGCGGTTATTTTGGCGCCGGTATCGGCATTCTGATGCTGGCCGCGCTCAGCGTGCTCGGCCTCACCGACATTCATCAAATGAACGGATTGAAGGCCCTGCTCGGCGCGAGCGTCAACGGCGTCGCGGCGCTCTACTTTATTTTTGCGCGCATGGTTTACTGGCCCGAGTTCGTGGTGATGGTGATCGGCGCCATTATCGGTGGATACGGCGGCGCAGTGATCGCGCGGCGGATCGGAGGCCCTGCAGTCCGGCGCATCGTAATCATCGTCGGCCTGTCGATGGCTGCGTCGATGTTTATAAAGTTCTTCAGGACACTGGTCGGCTGATTACTTTAACTCTGCGTACATCCCCGGCACGCTCCACTGCTGTTGCAAGCTGTTCGGCGCCCATTTGTACTCGGTCTCCATGAACTTCGCGACGTCCGCCTGGCTCTTGCCTTCGTGAATCAGCCCGCTCACCCGATTCCGCATCTTCTCCACATTGTCGCGATAGGTCATCAATCCGGCCTTGTTCGTGATCGGTCCATGGCCAGGAATCACGGTGTCGAAATCCAGCTTCAGCGCGCTGTCGAGCGTCTTGGTCCACTCCACCACGCTTCCGCCGCCAGGGTAGTCGATCAGCGGACTGGTGCCCGCCATCAAATCGCCGGTGTGAAGCACGCGCAGCGCCGGGAAATAAATCACTGCGTCGCCATTGGTATGGCCGCGTCCCATGTAAATCGCCCGCACTTCCTTGCCGCCCAAGTTCACCGCTGCCTCGGTAGTGAACGTGATCCGCGCCGGACTTACGCCGGGAGGCGCGTTCGATTGTTTATGTTCCACGATGTTGGTCCGCGCCATCGCGGTCGAGATGATCTCGGCTGTCGGCAAAAACTTGGTGTTCCCGCCGCTGTGATCCGCGTGATAGTGCGTATTGATGACGTATTTGATCGGCTGATTGGTGACGCTCTTCACGTTGTCCACGATGCCTTGATGGTCCTGATCGAACTTATCGTCGATCAGAATGACGCCCTCGTCGGTGATGTACACCGCGACGTTGCCACCGTCGCCTTCGATCTCGTACAGATCGTCCTTCACTTTATTGAGCGTAAGTTTGCCCGGCGCCGGATTCTGCGTAAAGGCAAGTTGCGTGTAAGCGATCCAGCCCAGCGTCAGGAAAAGCGCCGCGGCGCCGGATCGAGCGATAAAGGTTCGCGCAAGGAATGTTCGGCTCATTGCCGGACACTATATCAAAATCAGCGGGGCTTTAGGGTTCTCTCGAACAGTTCGAAGATCCGCTTGTATTCGTCCGCCCAGCTGGACGGCTGAATGAACCCGTGGTTCTCCACCGGATACGCGGCCAGTTCCCAATTCGTCTTGCGCAGTTCGATCAGCTTCTGCACCAGCTCCGCCGTGTCTTGAAAATGCACGTTCGTATCCACCATGCCGTGGCAAATCAATAGAGCGCCCTTCAGCCCCTCCGCCAAGTAGATCGGTGACGACCGTTTATAAGCCTCCCGATCCGTCTGCGGCAGATTCAAAATGTCGGACGTATATTCATCGTTGTAATTCGCCCAGTTAGTCACCGGCCGCAGCGCCGCACCCGCCGCGAACACATCCGGCTGCGTAAACATCGCCATCAGCGTGATGAAGCCTCCGTAGCTCCCGCCGTAAATCCCCAGACGCTTCGGATCCGCGCCGTACTCGGACACCATCCAGCGCGCCGCGTCGATGTTGTCGTCGAGATCCTTGCCGCCCATGTGCTCGTAAATCGCAGTGCGCCAATCCCGACCGTAACCTGCCGATCCTCTGTAATCGACGTCTGCAACCAGATAGCCTCGCTCCATCAGTAGTTGATGGAACATGTACTCGCGCGCGTAGTAGGACCAAATATGATCGACGTTCTGCAAATAGCCCGCGCCATGCACGAACAGAACCGCCGGGCCACCCTTGCGATAGTTCGCCGGCTTGTACACGTGCGCCCGAATCATCACGCCATCGCGCGCTTGAAACGTGACGATCGGCGTGTCCAGCCACGGATATTCCCAAAACTCGGGCGCTGGCGACGACGTCAGCTTCTTCGCCGCTGCGTCCGGGCGCGTCTCCTGCGCATACAGCTCCGGCGGCTTGTTGGTGTACGAATAAACATCGGCGAACCAACGATCGTCCGGCGAAGGCACGACCGAGTGTCCACCCGGTAGCGCGGTCAGCCTGGTCCGCGCGCCGCCATCCGAGCTCATTTCGTAAACTTCTTTACTACCCGGGTCGGCCTCATTCGTCACCAGAAAGAATCGGGTTTTATCTTGCGATAGCTTGGCACTATCCACTTCCCACTTACCCAATGTCAACGCCTTCGCTTCGCCGCCCTCGACGGGTGCTGTGTACAAATGCGAGAAGCCCGTCCGCTCGGATTGAAAATAGATGTCCCGATCGCCCTTCATCCAGCCCAGTGTTGCGTCGCCAGGCTCGTCCGGATCGCCGATCCCGGGCCCATCGATCCACGCGTCGTCATGATCGTGCGTAACCACGCGCGTCTTGCCGGTGTCCTCATCCAGCGCGAGAATCCAGCGATCCTTGTTGTCCATCGCGCGCGCTACCAACACGGCCTTGGTCCCATCGCTCGACCACAGCGGCTCCGACAGCCGGACGGGACGGTCCACCGGTGTTTTCGCATCGGAGGTCTGCACCGTCGCGCGTTGTCCGTGATCCACCCACTTCACTTCGCCGCTCCCGACGCTCAGAATCGCCAGCCGCACCAGGCTTTGCTTGTCGCCGACCTTCTCATAGGAAGGAATGTCTTCCGTATAGCCGGACTCCGTCACGAAGGCCGGTACGATGGTGCGTTTGCCGTCCGTCGCCGGCTCACGAATGCTCGCGATCACGTACTTCTCATCCGGCGTGAGCTGCAGCGAAGCTACAGTCTCACCCGTTTGCAAGATGAAGGGCTTCCTGGGATGTTCGCGCTTGTGTTTCGCCTCTTGCGCCTCGCGCTCGGCGGCGCGTTCCCGGATCGCTTCAAACAGATTCTTCTCATCGTTCTTGAGCGCCTGCTGGCTCGCGGTGCCTTTTTCTTCGTCCGCGGGCGGCGGAGTTCCGGCCGGGCGGATATCCGTCATCTCTTCGCTGGCGCCGTCATCCAATGCGACGACGTAGAGATTATTTCCTCGCGTGAACGCCACTCGTTTCTCATCGTGCGTGAAATGCGGGTTGCTTTCGCTGTCTTCTGTCTTGGTGATTTGCCGCGTTGCGCCAGCGCCTGCGTCGTAAAGCCAGATGTCGCCATCGCGCGAATAGACGCTTCGTTTCTGATCGCGCGTCGCAGCCCCACCGGACGGCGGAGCCATCTTTGCTTCCTCATCGGACAACTTCCGCAAGCCCGTGCCATCGCGTCCCACAACGTAGGTATCGAGCGGTTTCAGCAGTGGATCGCTCGCTTGCTTCCATTGAAAATATATCCGCGTGCCGTCGCCCGACCACCGGACGCCCGTGGGCTCGTGGCCGTAAAGCTCGGGCCCGCGCATGATGTTGTCGATGGTGAGCGCAAACTTCCCGGCGGGATTCGCGCGCGGAGAGACCAGGGACGCAAGCAGAAATGCAGAGAGAACGAGCGCGAACCGCTTCATCCCCACATGCTAGCGCAGGTTACTTCCTGACAAAATTCAGCGTCGCCTCGGCGTGTTGGCCGTGCGTCGAGCTTTCCTTGATGTCGAGGGTCATGTGCTTGCCGTCGTCGGACAGCGTGTGAACCCAATGCCCTTCCACCGGATCGCCATTGATCTGCGCCTTCCAATCGGTCAGCATCTTGTTCCCATCCAGCATGGATTTGAACACCGCCATAAACGGGCCGATCTGGGTCTGCTGCTCCTGCCCGTCCGTGCTCAGACGAAGTTTGTCGGTCATGACGCCGAGGTACAGCAACGGAACCACGCCACTCGCGGGCTCCTTGAAGCTCGATTCAATCGTCAGCCCCGAATTGTCCTGCTTAATCTTCGTTTGCAAATCGTTAGGCGCATCGGCAGGCCGCGTGGCATGTTTATCCAGGACCCACTTTCCGTTGTAACTATCCGGATTGTCCTTGGCGCTCGCCAGAGTCAAGACTACTCCGCAAGCGAATGAAAACAAAAGTATTATTGATTTGGCCAGCCTCAAGACAGCCTCTCCTTGCTACTAGGATGCCGCTCAGGGCCGAAGCATTACATAGTTTTCGCTGGATAGCTGATCCGCTAATCCCTCATCCCCGGCCTCCGCTATACTTGGGGCATCCCCTCATGTTGTTGACGACAGCGGCCTACTTTAGCTTTCTCGCGGCCGTTTTCTTCGCCTACTGGCTTGCGGCGCGCTACCGACTGGGCGCGCTCGCCGTCGTCCTGTTCGCCAATTATTTTTTCTATGCGCGCTGGGATCTCGCCTATCTCGCCATCATGCCCGCCGCCTCCACGTGCGACTTTCTGATCGGCAACGCCCTCCACCGCTTCTCGCACCCTGGACTTCGGCGCTTGCTCGTCGCCCTCAGCATCGCGCTTAACGTCGGACTTATGGCATCGGTTAAATACTTGCCCGTGCTGCCGTGGGTGCTGCCTCTAGCGCTTTCGTTCTACGGCTTTCAGTCGCTCACCTACACCATCGAAATCTACCGCCGTGACGCGAAGCCGGCCGAAAGCTATCTGGCTTATCTGGTGTCGGCCAGCTTCTTCCCCACCACCGTTGCCGGTCCCATCACTCGCATCTCGACGTTATTGCCGCAATGGTCGAAGCGCGAAATGCTCACTGCTCAGGACGGAGGCAAGGCGCTGTTCCTGATCGGTCTCGGCCTGGCGAAAAAACTCTTGATCGCCGATTTTCTGGCCGAAAGTCTGGTGAACCGCGTCTTCGACCTGCCCAAGCTGTACTCCGGCTCCGAAGTGCTCTTGGGCGTCTACGGCTACGCGCTCCAGCTTTACTACGATTTCTCCGGTTATACCGATATCGCGATCGGCTCGGCGCTGTTGCTCGGCATCACGCTCCCCCGCAATTTCAATCGTCCTTATGCCGCGCAAAATATCTCCGACTTTTGGCGCCGCTGGCACATTTCATTTTCAAATTGGCTGCGCGATTATCTTTATTTTTCGCTGCCCGGCCTGCGCTCCCGCTGGAAAATCTTCGCGTACCTGAATCTGGTAATCACCATGGTGCTTGGCGGCCTATGGCACGGCGCCAGTTGGACCTTCGTTGTTTGGGGCGCTTGGCACGGCCTCGGCCTGGCGGCGCATCGCGGCTGGCAAGCGTTCCACGGCAATCCGAAATTGACGCTCACGCGGGGCGCGCGTTTTCTGTGCGGCCTGGCGACCTTCCACTTCGTCGTGGCCGGCTGGATATTTTTCCGCGCTTCCAACCTGTCCACCGCGCGTGACATTTTCTATCAAATATCCTCCCGCACCATCTCCTTTGCGAACGTCACTCCGGCGTTCGTCCTGGTCGCTGTCATGGCCGCGGCCGCGCACTACATCCCCAAGCGCTGGTACGATGGCGGGCTCCAACTCTACTGCCAGTTTCCTTATTATGCCCAGGCTGCGATTATCGCGGCCGTCGCGGTCGCCATTCGATACGTTGCCGGATCGAGCTCGGCGCCGTTCATCTATTCCCGATTCTGAGCCATGCTGCCGCCCATGTTTCCGAAAAAGACCTCGCTCGCCATCGCAACCTTGGGCGCGCTTTTATTGCTGCTCGAATTTACGAAATTAGCCCGGCCTTTTACGCTTTCTGAGGTCTTCGATTTTCGCCCGCGCGATATCCCGAATGTCGAGCCGCTGCCGCCGATGCCCGAGGTCACCCGGCCCGTCGCTTCCAAGCGCCCGATTATCGAGCCCAATCTGATCGACCCGCACGACGCTCTCCGGCCGTTCTATCTTGCCTTGTGGCGGACCGAATTGGGCGCGCCTGGCGCCATCACGCGCGTGCTGCACTACGGCGATTCTCCGGTGACTGCCGATTCCATCACCGCCGACGTACGTTCGCTCCTGCAGCAACACTTCGGCGACGCCGGCCACGGCTTCGTCCTCATCGCGAAACCCTGGGCATGGTACGGCCACCGCGGCGTCGATCTGAGCGGTAAAGGCTGGCGCATTGCCGCCGCTACGCAAGTCCGCGCCAAGGATGGATTCCACGGCCTTGGTGGCGTTAGCTTTGAGGGAGATACGGGCGCTTCCTCGCGCCTTGAACTCGCCGAGGATCATGCGCGGATGGAGATCCACTTTCTGCGGCAGCCTGGCGGCGGCGTTTTGAGCGTAGAAACCCCCGGACAGAAGCTCGGCGATGTGCCTACTGACGGCCCGGATAGAGAACCCGCCTATCAGACTTTCCAGTTGAGTCCTGGCCAGCGCGAGATCAACCTCACGGTTGAGCGTGGACCGGTTCGCCTCTTCGGCGTCAGTTTCGAAAGAAATACGCCGGGTGTGATCTACAATAGTCTTGGGCTGAACGGCGGCCAAGTGCAAGTGGTTGTCCGCTACTTCGACCAATCGCAGTGGACCGAGGAACTGCAGCACCAGCATCCCGATCTGGTGGTGATTAATTACGGCACCAACGAGAGCATTTATGCCGAATACATCGAGCGAAGCTATCCGGGCGAGTTGCGCCAAGTGATCGCACGCGTAAAGGCTGCTGTGCCGCGGGCGTCGGTTTTAGTCATGAGTCCCATGGATCGCGGGCAGCGCGATTCGAACTCCCGCATCACCACCGTCCCCACTCTCCCGCGCCTGGTTGAGATCCAGCGGCAGATGGCCGCGGAAATGGATTGCGCGTTTTTCAATACTTTTCAGGCCATGGGCGGCGAAGGCACCATGGCGCGTTGGTACGACAGCGAGCCCAGGCTTGTGAGTGCGGATTTTACTCATCCACTGCCGGCCGGCGCACGAAAAGTCGGAGTGCTGCTCGATCAAGCCCTCGAATCCGGTTACCGGCAGTTCAAGGCCCGCGAGCAGCAGAGCACCGCGCGGCGCGCTCCCATTAGCCGAGGTTCGCGCTAGTGGTCAAGCTGGCACTGGTTCTCGCGGCGATCCTCGCAGTGGCCCCGGCTTCCGCCGTAACCGCCAATGCCAAAAAGAAGACCAGCAAGAAGACAGCGCACAAAAAACATGTTCGAGTGCCGGTGGTTTATGTTTCGCCCGCCGTTCGAGGCGCTGCCCTGCGGGCTATCGGCGAACGAACCTCACAGCCGGCCGGCGTTCTGGAAGGTGCCGCGGCTCTGGTGCCATTCTTCGAACAGCTTTCGCATCCACCGGAAAATATGTCGCTGCACATTTTGCAGTACGGCGATTCGCACACCGCTTCGGATGATTGGGCCAATCAGATGCGTCAGGATTTTCAAGCCAAGTTCGGCGCGGGCGGCCCCGGATACACGCTGCCCGGCCATCCGTTCCTGGGCTATCGCCGCTTCGATAGTCACGGGAGCAACTCGCGCGGCTGGTACACCGGCGGCATTGTCACGCGCAAGGATGATGGCGTCGACGGCCTGGGTGGAATCAGCCTCACGTCGCAATCCGCCAACGAGACGGTGACGCTTAGGGTGGAGTGCGAGCAGCTTGAGCTGCATTACCTGCGGCAGCCCGGCGGAGGTCAAATGGAATTTTCGGTGGACGGCTCGCCCACCGAAACCATCACTACGGATGGAGATGCCGGCCCCGGTCTGTATAGCTATGCGGCATCGCCCGGTCCGCACGAGTATACGCTCCGAACTCTCAGTTCCGCGCCCGTGCGGCTGTTCGGCTGGGTGGCGCAAAATCATTCCGGTGTCACCTACGAAACCCTCGGTATCAACGGTGCGCAGGCCAGTTTGATCCTGGACTGGAGCCCGGCAATCCTAGCGCCGGAACTGATGACCCGCGATCCAGCGTTGATCGTGCTCGCGTATGGAACCAACGAAGCTCTGAGCCGTTCGTGGACCGCTGAACAATATCGCGCGAGTTTAAGCGAAATCATCCACCGATTGCGCGATGCGGTTCCGGTGGCAAGCATTCTCCTGATCGGTCCGCCGGATTGCGAATATCGCCTGCGCGGGCGCCGTATTCGGTTTCCAAATCTGGACCAGGTGATTGAGATACAGCGCGACGTAGCTCAGGCCAACGGCTGCGCCTTTTGGGATTGGCGCGCTGCCATGGGCGGTCCAGGATCGGTGCGTCAATGGGTTCAGGCCGGACTCGGCCAAGGCGACTACACGCATCTTACTGGTTCCGGCTATCGGATGGCAGGCGGCATGCTTTTCGACGAATTAATGGCGCAGTACAATCGGTTCCTCAGCGTCCGAGCCGAAGGAAGCCATAATCAATAGAGATGGATAATAAAGAGAGAATACTTGCGATTATTCGGAAAGTTTCCGATAATCCCGTGTCGCCGGATTCCGACGAGTCGCTCTTCGACTCCGGATTCCTCGATTCATTCGCGCTGCCGGACCTGGTGGCCGAACTGGAACGCGAGTTCGGGATCAAAATCCCCGACTCCGATCTGAACCCGCGCAAGTTCGAGTCGATTGCGCGCATCCAATCCTATATCGAGAGTAGAATGTAGCCCATGAGTGCAATCCTAGGCCTCGGAGCCTATTTGCCTTCGCGCGTCGTCACCAACGCTGAATTGGCTACGCGCCTGGGTTGTGAATCTCAGTGGATTCTTGATACTTCGGGGATTGAAGAGCGGCGTTACGCGGAACCCGAAGAATCGGTCGTGAGCATGGGAGTCAGCGCGGCGGAACGATGCTTGGAACGCTCCGGGGTCAAGTCGAGTGACCTCGGAATGATTCTGGTTTCGTCCAGTTCGTCCGAACGCCGCTTTCCCGGTCCCGCGTCGGCAATCGCCCATCGCTTGGGGATCGACGGTGTTCCCGCCATCGATTTGCCCATTGCCAGCGCTGGCAGCTTATTCGGCATGACCCTGGCCGCGACCCTTTCCGCGGTCCATGGCCATGTTCTTGTGGTCGCGTCCGAGAAGATGTCCACCATCGTTTCGCGCGCACCGCTGGAGCGCGGCATTGCGCCTCTTTTCGGCGATGGCGCGGGTGCTTGCGTCATCGGTTCGGTGACGGGTCCCGGCGACGGCCTCGTGGCGATCGTCGACTCGGTGCTCCATTCCGACGGCGCGTTCGCCGAAGATCTGCGCCTTGAATTTGACGCGCCACTCGAAATGAACGGCCGTTCCGTCATCTTGCAGGCTTCGCGCAAAATCCCGGCTGTGATTGGAGAGTTACTCGACAGAAACGAAAAGCTCGCGTCTTCGGTGGAGGTTTTCCTGATGCACCAGGCTAACCAGAACTTGATGGATCGCGTCGCCCGCGGTCTCGACCTCGATTCGGCGCGCTTTTACTCCAACATTCGCCGCTACGGCAACACCTCGTCGGCTTCCATGCTCATCGCAGCCGCCGAATGGTGGTGCGATCCGGGACCAAGTGAAGGCGACCTGATTTGTTTCGCCGCTTTCGGCGCCGGTTTTCATTGGGGCGCGTTGCTGGCGGAGAGTGTCTAATCGCCCGAAGCGCGACTGGGCGCGTCGTACGAGAAATAAGCAGCGAGTGTTGCGCGCACATCGCGCCAGCGCGTCTGGAGCAGCGAGAGCCCGATCATTAGCAGGACCACGATCAGCGCCGCGACGCCGCACCACACATTGCTGAGCTGTTCCTTTAGCGCGCCAAACCAGCGGCCGTATACCAGCTCGATGTGCACCCAATAGACCAGCAGCGAAGTCGTGCCAAGCTGCCGTATCCAGCTCCAGGAGGCCCCCAGCGGCGAGACACTCCACAAGTAGGCGAAGCCGATGACCAACATCACTACGCCGAGCTTGATCACAATCAGTCCCGGGCTGTCGAGCCAGAATTCGGACTTCGGATAGAGTGAGTAAGGCATGTTCGAGAAATATTGACCGCCCAGGATCAAGCCGAAGCCCATCAGGCCGCCCCATTGCATCAGGCGATTCAACTGCTCGGGTTTCACCAGCCGCAGGATGCTGCCGATGCTGATACCGAAGGCGATGAACGATGCCCACGGGAAAAACGCGAAATATTGATAGCTCGGGACGAAGTACGCGGAGACTTGGGGAGGAAGCCAGCGCCAATCGATGGCGGAAACCAATGGGGATGCGGCCGCGATGGCAACGCCCAAGCCGGCGCAAAGACGCACGCGCTCGGCAGTGGTAAAGATCGCCATCACGGACATCACCAGGATGGCGAATCCCATGCAGTTGAGGATGTCCACTTTGAATAGATCGGTCCAGGGGCTTTGTCCGAAGGCGAAGGTCCAAAGCTGAATCCGAAACAGGAAAGCCAGCAGGAACAAGTAGCCCGATCGTCTGAGCGCGGCGCCCCACCGCCCCATCGCGTTCAAGCCTTGCCGCTCGCGGCGATCCATGATAAACGAAAGCGTGATTCCTGTGAGAACCAAGAAAATCGCGGGACCAATGCCGCCGAAAAACTGCGAAAGCATGAAGGGCCCGTCGGTTCGCAGGTCGGTTCGATTGAACGAGTGGAACACGTGGCCTTGCAGCATCACAACGACGGCGGCGCCGCGCGTCCAGTCCAAGAAAGTCAGCCGGCTGCCGGAGTCGCGATTGTTAATTTGGGCTGCCATCTTTACTTACCTGGATATACCGTCTGCACGCCCGGCGGCAGCTTTAGTTTAAGGGCGTCCGGCGATAGCTGCGGATTGATCTTCAGCTCAGTATGGGTAACCAGACGATAATCGCCCGACGGTTCGAGAATCTTTTCATGCAGAGGATAGGGATCGCCTTGGTCGGGAATCCACAATTCGACCTTTTGAACATATTGCCGGACGTCGGCCGCCCTGGGGATCAACTGCAAGTGAATGGCGGGCTGCCCCTGCCAATTCTCGGTCCCGAGCACGGTCATGTCATAGTCTTTTGCAAGTTCGGTTCCGGAGGTGCCGAAACCCATCATGAGAAACTGATCCAATTGCGCGCCGTGCTTTTCCAAATCAAAGACTTGCACGGTCTTGATTTTGGGAAGATACTCCTGGACGCGCCGTTTCTCGAAGGTGATAGTTTTCCGGTCGGGCGAGGTAAAATCCACCAGGCCCTGAACTTCACCCGCCTGCACCTTTTTCATCGTTTCCGTGCCGGTCTCGGTGTCGTTTTCGTTCAGGACGTCGGTGTGTTGGACATAGGTCACTTGGGCAGTCATGGACTTGAAGTCTTTCGCCGCCTTGTCCATGCGGGCGAGAACCTGTTGCAGGTTATCGTTCGTGGCGGCGACGGCCGCCGGCCCCCCCAGCGCGAGGCACACAACAAATCGAAGTAATAGCGTCCGCATCAATTGATTGGATACCTGAAAGCGCCTTCTGGCTTTAGAAACTACTAAGGCGTGGTGAACGCCATGAATCCTTTGATTTCCTGTTCGGAATCGACAATGGGCTCCAAACGAACGACATGATACTTCTTGCCGGTGCGCGCCTGCAGCAAAGTACTGGCTTTCAAAGCCCGCGCATTCTCGGCGGTATTGGAAAGCTGTTCCGCGTCCATCCAAAAAACCGTTTCGCCATGTTCGGAAGGAAGCATGACAATGCTATTGGCACGCGGCTGATCGCGAAACCACTCTCTGGGCGTAAAGAAGATGAAAGCAAGAATCAGCCCGACCATCACGTCATACTGCCAGCCGGCGCGCGGATAATCCCACAACAGAAAGCGCCTGATCCCGCTGATCGGACCACCCATGCTGATCTCAGTCTAACATGGGGTCCTGGCGCGACTCGCGTGGGAATGTAAGTGAATGTAAGTAGGGCTGAGCGCTTATTTGTACTTACGCAGAACGGCCAACACTCGACCCTGGATCTGAAGCGCCGCTGGATTCACGAAGATGGGTTGCATGGAAGCATTGGCGGGTTGCAGACGAATGCGGCCATCCGGCTCATGGTACAAGCGCTTGAGCGTGGCTTCAGTGCCATCTACGAGCGCGACCACGATCTCGCCATCGTGAACCCGTTGCGTGCGTTCCACCAACACATAATCTCCGCTCATGATGTGATCGTCGATCATGGATTCGCCGCTCACTTCCAACGCAAACGTGTCGCCCTTGCCGGCGAAATCGGCGAAGTGCAGCGTGTCCTGGCCCTCGATGGCCTCGACGGGCGTGCCCGCGGCGATGCGCCCGGCCAGCGGGATATCGCCCGATCGCGCCGGCGCGCGGCCCTTGCGCCGTTCCTGCATGTACTTTGCCGAGACCTCGAGCGAGCGGCTTTGATTGAACAGGCGGCGCAGATAGTTGCGCGATTCGAGCGCCTGGATGTGCTTGTGCACGGTGGCCAGGGACGCCAGATGCAGACCCTGGGCCAGTTCCTCGTAGCTGGGGCTGTAGCCGTTATCGTCGACGAAGTCCGCGATGAAGTCGAGCACTTCCTTTTGACGCTTGGTGAGAGCCATGGATCCATTGTAGGGCGAACAAAAGGAGAATTCAATGGGAAAAGGTAAGTATCCCAACAAGACAAGTATGTGAGGTAAGCTATGAATGACGTGACAGGCCGAACTATTGAACGCCAGCTTTTTTTCCTTGAAGCATTGCCTTCACTTTCTCGGGATTGGCTGCGAGATCATCCTGAAGATCCTTTCCTTCACGCGTTATTTTCTCGACCGCATGCGCGAGATCGGAGTCCGATAGGACGCCCTTATCAATCAGAGCGGTCTGGAGCGCGAGCAAATCAAGTCGAGCGTGCATGAGATGTTCGGTGTAGGTTGTCATGACATCTTGAAAATGAGCGAGTGTTACCGGAGCTGATTTCTTGGGCATTTTTGTCCGCCTCCACGCGGGCTCGGACAGCATATCATTAACTGCGGAAGGCGACTTTTATTTGCCAGTTTGTTTTAATAGTTCGAATCGGTCTTTGAGTTTTTGTTCTGGCCAACGGCCAGCCGAATAGTAGCTTACCGATTCCCTGAGTCGCAGATACTGCGGCAATGGTCTGCCGTGATCTTCTGCGGGCTGGACATACTTGCGGCGCACATGCCATGCGAGCAAATCGGCGCACTGTAGGGGCCGACACTTCTTATCGTCCTTGAAGTCTAAGCTGGCGACTATCTCCCAGAACTCTGGGTCGTCTATTTTAGCGGCGTTGTAGAGTCGTAAGATCCTAAGATCCTCCCCGATCTGTGCATCGAAAACAAAGGTTACCGGCGCGAGATGTCTGACATTTTTGCTCGCCTCTTGCTTCAGGAATAGTTTCACCCGCTCAACAACCCCAGTCAAACAGAAGTAATAGGGCGTCCTGTAAGTAGCTCGCACCTCCGGATAGGCGGCTACGACGGAGTCAAAACAATCGTGCGTGATGATCGTGTCCATCCAAGCAAGGTGGTCACCATACTTCTCGCAGACAGCGACCAAATCATTCTGCTTCGTATCGGCGTCAGCTCGTTTCCATCCTTCGAACTGTCCTTCAAGATTCCAGCATTCATGCATTTTGAAATATTTGATCAATGGATCGGCTCGAAGTGCCAAATCCCAAGCTTCGTCGATGACTTTCCAGGCAATCTCGTCAGCCAGATACCCTGCGAGCGTGTAGGGTCCTTCAGACCCCGCCGCACGCCTAAAACTTTCATCTCCATAAAATTGGAGCATCGCTATTCGACGGCCTCCAGAATAGAGATAAGCACTGGGATTCTGCGCAAACTGTTCATGTGCCGCTCTGACGGCCGAAGCAATCCCGCTTTGACTTGGTCGCACCACTGCGATACCCTCCAGGTGGAGAGTTCAACGACAAGTGACGCAAAGCTCCGACACAAACGGATCGACGCGAAGGGGCAAGTCTCTTCGTCCCGGCAAGGATTCTGAAGAGAAATCACGCCCTTTCACGCGAGCCGATTTTCACTCTCTCGTCAAGCGCGCGATCAATCCACCGCGCGCCGCGAAACCTGCTCCAAAAGCGCCTTAAACAGCAAGTTGCCTTGATCGCGGCGATTGTAGCGCCATGAATATTCATCCAAGTAAGTCTGCAAGTACTTCTGGCTTACCGAATGGTACACGCCGCCGATCCCGCGTTTGATTAGCGACCAGAAGCCCTCGACAGAATTGGTGTGGATGTCGCCATGCACGTAGACCTTCGCCGAGTGGTTGATCCGCCGATGAATGTATCCAGCATTGGCCCCGTCTGGTTTATGGATATTCTCGATCCCGCCATAGGCCTTGTACTCGTCGGTGTAGACGGTGCTCTCAGGCAGGACGTAGTCGCGAACTAAAGGCAGCAGAGTCGCACCGGTCACGTCCTGGGTAGCGCGGGCGATGGCACGACCCTTGCGCTCCACAATACCGACAACGGGGATCTTGGTCTTGTCGCCACGCATCGGACGGCCATGCCCCTTTTTACGAACGCCGCCATAATAGGTTTCGTCCATCTCAACCGTCGGACCCTCCAATTGCAGATCTCTATCCGACATCAACGAACGAATCTGCTTGAACATGCGCCATGCGGTTTTGTAGGTCACTGAGCTTTCGCGTTGTATCTGCTTGGCCGAAATTCCGCAGCGAGTCGAGCCCATTTGGTACATCGCATGAAACCACTTTTGCAGCGAGGTCGAGGACTTCTCGAAGATGGTTCCGGCCAGCGGGTAGATATGCCAGCCGCAGCGATCACAAGCAAACGCTGTGCGCCCGGTCACGCGGTGATGCTTGGTTTCCTTCTCGCACTTTTCGCAATGCGCGATCCCGCCTGACCAGCGCTGCTCGAAAATGTACATCAAGCAGGCGTCATCATCGGGGAATTCCCGATTAAAATCCTGCATGCTGTATCGAAGCGGTTTGGGGATCGACTGCTTGACCGCGATGTCTTTTCGTCCGGGCATGATTAAGTATGGCCGATTCCATACTTGTTGTCAAGGGATAATTACCTGGGAAAAAGGGATTCGGATTGACGGGACGACCGTCAACCCCGCGCTGCGACGTGACTAATCGGGCGAACTGGTGCCAGTGATGGAAACGGTGTCCTGCCCACCCGAACTTTCCGTAAGGGTCAGCGTGCTGGTAAAAGTGCCATACGCAGTCGGCTGGAACGTCACCGAGATGGTGCAAGTTGCGCCGACAGCCAAGACAGCGGGGCACTTGTTGCTCTCAGTGAACGACGTGTCGCCCTTCAAGGCGATCTTCGAAATTCCGACGGAGGCGCCGTTGGAGTTGGTGACAGTGACGGTCTGAACAGGATTATCGCCGATCGTGTATCCACTGAACGTGACTGTCGGCGGTGAAAGGCTAAGTTGTCCCGGTAAACCGCCATTTGTGCCTACGCCGGTGAGCGATGCGGTTTGCGCGCCCGTCGAAAGGTTAATGGTGAGCGTACCGGTGCGAGTGCCGCGGGCGGTGGGCGTGAAGGTAACCGTGACCGTACAAGTCTTACCGGCCGCCACAGAAGACGTGCAGGTGGTGGTTTCGGCGAAGTCTCCCGTCACTGAGACACCCTTATTCGACACAGCGGTTTTGCCCGTGTTGTCAATGGTGATTAGTTGACCGGCGCTTTTTGTCTTAATGAGCTGCGGCGGGAACAAGAGGCTGGCCGGCGACAGGGTGACCACCGGCGCTGTGGAAGTTCCCGTGCCGGTGAGGTTCAACGTTTGCGTTCCTGCGTTATCGGTAATCGTCAGACTTCCGGTGGCGGAGCCAGCGCCAGTTGGCTTAAACGAGACCAGGATCGTACAGGAGTGGCCTGGAACGATACTCGCGCTGCAGTTATTCGTTTGGGAAAAGGGGGCTGCGGCCGTGACGGTCGCAACCTGCATGGGGCCGTTGCCGACGTTCAGTAGCACAACACTCTGGGCCGCGCTTGTGGTGTTAAGAACCTGCGCGGGAAACACCACGCTTCCCGGAGCAACGTAGGCCACAGGCCTGGTCGCCAAACCCGTGAGACTGACGGTTTGCGTTGAGCCGAGGTTGCCGGAGTTATCCGAGAGAGTAAGCAGGCCATTGGCGCTGCCGGTGACGGTTGGCGCGAAAGATACAAAGACGGTGCAACTGGATCCCGCAATTAAATCCGCGGGGCAGGTGGTGGTGTCGACAAATCCGGCACTGGCTGTGAAGGAAAGATCGAGCGGGCTGCCGCCGAAGTTCTCGATGGTGAATTGTTGCGATGGACTCGCTGTTCCAATGTTCTGATTTGAGAATGATAAGGAGGCCGGTAAAGGCTTCAGGGCAGGGGGAAGCGGACTCGGGTGAGGAATTGCAGTGACCCCGAAAACGTAGGAAGAGCCGACTGGGCCAATGGTACCTGAGGAGTTGAGAACGCCGGCCATGTTGTCGACAACTTTTACGGCGCCGCCTATTCCACCTCCAACGAACACCATTCCACTCTGATCCACGGATATGCTGTTTGGTCCAGCAGTGCCCACCGGACCGAGGTAGATGGAAGTCCGATTGGCGCCGGTCATGTCATCCACTCGAATGACCGCGCCAGCGGGAGGCCCATCGTCGGCGATATAGATCTTGCCGGCGGAATCGAAAGCGACGGCGGCGGGAGACGTGAAGCCGGTTAACGTGGTCCAGTTGGTACCGAACATGTCATCCATGCGAACGATCCGCACGTTGCCGGTATCGGCGACATAGATGCGCCCGAGCGAGTCAACCGCCACCGAAATGAACGCGTTGAACTGGCCGACACCAGATCCAGGTGTGCCGAAAGAAACCCAGTTGGTGCCTTGCATGTCGTCGATGCGGACAAGGCGGGAATTGTTTGTATCCATTACGTAGATTCTGCCGGCGGAGTCAACCGCGATGCCCTGGGGGTCGTTGAACTGGCCTTGACCTGATCCGCCAGTTCCGTAAGTGGTCCAATTCGTTCCTTGCATGTCGTCGATGCGGACAATCCGGCTATTGTAGGTGTCGGCGATGTAGATTCTGCCGGCCGTATCGAGAGCAATTGCATTGGCTCCATAGAACCCGCCTTGAGTGCAGCAGGTGATTTGGTTTGTGCCCTGCAGATCGTCGGAGCGGAGAATCTGTTCGCTGTCGGAATAGTAGAACGGAGTGTAGCGGGAATTATAGACCGTGGTTCCCTTAGCTGAGGCGCCGCCAGTACCAAAGCCCTGATACGTTACTCCGTTAATCGATTGAGTCTGGCCGTTAATCGTCAAGGTGCCGGAAAAATAGCCGGTGAAGCTGTAACCGCACGAGGTATGGCCGCCTTTACCGCCGCCGGAACAACTTTCGATGAACGAGCCTCCGGTAAAGCTGCCGCTCATCGAGGTGGATCCGTCCGTTGAGAGAAAGCTGATGGCGCCGCCGGAGCAACTGGTGGGATTGGCGCCCGGGCAATCCATGCTCAAGACGCCGGCTGGCGTTGCGACATTCGATGTGATCGAAGGTGTAGCGGACGTACTGCCGCCGGAGTTGGTAAAGCTGCCTTCGTCGCCGAATGCCAGCGAGCCCAGGGCAGCGAAGACCGATAGGAAAAAAGCAGCGCGGGTTTGGTTCATTGGAGCGTATGTAACGATCTGTAAATTTATATCACATGGTAGTAACCTTATGGCAGTACTTTTTCGCCCCAGTACCATTTGCCCGGGAGTGCAAATAAATCAATAACTTACAATGGGGTTTTGTGGATAATGTCCGCAAATTAATCAGAGCCGGCGGACTCGATTCGATCCAGGCGCGCCAGGTCGCGGCGAATCCGGCGCTCGCGGAAGGCGAACCATTCCAGGTAGGCTGTGCCGAGCAGGATGGTGATGGCACCTCCGAAAAAGTACGGGCGCAGCGGGAGACGGTGCATTGCGAAATCCAACGACAGCCAACCTGTCACAATGGCGAGTTGCACGGCGAGAAACCAGCGTCCGAGGCGGATGGCGCGCTGTTCGCGCATACATCGCTGGCGCGAGAGGGCGAGAAACGCGACGTTGGATTGTGACAAGGCGCTCCACGTTCCGGAGTTGTTCCATACCGTGAATGCGCCGCCGAAAAATGTCCCGAGCCAGATGACCGCGGCCCAGAGAATCCATTCCAAAGTCGGTCGCTTGGAGGCGAACCAGCCGGAGAATGCCAGCAGCGCCACACCGCCCAGGAGTTGGCCGATCAGGGCGAAAGCCATGTTGCGACGCTTCCGCTCGACGAGACGGCGCAGGTCGAGGCGCAGCATCGCATCGTCGGTCACCTGAGGGGCCAGCCAATCCGTTCGCCAGGCGGCCAGTTCCAAGTCCATGTTCACGGGCGTTCCTCCTGGGTTCATGGGCGTTCCTCCAAGAACGATCGAAGCGCTTTGCGGGCGCGGTTCAGCCGAACGGCGACATTGTTTTCGGTGACCCCGAGCACGGCCGCGATCTCGGCCGGCGTGAGATCCTCCAATGCCAATGTAATCACTTGCCGGTAATTCACCGGCAGAGCGCGGATGGCTGCGAGCAGCGTTTCGCGGCGGCGGTTATCGATGGCGAGCGCCTCGGGACTTTTGCGCGGGTCGCGGACTTCCGGGAATTCGTCTTCGCTCTGGGGTGATTTGCCGCGCCGCCAAACATGCGTCAAACAGCGATTGTGGGCCACGCGAAAAGCGAAGGTCTTTTCCGAACAATCGCCGCGGAAATTGGGCAGTGCTTTCCAGATAGCGAGCAGAATTTCCTGGAATAGATCTTCGCGCGCCTGGGGCAGCGATTCGAAGCTGGCCGTGAGGCGCACCAGCGCTGGACCATACGCGGCTAGAATACGGTCGTATTGAGCGGTCAGAGCACGGCGGTCCAATGCGTTCATCGTTTCCAGGCCAGCCAGGCGCAGAGCTGAATCGCCGGACATCGAATCATCCACCAAAGACCACCTTCTCGTGGCGCATTAAACGCGCGGAGGCAGCCAGAGCGGCCAAGCCCAGGACAAGTGCGCAAGCGGCCGATAAGGCCAGCCACGCGAGGTGAGGAATCTGGCCGCGAGTGAGGGCCGAAAGCATGCGCTGCTGCCCAAGCAGAGGAATAACCGCGACGGCATTTTCCAAGCGCACGGGAAAAAATTCCGCCAGCATCCCGGTCAGCATCGGAGCTAGCAATGCGACCGCGAGATAGGAATTGCCTTCTTTCTGATTCCGAGCGAAGGTGCAAATCAACAGATCGACGCCAGCGGCGAACGGCACAAGCGGGGTTGCGACGGCCAGCATCCAGAGCAAAGCGCTAGCCGGCATGCGGGAGCTAAGCGGGGTTGCGTAGAGGACTGCCAATGACACGAGCAACGTGAGCACCACGCCCATAAGGCTGAAGGCGCAGACCGCGAGCCACTTGCCGAGCACGAGATCGCCAGTGAAGACCGGGTTCATCAGCAGCGGCTCCAGCGAACCGCGCTCGCGCTCACCGGCCAGCGTGTCGTTAGCGATGTTCATGGCGCCGGTGAAGGCGGTCACCATAAGGAAAGCCGGCAGCAGTGCGAGCGCCGTGGGAAGACGCCAGAGTAAGCCCACCAGCAGCGGTCCCAGCCAGCAAAACATCATGGCCGAGAACAAGGAGCGATGGTCGCGCAGCCCGTCGCGCAGCTCTTTGACAAAGACAATAAACCAAGCGCGGGTTTTCATGCCGTCAGCTCCACGAAGGCTTCTTCCAGACTGCGCGCGTTGCGCGAGCGCATCAGCTCAGCGGGCGATCCCCGCGCCACCACCTTGCCCCGAGCTACCACGACCACGATATTGCAGAGGGCCGAAATTTCCGCCATCTAGTGGGAGGAAAGTAGCACGCACTTGCCTGCGTCGCGAAAGCGTTCGAGCAGGGAACGCAGGGTCCGGACACTGGGGACATCCAGGCCATTGGCCGGCTCATCGAGGAGGATATTAGGCGGATCGTTGATCATCGCGCGAGCCAGCGCCAGCTTCATGCGCTCGCCTTGCGAAAATCCTTGCGCGCGGCGATCGGCGATGGAGTGCATGTCAAACAGGTCGAGCAGGTGGCGAGTGCGAGCTTCCAGTTCGGAGCCGGCCATTCCGCGCAGTTCTCCGAAGTACTGGAGGTGTTCACGCGTGGTGAGGCGCGGGTAGTTGCCCAGTCCATCGGTGAGTGCGCCGATGCGGCGGCGGACGGCGATCGGATCCCGCGACGGGTCGATACCGTCGACCATGACCTGGCCGCCGTCGGGGCGAAGCAGGCCGGTAATGAGGCGCAGGGTGGTGGTTTTTCCGGAACCGTTCGGCCCCACCAGGCCGGTAATGGAACCGTTCAGGGCGTCGAATGTGAGCCCATCGAGAGCAGGATGGCGGGCAAACGACTTTCGGAGCTGGCCTGCTTGGATCATCGATGAACATAGTCTCGCGCCGGTCCGAAAACTTACAGCCCGCGAAAGGAGCCTTGATGTTATTGGTTCGTTACACGTTATAAGAGGTTTTACCTATGTTTGATAAGGCCCGATCTTAAGGCAAATTGGTCCAATGGATGCATTGTGCGGGAGCCCACAGCAATCGATAATATACTGGCCGGTCGTTTGCGGAGCCTGGGACCTCGATCACATGGGCTTTCACGTAGGTCAGACATTCGGCGAATATTCGATCACCGCGCTGGTGGGCGCAGGCGGCATGGGGCGGGTCTACAAGGTGCAACACTCGCTCACCAAGCGCACTGAGGCGATGAAGGTATTGGCCGGGGAACTGGCCACCGAGACTCAGGTTAAGCGCTTCGAACGCGAGGTCCGGGTGCTGGCCAAGCTAAGCCATCCGAATATAGCCGCCCTTCACAACGCGATTTATTCGGAAAATCAGCTCATTCTGTTGATGGAATATGTCGAAGGGCCGACGCTGGAAAGCATGTTTGGCGCGGGCCGGCTGGCGATCGGAACCGGCGTCGGTTATATCAAGCAGCTGCTTGGGGCGCTGGCATACGCGCACCAACAGGGCGTGGTGCATCGCGACGTAACTCCGGCGAATCTGATCGTCACCGCCGAGGGCCAGGTGAAGCTGACCGATTTTGGTCTGTCGAAGTCCTATGGCGATTCTCTTTTGACCAATTGCGGAGAGATACTCGGTTCGCTGCCCTACTTGGCTCCGGAGCAATTGAAGGGCACGACGCAACCGGACCGCCGCAGCGATCTATATTCGGTTGGCGCAGTCCTCTATGAGCATCTCACCGGACAAAAGCCATTCGGAGCAAATCGGAGGCTGGCGTCGGCGCTGACCGATTCGGAAGGCGATCCAAAGCCGGCCAGCCAACTTGAGCCCAGCCTCTCACCGCAGTGGGATGAGATTCTCCAACGCGCCCTGGCGCGGGAGCCGGCGCGCCGCTATCAATCGGCCGAGGAGTTCCTGGACGCGATACTTCAGCTTGAGCAGCCCGCCGCGGCGGACCTTCCACTGCCGCAACTACGGACGCTCGGGATCGGCATCGCCGCTTTTGCGGGCCTGATCCTGGCTGTGGCGGCTTCGCCAGCCCTCGATCGATTTCGCCAAGTGACGCCGATTCCCCCGCCACGACAGCGGCTGCATATCGCAGCTCCGGCTTTTGCCACCGTCATTCCGCCGCCGAGAGAGCTGCCGAGAGAGCTGAGGAAGGCTGTGGTAAGGCCGAGAGTGGTCAAGCCCGTGATGAGTGCTACGGTCGCGCCCGAGACGGACGAGCCAGTTGCCGAAGCCGCGCAACCAGAGCCTCGAAGCGCGCACCGTCCGGCTCCGGCGCAAAGTTCGGCTCCGGCGCAAAGTCCGGCTCCGGCGCAGAGCCCGGCACAGGCGCAGAGCCCGGCACAGGCGCAGAGTCCGGCAGCGGCGCAAAGTCCGGCTCCGGCGCAGAGCCCGGCTCCAGCGAAGAGGGGGTTTTGGAGTAAGTTGAACGTGTTCCGGAAGCGGACGGATAAATTGGCTGCTGATGAACGCCAATAGAGCGCTGTGAGCTAGGTTAAGACCCCGCGCGAGCGAAGCGCATCCTCGATCAGAGAGATCAGTTCGTCGCGTGTCAGGTTAAGGCGGGCGCCGGTTGTCGCCGCGTCTTCGGCAACGGCCGGCCGGCCAGGCTCCATGCCGTTATGAGACTGCACGCCGTAGCGCCCGCGAGCTTCAAACAGTTTTCGCACTTCCTGTTTCGGAAGAACCTTCGGTCCGCCGAGCAGTTCCGCCACCAGCGTCACGCGCGCGAAGTGCTCGACGATCTCCATCTTGAAGAACGCCTTGTACACATCCGCGCCGTAGCACACCGATCCGTGATTGCCGAGGAGAATGGCATCGTAATTGGGAATGTAGGGCAGCATGCCGTCGGTGAGCGCGGGCGTGCCGGGCAGCCCGTATTCGGCCAGCGGAACGCATCCCAGACTGACCACCACTTCCGGCAGCAGAGCCAGGTTGAGCGGACGGCCGGCCACCGCGAAGCCCGTCGCCACCGGCGGATGCGCATGCACGATAGCGGATACATCGGGGCGCATCTGATAAATGGTGACGTGCATCGCGATCTCGGTGGTGCACTCGCGGGCGCCGGCCAGCTTGTTGCCTTCCAGATCGCAAACGATGACGTCGTCCGGCGTCATCATGCCTTTGCTTACGCCGGTGCAGGTGCACAAAATGCGGCGCTCGTCGATGCGCACACTGATGTTGCCGTCGTTGGCCGCGACCCATCCTTTTTGATAGATCAGCTTGCCGACGTCGAGGATGTCCTGGCGATGTTGTTCCTCCGTCTTGGGCATCCGAGTATCAATTGTAGCAATCGCGGTTTCCAGGCTGGGAGAAAGCGTCGCTGTACAATGAGTGCTGTGGACACCAGACGGATGTGCCCGAACTGCCGGGCGTTTGTGACGACCAGCGATCGGGTATGTCCTTATTGCCAAGTACCTATGGGCCCGCGCGCGGCGGAACGCCGCAATCCCGGTGAAATTCTGGGCGGTTTGATCCCGCATGCGCGCTTTACAACCGTGATGATACTGCTCATCAACACCGCGCTATTCCTGGTGCAGACCTTCGTGCCGCAGGCCGGAATTACGCAGGCCGGCGAAAGCGTCCCGGCGGTGTTGATGGATGGGCAGTATTGGCGTCTGGTCACGGCCGGGTTTCTGCACAGCGGCATTCTGCATATTCTGATGAACTCTTGGGTGCTGTTCGATCTGGGGGCCGAAGTGGAAATGTTGTACGGAACCAGCCGGCTGATCGTTTTCTATTTCGTTTCCACCGTGACGGGATTCGCGGCCAGCTCGCACATCGGCGGCCATTTCTCAGTAGGATCGTCGGCGGGCATTTTCGGCCTGATCGGCGCGATGCTGGCGTTCGGTGTCACGGATCGCTCGTCGCTCGGAATGCAGGTCAAGGCGCTTTACACGCGTTGGGTGATCTACGGACTGGTGCTCAGCTTCATCCCGGGCGTGGATTTTTGGGCGCACGTAGGCGGGATCGCGGGCGGATTTTTGGCGGGATGGCTGGCCAGCACTCCGCGAGCGCGTTTGATGTGGAAGGAACCGCTGCTGCGGGCGCTGGCGGGCATTTGCCTCGCGCTCACCGTCGCGGCGTTCGGGATGATGTACGTGGCGATCACTCAGTCGTCGCGGCTGGTGCAATAAATATCACTGCGCCGCTGTGATGTCGGTCTTCTTGAAATCCTCGCCTTTGAAAAGGAGCGGCTCGCCGGTGATTTTCGCGAGAGCATAAGCAAAGCAGTCGCCGAAATTGAGCCTCGCCGGGTGACGTCCTTTGCTATTCAGGATCATTTCGGAAGACCGTTATCGTCATACAGAAGTTCGGCATGATCGACGTAAGGGCGCTTGACGTGAGCGGCTGCTCGGTTTGCGATTGCTAGCAGTTCCTCCACGGTGGTGTTGCCATATGCGCCGGATCCAAGGGATCCCGGAGGCCTTTCTTGATTCCCCGCGCCCTTGCGCCCCCTGGTCCGGGCAGCAAGCTTCTCAACTGGGGGATCGCGATCATCTAGCGGCATGGCTTACCTCATCATCGGACAACACCGTCTCACCTCGCAATGCGTCCCGGCCCGCACACTGCGTCCCACAAGCGGACACACCGGGCCTCCGCACCACTCCAAAATCACCCCGCAAACCTTATTTTTCAGTAATATCGAAGTTGGCAGACAATTTGCGAACTGACATTAGGAGAATTCTCCCATGGCAATGGATGTACCACGCGGTAAAGAAGTCGCTCGCCGGAAACTGATTCGCCGAATCGTTTACATTACGCTTCTGGTGGCGGCCATTCCGCTCATTACTTGGGGGCTCTCGCGGCTCAAGCCGGCGGCGCCGTCGGTGGACCGAGCGACGGTGTGGATCGATACGGTGAAACGCGGTCCCATGGTGCGCGACGTGCGCGGGCTGGGAACGCTGGTGGTGGAGCAGTACATGTGGATTCCAGCCGCGTTTGATAGCCGCGTGGAGAAGATCAATTTCCTCCCCGGCGCCACGCTGCACACCAACGATGTGCTCATGGTGCTGAGCAATCCCGACATGGAGCTGGCGGCGACGGATCTGGAGTGGCAGATTAAAGCGGCCCAGGCCAACCTGGACAACCTGCGAGTAACGCTCGAATCGCAGCAGTTGGCGCAGAAGGCGACCACCGAACAGGTGAAGTCCGACATGGAGCAGGCCGAATTGCAAGCCGACCGGGACTCGCAATTGACCAAGCTGGGGTTGAAGTCGGACCTGGACACTAAGCTTTCGGTGGCGAAATATCAGGAGCTGAAGGGACGCTACGCTTTGTCGAAAGAGCAGTTGGATATCAGCGACAAGTCGATCCAGGCGCAGATCGAAGCGCAAAAGGTGCAGATCGAAAAGCTCGACGCCGCCTATAAATTGAAAAAGGAGCAAGTGGAGCAGTTGGTCATCCGCTCGGGAGCGGATGGGACGCTCACGCAGCTCGGGGCCACCGCGACGCCGCTCGAAGTGGGAATGCGAGTTTCCACCGGCACCATCCTGGCGAAGATCGCGCAGCCGAACAAGTTGAAAGCCACGCTCAAGATTCCCGAGACGCAGGTGAAGGACGTCGCGATCGGGCAAGCGGCATCCATCGATACACGCAATGGGATCATTCCGGGGCATGTTTCGCGCATCGATCCGGCGGCGGTGAACGGAACGGTGGATGTGGACGTCACGCTGGAGGGTGCGCTGCCGCCTGGAGCCCGGCCGGATTTGAGCGTGGATGGAACCATTACGCTCGAGCGGTTGAGCGACGTGGTCTACGTGGGCCGGCCGGTGGTGGGGCAGCCGGGAGCCAAGATCTCGCTATTCAGGCTGGATCCGGAGAACAACAAGGAAGCGCAGCGCGTGAACGTGTCGCTTGGGCGCAGCTCGGTGAACAACATTGAAGTGGTGGACGGATTGAAGGTGGGCGATCAGGTAATCTTGTCGGACATGTCGGCGCAGGATGCGTACAACAGAATCAGATTGAACTGAGCCGCGACCGTTAGGAAGCGGATTCGTAACCGAGCCGTGACCCGTAAGGAGCGGAGGAGAGAGTTTCATGGCGATTGACCAAACAGCTTTGATCAGCATGGACGGCGTGACCAAGGTTTTCCAAACCGACGAGGTGGAGACGCATGCGCTGGCCGGGATTCATCTGCACATCAAGAAGGGTGAATACCTGTCGATCGCCGGGCCATCCGGCTGCGGAAAATCGACCCTGCTCGCGATTTTGGGTCTGCTCGATTCGCCCTCCGATGGCGAGTACGTATTGAACTCCAAGCCGGTGGCGAACTTGAAACTGTCCGAGCGGGCGCGCATCCGCAATCGAGAGATCGGATTTATTTTCCAGGCGTTCAATCTGATCGGCGACCTGACGGTGTACGAGAACGTGGAGCTTCCGCTCACCTATCGCGGGATGCCGTCGAGCGAGCGCAAGAAGCGGGTGCACGATGCGCTGGAGCGCGTCGGAATGTCGCATCGCATCAAGCATTATCCGTCGCAGCTCTCCGGAGGTCAGCAGCAGCGCGTGGCGGTGGCGCGGGCCTTGGGCGGCGATCCGTCCATCCTGCTGGCCGACGAGCCGACCGGAAATTTGGATTCGGTGAACGGGGAAGCGGTGATGGATCTGCTGCGTGAGCTGCATCGCGGCGGAGCCACCATCTGCATGGTGACTCACGATCCGCGCTATGCAAGTTACGCGGACCGCACCATCCGGTTGTTCGACGGAAGGATTGTGGAAGAAAGCGTGGGAGTGGCATAAATGTTGAGAAAAAACGTCGATTTTATCGCTGTGTCGTGCATCGCTCTGGTGATGCTGGGGTTTGCCCAGGTGCGATCCTGGCAGTTCCCCGAAGGGCTGGATTCGATTCGCATCGAAAATGCAATCGATATCGAACGCTGCCCGGTTTCGAGCCAGGTGTTGTCGCATCTCTTCGCCATCTTGCACTGACCGACCGCCGCCCTGGCCGCGGCTCGGAATCGGCGCGTCCGAACAATCGCGCCACCGTCATAATATAGATACCTTATGAGTTCCCCACTGATTGTTCTGCGGAACGTGGAGAAGTATTTTGAACACGGTCCGACCAAGACGTTCGTGTTGCGCCGTGTCAACGCGGAAGTGAAGGACGGCGAGTTCGTGTCCATCATGGGGCCCTCGGGCGCCGGCAAGTCGACGTTGCTGCACCTGCTCGGCATGCACGACAGCGCCTGGACCGGAGAATACTATCTCGGCGACCATGCCATTCACAAGCTGCCCAAGAAAGATCGCATGGAGCTGTACAAGAAGTATTTCGGCTTCGTGTTCCAGAGCTATCATTTGCTAGATTCCCTCACCGTGTACGAGAATCTCGACATTCCGCTTTCGTACCGCAACATCAAGAAGTCTGAGCGCGACAGCATCGTGTGCGATGTGCTGGACCGTTTTCAGATCGTGGGCAAGAAGGATTTGTATCCCAATCAGCTTTCCGGCGGCCAGCAGCAACTGGTGGCGATCGCGCGCGCGATCGTGGCGAGTCCGAAAATCATTCTCGCCGACGAGCCCACCGGCAATCTGCATTCCAGCCAAGGCAAGGAGATCATGGACCTCTTCAAACGCCTGAACGACGAAGGCACCACGATTATTCAGGTCACCCACAACGAAAAGAATGCAGAGTATGGCCACCGTATCATCAACATCGCTGATGGATGGATCGAGAATTAATCAAGCCGCGCCGCGCATCCTGATTGCCGACGATCAGGCGGACGTGTTGGAAGCGCTGCGCCTGTTGTTGAAGGGCGAAGGCTATCAGATCGATGCCGTCACCTCGCCGGCGGCCGTAATCGCGGCACTGGAAGCGCGCGACTTCGACGTCGTGATCATGGACCTCAACTACACGCGCGACACCACCTCCGGGCAAGAGGGGCTGGACCTGCTTTCGCGCATTCAGGCCATCGATTCCGTGCTGCCGGTAATCGTGATGACGGCCTGGGCCACCGTCGGCCTGGCGGTGGAAGCGATGCGCGGCGGCGCACGCGACTTTGTGCAAAAGCCTTGGGAGAACGAGCGGCTGCTGACCATCGTCAAGACGCAAATCGATCTGAGCAACGCGATACGGCGTGGCATGCGCCTGGAAGCCGAGAACCGGCTGTTGCGGGCGGAGGGTGTTCCGACGTTGATTGCCGAATCGCCGGCCATGCAGCCGGTGCTGCAGATGATTTCGCGCGTGGGACCCTCGGACGCCAACGTCCTCATTACGGGCGAGCCTGGCACCGGCAAGGAAGTGGTGGCCAAGACGCTGTTCGCCATTTCGCCGCGCAGCGCCAAGCCGATGGTGACAGTCAACGCCGGGGGGCTGGCCGAAGGAATTTTCGAAAGCGAACTGTTCGGCCACGTGAAGGGTGCGTTCACGGACGCGAAGACCGATCGCGTGGGGCGCTTCGAGCTGGCGGATACGGGCACGCTGTTTCTGGACGAGATCGCCAACGTCCCCATGAATCTCCAGGCCAAGATGCTGCGGGTGCTGGAAGTGGGCGAGATGGAGCGCGTCGGATCGTCCAAGACCAAGCGCGTGGATGTGCGTGTGATCTCGGCCACCAACGCGCACTTGGACGAAGAAGTGCAAGCCGGACGCTTCCGGCAAGATCTGTTGTTCCGGCTGAATACCATCGAGATTCATTTGCCGCCGCTCCGGGAACGGCGCGAGGATATTCCGCTGCTGGCGGCGCATTTTCTGGCCGCGCACGCGCAACGCTATCGCAAGCGCATCGGAGGGTTCGACCGCGCGGCTTTGCAATTGATGCTGGAGCATTCCTGGCACGGCAACGTGCGTGAGCTGAATCACGTCATCGAGCGCGCGGTGCTGATGGCGCAAACGAGCGAGATCAAGCCGGCCGATCTGGCGCTGCGTTCGGCGCGCGATGTCAGCCCGCGCCTGGAGGACATGAGTATCGAGGAAGTGGAGGCGTTTCTCATCAAGAAAGCGCTGGCGCGCTACAGCGGCAACGTCAGCCATGCCGCCAACGCTCTGGGCCTGAGCCGCAGCGCGCTCTATCGCCGCCTGCAGCGCTATGGATTATGACACGCTACGGGTTGTGACCGCGCCGTGAAGCTTCCGAGCCCTCGTCTGGTTCACGAACAGCGGATTCTCGTGATGGCGCTGGTGGCCGGATCGCCGGCGGTGGTCACATCCATGCTCATACTGTGGCTCGGCGATTACATGCCGAGAGTGCAGTGGACGCTGACGGCGTTGATTCTCGGCGTCTGGCTGGGCTTTTGCTTCGCCTTGCGCGAGCGCGTGGCATCGCCGCTGAGGACGCTGGCCAATCTCTTGGAAGCCATGCGCGAGGGTGACTATTCCATCCGCGCGCGCCATTCCAAAACCGGCGATGCGATGGGCGAAGTGATGCAGCAGGTGAACGCCATGAGCGCCACGTTACGCGAGCAGAGGCTCGGCGCGCTGGAGGCCACAACATTGTTGCGCAAGGTGATGGAGGAGATCAATGTCGCGGTGTTCGCTTTTGACGGAAATCACCGCTTGAAGCTGGTGAATCGCGCGGGCGAGCGGCTGCTGAATCAGCCGGCGGTGCGGCTGCTGGATCAATCGGCCGAGCTGTTGGGCCTGGATCAATACCTAGAAGGCGAGGCACAGCGGACCGAGCAGCGCAACTTCCCGGGTGGGACCGCGCGCTGGGGCGTCAGCCGCAGCCTATTCCGCGAAGGCGGGCTGCCGCACCAATTGGTGGTGATGACCGATCTGACGCGGCCGTTGCGGGAGGAAGAACTGAAGGCCTGGCAGCGGCTGGTTCGAGTGCTGGGGCATGAGTTGAACAATTCGCTCACACCCATTAAGTCGATCGCCGGAAGTTTGGAAAGCATTCTGGCGCGCCAGCCTCGGCCGGAGGATTGGGAGGCCGATACGCGCAAGGGCTTGGCCGTCATCGCGGCGCGTAGCGAAGCCTTGAGCCGCTTCATGAACGCTTATGCCATGCTTGCCAAGCTGCCTCGGCCGACTATCGCCGCGGTAGGCGTCGCGGAACTGGTGCGGCGCGTCGCTAGGCTGGAGACGCGTATTGCGCCGGAGGTGGTGCCCGGACCGGATGTTGTGATCCAGGCGGACGCCGATCAGTTGGAACAATTGTTGATTAATGTGATTCGGAACGCGGCGGATGCGTCGCTCGAAACCGGCGGCGGTGTGCGCGTGGGCTGGGATCGTCAGGACTCGCGGCTGACGGTGTGGGTGCGCGACGAAGGCCAGGGATTGCCGAATACCGCGAATTTGTTCGTGCCTTTCTTTACCACCAAGCCGAGCGGGTCGGGCATCGGCCTGGTGCTGAGCCGGCAAATCGCGGAGGCGCATGGCGGGACGTTGACGTTGCAAAATGCGTCCGAGGGCCCGGGGTGCGAAGCGCGGCTGGTTTTGCCGCTCGCTTGACGCATTTTTTGCGAACCTAACCCCTTCCTCGCACGTAAGTCTATCAGAGCTGAGCGTGAGGCCCTTCGGCGCGCTCGGGAAGGGAGACGGTGTGGATTCAGACGCGACGACACTGATTAGTCTCAAGAGTGTAACCAAGGTGTTTAGCACCGACGAGGTGGAGACTCACGCACTGGCCGGCATTGAATTAAATGTCCGCAAAGGCGAATATGTTTCTATTTCCGGGCCTTCGGGCTGCGGGAAATCGACCTTGCTGGCCATTCTGGGGCTGCTGGACACGCCGTCGGACGGTACCTATGTGCTGAACGAGACGCGCGTGGATCACATGAAGCTTTCGCAGCGCGCGCGCGTGCGCAATCGCGAAATCGGGTTTATTTTCCAGGCTTTTAACTTAATTGGCGATCTTACCGTGTATGAGAACGTCGAACTGCCTCTAACGTATCGCAATATGCCCGCCACCGAACGCAAGAAGCTGGTGAAGGACGCGCTGGAACGCGTGGGTATGTCGCACCGCATCAAGCATTATCCGTCGCAATTGTCGGGTGGTCAGCAGCAGCGCGTGGCCGTGGCGCGAGCGTTGGCCGGGCGTCCCTCCATTCTGCTGGCTGATGAGCCGACCGGTAATCTGGACTCCGTCAACGGCGAGCAGGTGATGGGACTGCTCAGCGAATTGCACCAGGAAGGCGCCACGATCTGCATGGTGACGCACGATCCGCGCTACGCGCGCTGTGCCGACCGCACTATCACGTTGTTCGACGGCCGGATTGTCGAAGAACAGTTCCAGAACGCGGCCGAGGCTTAAGACACGATCACCGCGCCGGAATTTGCGCGGGCGGGATCGGCGAATGCGACCCGCGGACGAACTCGAACCAGGCAGACGCCGTAACCGGTTTGTCATCGATTTCTCCAGGACGAAACCGCCAGCCATCGCGGACCGCCCGGATCAGTTCGCTCTCCCATTTTGGGTTCGACGATTTCACAACGCGCGGATTGATAGGAACGCCGTTGAGCCCGATGTCGAACGCAATCGTCACGGACGCATTTTCTTCCACGTCGACAGTCGCCGGGAATTTGGTTTTGATGAGAACCGGACGCGTTGCCCCGGCCGGCGACCTAAAGACCGCGCGAATTACGTGCCAGTCCCACAATGTCCGTTGCGGACGGAAGAAGACCTCCTCGGTCGCCAGCATGTCCACCGGCGCGCCGTTCTGGGAGGCCGGTTTGAACTGCCACCTTTGAACGCTTTCGATCGCCTTGTCGTCCAGGCCGAGCCCCAGCGGGCGAACAACGTGAATATCGCGCGGAGTGCCGTCGGCGCCCACAACGAGCGCGAGCAGCACGCTTCCTTCCAGTTTCGCTAGTCGGGCTTCTTCGCTATAGGCGGGCTTTTCTTTTACAATCACGAACGGCACGGATTGAGCCGCGGCGCCCATGCAGATCGATGTGACGAGCCACCATTTCGCCAAATCCTTTTATAACGCAGGCGCGGCAGCGCGCTAGAACATGGTCCGCGAATAAACGCCGCTCGGGGATTCGGGCGAGGTGAGATAACATTCGGCCGCGTAAGTAACTTCGCCCGGTTTTAAACTGGAGGCGAAGTTGGCGGCCCGCGCCGACAGGTCATTCACCCAATCGCGAACCTTGCCGCTGGTGGGATCGAGACTCGCCGGTGTTCCAAAGGCGCTGGGACGTAGCGACCGGTTTCCCAGCACATAGCGCTCGGTCACCACAGGGTATCCTTTGTTGCTGCATTTTGACGCGGTGCTCGACGGGCAGTCTGAGGGGTGAACCACGCGAATTTTGCTGAGGATGAGAACGCCCTTGCCGCCTTGTATGTCGATGCCAACGCCCTCTGCCACGCTGAGCGCAATGTTTTGGTTGGCGCTCTGGGAAAAGTCCACGCCCTGCGAGTACATGCTTCCGATGTCGTGGCTGATCTTGTAGGCTTCGTCGCTCTGGCTTGCGTTCTTGCTGACAAGAACCACGCCAATGGACAGGGGAAGCAGGAAGATCGCGCCCAGCGCGTAGAGCCGGATTGAACTGGTGTCGGGATATCTGGGGCGGCGCAGCACGGGTAGAGTCTCCACGTTAAGCCAAGCGCGGGCGATTTTCCAGACCGTATTGCCGCCAATTTGGGACCTATTCCGACTTAGTACCTTACGGAGAGTTAGTTTCAGCTCGACTGGCCGGCATGTATGCCTCCCCGTACTACGGCGCGCGAAGTCATACCCGCTAGGCTCACTGCGTCGCTTTAGAATTGGCTGCGGCGGCCCCAAGATCCGCAGCCGCTCCCGCCACATCGCCTAGCGCTTTGCGCGCGACAGAACGGTTCTGGTAGGCATTCGTGTAATGTGGATCCAGCCGAATGGCGTCGTTGAAATCGGCCAGCGCGTGTTGATAATCATGCTGGCGCAGATAGGCGTAGCCGCGCGCGTTGTAAGCGTGGGGGCCCTTGGGATTTAGCTGGATAGCCTGGTTCAACTCGGCGAGCGCTTCCGCAAATTTCTCGGATTGAATGAACGCGCGTCCCCGCGCTTCGTGCTCTTGGGCGGTTTCCGCGGGCTTCGGTGGCTTGATTGGAGTGGGCGCTGCAACTGGCGCTGGCGCGGGCGCTACAGGTTTCGGATCGGGCGCGGGGGATACGGGTTTCGGATCGGGCGCTGCAGCCGGTACGGGCTGCGGCGGTGGGGGTGGCTCGATTTTAGTTGCAATGTTAGACGGGGGAGGAGCCGGTGCGGCAGCTTTGGCTTCGTCCAAACGCGCTTGGGTTTTCGCGAATACCTCGGCGGCCTCTTTGTAATCCGGGCGCAAGCGCAGCGCTTGAGCGATGTCAGACTGCGCCTTCACGTAGTCTCCGAGCAGATAATACGCGCTGCCACGAGCGTACCAAGCCTCGGGTAGCTCGGGGTTCAGTTCGATGGCCTTGCTGCGATCGGCCAAGCCTTTCTCATGCTGGCCTAATTGGTGATAAGAGCCGCCGCGCGCCAGATAAACCTCGGCCGAGTCGGGCGCGAGCTTGACAGCTTGTTCGCGATCCTGAAGCGCCTCGGCGTGCCGCTCCAGTTTCACCAACGCCGCCGCGCGAGCCAGATACAGATACACTTCCTGCGGCGTAATCTTCATGGCCGCCGTGAAGTCGGCGATAGCGGCTTCGTTCTTATCCAGCCGGAAGTAGGCCGCGCCGCGCAGCGTGAGGGCCTTGGCGTCGTTGGGCTCGAGCGCAAGCAGTTGGTCGAAATCCTGAATGGCTCGATGGTAATCGCCGAGTTGGCCCCAGGAGAAGCCGCGGGCGAGCAGCGCCTCCGGATTATTCGGTTTCAGGCTGAGGCTCTGGTCGTAGTCTTCGATGGCGTCGCGATAGCGGCCCAGGACGTTGTAGACGTCGCCGCGATGCCGGATGGGGTCCGGGTCGTCCAGGCGAAGTTTTATTCCGAGCGTGTAATCGGCGACGGCTGCGTCATATTCGCGCAGGTCTATGTGTGCCGAGGCGCGGCTATTATAAGCGGCTGCGGTTGCGTCGCCCAGTTCGATAGCGCGGGTGTAATCGGCTATCGCCTTGGCTGGGTTCTTTACCCTGACGTCGACGTCGCCGAGCAGCAGGTAGGCTTCGCCGTTGTTGGGATCCAGGCGCGTGGCCGCGCTTAAGTCTTCGAGCGCGTAAGGGTAGTCGGTCCTGAAGAAACGCACGCGCGCGCGATGGAAGAAATAGGCGGCGATGTTGGGGCCGTCCTGGATAGCTTCCGAGTAGGCGGCTTCGGCCTCCTTCCATTGATTCGCTCCTTCCAGGCGCAGCCCCTCCTTGAAGGACTTTTCAGCCTGCTTCGGATTGGCGGCCAGGATGGCTGAGGGGACGCCCGTTGACAGGGCGAGGACTACGAGTAAAACCGAACGACGACTGCGCATGCAGCGGCTTCTACAACTACAGTAGCTGATCGACGCAGGGTTTGTAGCGCTTCACCTGGTTGTAGCGCTTCGCGTGGCGCCCTCAACCACCGCCGTCGGGAAGGTGATGAGCGAGAAGTGCGAAGCAATGCGGGCCAGAAAGCTATCGCGATCCGATACGCTCACCCACTTGAGCAACGAAGACTCGCCGTCCTCGGAGAAGAAGCCTACGCCGCCCCGGCTAATGCGGCTGTCCATCCAGGAACTGATCAGCTGGCCGTTCACGGACGTCAGAAAGCGATCCCCCCGCACGCTGACACGAACCCTGTAATCCACTCCGCGCTCGAGCGTCAAGGGAAGCGGCAGCTCCACGCGCTCGCGTTCCCGCCCATCCAGCACCACGAAACGCACCAGGCCGGCGTTGGGGAGCGGGCCGGGGCGGGTCATCACGAGTTTGGTGCCGTAGTAATTGTGCAGGTCGGCCGCGCGAAAGGCCCAGTCCATGCTCTTGCGATCGATCTGTCCTAGGAACTCCAGTTCGTAGTTGGAAAGCGACGTAGAGGGCTTCCAGAGCCGTAAGGATGTGGGACGAACCTCGCCGCCCTCAGAACGCCAATCCGAACCGATCGATTTCAACCCTTCCCAACCGCTCAAACCAGCGTGAAAATCGTCGTGCAAGGTGGTGGAGGTTTTGCTCTGAATCAGATTTCCGAGCAGTTGTCCAAGGCCGCCCTGATTGGGGTGTGGGTTGGTGTCGGGTAACGCGGAAACTGCCTTGGGGCCGGCCGAAGTTCCCTGCAAGCGCGAAAGCGCGAGCACGCAGACTAACGAGATGATCCCCACAAAGATCGTGGTTCCCATGCCAGCCCGCCGGCCCGGCTTGTCTTCTCGATCCTCCAGCACGACTTGCGTGTCAAAGCCATATAAATCTTCAGCTTCGCGGATCGCGCGGGCAGAACGGTTGCTATATTTCTTGTGATGGTCCGTGGAACAAAATTGCTGGCCCTTCAGCCTGCGCAGAGGGCCAAGAGGCTTCCGGCAATACAAGCAACCTGTAGAACTGGCGCTCACGATGACCCAGTGTAACAACCGGGCGGCCGCAATGAAATGTACTAAGGCAATAATGGCAACCGAGATGGGAGTTCGTGCTGATGAGCCTAAGGAAATAACCTGAGTGCCTCTCGTGGCCAATAAGATATAGTGAACCTGCGCCACGCCATTACTCGTATCCTGGATTAAGGTCTTCCACGGATGCTGACTTTCTCCAGATTCCTTAAGCCCGCGCTAGGTGTGAGCTCCTCACTCGCTCTCTCGACGAGTTGCATCCTGCTGACCGCCTGTGGTCCGGATTTTGGACCGCCCGGCCCGGAGCGCACCGAGACACGAAGCGTCCCGCTGGATCAATCGGAAGAAGTTCGCGTGGACTTGAAGATGGGCGCTGGAGAGATGCGGGTTCACGGGGGAACGGACAAGTTGATGGAGGGCCGGTTTACGTACAATAGGCTGCGCCTGCGGCCGGAAATCTCCTATAGCGCCGGCGGGTTTCGCGGGCATCTGGCGGTAGAGGAGCCGGGCCACGTGGGCGGATCAGCCCGCAAGTATGAGTGGGATCTGAGCTTTAACAACCAAAAGCCGTTGGACCTCAACGTCAACTTCGGCGCCGGAGAGTCCCGCCTGGATCTGGAAGACCTCACGCTGCAGCGAGTAAACATCCAGATGGGCGTCGGCGAGCTGAGAATGGATCTGCGCGGCGAACCGAAGAAGGACTATTCGGTTTACATTCGCGGCGGCGTGGGCGAGGCGACTGTCTATCTGCCACAAGGCGTTGGAATTGAAGCCAATGTGCGAGGCGGTATCGGAGACATTCACGCGGCGGGTCTCGAAAAGCGCGAGGGCCGCTATGTCAACGATGCCTATGGACGTGCTAAGACCACGGTACATCTGGACATCCAGGGCGGAATCGGCGAGATTCATCTGGTTGCGAACTAGCCGCTGGCAAGCTTGGCGCTATCTCGGTTAACGTCGCAGGACTAAAGGGTTTAGGCTACTCTGACGATAGTTCGCGTGAATGATTTTCATCGCAGCGATGTTGTGTCTTGCCGCGCTGATCTGGATGCTGTTGCGCAAACGGAGCCAGGCCGAGCGCCGCTCGGCCATCGACGCAGAGGTTTTTGGCGGCGAGAACGCCCGGGATTTGTTTCAGACGGCACCCATCGGATACATGGAAATCGACCGCAAAGGCATCGTCCGGCGAGTGAATCGGCTGGAATGCAAACTGCGCGGGCTGGACGCAAGCGCGGTGCTGGGCGTGCATTGCGCCGAACTGATCCCCGAGATGGAGCGGGCACGGTTTCGCGAACATATTCAGCGAAAAATGGAGGGGCACACCGCACTGGTAACTTACCAACGCGAATATCTGCATGAGAGCGGCGACCGGATCGTGGTGGAAGTCCACGAACAGTTGCTCAGGAACAACGCTGGCGCGGTGGCCGGCATGCGGATGGCGTCGGTGGACATCACCGAACGCAAGAACAGCGAGGACGCGGCCTATCAAAACGCCGTCGAACTGCGGGCATTGTTTCAAGCGTTTCCGGATCTTTTCCTGCGGCTCGACAAGAACGAGAACGTGGGGGATGCCAACGGCGGCCAGGGCTCGGACGCATTCTTGAGCGCGGAAAAGTTTGAGGGCCGGAATCTTCAGGACCTGTTGCCGGCCGGCGCGTTGGCCCAAGTTCGCGCGGCGCAGCAGAAAGTCCGCGCGAGCAATCGGATGGAGATGGTGGAGTTCGCCCTGGAGGACCGCTTCGGCCCGCAGACTTACGAGATGCGGCTGTTGCCGCTGAATTGGGACGAGTGGATCGCGCTGGTTCGCAATATCACCGAGCGCAAGGCGAGCGAACAGCGCTTGAAGGACGACGCGCAGGAGCTAGAGCAAAAGAACGAAGAATTGGAAACGGCGTTGAGCGCGGCGCGGGAAGCCACGCGCATGAAGAGCCGGTTTCTAGCGAACATGAGCCACGAAATCCGCACGCCGATGAATGGCGTCCTGGGGATGACGGATTTCTTGCTCGGGACCGCGCTGAACGCGGAACAGAAGGAATATGCCGAATCGATCCAGCGTTCGGCGGATTCGCTGCTGGGTTTGATCAACGACATCCTGGATCTGTCGCGCATAGAAGCCGGGAAGCTGCGCCTGGACAACACGGAGTTTTCACTCGAAACGGCCATTACCGAGACCGCGTCGATGTTCGCCCTGCAAGCGCGCGCCAAGGGGTTGGAATTTGTATCCCGTATCGGGCCGGGGCTCCCCGAGCGGGCGGTGGGCGATCCCGGGCGGTTGCGGCAAGTGCTGACGAATCTGCTGGGCAATGCCATCAAGTTCACCGAGCGAGGCCAGGTGGTGTTGAAGGCCGAGATGATCGCCCAGAGCCGCGAGACGGTCCAGTTGAAGTTCACCGTGTACGATAGCGGTATTGGCATTCCATCCAGCGAGCAGGGGCGGCTGTTCGACACCTTCACGCAAGTGGACGAATCGAACACGCGCAAATACGGAGGCACCGGGCTGGGGCTGGCGATTTCGAAGCAATTGGTGGAATTGCTGGGCGGCGAGATTGGGCTGGAGAGCGAACCCGGGAAGGGGAGCAAGTTCTGGTTCACCGCTACCTTCGGAAAGGTGACGCAGCCACAGGCTGGCGCGCCCGCGGGAACGAAAGTGGATGTGCGGGTGCAACATACCCAGACGCCGGCCATACCGTTGCCAAAACCGCAGACCGGAACTGCGCGGCGCGCGGAATCGCCCGCCCCTACGCCGGACCAGGGTTCGCGCGTGGAAAGCTCCATGCGTATTCTGCTGGCCGAAGATAACGAGATCAACCAGCGCATCACGCTGCGGCTGTTGCAGAAACTTGGCTTGGCCGCCGACGCGGTGGTAAACGGGCGGGAAGCGGTGGAAGCGCTCGAAAAGCGCAAGTACGATCTGGTGCTGATGGATTGCCAGATGCCCGACATGGACGGCTTCGAGGCCACCGCCGTCATTCGAAGCCGCGAAGGCCAAAGCCGTCACCAGACCATTTGCGCGTTGACAGCCAATGCCATGGATGGCGACCGGGAGCGGTGTCTCGCCGCCGGCATGGACGACTACATCAGCAAGCCGGTAGGCTTGGAGAAGCTGCGCGAAGCGCTGGACCGCTGGATCCCGGGCGTAGGCGCGGTAGCCGCCGGCAAGTAAGCGCTTAAACCTCGAGCCCCACCGAACGCATCAGATCCAAAGCATTGCTGCGCTTCACCACGCCAGGCTGCAGCCGGTAATCGAAATGCAGTTCGCCGTTTTCGAGCGTATCGGCGAAATGGACGTTGAGGGCGCGGCCAGGAAGCGAATCGGCGATGTGGGCCAGCGCCAGATCGTGCGTGGTGATGAGGCCGAGCGCGCCGCGGTTGATGAGGGCCTCGACGATGGCGGTGGCGCCGATCTTGCGGTCATGCGAGTTGGTGCCGCTCAGTAGTTCATCCAGCAAGAAGAGAACGGTTCGGGAGCCAGAGGCGAGCGCGACAATTTCGCGCAACCGCGTAATCTCGGCATAGAAGCGCGAGCGGCCGTCCTGCAAAGAATCGAGTACACGAATGGACGCGCCCAAACTCAGCGGCGAAATCTTCAGGCGCGCGGCGCGCACTGGAGCGCCGGCCCACGCCAGGACGGTGTTGGTCCCGATGGTGCGCAGCAGCGTGCTCTTACCCGACATATTGGAGCCGCTGACGATCCAGAGCCGGGTTTCTCCCCCCAGCTGTACGTCGTTGCGGATGCCCGCCTTCATCAGCGGATGCGCGAGCGCTTCAGCTTCAAAGCACCCGCCTGGGATGTCGGCCAACTCCGGGAAGACATCGGCGGGATGCTCGTAGCTATAGCCGGCCAGCGAGCACAGCGCCTCGAATTCTCCCGCGGTATCGATCCATTGGTGAATGTGGCCGCCCGACACTTTGCGCCAGCGCTCAATGGCCATGGCAACCTGCGTCGTCCACAGCAGGACAAATGCGATAGGTCCGAAGACCATGTTTTCGGTCCAGTCAAGGCGCTCACCCAGCCGACCTAACTGCGCGATACGCGCCGAAGCGCTCTGTTGGCCTCCGGCTTTCAGTCGAGCGTGAAGGTCTTTGAGCAGCGGCGCGCGAAAGGTTTCCTGCTCCCAGCGACGTAAAAGCTCCGCGAGCAATAGCAGATCGTGCGAGGGCGATTCCACCGCGTGAGCCACGCGTTGCGTCGTAGCGCCCACCACGAAGAACGCGTAGCCCATTTCGAGAAGAAGCACGGCCAGGAACGGAACACGGTTGAAGATGCCGGCCATGTACAGCGCAAACGAAACGATCAGCGCCGCAGGCAACAAGAGAGCAAGATAACGCGCACCGCCTGGAAAGCGGACCTCCGGCGCTTCTCCCCAACGAGCGGCGGCATCCGGATCGAGCCCCGAGCGGACGGTGGCGCCGAGCACGGCAAGATCCTCGCGCAGATCGAGCATCTCTCGAAGCTCGCGCACCGCTTCGTGACGGGCCGCGACATCGTCTTTAGAAGCCGGCACGAGCAGCCACTTGGCAAGAAAATCTTCGCCGGCGCGCGTCCGAGCGACCGAGAGCAGTTCAAACAGCGAGCCTTTGCCGAACAGATCGAGGTCTTCGGAATACAAGTGGCTGGGATTGCGGAAGCGCTCGCCGGCGTCGTTGAGATTGCCGCCCGTGCCGCTCCAGCGGTCTTCCAGGCGTGCTACGCCGCGCTCGTAAAATTGGATGGCGCGTTTGGAGCGCTCCAGACGCTCCACTATCTGGGCGTGCACCATGACGAGCGCGCCAAAAACGGCCACGGGCGGCAGCAGCCACCAGAATGAAATCCAGACTTCGCCGAAGACCAGGAAAGCCACGACCACGGCGGCGATTCCGGAGGCCAAACGTGCATTGCCGATGCGCCGGAACTGCTTTTCCAGGCGCTCGGACGCCCGCCGGCGGTCTTCGATGCGGGCCTGGTACTCTGCCAAAGGACTCACAATGTTAGGCTAACAGCAGTCATGGACGGCTTTGATTTCTTGGATGACGAGCCCGTTCGCATTCCCGTCACCGATGTCTTCGATCTGCACACCGTTCCAGCGCGCGAAGTAAAGCCGGTGGTGGAGAACTATCTGGAGGAAGCGCATCGGATGGGATTCCGGGCATTGCGGATCATCCATGGACGCGGGATCGGGGTGCAGCGCGAGATCGTACGGTCGATTCTGAGCAAGACGCCTTTTGTGGCCAGCTTTTCCGACGCGCCGGCCGAAGCTGGGGGCTGGGGAGCGACGGTGGTTACCCTGCGAGACTCTTGAATGGCGCAAATATTTGGAACCTTTCCTCATGGCCGGCGGAATCTCTATCAAAGGCCGATGCAGATTGCTGTAATTTACTAATGCTGGAATCCCCGTCCCATAGTGATAGCGATCTGCTTCGGCTGCTAACAGGTGGCGACGAAGGGGCGTTTCTCGAGTTTTATCGCAGAAATCAAGGCGCGGTGTATCGGTTCGCGCTGCAGATGAGCGGGAAGACGGAAATTGCCGAAGAGGTCACGCAGGAAGTGTTCGTGGTGGTGATGAAGGCGGCCCAGCGATACGACAGCAGCCGAGGCTCGGTAGCGGCGTTTCTTTATGGAATCGCTCGAAATTTCGTGCTGCGGGCTTTAGAACGGGAAAGGCCTTACGTCAACGTCCTGGACGATCCGGGGGACTACACCGGCCAGCTGGCGAGAGAAGCTGTCGCGGAACAGGATATCCTCGGGGCCCTGGCGCACAACGAACGCCTGGAGACGCTGCGGAAGGCAGTGCTGGCGCTGCCGCCCGTTTATCGCGAAGTGGTGGTGCTGTGCGATCTGCACGAACGAGATTATGCCGATGCGGCGAACGCGCTGGGATGTGCGATTGGAACCGTGCGGTCGCGTTTGCATCGGGCCAGGGCATTGCTTGCCGAAAAGATGCGGGCGAGCGAGAGGTGCGCGGTATGAATGGAGATCGAGAGCTTTTGCCGGAGTTTCTAGATGCCTTGCGGGCAGATGCCGACCTGCGGGCACTGGCCTCGGATGGGCCGCGCCAAGCGCCTCCTCACGTCGAGGAACGGCTCAAAACGGAATTTCGCAGGCTGAAGCGGCGTCGCAATCTGGCGACTTGGGTGCCTGCTGCGTTGAGCGCCGCGGCGGCCGCCGGAATCGCATTGCTGCTTTGGACGCATGGAGACAAACCGAAATCAGTGCAGGAGCCGGCGATGGTGGCGTCCCAGTCCGTCGCTCCGGCCGCGGAGGAGGAGAGTGAGGCGAGCTTCTATCCATTGCCGGAAGCCGAGGCCTTGCCCACGCTAGAGAACGCGATGGTAGTCCGGGTTCAGTTGCCGGTTTCGTCGCTCGAGTTGATGGGAGTTCCAGTCAGCCAAGAGCGCGCGGACACGAGCGTCCAGGCCGATCTGTTATTGGGCCAGGACGGCTTGGCGCGCGGCGTGCGGTTGGCGCAGTAATTTCGTTTACGGAGAGCATATATGATTCGCAAATTATCGTTCGTTTTCGTTGCCGCGGGTTTGGCTGCTTCCAGCCTGTTTGCTCAGGGCCCGGGACGGCATGCAAGCGGTGGCCCCGGCGATTTTGACATGGTGCGGGCGGAGTTCGGCGTCTCTAATAAAGTTGTGACGGGCGCGCCCTATTCGGCGCAAGCAGTGACGCAGTTCACGCAGACGCTGGCCAATGGCGACCATATTCAACGGACCAACACAGCGTCGATGGCGCGCGATAGCCAGGGGCGGACGCGCACGGACCGGTCCATCGCGACGGTTGGTTCTTTATCGGCGGCGGCGGGCGGACGGGACCGGGCGATCGTGATTCATGATCCGGTGGCCGGCATGAGTTACGCGCTCGACCCGGCGAGCAAAACGGCTCGTTCGACGCCGATTCCAGCGGCGCGGCAGAATCCAGAGTTTCGCGCACAGCGCGAGCGGGCTGCTGCGAAGACCGAGGACTTAGGCACGCAGGTGATTCAGGGAGTGAGCGCGCAGGGCAAGCGAGTGACGCGCGTGATTCCGGCGGGCAGGGAAGGCAACGAGAAGGATATCGACATCGTCACCGAGACCTGGTATTCGCCGGACCTGCAAGTTGTCGTGATGAGCAAGACCAGCGATCCGCGGTTTGGCGAGAGCACCTATCAACTGAATTCGATCAGCCGGGCGGAGCCGGATCCGGCGCTCTTTGCCGTGCCATCGGATTACACGGTGAAAGAAGGACGGCCGATGCGGGGCGGTCCTGGGCCCGGGCCGCGATAACGCCGGCGGCGCAAGGCTACACAACGGCGCGCAAAGCTATACTACGGCCCGCGAAGCTATACTACGGCCCGCGAAGCTATACTACGGATAGTTGCGCTCGACTATTTTTCCCCTCGCTCTGTTTTCGGCCTGCCTTTCACTAACGGCAGCGCCTTCCGCGGTTGACGCTGCCCTCGACTCGCTCGATACTCTGCATGAGTTTCGCGAAGTGGCGATTTCGCCCGATCACAGCATGGTGACGTGGATTGAGACCGCGCCCGCCAAGCTCGAAGGCGACCCTGCCAGTCTTTCGGTATACGTAAAAGACTTGCACGATGGCGGCGCGCAAACCAAGCGCGTCGGCGATTCCACCATCCGGGTGCAAGGCTTGACGTGGTCCGAGGACGGCAGGCTCGCATTTCTCTCCGACGCCGAATCGCACGGGCAAATGCAGTTGTACGTGGTGGAGAAGCCCGGGCATGGCAAGCCGCGCAAGATCGGGAATTTCCAGGGCTACGTGGGCGATCCGCATTGGTCGCCCGACGGAAAAAGCATCGCGGTGCTGCTGATCGAAGGCGTGACTCGCATTCCCGGCCCCACGCAGGCCACCGCGCCGGAGTCGGGTGTCGTCGCGTCAAGGCCTTTGGAGCAGCGCCTGGCAATCGTGAACGTGGGTAGTGGGATGGCGCGATCCATCTCGCCCGCGAACATGTACGTCTATGAGTTCGATTGGTCGCCCGACAGCAGGAGGCTTGTGTACCTGGCCGCGCCTGGCGATGGCGACAACAACTGGTACGTCGCGGAGATTTACACGATCGACCAGGAATCGGGCGCGGTGCACCATGTTCTGAAGCCGGCCATACAACAACAGCAAGTGCAGTTCGCGAATGTGCGGTGGTCGCCCGATGGCAAGACGATCGCTTTCATTAGCGGGCTGATGAGCGATGAAGGCGTCATAGGCGGCGAGATTTATGCGATCCCCGCCGAGGGCGGCGGCGAGCCTCGCGATCTGACGCCGAATCGAAGGTCAACGCCCAATTGGTTTCAATGGTCGCCGTCATCGAAGCAAATTTTATTCGGCGAGAACGTCGCGGGCGATTCCGCGATCTCGACCCTGGATGTTGCCTCGCAAACCACCGAAACATTGTGGAAGGGCGCCGAGAGCGGGCAATTTTCGGGCGATGCCTCTACCAGCGCGGTGGTTCGCAGTTCGTTCGACCAACCTCCGGAAGTGTGGGCCGGCCCTACAGGAATGTGGCAACAGATCACGCATTCCAATCAGGCCCAACCCGGCGTTCACGATCCTCAGAAGCGCGGGTGGGGCGACGTGAAGAGCATCGCGTGGAAGAACGGCGGCTTCGATATACAAGGCTGGCTGATCCTTCCGCAACAGTACGATCCATCGAAGCGCTATCCCTTGTTGGTGGACGTGCACGGTGGGCCGGCTGGGGTGGTTCGCTCCAACTGGCCGCGGCCGGGGTTGCCATTGCAACTGTTTTCCGGGCAAGGCTACTTCGTGTTTATGCCGAACCCGCGCGGCAGTTATGGACAGGGCGAGCAGTTCACGCGGGCCAACGTGAAGGATTTCGGCCGAGGCGATCTCAGCGATATTGAGGCCGGTATCACGGCCGTGGTGAAGAGTTACCCGGCGGTGGACGTCAAGCGCATCGGTATTGGGGGCTGGAGCTACGGCGGCTACATGACCATGTGGGCCGTGACGCAGACGCCTATGTTCCGAGCGGCGTTCGCGGGCGCGGGTATCGCGAACTGGCAAAGTTATTACGGCGAGAACGGGATCGACGAGTGGATGATTCCGTATTTCGGCGCAACCGTGTATGACGATCCGAAGGTGTATGCGCAGAGCTCGCCGATCAACTACATCACCAAAGTGGAGACGCCGACGCTGGTGATGGTGGGAGATCGCGATGCCGAATGCCCGCCACCACAATCCTACGAGTTCTGGCACGCGCTGAAGACTCTGGGAGTGAAAACGGAGTTTGTGTTGTACCCGGGCGAAGGCCACGGGTTTCACGATCCCAAGCACATTCGCGACCGGTTCGAGCGCGTGCTCGAGTGGTTCAACGAGAACATGCCGGCGTCAGCTAAGTAAGCGGGTTCGGGAACAGAAAGGAGTTTTCCGATCCGCGCGCTATGTATTACACTCATTTTCGCCGCCCTCCTGCTAACGGGTTGCGGCGATTTGTCCTCCGTGGAGGGTTTAGCAAACAAGGGCAATACGGTCTTCGATGCGAGTCTCGTTGGCGCCTGGAACTCTGGCGATGCCGTGGTTATTGTTCAAGCGGGCCCGGTTCAAACTGGCAACGATCAGAGTTATCGTATCGACTGGTTGGGCGCGGAGGGCACGGAAACTCCGCGGATCGTGCGAATGGAGGGAAGGCTTTTCAAGATCGGCGACCAGAGGATGCTCGATCTGACCACATCCGACCCTGGCGCCTTCGCGATTCCCTGCCACGTCTTTCTTCGCATTCGTTCGGCGAACGAAGGGCTGAAGGTTCAGTTCGTGGATTCGAAGTGGATTCGCGACCAAGTGCCGAGCTCGCTCGCAAGTTTTATCGCGGACAATCATCCCGTGCTCACTGCTCCGGCGCCGCAGATTGAGGCGTTCTTCCTCAAGTTCGGCTTGGATGAGCGAGCCCTGGACGATCCGATTCTGTTTCGCCGGTTGAAGCAGAACTCGCGGGAATAGATAACGAGCGTGGGTTACAGCAGATGGCTGTGATGCTTCTCGAGTTCTTTGACGATTTCGCCGACTTCCTGCGAGCGGGAGCGGTCGGCGATGAGCAACGCGTCCGGGGTGTCGACCACGACTAAATCTTTCACGCCGAGCAACGCCACCAATTTGCCTTCCGCGTGAATATAGTTGCCGGTGCTGGAACGGGCGATCGTCTGCGCGTGCAGGGAGTTGCCGTTTTCATCCCGAGCGAGAAGGTCGTAGACCGCGTTCCAGCTTCCGATGTCGTTCCAGCCAAAATCATCCGTCGCAAAACCAACCACGTCCGGGGATTTCTCGAGCACCGCGTAGTCGATCGAAATGTTCTCGCAATGCGGGAACGCTTCCTTCAATTTCGCGGCGAAGCGGCGATTCGAGAATTCCGGGAGACTTGCGAGCAAGGTCGCGGTCTTGGGCAGATATTCGCGCAGCGCATCCAGAAGCACGGAAGCTTTCCAAAAGAACATCCCAGCGTTCCAATAAAAGTTGCCGGCTTTCACGTAGCGGCGAGCAGTTTTCAAGTCCGGCTTTTCGCGAAAGCGGCGTATGGGTACCGGCTCGCGCGATCCGGCCTGTACGGATTTGGGGAACTCGATATATCCGTAGCCGGTCTCAGGCCACCGCGCCTGGACGCCGAGCACGACGATTTTTCCACTGGCCGCGGCCCGTAGCGCGGGACGAACGAAATGCAGATAGCGCGCTGGTTTCGCGATGACGTGATCGGAGGGAAAGACGCCCATCACGGCGTTGGGATCCATGGACTGAAGAATATGGGCCGCCAGACCAATAGCCGGGGCCGTGTTCCGTTGGGCGGGTTCGGCCAGAATCTGATTCTTCGGAACCTCGGGCAGTTGACGCACAATCTCGGCGTGCAGATGGTCGTTGGTCAGAATCCACTGGTTGCGCGGAGGAATCACCGGGCTGAGCCGATCCACGGTCTGTTGGATCAGCGTGCGATCCCCCAAGAATTTCAGCACCTGCTTCGAGTGCTTGCGCCGGCTGCGCGGCCAGAAGCGCGTACCACGACCGCCGGCCAGGATCAGGCCGTAGTAATTGGTTGGTCGCGGCATCAGCTTTGCGGGTAATTGTGATAGCCGTGAATCAGCTTCAGAGTGCGGTTCCAACGAGTCTTGGAGAAGAAATGCGTGGCCAGGTCGACTACGTGATGCAGGTTGTAATCCTTCAGGTCGTCCGTGGGCGCGTCATAGGACCAGAAAATCACCAGCGGTTTGCCAACGATGTTATCGCGCGGGACCAGGCCCCAGTATCGGCTGTCGAGAGAGTCGTCACGGTTGTCGCCCATCGCGAAGTAGTTGCCTGGGGGAATCACCAGCTCGCCGTCCCGCACGTCGTCGCGCAGCATTTCGTAAGCGCGTTCGGCCATTTTCGGATCTTGGATGTATTCCGGCTGTCCCCGCGGGAAGTTATCGCGATAGAGCAAAGAATCGTCCTGGTGGATGACGTAAGGCTCATCCAGAGGTTTTCCGTTGATGTAGACCCGCTTGTCGACCAACTTGAAGTGATCGCCCGGCATTCCGATGCAACGCTTCACATAATTTACGTTTAGGGTGGGATGCAGGAACACGATGATATCGCCGCGTTGCACATCCTCATACGGCAGGAGATATTTGCTCACCGGATCCGCCGGCGAGTAAGCCAGCTTGTCGACGATCAGGTGGTCGCCCGTGAGCAGTGTGTTGTGCATCGACGCGGTGGGGATCACGTACGGCTGCGCGATGGTGGTGGTCCCGAACAGAAGGATCAGAATCATGATGGCCCACTCGGCCACCGAGTTGCGCGGCTTCAACTGTGTGTCGGGCGGTTTGGATTCCGGGAGTTCGGGCTCGGGACTAGTTGTAGTTGTGGTAGCCATGAATCAATCGGAAGGTTCGATTCCAGCGCGTTTTGGTGAAGAAATGCGCGGCTAGATCCCCAAAATGTCGGAGCAGGGTATTGACGCTCGATCCGGCTAGGCTTTCCGTATTCGCGTCGTAGGACCAATAAATGATCAGCGGCTTGCCGATGATGTTTTCCCTGGGAACGAAACCCCAATAGCGGCTGTCGAGCGAATTATCGCGATTGTCGCCCATGGCGAAGTAGGAATCGGAAGGCACCACAACTTCGCCGTTGACGACGTTGCTGGCGAGCATCTCCCGGGCGCGATCCATCAACATGAGGTTCGGTTCGCTGTTGGGAAAATTGTCGCGGAATGAATCGGGGTAAGGGTTCTTGTGAACCACGTACGGCTCGTCCAGCTTCTTGCCGTTGCGGTAAACCTGCTGGTCGATGATCTTGAGGTGATCGCCGGGAGACCCCATCACGCGCTTGACGAAAGTCTGAGTGATGTCCACCGGATAACGGAACACGATGATATCGCCGTCGCGAGGATTCTCATACGGCAGAACGTACTTGCTGAAGCTGCCGGGCGTCGAGTAGGCCAGTTTGTCTACCAGCAGGTGATCGCCGATCAGCAGCGTGTCTTCCATGGAACCGGTGGGAATGACGAAGGCCTGAACCAGGAAGGTGGTTCCGAACAGCAACAACAGAATGGTGATAGTCCACTCGGCGACGGTTCCGCGTGGCCGATCCTGTTTTACGGGCGGCTGGGACGGCGACACTGCTGGAGCTAAGGCTGGATCGGCCGTTACCGCCGCCTTTCCACGATCCGAGGTGGGTTTCATAACGTCGACACTCTTAGTCTATCAGCACGAGGGCGCCGCAGCCGCGAAACCTCGCCGAGCGAAATGTAGATATTCAGCAGGCCCAGGCCGCTCAGAGCGCCGCGGAAATAGGAACTGGCCCATAGATCGTGCAGCCCTGGGAGAAGATTGGCCATCGAGTTGTTGTCCCATTGCGGCGTCCAGGGAAACACGGTCAAGAACGCGCCCACTTCGAAACAAACGATGATGAACAGAAAAACGCCGAGCTTGTGGATCCAGGTATGCCGCGGGTGGACTCGCTCGGGCTCCGGCTCGCGATCGGGCTCGTCGACGAACTTGCGTTCTAGTGGCTGCATGCGGCTGCTTCCTGAGCGAACTCTGCAATTTCTTGGCCCGCCAGTTCGGTGTCAAACAGATCGCCCTGCCGCGGATAGCCGGTCCACACCGCATGCGGCGAATGCTCGCGCACGGGCCAGAAACTGAAGCGATGCATCGGGGTGGGGCCGTGAGTTTCGAGCGCCTTCCAGTGCTCGTCGGTGGAATAGCCTTTGTGGTTTTTCAGGCCGTATTGCGGAAACACGAGATCCCATTCTCGCATGCAGGCGTCGCGTTCTACCTTCGCTAAAATAGACGCGGCGGCAATGCATTGGGATAGCGCGTCGCCGTGGATGAGAGCGCGTTGGGCGAGGGGCAGATCCACCGAGACGGCATCCACCAACAGATAATCCGGCCCGGGATTCAGACGCTCGATGGCGCGGCGCATGGCCAGGCGCGAAGCCTGGAGGATGTTGATGCGATCGATCTCGAAGGCGTCAGCGGCGGCCACGGAGCACGCTATGGCTCGCTCGCGAATCCGCTGGGCCAATACTTCGCGGCGCTCGGCGTCGAGCATTTTGCTGTCGCGCAAGCCCCGAATGGGACGCTCCGGCGAGAGGATGACGGCTGCCGCGAAGACAGGTCCGAACAACGCGCCACGGCCGACTTCGTCGACACCCGCAATGCGCTCGAAACCTTCGGCCCGGGCATCGCGCTCGTATTTTCCCTGGCACTTCATTACTCAGAAAGACTACTCAGGCAGACTAGTCAGGCAGACTCAATACTGCGCGACCGGGCAGCGGATTAGTCGCGTTCGCGGAGACGTGCCGCTTTGCCCTTCAGCTCGCGCAGATAATATAGCTTCGCGCGGCGCACGCGGCCGGTGCGCACCACGTCGATGTGGTCCACCACGGGGGCATGAATCGGGAAAATGCGCTCCACGCCCTGGCCAAAGCTGACCTTTCTCACGGTGACGGTTTCGCCTACCCCGGAGTTCTTGCGGGCAATTACGGTTCCTTCAAAGGCTTGCAATCGTTCTTTGTCGCCTTCTTTGATCTTGACGTGGACGCGGATGGTGTCGCCTGGGCGGAATTCCGGCACCTGGCGGTGGTGTTTAGCAACGATTTTGGTCAGCAGGGGGTTCGGCATGTGACAATTCCTTGAAACTTTATTGTAGTAGATCCGGCCTGTTCTTCGCAGTCTTGTCGCGGGCGGCCTGCCGGCGCCAGTTGCGGATCTCTTCATGGTTGCCGCTCAGTAGTACCTCTGGAACCTTCCAACCACGAAATTCGGCGGGGCGGGTGTATTGCGGACAATCGAGGAGGCTCGCCTCCAAGCCTGTCTCGCTAAAGGATTCATAAAGGGCTGAATCTTTGTTGCCGAGAACGCCCGGGAGCAGGCGGGCGACGCAATCCAGCACCAGCGCGGCCGCCAGTTCGCCACCGCTCAGAACAAAGTCGCCGGCGGAAAGCTCTTCGTCAGCCAGGTGCTCGGCCACGCGCTCGTCCACGCCTTCATAACGGCCGCAAATGAGGAACAGCTCGTCGTATTTGGCGAGCCGGCGAGCGGCTTCCTGATCGAAGCGGCGGCCTTGCGCGGAGAGCAGGATCAGGCGTTGACTGGGCTGCCGCTCGGGCCAAATGCTTTCGACGGCTTCGAAAATGGGGGTTGGTTTCAGCAGCATGCCTTCGCCGCCGCCGAAGGGGCGATCATCGACGGTGCGATGGCGGTCATGCGTCCAATCGCGGAGGTCGTGGAGGTGGATCTGCAGCAAGCCCGCCTCGGCGGCTTTGGCGACGACGCCGTATTGGAGCGGGCCCTCAAAGAAGCCGGGGAAAATGGTGAGGATGCGGAAGGTCATGGCTGGCAATTAGCTGTTGGCTATTGGCTATTGGCTAGTTTAGGTCAAGAAGACCAACCGGCGGATCCACGACGATTCGTTTGTTGGCCGGGTCAATTTCGGGGCAGATCGATTTGGCAAAGGGGATGAGGATGTCGCCAATGTGGAGCAGAGGCACGCCGCCGGTTTCCTCGAAATCGGTGACCACGCCCAGCGAGCGGCCCGTGGTGTCGACAACCTCGCAGCCGATGAGATCGGACTGATAATATTCCTGCTCACCGAGCGCGGCCCGTTGCTCGAACGGAATCGCGACTTCGGCGCCGGCCAGCCGCTCTGCGTCCGAAATCGTATCGACGCCCTGGAACTTGAAGATCAGTTGATCGCCATGCATCCAGGTGCGCTCCACCTCCATCGGCTGGTTGTTGACGAAGACGCTCTTGACACGATCGGGGTGGCTCGAAAGCGGGAGCGCGGCCAGCTCTCCTTTGTTTCCGCGCGCGCGGATCAGACGTGCGATGGCGACGAGCTTCAGGGCTTATTCCAGGATCTCGAGCGTGAAGCGGCGATTCAGTTTCATCCCCGCCGCGCCGAGGAGTGTGCGAATGGAGCGCGCCGTGCGGCCCTGTTTGCCGATGACCTTGCCCAGGTCGCTGGCCGCGACACGCAACTCGAGCACCGTTACCTGCTCGCCTTGAACTTCGCTGACGTTCACCTGGTCCGGCAAATCCACAAGGGCCTTCGCGATGTCTTCGATAAGTTGTTTCATTTCCAGGTATGCCTTTATGTAGTTTAGCGCTCTGTAGGCTTGTCTTCGCCAGGAGTCTTGCCAGGAAGTCCGGCGGGATTCTCATGGACACGCTCGCGGAAGCGGCCCTTGAGGCCCATGGCAAGCGAGACGCTTTCTTCGCCGAACTTGTCCCGGAGGCGGTCCACCGCGGTCATCGCCTTCCGCCAGCGGTCGGTATTTGGTTCGTCGAGCATGTTGAGCTGGCCTTCGGCGGGTTCGAGGCCGGAGGCGTGGACGCCGAGCAGCCGGACCGTCGCGTGGGATTTGCGATTGGCCCGAAAGAGCGCGCGTACCTGCTGGAAAATTTCGGTATCGAGCTGCGTGCCGTGATCGAGAGAATGGGCCCGGGTGATGGTTGTGAAATCGGTATAGCGCAGTTTCAATTGGACCGTGCGGGCGTGCAGGTTGTGTTCGCGCAGGCGGCGCGCCACCATTTCCGAGAGCCGCGCAAGCGTGGCTTCGAGCGCGTCGGAATCGGCGGTGTCCTCATTGAACGTGAACTCGTGGCTGATCGATTTGGGCGTCGAGTCGTCGCCCACTTCGCCATCGAACCAGCCGCCCGCGTCCATGCCGCGAGATTTGCCGGCCAGCGCGAGGCCCCATTGACCGAGATGCTGGCGCAGGAAATCTTCTTCGAGTGCGGCCAGGTCGCCCACCTTGCGCACGCCCCAGGCCGCGAGATTCTTTTCGGTGACTTTGCCGACGCCCGGGATCTTGCGGACGTCGAGCGGCGCAAGGAAGCGCGCCTCTTCGCCCGGCAGCACCCAGAGAACGCCGTTGGGTTTGGCTTGATCGGACGCGACCTTTGCGACCATGCGGGCGGTGGCGATGCCAATGGAACAATTGAGTGCGGTCTCGCGCTTCATGGCTTGGTGCAGCCGATGCGCGGCCGAGAGCGGCGGGCCGTGCAGGCGCTCGGTGCCGGTAAGATCCATGTAGGCTTCGTCCACCGAGGCCATGTCGACCTGGGGCGAAAATGTTTTGAGGACCTCGTACACCTTGCGCGAGTATTCGCGATAGCGCGTGGGGTGGCCGTCGACGAAGATAGCTTGCGGGCAGAGTCGCGCGGCTGTACGAAGCGGCATGGCGGAATGGACACCGAATTTTCGCGCGGCATAGGACGCCGCCGAGACCACGCCGCGCTGGTTGGCCTGTCCGCCGACCACCACCGGCTTGCCGATGAGCGAGGGATCGAAGAGCTCTTCGACGGAGACGAAGAAGGCGTCCATGTCGACGTGGAAGTAGGTCCTCATGAAGAGCAAGGTGACTCGGCCACCGATGAACACAGATAAACGCTGATAGCTCAATTGTGCATAATCCGTGTTCATCTGTGTGCATCTGCGGCTAATGGCTTCTCGCGGCCAGGACGCGCGGGAAACCTGCCAGGTCGTGCATCACGGCGATATCAGTAAAGCGGGGTTCCAGCATCGCGCGTACCGGGTCTAGAGAATTGTAGCCGAGTTCGAGCAGTAGCCAACCATTGGGGCGCAGGACGCGCGTTGCGTCCACGATCAGCCGTTCGTAAATCTCAAGGCCGGTGGGCCCGGCGAAGAGGGCGACGTGAGGCTCATAATCGCGGACTTCGCGTTGGAGGCTGGGTTGGTCGGTGGCGGGGACGTAGGGCGGATTCGAGACCAGGACGTCGATGCTGTGGTCGCGAATCGCGGCGGCCAAGTCGCTGGAGAGAAGGCCGACCGATGCCGAGAGTCTTGTCGCGTTGGATTGGGCCACGCAGAGCGCGGCAGTCGAGATGTCGGTGGCAAGAACGCGAGCGGATGTTTCCAGTGCCAGTGTGATGGCGATTGCGCCGGAACCAGTGCCGATGTCGACAACAATATCGCCCGGTTGGATGCGTGCGATGGCGCCTTCCACCAGATGCTCGGTTTCAGGGCGGGGAATCAGGACGTCCGGAGTCACCCGGAAATCACGGCCGTAAAATTCCTGGCGACCGGTGATGTACTGGGTCGGCTTGCCTTTCATCCGCTCGTGGAGATAGCGGCCGTAGTGAATCCACGCGATTTCGCTGAGATCGTCGTCAGCGTGCGCGTAAAGATAGCTGCGCTCCTTTTGCAGCGCGTGCATGAGGAGAACTTCGGCTGTGAGGCGCGGTGCTGCGATGGCTTCGTCCTCCAAGAGTTTGGTCCCCTGGAGAAGCGCGGTGTGGATGGTCACGGAAGCGCTAGGCGGCTTCGCCCTGCTCTTTTAGCTTTTCGGTCTGATAATACGTGGTGAGCGCGGAGATCAGAGGATCCAGGCGACCCTCCATCACCAAGTCGAGCTGGTGCAGCGTCAGGCCGATGCGATGGTCGGTGACGCGATTCTGCGGGAAGTTGTAGGTGCGGATCTTCTCGCTGCGATCGCCCGATCCCACCATGCTGCGCCGCTCGGCGCCGATCGCCTCTTGCTGTTTTTCGAGCTCAATCTCATAAAGTCGCGAACGCAGCACGCGCTCGGCCTTGGCGCGATTCTTGATCTGCGATTTTTCGTCCTGGCAAGACACGATCAAGCCCGTCGGCAGATGCGTGAGGCGCACCGCTGAATACGTCGTGTTCACCGACTGGCCGCCGGGGCCCGACGAACAGAACGTATCGATGCGAATGTCCTTGGCTTCGAGCTTGATTTCGACGTCGTCGGCTTCGGGCAGCACCGCGACCGTGATGGCTGACGTATGCACGCGGCCTTGCTGCTCCGTGGCAGGCACGCGCTGCACGCGATGCGTGCCGCTCTCGTATCTGAGCTGGCTATAAACCTTGTTGCCGCTAATCAGCGCGATCACGGACTTAATGCCGCCCACCGCCGATTCGCTCACGTCCGTCACTTCCACGCGCCAGCGCTGCGTTTCGGCGTAGCGTGTGTACATACGAAACATCTCCGCCGCGAAGAGCGTGGCTTCGTCGCCGCCCGTGCCCGCGCGGATTTCAAGCACCACGTTCTTTTCGTCCAGTGGATCTTTGGGAAGCAGCAGGACCTTCAGCTCTTCTTCGATGCGCGCCATCTCGGGCTCCAAGCGCACGATCTCGTCGTTGGCCATTTGGCGCAGCTCCGGATCTGGATCCTCCACCATCGATCGCGCCTCATCGTAGTTGCGCTTGGCCTGCTTGTACTCGCGGTATTTGGCGACGGTGTCTTCCAGCTCCGAGCGCGCCTTGGCGATTTTGCGATAGGCCTCTCCATCGGCAATAACGGCAGGGTCCGCCATCTGGCGGGTCACGGCGTCGAACCGTGATTCAATCTCGTTCAGCCTTTGCGAAAATTGCATGGCGGACTCTCCGGCAGCAAGCCAGTCGCGTTAAGCGATGACCAACTCACCGCCCTGTGCCTCTTCGAGCTGCATGGCGCCGTCCAAAGCGTGAATGGCGACGCCGGCCATCTCGTCGGTCGGCGGCTGCGTGGTCACGCGCTGCAGCCAGAGCCCGGGCGCGGTGAGAGTGGCCATCAAGCCTTGCTGATGCCTGGCGGCGTAGCGGATCAATTCATAACTGATGCCGACGATCAGCGGCAGCAGCGCAATGCGCGCGATCAATTTGGCCGCAAAACCGTCGAAGGGCAGCAGCGGGTAAAGCAGGATCGAGAGAACCATCACCAGGAGCAGGAAACTGGTCCCGCAGCGCGGATGGAACGTCACGAATTTTTGCGCGTTTTCCACCGTCACCGGCTGGCCCGATTCGAAATTAAAGACAACCTTGTGCTCGGCGCCATGATATTGGAACATCCGGCGAATGTCTTTCATGCGCGAAATGAGAATTAAGAACCCAAGGAAAATGACGAGGCGGATGCCGCCGTCCATCATGTTCACCGCGAACCGGCCGTGCAGCGAGGGAACCGCCTTGCCGAGCTGGGTGGCCAGGAACAGCGGCACGAACTTATACATGAACAGGAAAAACGCCAGTGAGAACAGCATCGGCGCGGCCATCATCCAGCCAGTTAGCTCCGGCGGCTTTGCGCCTGGTGATTTCTCCGGTTGTTTGGCTGCTTCTTCGCCAAGCGCGACGTTGGCGGAAAATTGGAGCGCCTTCACGCCTAGCGTCATCGCATGGCCGAGCGTTCCAAGACCGCGCAGGATCGGGAGTTTGAAGATCGGGTATTTTTCCGAAATGCGCGGGAGCGGGCTCTGCTCGGTGACGATTTCGCCATTCGGCTTACGCACTGCGACGCAATAGCTGTGCGGCGCGCGCATCATGACGCCTTCCATGACGGCCTGGCCGCCCACCAGCGTTTCTTCGCCGCTTTCGAGCACGGGCAGCATTTGAATGTGAGCGCTCAAGCGCAAAAAACTTCGAATGGACAAGTGGAGACTCCTTTGCCATTATATCGCGAACCCGCGGTGGGGCCGTCGGATATACTGGCTCGATAATGAAGATCCCAACTTTTGAAGAATTACCGATCAGGAAAGACTTGCCGGCGGATTGCTCCTGGGGCGTGTTTGGGGACGACGACGCGCTGGGGTGCTTGAACTTCTTGAGCGCCGAAGGAGTGGTGGAGGCGGCGGGGCTGGTGAAGTCGGGCAAGGTGTTCCGCTTAGACGCGAAGATGGGTTTCGCCAAACCCCCATTATTCGGACGCGCGCCCGCCGAGCATCGGGTGTCTCCGCTCGCGCCCATGGCCAACGACGACTTCGTGAATTTCAACACGCAGGAAGGCAGCCAGTGGGATGGCCTCGGGCACGTAGGACACATCCGGCTCGAGCGTTATTACAACAATACGACCAGCGACGAAGTGCGCGGCGGGAATGCGAAGCTCGGCATTCATCACTGGAAGGACAAATTCGTGGGGCGTGGACTGCTGATCGACGCGTTCGGATTTCGGAAGGCGAAAGGGCGCGAGTCGAGTCCGCTGGATCGCGAGGTCTATTCGCTGGATGAATTGAAGGCGGCGCTGGAACACCAGGGCAGCACGCTGAAGCCGGGGACTATTCTGCTGGTTCGCACCGGCTGGATGGAGTCGTACGAGAAACTGAACGCCGAGGAAAAACGCGCGCTAGCGCCGATGGAGAAGATGCGGTCGGCCGGCATAGAGGCCAGCCGCGAAATGGTGGCCTGGCTGTGGAACAATCGGGTGGCAGCGATCGGGACGGATTGCCCGTCCGTGGAGGCCTTTCCCTCCGATTTTACGAACGAAGGCATACTGCATTATCGAGCGCTTCCGCTGTTGGGGCTCCCGCTCGGCGAACTGTTCGTACTTGCGCCGCTGGCCGAGGATTGTGCGCGGGACAAACGCTACGAGTTCATGCTGGTTTCCGCGCCGCTGCATGTGGAAGGCGGGATCGCGTCGCCGCCCAATGCCGTGGCGATCAAGTGAAGGGGGACCACTCCCTGACGGTCGTGGCTCAGATCGTTTCCAGCTCTTCTTCGAGCAACTGCTTCTGATATAGGTCCGCGTAATAGCCGCCGCTTCGGATCAGCTCAGCGTGGGTGCCGTGCTCCGCGACTTCGCCGTGTTCGATAACGAAGATACAACTGGCGTTCTGGACCGTGGAGACGCGGTGTGAGATCAAAATAGTGGTGCGCCCGCGCATGACATCTTCCAGGCCCCGGAGAATGCGCTCCTCGGTGAGGGTGTCGACGCTCGAGAGCGCGTCGTCCAGGATCAGAATTTTTGGATCGCGCAGGATGGCGCGCGCGATGGCGACACGTTGCTTCTGGCCGCCGGAAAGCGTGATGCCGCGCTCACCGATGATAGTGCCATAACCATCGGGGAAACCAGCGATGTCGGGCGTGAGGCCGGCGAGTTCCGCGGCATGGGCGATTTCCTCGTCGGTCGCGCTGTCCACGCCCCAGGCTATGTTCTCGCCGAGTGTGGCGCTGAACAGAAACGTCTCTTGCGGAACGAAACCGATCTGGCGGCGCAGCCATTCCGGATCGAAATCGCGCAGGTCGATGCCGTCCAGGTAGACGGCGCCGCGCGTGGGGTCCATCAGACGCGGGATCAAATTCACCAGCGTGCTCTTACCGCTGCCGGTATGGCCGACGATGGCGACAGTGGCGCCGGCGGGAATTTCGAGCGAGATGTTTTTCAGCGCATAACCGGCGGGGTATTTCATCTCGACGCCATCGAAGCGCAACGCTCCAGCGACGGAATACGAGGGAGACGAAGAATACACGGAAGTCCGGCGCTGGATGCCCGGCTTTTCGTGCATGATCTCCATGATCCTGGTCCAGGAAGCCGTTCCGCGCTGCATCAGATTCACCACCCAACCGAGCGCGATCATGGGCCAGATCAGCATGCCCATGTAAGTGTTGAACATGACGAAGCTGCCCATCGAGATACGGTGCGCGAGCAATTGGTAGCCGCCGCCCACCAGCACGATCAGGAAGCCGAATCCGATGAGAGCCTGCAGCAGCGGCATGAAAAGCGCGGAGAGCCGCGCCAGCCCGATGTTTTGCGCGACGTAATCCTGATTCAGCAGCTCGAATTTTCGGATCTCCGGCTCCTCTTGCGCGTAAGCTCGAATGACGCGCACGCCCGAGAGATTTTCCTGCACGCGGCTGCTGATGTCGGAGAACATCCCCTGGATCGTCTGGAAGCGCTCGTGAATGCGCCGGCCGAACAGGATCACCGCGGCGGTGACCAGCGGTGTGGGGATCAGGCAGAACAGAGTCAGTCGCCAGTCCACCCGCGCCATCACGCCAATCAAGAAGACCGCGGTGAAGAAGGTCTCGGTGAAGTACATGATGCCCGGGCCGAGCATCATGCGGACGGCGTTCAGATCGTTGGTGGCGCGCGCCATGATGTCGCCGGTGCGGAATCTGGCGTAAAAGTCTTGCGAAAGGGTCACCAGGTGCGAGAACAGATCGTTGCGCAGATCGAATTCGATATCGCGCGACAGGCCGATCAAGATGACGCGCATCCAATATTGGAAAACGCCCTTCACTACCGATAGCAGGACTACCAGTGCGGCGAACTCAAAGAGCAGCGAGATGCGAAAGCCTTTCATCAGCGAATCGATGCCGCCGCGGATGGCGAGAGGTAGCGCAGCCTTCAGCAGGTCGTTCAGCAACAGCGCGCCCATTCCGAGCCCCACGCCGCGCCGGTACTTCCAGAGGTAGGGCCACGCGGATTTGACTATCGCCTTGGTCGTCATACTGAACTCACAAGTTCAGCCAACCGGTTCTTATATACCAAACCAGTTTGCTATCGTCTTCATCCATTCCATCAAAAAAGTCTTGCGTCCGTCACGGTTCTTCCACCAGCCGCCGGCTGAGAAATACTGGTCGGGCGAGGCCACCACGTGGATTTCGAGGCCGGGAGCTTGAGCGTGATAGATGTTGCCGGCGCGGCGGGTGTGATAATCGCTAGTCACGATGTCGACGCGGTGCGCGTGGCGTTGATTCAGAGCGGCCAGGATGTCGGCGGCCTCGTCGCGCGTGGACCGGGCGTCGTTGGGCAGGGCGACGAAATACGATTGAGGATATCCGTGGCGCACGGCGAATTGAATCGCAAGATCGGACTCGTGCAGGCCATATGCGCCGGATGGCCCGCTGATCAGCGCTTGAGGAGCCATGCCGCGCCGGACCAAATCGCCGGCGGTGAGGATGCGATTGCCACTGAAATCGCCCGCCAGCACCACAATCATGTCGGCGGGGACCGGGGATTCGGCTCGCACCAAATATCCGCCCAGGGCCGCAAGCCATAGCTCGCTGGTGCCGGCGACCAGCAACAGGACCAGGCACAGCACCAGGAGCCAGCGTCCCTTGTGGCCGCGGCTGGGGCGATATCTGCTGGTCTTCAAGATTTACTTGTCTTCAGAGGAAGTCTTCTGATCCAGATGGCCGACCGACTTCAGCCGCTGGAACATGCGCTCCACTTCGGCCTCATCGTCGGGGAGCAGAAGCGGATAGCGCGGCGGTGGCAACTGCTTCTTGGCGACCGCACCGACCGTGGCTTCGCCCCAGAACTGGCGGTAGGGCACGCCGTCGATCAAAGCCTCGCGAGCATGGCGGCGCAAACTACGAAGCAAGCCGCTGGAAGAATTCGGATCGCCTGGATAGATCACCAGGATGCGCGTTTTGTCGGCCAGAGTAAGCCGCACCATCAGAGGAACGTTCGCGCTGCGATCCAGCCGCCGGATGTGGCGCCACGGAATCGCGTGGTGGCCGATCTTCACGTGACTCTCGTAAATCTCGACCGCGGGACGGGACGCGAGGTAAAGAACGACCAAAGCGCTGGCCAGGAACAGCCCGGTGGCGACCCAGCACACGGGCCACGACCACGCAAACCAGAAGGACAATCCAGTGAGCGCCAGTGCCGTCAGGCCAGCCCAAAAATAAAAGCCGGGCACTCGATATCGCGTGATTGGCGCTGGCACTCTTTCAGACTACTCCCGCCGCGCGGCGCGCGTCAATGAGTGGTTTGTCTCAGCATTACTACGGCTCTCCACACGTAATGCAGGCCGCTGACAATTGTCCCAAGCACCATTAAACAAAGGGCTAGCGTGACCGGGGCCGCAATGCCCGCGCGCGCTCCCATCACTACCAGCGCGGCCCCAATCTGAAAAAAAGTGCTGATCTTACCCCACACCGAAGGCGGAAATTTTCGCAACGTTGTGAAGCACAACCCATACGCCGCCATCGCGAGAATGAGGACATCGCGGCCGAAGACGACAGCCACCATCCACCAGGGCATCGCGCCGGCGATCCCGAGCGAAATGTAGATGACGCTGAGCAAAATTTTATCCGCGATCGGATCGAAGTAAGCGCCGGCGGTTGTGGAGGTGCCTAGGCGCCGTGCCAGGTAGCCGTCAATAACGTCGGTGAAGCCCGCGACGAAGAGAAGGATGATCGCGCGGCCGTAGCGATCGTGCAGAATGTCGGCGGCAACAAAAGGAGCGAGAACCAGGCGGGCCAGCGTGAAGAGGTTCGGGAGATTGAACAAGAATCAGGATACTAGGGCGTGCGCGACGCGCGTGGCCAACTGATCGAAGGTCAGGATTTCATACAACGACGGATCCGACATGATGCGCGCCACCAGCGCCGTGTGCATGGCGTGTCCGGCGCGCTCCGCGATGACGTGGCCGAGCAGCGGCTTGCCGATCAGCGCCAGGTCGCCGATCAGATCGAGCGCTTTATGCCGGCAACACTCGTCGCCGAATCGCAGGCCTTCGGGATTCTCAACGGTCTGGCGATTGAAGCAAACGGCATTGGAGAGCGATGCCCCACGAATCAAACCCATATCGCGCATCTGATCGAGTTCGTGCGCAAAGCCGAACGTTCGCGCCGGCGCGATCTCCTGCGCGTAGCGCTCGGGAGTTACTTCCATGTCGAGAGATTGTTTGCCGATCAGAGGATGATCGTAGAAAACATCGCAGGTGAGCAGGAACCGGTCTGACGGGAGGATGGTGATGCGTTTGGATCCGGATTCCACAGTCACGGGACGGCGAATGAGGAGGAAGCGCTTGCGCCGGCGGTAGGATTTCAATCCCGCGGCCTTCAACAACTCCACATAAGGCGACCCGCTGCCGTCCAGAATGGGAACCTCGAGATTGTCGATCTCGACGTACGCATTGTCCACACCCATGCTGTAGAAAACGCTCAGCAAATGCTCGGTGGTGGAAATCATCACGCCTTGCCGCATCAGGCTGGTGGCGTAGCTCACTCGCGCCACGTAGCGCCAACTGGCCGGGACGTGAAAATTATCCAGGTCAGTCCGCAGAAAGACGATGCCGGTGGAAGGAGGCGCCGGGAGAATCCGGATGGATACGGAGACGCCGGTATGAAGCCCGACCCCCTTGGCCTCTACCGGCCTTTGAACGGTGGTCTCAAACCGCAATGCGGCTTCCTCTGAAAACTTCGGTTCGCTCGATTCGCACGCTTCCAATCCAATAGGATGTTTCATTTTACAAGGGACTAACACTTACCGCTAGCTATTTGATTCAAAAAGCTTTGTAAAGTTTGGTGTGTTGCATAAAAGACACAGGCGCGGTCGGCAATTGTGGTGGAAACAGGTCAGGAGCCCCGACTTCAGCGCGGACTCATTCGAAGGATCGTTCAAAATCGGGCGCGCGTATCACCACCCATACCGTTCCACGGCCGTCGCAATGATGGCAACGCCCCCCGGAAGGGGTCTTTCCGCTGCCATCGCAATCCTCGCAGGCAGTAACTAGTTTAATCAGCAGCTTTTCAGGTTCTGGCAGCTTTTCCGGCCGCAGAATTACTTCCGCATGGTGATGACTCATCAGCCACTGGCGCAGTTCGCGCTCGGCCGTCCCCCGATCGTCGCCACTGAGTTCCGGACATCGGTGCGACCACCAATGCGAGATGCACTTAAAGCAAACGAAGTCGCCGGAGTGAAATAGCGCACCTGGGTCCGAACGCCGATAAAAGACGCCACACTGACTGCAAGGCTTGACGCCAAGAAGACCGAGGCCGTCGCTCAGCTGCTTCAGGGCCTGCTCGAGGCTAGCCAGCCTTTGCTCGAGGCCTTTCGTTGGCTCACCCTTCTGTAGCTCGTCGGACAAACAAAGTCTCCCGTTGCCATCATACGTCGCACGGCTTTCTTCAAGACACGCCGGGCGGTAGGCGTTATCCTGATCTGTGTGCCCACCGCTGCCGACGCTAAACCAGTCAAGAGAAGTGCGAAGCAGCGTCCCCGGTTGTTTTTGATCGACAGCTACGGGTTTATTTTTCGGGCTTACCATGCTCGGGCACGCAGCGGCGCGCCGCCCATGCGGACCACGACGGGGATTCCCACAGAGGCGGTGCTCATCTTCCACAACATGGTGCGAAAGCTGCGCAACGATTACCGGCCCGAGTACATCGCCGCCATCTTTGAATCCGGGAAGACGTTCCGCGAAGAGCAATATGCGGAGTACAAAGCGAATCGCACCGAGATGCCGCCTGACTTGGGCGAGCAGATTCCTTACATACGGCGGACACTCGAAGCGATGCGCATACCTGTCTTGCAATATCCAGGCTTCGAAGCCGACGACGTGATCGGCGCCATGGCGCGGCGGGCGAGCGAGAACTTCGACGTGGTGATCGTGTCTTCCGATAAAGACATGCTGCAGCTCGTCAACGATCGTGTGCACATGTACAACCCGGTCAAGGAAGACGTGTGGTACGATCCGGCGGCGACCGAGGAGTTCATGGGCGTGAAGCCGGCGCAAGTGGCCGATTTGCTGGCTCTGAAGGGCGATTCGATCGACAATATTCCCGGTGCGCCCGGTATCGGCGACAAGGGCGCGCGGGATCTCATCGTGCGTTTTGGATCGGTAGAGGGTGCGCTCGAGCATGCGGCCGAGGTGGAGCGCAAGATGTATCGCGAGAGCTTGCAGAATAATCGCGAACAGATTCTGCTCAGCAAGCGCCTTGCGACCATTGATACCACGGTGCCGGTGGAGTTCGAAATGCCGCAGCTGGCAGCGCAGGAGCCGGACCTCGCCGAACTGAAGAAGGTTTATAAGGAACTGGAGTTTTATAGCCTGCTGAAGGAGCTGGGGCCGACCGAGGACGCTCATACGCGCGATTACGCGACCATTGCAACGCGCGAGGAGGCGATCGAGTACAGTGCGAGTTTGGCGCAGCTCGATCCAGCTACGGCAATTGCGTTTGCGATTGAATCGACGGTCGACGGCGATCTGCCGTTGACCATGATCGGCGTCTCGTACCAGCCGGGAGTGGCGCGCGCTCTGTCGATCGATTTCATCGACGCGGTCAAGCCGGTTCTGGAAGATGAGCGGCGTCCGAAGATCGCGCATGACGTAAAGGCGGTCACGCTGGCGCTTGCAAAGCAGGGCGTGGAGGCGCAGGGCTTCCGGCACGACGTGATGTTATACGCGTTTCTGCTGTGCGCCGATCCGGCGGGGTGCTCGCCATCCGTGCTAGCCGAACGCTATCTCGACCGCAAACTGGGCGCCGCGGCCGAGCAGCATGCCGACCTCGCCGTCACATTGTCGGAACGCCTGGCGCCGGAGATCGATGCACAGGGCTTTCGTAAGATTTACGAGACTATCGATCTTCCGCTGGCAAGCGTGCTGGCGCGCATGGAACAAACTGGCATTCGGGTGGACCCAGCGCAGCTCCGCGTTTTGTCCGGCGAGCTGGATACCGACATTCAGCGCTTGTCCGCGGAAATCTACGAGCTGGCCGGAAAACCGTTCAACATTAATTCGCCGGTACAACTCGGGAAGATTTTGTTCGAAGAGATGAATCTGCCCGCGCCGGTGAAATATGGCAAAGGTAAAACGATTTCGACGGCGGCGGATGTGCTGGAGGGCCTGGCGGCCGAGCACGAAATCGCGCGCAAGGTGCTGGAGTATCGCCAGCTGGCGAAGTTGAAGGGGACTTATATTGACGCGCTGCCGGATTTGATCGATCCGAAGACCGGCCGCGTTCACACCACGTTCAATCAAACGGGCGCGGCGACCGGAAGGCTGTCGTCGTCGAATCCGAATTTGCAAAACATCCCGATTCGGACGGCGCTCGGACGTGAGATTCGCGCCGCGTTCGTACCGCGCGAGGGATGGAAGCTGGTGGTGGCGGATTATTCGCAGATCGAGCTGCGGCTGCTGGCGCACATGTCGCACGATCCGGTATTGCTGGACGCGTTCCAGCGCGGCGAGGATATTCACACCCGCACTGCCGCCGAAGTATTTCGCGTGCCGCCGTTGATGGTGACTCCAGAGATGCGGCGCAACGCCAAGGCCGTCAATTTCGGGATCGTCTATGGGCAGACGCCGTTTGGTTTGGCGGCTTCGCTCGGCATCGATCGCAAAGAAGCCGAGCTGTACATTCAGACTTATTTCGAGCTGCATGCGGGCGTGAAGAAGTTTATTCAGAAGACCATCGCGGAGGTGCGCGAGAGCGGGTTCGCCCCGACATTGTTCGGGCGAAAGCGCCCGATTCCGGACATGCACAGCCGGAATCCGAACGCGCGATCGTTTGCCGAGCGCACCGCGGTGAACACGCCGCTGCAAGGAACGGCGGCCGATTTGATCAAGCTCGCGATGATTCGCATCGACGAGATTTTGCGGCGCGAGAAGCTCGAAACCAAGATGTTGCTCCAGGTGCACGATGAGTTGGTGTTCGAAGCTCCGCCGTCCGAAGCCGAGAAAGTTTCGAAGATGGTGAAACACGAAATGGAGAACGTTTACAAGCTGGACGTGCCGATGATCGTGGACGTGGGGATCGGCGAAAATTGGCGGGACGCAAAGTGAAACTCCGGGCATTCCTTGTATCCCTCGTCTCCCTTGTATTCCTCGTCTTCCTCTCTTCCTGTTCCCGCACGCCCCAAGCTCCCGCGTTGTTCCGGGTTCAATTCACCACCCCCAAAGGTCCATTCACTGTCGAGGTGCATCGCGACTGGGCGCCCAACGGCGCGGACCGCTTCTACAAGCTGGTGAATAGCGGCTTCTTTAACGGCGATCGATTTTTCCGCGTCGTGCCCAACTTCGTGGTGCAGTGGGGCATCCATGGCGACCCAGTGGTGCAACTCAACTGGCGCAGTAAAACAATTCCCGACGATCCTGTGAAGGAAAGCAATCGGCGCGGCTCCATTACGTTCGCGACCGCGGGGCCGAACACCCGCACCACGCAGCTTTTTATCAATCTGGCGGATAATCCCTCGCTCGACGGACAAGGTTTCTCACCGTTTGGGCAAGTGATCAGCGGGTTGAATGTCGTCGAGAGCTTATATTCGGGCTATGGCGAATCGCCGGATCAAAATGAAATCCAGATGCAAGGCAACGCGTATTTGCAGGCTCAGTTCCCGAAGCTCGATTACATTGAGAACGCGAAAATCGAACAATAGCTACTTCGGTTCGGCAAGGCGCAAAAATGGTGAAGCACGAAATGGAGGACGTTTTCAAGCTGGATGTGCCGCTGATCGTGGACGTGGGGATCGGCTAAAACTGGCGCGATGCGAAGTAAAGCCGCAGATGAACCAGCCCAAGAATAGCATGACATGGGGGCGGGAATCACCTCCACTAGCGTGGGGGCGGACGATACTTTTCTTCCCTGCTTGGAGGTGCCCAAACGCTCACGGGCGTGGCGGGAATTGTAAATACTCTCGCTGGTGGTTTGCCTGTTTTTGGGCAAGCTCTTTCCGTGGCCTCGATAGGTCTGGATGTTCTTAGCGCTGGGATTGCAATCTCGAAATGCGATTGAGGGACGGAACCGGTGGAAGGAAAAAAGCAACTAACGTTGTCGTGGAAGAGTGGGCTTGCAATCTTTTTTGGAACTATCCTCATCGGTTTACTGTTCTTCCATTTTGGAAAACTCGCTCTCGCACGTCCGACAATTTTCTCGATCATCATGATCGTCATCGCAATCGCATTGAAGTGGGAATTGAGGCGGCATGTGTGGTTTTGGATCACCATGACTGTCATCGTGGCTCTTCATGTCCCGTTGATTTTATTTGTTCCCTGGAGCACCAAGTGGGTCCCTGCTATCGTTATTATCCCTATCGGCATCGCCGATTTGTACGTAATGCTTGGCGTTCTTTCTGTTGTCGGGAAATTCGTGGAAAGGCCGAGAACCTCTGAAAGATGAGCGCCCGATCTGGAAGGCTGCGTCAGGACCAACCTCGACAGCACAATCACGAAGACGGATGAACACAGATCTGAGTTCATCAGCGTTTATCTGTGGCTTATGGCTCCTCAGCCAGACGCGCTGGCAGAAACTCATCGCCTGAGTGCCAGGTCGGCAATTGTGGCTCATTGGCCACCGTCATCCCGATCAGGAAACCGAACTGCGCGGCTTCTTCCATTCCAGAGAAATCCCAATCGTCGTGATATTCGTCGGACGGCTGATGATAATGCTTGTCGTTGTACTCTGCGAAAATCTTGTCGCCGTAGCCGGCGGGCTTGCCGTAATAATCGGTGCCCAGGTCGATGGAAAATGCCGGAACGCCCGCGTGCGCGAGCGAGAAATGATCGGAGCGGTAAAAATGCCCCTGTTCTGGCTGCGCGTCGGGCTTGATCGCCAGTTCCATGCGATGCGCGGCTTCTTCCACCACCGGCCAGACGGTGGTTCGCTCGGCGCCCGTCACGGAAACATCCTTGGTCCTGCCAAACGGATAAAACGCGTCGAAATTCAGATTCAGCGCGGTTTTGGAAAGCGGAATCACGGGATGCTCGGCGTAATACTCGCTCCCGCGCAGGCCCGCTTCTTCGGCGGTAACCGCCATGAAGATCGCCGAACGTTTGGGCTTGTGCTCCAGCGCGGCCCAGGCGCGCGCCATTTCGATAATCATCGCGCAACCGGTGGCGTTATCCACCGCGCCGTTATAAATGTTGTCGCCGTTGACCGCCGGACCAATTCCCAAATGGTCCCAATGCGCGGTGAAGATGATGGCTTGCGATTTGAGCTGCGGGTCGCTGCCCTCCACCTTCGCAATCACGTTGTCGGATTGAATCTGGCGAATTTCAGTGGGGATGTTGGCGCGAATGTGGATGCCGAGCGGGATGGGCTTGAAGTCGCGCGAGTTGGCGGCGGTGAGCAGCTGATCCACTGTTCTTCCGGATAATGCCAGCAGTTTCGCGCCGGCGTCTTGAGTAACCCAACCGGCAAAGGCTAGCGCCGGTTGTCCCGCGGGCAGCTTCAACTGCGGATCTTCCTTGCCCCAGGAACTGCGCACCACGTCGTAGCTGTAACCCGCGGTGGGAGTGGTGTGGATGATCAGGACTCCCTTGGCGCCCAGGCGCGCGGCTTCTTCGTATTTGTAGGTCCAGCGGCCGTAGTAGGTGAGCGCGCGGCCGCCGAAGAATTTGGGGTCGTCGGAAGGCGGCTCATTGGTGAAGAGCACCAGGACCTTGCCCTTCACGTCGACGCCTTTGAAATCGTCCCAATGAAACTCGGGCGCGACAATGCCGTGGCCAACGAATACAGCCTCGGCGTCGAATTGATCGTCCGGTTGTTGCAATTCGCTGACGCCGACGAAATCGTCCAGCCATTTGAAAGACACGGTTTGGTTAGCGCCCACCGCACTCAGACTCGCATTAGGCGATGTAGTGACGCCGACCATCGGCACGCGCTGGAAATAGGTGCCGTTATCGCCCGCCGGCTTTGCGCCCGCGATCGCGAATTGCGCGGCAATATAGTTCGTCGCCAGCTCACCGCCGCGCGTTCCCACCCCGCGCCCTTCCAGCAAATCGCTCGCCAGAAACTTGACGTGCGCGCGCATGCGTTCGCCTGAAATGTCGTTCTGAGCATACGCCAGGGCGGTTACCAGCAGGACAAATCCGAATCTCTTCATGTCCTCAGTGTTGATTTTTTCGGCCAATGGTGTCAAAACCAATGTATGGCAATCGCAACTATCAATCCCGCCACGGGCGCTACTGTTCGTGCCTTCGAGCCGATTTCGAGCGCCGAGGTGGACGCTAAGATCCAAGCCGCGTTCGACGCGTATCATAAGCATCGCCGCACATCGTTTGCCGATCGCGCCGCGAAGATGCGGAAGGCAGCCGACATTCTCGAAGGCGAAAAGGACCGCTGGGCCCGTTTAATGACGCTCGAAATGGGCAAGACGCTGAAGTCGGCCGGCGATGAGGCGCTGAAGTGCGCCTGGGCGTGCCGCTATTACGCGGACAATGCCGAGAAGTTCCTGGCCGATGAAGAAGTGGCGACCAATGCGGGCAAGAGCTTCATCGCGTATCAGCCGCTGGGAGTGGTGCTGGCTGTGATGCCGTGGAATTTTCCCTTCTGGCAGGTGTTTCGATTTGTGGCGCCCGCGCTGATGGCGGGAAATACCGGACTGCTGAAGCACGCCTCCAACGTTCCGCAATCGGCGCTTGCGATCGAAGAGATCCTGTGCCGCGCCGGTTTTTCGAACGGCGAATTTCTGACGCTGCTGATCGGTTCGTCGCAAGTGGCGCGCGTGCTCGACGACAAGCGCGTGGTTGCGGCCACGCTGACTGGTAGTGAGCCGGCCGGGCGCGAAGTCGCCAGCCAGTGCGGCAAACAGATCAAGAAGACCGTGCTGGAATTGGGCGGCAGCGATCCGTTTATCGTGATGCCGAGCGCGAATCTCGACGAAGCGGCGCAGACCGCGGTCCGGGCGCGCTGCATCAACAACGGGCAATCCTGCATCTCGGCGAAGCGATTCATTGTGCACGAATCGATCTACGCGGAATTCGAGCGGAAGTTCACCGAAGGCATGAAGTCGCTGAAGGTCGGCGATCCGACGGATCTGGCGACGGAAGTTGGCCCGTTGGCGAACGCGCAGGGCGTCGGGGAATTGGAGGATCAGGTCAAGCGGGCCGTGGCTGGAGGCGCGAAGTTGCTGGCCGGAGGCAATCGAATCCAGGGCCCAGGCAATTTCTATGAACCCACCGTGCTCGCCGATATTCCGAAGAGCTGCCCGGTTTATTACGAAGAGATTTTTGGTCCAGTGGCCATGCTGTTCCGCGCGAGTGGCGTAGAGGAAGCAATCGAGATCGCCAACGATTCCGATTTCGGCCTGGCATCCAGTGTGTGGACCAACGATCCGGCGGAGCGCGCGCAATTTATCCGCGATATCGAGGCGGGCGCCGTGTTTTTCAACGGCATGGTGGCGTCCGATCCGCGGCTGCCGTTTGGCGGCGTAAAGAATTCAGGATACGGTCGCGAGTTGAGCGCCTTCGGGATTCGCGAGTTTTGTAATATCAAGACGGTATGGATTAAGTAGTCCGCGCTCCGTAGCGCCGGCGGCGCCATGTCGATTGGATGCGATTCTCGGGTGGCAACCCTAGCGGGCAAATGCCATCCCTAGCCGATTCGATCAGAGATGCGGCGTTTGCGGCATGTACTGCGGCTGATCTTTGCCCTCGAAGCGCTGGGGCTGCTCAGCCTGGCGTTCCTCACGCTCCGTAAATCGGCAGCCATCGCAGCGGCGCCCGGCCTGCATCTAACGCGGTACTCGATTCTGGAGCTTTTCTGCTTCATCCTCTTGATGGCGATGTTCGCCGCCCTGGCCGCCTGGCGGTTGGATCGCGGCGATGCATTGGGCCGGTGGTCGACGCTTGGGGCATCGATCTTCAATCTGCTCCTGTTTCCGCTGGGAACCATCGTGGCCGTGGCAGGGATCTTCTACTTCCTCCGCAATCCGGAACGTTGGCCGCCGCCACCTAGCGAACCTTTCTGTTACATGAGCTAGGCTCAACTCGACTTGGCCCGGGCATCCGCTTGCGGTGCAGGGATTTGCGTCATGCGGCGCTCGATTTCGGGATGAGTCGCTATGAGCAACCTGCGCGCCTTGATCGCGTGGCTACTTGACAACAACACACTAAAGTTTAATAATGGAAGCAGGCTAAAACGAACCGGATTTCGTGGCCGGAGGATTGAGGGAAGAATGAGCAAAATCATAGGCATAGACTTGGGAACAACCAACTCCGTTGTTTCTGTCATGGAAGGCGGCCAAGCGGTCGTCATTCCGAATCAGGAGGGCGGCCGGACCACGCCGTCCGTCGTCGCTTTCACCAAGAGCGGTGAAAGGCTGGTTGGAACAGTGGCGAAGCGTCAGGCCGTCACTAACCCGGAGAACACGGTTTATTCGATTAAACGCTTCATGGGTCGCCGCTTCAACGAAGTGAGCGAGGAGATGAAGCTGGTCCCGTATAAAGTGGTCGCCGGCGAGAACGGCGACGCTCGCGTCGAGATCAACGGCAAACGCTATTCGCCGCCCGAGATTTCCGCGATGATTCTGACCAAGTTAAAGGAAGCCGCCGAAGCCTATCTCGGCGAGAAGGTCACCAAGGCTGTCATCACGGTGCCGGCCTATTTCAACGATTCGCAGCGCCAGGCTACCAAGGATGCCGGGCAGATCGCGGGCCTGGAAGTGATGCGCATCATCAACGAGCCGACGGCTGCCGCGCTGGCCTACGGGCTCGACAAGAAGAAGAACGAAGAGATCGCCGTGTATGACTTTGGCGGCGGAACGTTCGATATCTCGATCCTGGAAGTGGGCGACGGGGTGGTGGAAGTGAAATCCACTAACGGCGACACGCACCTGGGCGGCGACAACATCGACCAGCGGATTATCGACTGGCTGGTGCAGGAGTTCAAGAAGGAGACGGGCGTCGACGTCTCGAAGGACCAGATGGCTTTGCAGCGGTTGAAGGAAGCCGCCGAGAAGGCCAAGATCGAGCTGTCTACGGTGCTCGAAACCGAGATCAATCTGCCGTTTTTGACGGCCGATGCAAGCGGCCCCAAGCACATGAACGTGAAGCTGACGCGCGCGCGGCTGGAGCAGATGGTCGCCGACATTCTGGATCGCGCCAGCGGCCCCTGCCGGCAGGCGTTGTCCGACGCGGGTGCGACACCGGCCCAGATCGATGAAGTGGTCCTGGTAGGCGGATCGACGCGCATGCCCAAAGTTCAGCAACAGGTGCGCGATCTTTTTGCCAAGGAACCCAACAAGAGCGTCAATCCCGATGAAGTGGTCGCGGTCGGCGCGGCGGTTCAGGGTGGCGTGCTGGGCGGCGAAGTGAAGGACGTGCTGCTGCTGGACGTCACACCGCTGTCGCTTGGTATCGAAACGCTGGGCGGCGTGTTCACTCGTCTGATCGAGCGCAACACCACCATCCCCACGCGCAAGAGCGAGGTCTTTTCCACGGCGTCGGATAGCCAAACGTCGGTGGAGATCAAGGTCTACCAGGGCGAGCGCGCCATGGCGGCCGACAACAAAATGCTGGGTGTTTTCCAACTGGTGGGCATTCCTCCGGCGCCGCGCGGGATTCCGCAGGTGGAAGTCACGTTCGACATCGACGCCAACGGCATCCTGAACGTCACGGCCAAGGATAAGGCCACCAACAACGAGCAGAAGATCACCATCACTTCATCTTCGGGCTTGAGCAAGGACGAAGTGGAGAAAATGGCGCGGGACGCCGAGTCGCACTCCTCCGACGACCGCAAGAAGAAAGAAGAAATCGAGTCCCGCAACCGGGCCGACGCCATGGTCTACAACATCGAAAAGATGTTGAAGGAGCATCGCGACAAAGTCAGCGCCGACGACGCCAAAGCGGTGGATGACGCGCTCGCCGAGACCAAGAAGGCGATGTCGGAAGGCGGCATCGACCACATTAATCAGGCCACTTCCAAACTGGAAACGGCCAGCCACAAACTGGCCGAAGCCATGTACAAAGCTTCCAGCCAGCCGGGTGCCGGTCAGCCGCAGGGTGGTCCCGAGGGTAACGGAGCCGCGGGCGGTGAATCGAAACCGAAGGACAATGTTGTGGACGCCGAGTTCGTGGACGTCGACGACAAGAAGTAATTAGACCTCGCGAACATTGCATTCCCCGGTCGTAACAAGGCCGGGGAATGGAGTTGATCATGCCAGCAGCAAGTAAACAAGACTATTACGAAACGCTCGGTGTATCTCGCACTGCCAAAGAAGACGAGATCCGCAAGACGTACCGCAAGCTGGCGCGCAAGTATCATCCGGACCTGAACCCCGGCGATAAAGCCGCCGAGGAGCGCTTCAAGAAAGTCCAGGAAGCCTACGACATTCTGAGCGATCCCAAGAAGCGCCAGGTCTACGATCAGTACGGCTTCTATGCCGACAACATTCCGCCGGGTGGTCCGGGCGCTGGACCTGGCGCGGCTGCCGGTAACCCGGGGATGGGTTTCGGTGGCTTCGATTTTTCCGATTACGTCAATAATCATAGTGGCGAGACGAGTACGGGCGGCACCGGAGCCTTCCGCGACATCTTCAGTCAGTTCTTCGGCGGCCGGCGTGGCGAGGCAGCGGGCGGCGGTCCCGAAAAGGGATCCGATCTTGAATACGGCCTGGACATCGATTTTTGGCAATCGATCCGCGGCACGCAGGTGCGTCTCAACGTAGCGCGCCAGGAAACTTGCGAGACCTGCAATGGCAGCGGGTCCGTTGGCGGCGCGTCCACGGTTTGCCCGGAGTGCGATGGCACCGGCAACGTGAACCAAATGGCGGGCGCAATGAAATTCAGCCTCACTTGCCCGCGCTGCGACGGCAAGGGCCGTTTGCGCAACGTCTGTCCCACCTGTCATGGCGACGGCCGGTTATCGAAATCCGAGGCGGTCGAAGTTCGTATCCCGCCCGGCGCTCAATCGGGCTCGCGCCTGCGAGTGGCTGGGAAAGGCAACTCCGGGCGAATGGGCGGAGCGGCCGGCGACCTTTACATCACGGTCCGCGTGGAACCGCACGCGTTCTTCCGGCGCGATGGCGACGACATTCATATCCAGGTTCCAGTCACGGTGTCGGAAGCCGGGCTGGGCGCCAAGATTGAGGTTCCCACCATCGACGGGCGCGCGTTGCTCAAGGTGCCGCAAGGAACGCAAAATGCGCAGAAATTCCGCCTGCGCGAAAAAGGCGTCCTGAATGCGCGCAAGAATCAGCGCGGCGATGAAATCGTCGAGGTTGTAATCCAGGCCCCGAAAGTGGATGACGAGCGCACTCGAGAGCTGCTGCGCGAGCTGTCGCAAGTGAGTTCCGAAGATCCGCGCAAGGAAATCTGGACGAAGGTGTAACATGGCCAAATCCCGATCCAAAGCCGCTTATATGATCTCGGCCGTCGCCGAGCAGTACCAGATCCATCCGCAAACTTTGCGACTGTACGAACGAGAAGGGCTGCTCGCGCCCTCGCGCAGCGAAGGCAACACGCGCCTTTATACCGACGGCGATCTGGAGCGCCTGGAAGTGATCCTGAAGCTGACGCGCGACCTCGGCGTCAACCTGGCCGGGGTCGAGATTATTTTGAATATGCGCGAGAAAATGGCCGCGATGCAGGATCAAATCGAGGAGTTTGTGGCCACGCTCAACCAGGAGTTCGCGCACCAGGCCGGCCGCCAGTCGCCGATGGAATCCAAGCGTTCTCTGATTCCGGTGGTGCGGATGCGCACACCCGCCGTCATCGAACTCCCCAAGAAAAAGCGCCCCAAGACAAGCTAGTGCATGATTTGAAGTAGTTTCCCGGTGGTCCCGTCTACAAAGACGGAGTAGTCGCTGGTGTTCACTGAATCGCCCCAGATCACGCGCCAGGTCACATCCGGGAATCGCCTGGTCAGTTCCATCTGGAACGTCACCGGCTTTCCGGGATTCTTCTTGATGTAGTTCGCGCTCTTTTCGGCGGCGGTTTTGTAGGCTTCATCGGAGTCCACCTTGATGGCTGTGATTTGGAATGGAGACGAATCGCCGCGCGCGGTGTAGTCCTCTGCGAGTCCGCCAAACACCCCTTCATGAAGGTTACCGTCCGATTCCACGGCCGAATAGGTGTACGTCTTTGCCTTCCCAAGGGAGGGCGAAACAAAAGTGACCTGCCATGCGCCGGCCTTACCGGGATCGGCTTTCACCTGGGCGAGATTGACGCTGCGGATTTCGAGCGGCTGCGCGTCGGGCGCCCAACCGCGCGCTTGCGGATACATGCGCTGAAAGGCCTGACGACCGGTGAGCACTTCGGGCGCTTTGGGGGGCTGCTTCTGTTCGGCGGTCTTGGGAGCATCGGAACACGCGGACAAAAACAGAATCAGTGGCGCAAGCCACCCTAGGCTGGCAATCGATCGCATCAATCTCATTGTCGCGTCATTAGCGGCGGGGACGCCATCGCAGTCACAACGAATTCTTTTATCGGCTTTATAAGAGCCGAACGGGGATAGTGCTGGAACTGCAAGTGCGAAACTGGCAGTACCCGGCAGTACGGTTCTAGCCCAAAGTACCTTGTCCCAGGTGCCAGCTACAGTTAAGACTGTTAATTGGAATCGCATGGAAAGAACCGACCTGGATCAGTGGCGAAGTAGAGAAGTCGCGCGTCTGTTGGCGCTCGTCGAAACGCAACGCCGCTACTATCAGGAGATCGTCGCGTCCATTCCGATCGGCCTGATGGTTCTGTCCTCGGACTGGAGCATCCTGCTGGCCAATGGAACCGCGCGCAAAATCTTCGGATTGCAGACCGGCGAGTCTCCGCGCCGCATGGACACCATTCTGCCCGCTTCACTGCTCGATCGCATTGAAGAAGTGTTGAAAACCGGTGTGCAGCAGACCGGCCTGATGGTTGAGAGTGGCCGCGACAAACGCCGCCTGCGCGTCGGCATTTTGGCGATTCGCAGTTGGGATGAGGAAGCGGTCCAGGAAGCGCTACTGGCTGTGGAGGACCTGACGGGCGTAGCCGTGCCGGAAGTTGCCGAGGCTCCTTCTGTCACCTCCCAGGTGTCCGCGGCCGAAGTGTCCCCGGAGGTCCCAATGACTGCGGCAGTCCCGTTTGTTGAAGAGCCGCCGCCGATCTCTGCCCGGCAGTTCGTGGACAATATCGACGCCATCGTTTGGGCCGTGGAACTGCCGTCCATGAATTTCATCTTTGCGAGCCCCCAAGCGGAAAAATTGCTGGGCTTCGCTCCCGGACATTGGACCAGCCATCCCTCATTTTGGCTGGATCGGGTGCGCGATTCGGACCGCGATTGGGTTGCGCAATCCTACCAGCGTGCCATCGAAACAGGAGCCGCGCATTCGTGCGAGTTTCAGGCCATTACCGCCAGCGGAACCAGTGTGTGGCTGCGGGAATATGCCCGCCTGCTTCCTGTCGCGGGAGCGAGCCCGGAGGGCCCGCGTTACATGATCGGCGTCGCGGTGGATGTTACCGAGCGCCGCATGCTGGAAGATCAACTGCTGCAATCGGAGCGTGTCGAAGCCGTGTCGCGGCTCGCCAGCCGCATGGCGCACGACCTGAACAACATGCTCATGATTCTCACCGGATACAGCGAGGAGTTGCTGACCAATCTGCCCGCCGGGAGCACGCTGCGGGCCGACGTGCAAGAGATCCTGGCTGCCACCGATCGCATGAGCGGCCTCACCAGCCAATTGCTGTCGTTCGCGCGCCGTCCGGCCAGCGTTGTCACCGAGCTGGATCTCGAAACAACGCTCGGAAGATTCGCGCCCCGCTGGAGCGCCCTGCTCGGAACGCACGTGGGCCTGGAGTTGCGTCTGTCTGGGGAGCCGAACCGGGTCCGCGCCGACTTTACGCAGTTGGAGCAAGTGATGACTGCCATCGTCGAGCGAGCGCGGCAAGCCATGCACGCCGGCGAGAAAATTGCGGTTGAAACGTCGCGCCTGGAGGTTAGCGAAGATCTTCGGCGGCCCAACGCGCCGCTCGGGACCGGCAACTACGCGGTGATTTCGGTCATCGCTCCCGGACATCCGCTGGATGCCGAAGCAAAAGCCGCCATGTTCGAATGCTCGTTACCGGGCAAAGAGCCGTGGGACGATGTGGCGGCCACTTTGTCTCGGGCCTACGGAATCGTGCGCCAATGGGGCGGCGATATTTCGGTCTCGAACGGCCCCCGGTCGGCGACGGTGTTCCGTGTTTTCCTTCCGCGATTGGAATGGCCCGTGGGCGGAGCCGCCGTGGAACCGATGCTTGCGGTTGAACCGCAGCCCGCTCCGGCGGAACCGCCGTCTCCGCGGGCGACCATTCTGGTGGTGGAGGATGAGGCGGGCATCCGCGCGCTGGTCCGCAAGATTCTTCGGCGCCAGGGCTATGAGGTGCTGGAAGCGGCCAACGGGCAGGACGCACTGGCGCTGTTCCGTGAACATGGCCAAAGGGCCGACCTTCTGATCACCGATCTCCTGATGCCGCAAATGGGCGGGCGCGAATTGGTGGAGCGTCTGCAAACGCTGGGGCACGATTTGAAGGTGCTGTACGTCTCCGGCTACACCGACGATGCCACGGTCTATTCGGGCGATCTTCCGCCGGGAACGGCCTTTTTGCAAAAGCCGTTCACTTTGGGATCGCTGCTCGACAAGGTGAAAGAAGTTCTCGCTACTGAACCGCGCGCGTGAGCAAGCGGTGACTACCGCTAGTACATGGCGCTGTAGCCGAGCTGCTGCTTGACGAAATCGCGAGGATAGGAAATTTCTACTTTCACGATTTTTCCAGCGCCGTCGAAGCTCGCGGTGAGCTCGGGATTGATGCCGGCCCAATAAGTCGGTATGTCGAGCCTGCTGTATCGCTCCATTACTTGATCCCGCAACGCCGGGTCGAAATGTACGCCGTATTTATCAATCAAGGCCTTGATCGCGTCGTAATCGCCTTCGGCTTTGATGCGCATCAGCTCCGCCAGAAGCTGTCCGGCACCTTGCCGCATCTTCGCGAAGTCGCGAATCTGGTAATACGTTTTTCCACCGCGTTTCACTTCCGCGATTGCATCCGTCTTGTCGCGGATGTAGTTCACTATTAATTGACGGTCGCGCTCGTGATCCTCCTCGATGGTGTCGCCCTTCGGGATGCGGCGGAGCTGCGTGATGGCAACCTCGACGGCGTTGTAGTACATCACCTTGGCGACATCGGGACTGGAAACCAATCCGAGTTGGGCCGCCTTGGGATCCCACACGCTCCACAACGCCATCAGATCCGCGCGAGCCTCTTCGAGCGTCGAATAGTATTGCCTTAAATAGTAGGCCGGATCGTGGGTCAACTTAGGATTCAGCTTGCCGGAACCGTGCCCGATCACCTCATGCAGCGCAGTCATCATGTCTTCGGCTTCATCGCCATATTTTTTGCCGAGCGCGATTTCCTCAGGCGTCGCGGAAAACTCCTCGAGCATGCCGAAGCCAGCGGCGTGCGCCAGGGCCCGTGAGCTGTTGGTGAAGATGAAGCTCTTGCTGCCATATTTTTCGTGAATCTCATCTTCGTTGGGAAGGTTGTCGCCGACCGTCGTAACGTGAAAATCGCCGGTTTCAACGACGGTTTCCACCGCTTTGGCGAGCGGCGGTTTCACGCCTTGCTTGCGGTATTGCGGAGCCCAGGGGGCATGATCCTCGAAATACTGAGCGTTGGATGCGATCTTGCGCATCAAGGCCTCGATTCCGCTGTCGTTCACCGTGACAAAGCTCTGCGAGGTAGCCTTGGCGCCGCGCGCGTCTCGGTACACTTCGATGAAGCCGTTAGCGAAATCGACCGCGGCATTGTTCCGGACCCAGTCGACGTCGAACCGCAGCCAGTCCTTGAAATCGCCCGTTTGGTAAAAGCGAATCAGGTCGCGAATAGCCGTGGCTTGCGCGGGTTCGGCGAACTCGGCCGCTTTCTCGAGGCAGGAATTCGCTTTGGCCAGATATGCGGCGTAGAGACCGGGTGGCACGCGATGATCGGGCGTGCCGGCGCGGTAGACCTGTTCCTCAAGATGCCCCTTGACCTTCACCAGACGAGAATTCAGCGGGTAGCGCTCGGTGAAATCCTTGAGGTCGGAAAGTTTGACGCCGGAATAAAAGTTGTTGGCGCTGGCTTCGAGAATGTCCTGGCCGGCACGCGGGCTTTTGGCGGTAATCAGCGGTTGAAAGTCGACGCCGAACAAGGACGGCCTCAGCTCCTCGATTTCTTTTTCGTAGGCCGCGTCCGTAAAACCGCTTCCGCCATGATGCAAGGCCGCGAGACCCGCCGCGCGCAACTCCTCGAACGTAAATTCGGGAAGAAACTTCTGCGCGGTGGTTTCGTTATGGTTTCCCCGATTGGCCCAGAAGAGTTTGGTAAAAGCGAGAATCTTGGCGTAGACGGAGCGATCGGTTCCTTCGGGGTGCGCGACGATCAGCTCCAGCACGCGCTTCTGCCGCAGTCCAAATCGCGAGAGCTGATCGTAGACGATGGGGTTGATGGCTATGGACGCCTGCGATAGCCAATAGGCGAGCGCTTGTTGGCGCGGGGTGAGATGGTGAAAGCTATCCGCTTCCAACTGAACGAAGCCGGTAGAACCTACGCGATCGACCCGCGCTTGCGCCACTTCACCGTTTCGCGATTGGGACCACGCGCCTCCGCCCAACAAAGCCAGTGCGGCAATCATCGCGACAAATTTCAAGTTGGGCGACCAATCTACCAATATACAAACGCCTCTTCCTCGCAAAACAGGACAAGCGGCGGGCCGCCAGTGGAGATGCTTTGAGCATGGGCGAGTACTTCTTTCCCGGCATCCGATTCCATGCAAGTTTGCAGATCGTTCATCGAAGAGAAATACGCCTCGGCAATCCGATAAGCTGCGATCTTGCCTTGCGGTGAGCCAGTAACCTTGGTGAGAACCAGCCGGGTGAGGCCTTTGAGTTTGCTCTCCACCATCGGGACGTGATTATCCACGTAGGCTCGTTCAAAAGCCTGTTCATCTTGAGGCCGGGGGTAGATGATTACCGCTTTCACACCGTGGGTGCCCATGGGAAAGAGTCACACACATCTTAGCATCTAGAAATTTGAACTTCCGGGGGAGAAGAGAATTCCCGAGAGAGAAGACGGGCCTGTGTCCGGTTAGACGCGACCCATCAGGATAAGAATGAGCACAATGATGAGTATTAGGCCCAGACCGCCACTTGGATAATAACCCCAGCCCGCGCTGTAAGGCCAGGTTGGCAGCAGCCCGAGAAGCAGGACAATCAAAACGATGAGCAGGAGAAATCGCACAGAGGCTCCTTAGGCAACGGAAGTGTGAGCTGATCCGGGAACGGATGTTGCGAATTGGAGTACTCCGAGCGGATTCAATACCGCGTCCAAACGATAAGCGCGCTGCTGCATCTCCGCCAGTTGCTGTAGGAAACGCGTGCGCAGTTGGGGCTTGCTCTTGAGACGAGGATACATTTTCTGCAAAGCTTTCTCGCTTCTGCGGAGTTCCTCTAATTCGGCCAGCAGGACGCTTTCAAACTCATCTTGTGACCGCGTTGACTTCAGGATCTTCATGAAACCTCCAAGTGGACGCTTACGATTCCCGCAGCGCTTGCGACAACAGGAGCAATTAGCCTGCCAATGAAGGAAGCTCAGACGAAAGTCTTCGAAATGAGTTAGTTGGGCGCGAGAACCGCCGGCGCCCGGCGGGGCCATTGGCGACCGCGCGACGGTATTTACTTCAGTAGCTTGTCAATTTCTGCGAACAATCCCGCACCCTCAAAGATCGGCCGGGTGGATTCTTCGTAACTGAAGTCGTTGCGGATCATCCCGTGCTTATCGATAAGAAATAGATGCGGAACCGAAATGCTCTGCATGGTGGCGGGGGTGGCCTTGAAATAAGAGGCCGTCATTTGGCCCATGTCGCAGACGACCGGAACTGTAACGTTATTAGCCTGAATGTACTTGGCGATGGTGTCTTTGTTATCGGGAGGCAGTACCACTTCTAAAATGATGACCTTATCGCCGTATCGCGCTTTCACTTGCTCGAGTGTGGTGGCAGTCAGCAGGCAGTGGGGACAACGGGTCGACATGATGTCGATCAGCACTACTTTGCCAGCGTAATCCTGCAAATCGTAGTAATGCTCGAAGGCCGCATCCGGTAGAGCAAATCCGGGCGCCCGACGGTCGGAAAGCTCGCCTGAGGCTCCTAGCAAAAGGCTGTTAACGGCAATTAAAAGGCATAATGCTGAGCGAAGCATAACCTTACCCTACCAACTTTCGCAGCGAGTCCGTGAAGGGCGCGCGGGCCACGCCGCGCTCGGTGATGATGGCCGTGACATATCGATTCGGCGTCACGTCGAACGCGGGATTGGCAACTTCGGCGCCCTCCGGGGCAATGGGCACGCCCTGGACGTGCGTCACTTCGGCCGCGGAGCGCTGCTCGATGGGGATCTGATCGCCGGAGGCCAGGCTCAGGTCGAGAGTCGAGATGGGCGCGGCGACATAGAACGGAACGTTGTTCTCCTTAGCGAGAACGGCCACGGAGTAAGTGCCGATTTTGTTGGCGACGTCGCCATTGGCGGCGATGCGGTCCGCGCCCACTACGACGCAGCCGATGCGGCCCGAGTGCAGGAAATGTCCGGCCATGTTGTCGGTGATCAGAGTCGCGGGGATGTTGTCGTGCTGGAGTTCCCAGAGGGTGAGCCGCGCGCCTTGCAGGAAGGGACGTGTTTCATCGGCAAACACGTCGATCTTTTTGCCGGACGCGATGGCCGCGCGGATGACGCCGAGCGCGGTACCATAGCCCGCCGTTGCAAGCGCGCCCGCGTTGCAGTGGGTGAGCACGGTCTTGCCGTCGGGGATCAGCGAGGCGCCGTTTTTTCCGATGCACTCGTTGATGGCGATGTCTTCGCGACGAATCTGGATGGCTTCGGCAATCAGCTTCTCGCGGATTTCCGGGAGCTCGCGGCCGGCGAGTTCGGTGAAAATGCGGCGCATGCGTTCGATGGCCCAGAACAGATTGACGGCGGTGGGGCGAGTGCGGCGGATGGTCTCGCAAATTTCGTCAAATTCCCCGGCGGAGTCGGCTTCTTGCATGCCGAGCGCGATACCCATGGCAGCCGCAACGCCGATGGCCGGCGCGCCACGGATCACCATTGATCGAATGGCGTCGGCGACCTGCACATGATCGGTGCACGTGACGTAGACTTCCTCGCGAGGGAGGCGGGTTTGATCGATCATTATCACGCCGGAATCGGTCCACTGAATTGTTTCAATCATGTCTGGTTTCGATCATAGGGTCCGCGACTGGACCAGGAATGCGGCGAACTGCGTGAGATTGAAAGTAGCGTGCATAAATGCCGAGGTGATGGTGGATTGCGTTTTGTATTTGGCCCAGCCGAACACGCAGCCGACCAGTGAGATCAGCAGCATATACTGCCACGACCACTTATATTCGTAGCCGTGAACGCTTCCGAAAATGACGCCGGTGAGCACGACGCCGGCCGTTGCACCGAGGCTGCGAATCAGCAGGGGCATCAGGAGTCCACGGAAAGCGAGTTCTTCCGACACCGGGCCAAGGATCACCACCAGGATGCCGAGCAAGACAACGGCGGCACGAGAACCCAGCATCTCTTCAAACGGCAGATTAATTTCGGGCGTGCGCAAAGCCGATCCTAACAGTCCGACTGACAACGCGAGCACCGGCCCAGCCAGAAGAGCACCAGCCGCGCCGCCGAAGGCGATCGGCCGCCAGCCGAGAGATCGCCAAAAGGGCCTGTGATAACGAATTCGAAACAGCGCGCCAAGGGCTCCGAAGACGAAAAAATACCAGACGCTCTGGACCAGCAGCAACTGGATGGGCGTGGATATGGGCGCGACGAGTTTGGCCGCGCGGATCAGCAAGAGCGCGATGAACAGGCAGGGGACGCAGAGAACGACGAAGAAGAAAAAGTCGGCGTAGTCGAAGAAGGGGCCGCTGGCAATTGGCTCTTGGCAATTAGCGATTGGCGCGGGGGCGAGTGGCTCGCTTGAGGGGTCGATGGGCGTCATGCGGAGCGCTCAATCAGGGCGGCGGCGAGGAGCGGAATCATAATTTCGTGATGCCCGGTGATGGAATAGCCGTGTCCGCCCGCCTGGGCGTGGGGACGTTCCACTACGTTGACCTTAGGCCGGTAGTGCTGGAGGAAATCGAAGTTGGCGGTGGTGAAATTGGCCAGCGGATGGCCGAGATTACGTACCACGGAAACAGCTTTTAAGAAGACTTCGGGCAGCACGACGGCCGAGCCAACATTGAGGTAGACACCGCCGTCGTTAATTTCTTTGACCAACGAGCAAAGCAGGCGGAAATCATGATGCGTGGCGCGTCCCAGGGCTTCGCCGGAGGCGGTGGGATGCGTGTGCGGCGTGTCCGTCCCGATGGCGACGTGTACAGTGACCGGCGTGGAGTTGCGATAGGTCTCGCACAATAGGCTGGATGGCGCGAAGCGCGGGTCGGCGAGCGCTTCGAGATGTTTGCCAAGAGACTGACCAAAGCCGAGGTCGTGTTTTAAGGCGGCATTGAATTCACGGCCGGTTTCTTCGGCGGCTCCGAAGCTGCCATCCGGGAGCACTGCTTCGACGTCCTCGCTGGTATGTCCGGCGATGGCGATTTCGAAATCGTGGATCGCGGCCGCGCCGTTCAGTGCAAACCCGGTCGCAAATCCGCGGCGCATCAAATCGATCAGGATCGGTGCAAGGCCGCACTTGATCACGTGGCCGCCGAGTCCCCAGAGGATCATCTTTTTCCGGGCGCGGGCGTTGGCCACCGCGTCGACCACCGAACGAAACGAATCGGCAGCCAGGATGTGGGGAAGGGAATCGAGGAGCGCGGAAACGCCGCCTCCGGTGTACGGTTTCCCGAAATGGTCGACGCGAACCTTGCCGCCGCGCGCCTGAATGGGGACGGTCTTTAGGCCTTGAAAGCTCAACGGACGGTGAGCGTACTTGCTCATGCGAAATATCCTATGCGAAACATCTTATGCAACCCTGCCGGAGCGCAGCGCTTTTTCGAGCGCCTGCGCGGTATAGCTTTTCTTGAATCGCAGGATTTGTTCAGGCGTACCGGAGGCTACCACCTTTCCACCGCGCTCGCCGCCTTCCGGGCCCATGTCGATGATCCAGTCGGCCGATTTGATCACATCCAGTTGATGTTCAATCACAATGACAGTATTGCCCAGATCGACCAGCCTTTGAAGAACTTCGAGCAGTCGCCTCACGTCTTCGAAGTGCAGGCCGGTGGTGGGCTCGTCCAGGATGTAGAGCGTGCGGCCGGTCTGGCGCTTGCTCAACTCGCGCGCGAGTTTGATGCGTTGCGCTTCGCCTCCCGAAAGCGTCGTCGAGGATTGGCCGAGGTGGATGTAGCCGAGTCCGACGTCGTGCAGCGTGCGCAGCTTGGCATTGATTTGCGGGATATTTTCGAGAACGGGAACGGCGTCTTCCACCGTGGATGCGAGCAGGTCGGCAATGGAAAGGCCCTTGTATTTCACTTGCAGCGTTTCGCTGTTGTAGCGGCGGCCGTGGCAGACATCGCAGGTGACGTAAACGTCGGGCAAGAAATTCATCTCGATGCGTTTGAGCCCGTCGCCCTGGCAGGCTTCGCAGCGTCCGCCCTTTACGTTGAAGCTGAAGCGGCCGGCTTTATAGCCGCGTTCGCGCGATTCCGGAAGCATCGCGTAGAGTTCGCGAATGGGCGTGAAAAGGCCGGTGTAGGTGGCGGGATTGGAACGCGGGGTGCGGCCGATGGGCGATTGATCGATCTCGACAACTTTATCGATGTTCTCCAGGCCTTCGATGGAGTGGTGCTCGCCGGGTGCGTCGTGCGATCCGTAGATTTCTTTGGCCAGCGAGCGGTAGAGAATATCGTTGATGAGCGTCGATTTGCCGCTGCCCGAAACACCTGTGATCGCGATAAAACAGCCCAGCGGAAACTCGACCGTCACGTCCTTGAGATTATGTTCGCGCGCGCCCCGCACCACGAGCTGCTTTCCGTTGCCTCGGCGGCGGCCTGCCGGAGGATCGATGCGGACGGCTCCCGAGAGATATTGACCGGTGAGTGACGCGGGATTTCTCTGGATTTCGCGAGGCGTGCCGGATGCCACCAGCGCGCCACCCAGACGCCCGGCGCCCGGTCCGAGATCGATGACGTAGTCGGCGCGTTCAATGGTTTCGGCATCATGCTCCACCACCAGGACGGTGTTGCCGAGATCGCGCAGACGGGAAAGCGTATCGAGAAGGCGGTCGTTATCGCGCGGATGCAGCCCGATGGACGGCTCGTCCAAAACGTAGAGCACACCACGCAGTTTCGAACCGATTTGCGTCGCCAGGCGGATGCGCTGGGCTTCGCCGCCTGAAAGAGTGGCGGCGGATCGCGCCAGGCTCAGGTAATTAAGCCCGACGGCGGTGAGAAATTCAAGCCGGTTGCGAATCTCTTCGATGACGCGCGCGGCGATCTGTTGCTCGCGCTCGTTAAGCTTCCACTCTCGGACGGTTTCAAGCGCGCGATCGATGGACATCTCGGTGAGCTCGGCGATGCCCATACCCTTGACACGCACCGCGAGACCCCCGGGGCGTAGACGGCGCCCGTGGCATTCGGGACAGAGCGCCGGCGACATGTAGTCCATCAGCCATTCACGGTAGCCGGGGCCGGCTTCTTCGTAGGTGTCGGCGAGAATCTTAATGATGCCGTCGAAGCCGTTGCCGCCTTCGAGTAGCAGGGCTTGCGTTTTCTTGGGCAGATCTTCGAACGGCTTGTTGATCTTGACGCGCAGCATCGCGGCGCCGTCGCTGAGCTGCTGCTGCATGTAGGAGGAACTGGCGCCCGGGCCGAGTCCGCCATCGAGCAACGGCTTGGATGAATCGACAATAACTTTCGCGGGGTCGAAACTCCAAGTGCTGCCGAGGCCATGACAAGTTTCACAGGCGCCGAACGGACTGTTAAAGGAAAACGATCGCGGCTCTAGCTGGGGGATACTGGTGCCGCAATTGGGGCACGCGAGCTTCTGCGAATAGAGTTTCTCTTCCCCGTTAACCACCGAGACCGTGACGAGTCCGTTGGCCAATTTTGCCGCGGTTTCAATGGAAGCTTCCAGGCGCTTTTCTGAGCCCGGCTTCAGCGGCAGACGATCCACCACAATCTCGATGGTGTGATTCTTGCGCTTATCGAGCGGGATTTCTTCTTCGAGCGAGCGCAGCACGCCGTCGATGCGGGCGCGCAGGAACCCTTGACGGAAGAGCTTTTCGAGATCCTTCTTGTACTCGCCTTTGCGGCCGCGTACGATAGGCGCCAGGATCATGATGCGCTCGCCCTCCGGCAGCGCCAGGATTTGTTGCAGGATTTGTTCGGTGCTCTGGCGCGAAATCTCGATGCCGCAAGTGGGGCAATGCGGAACGCCGATCGAAGAGTAGAGCACGCGCAGATAGTCGTAAATTTCGGTGATGGTGCCGACCGTGGAGCGCGGGCTGCGGTTGGTGGTTTTCTGCTCGATGGAGATGGCGGGGCTGAGGCCATCGATGGAATCCACTTCGGGGCGTTCCATTTGATCGAGGAACTGGCGCGCGTAGGGCGAAAGCGTTTCCACGTAGCGGCGCTGGCCCTCGGCGTAGATGGTGTCGAAAGCGAGCGAGGATTTCCCGGAACCGCTGAGTCCGGTGATCACCGTGAAGGTGTTGCGAGGGATCTCAACGTCGATATTTTTGAGATTGTGCTGGCGGGCGCCGTGCACGGTGATGCGCTTGAGCATTTTCGCGGGGGGAATTCCATTTTAGCAAGTTGGTGGCTAGAGATTGGTGATCGGCGTTTGGGATTAGAGTAAAATGGTATTGCACACCGAAGTGGGCGGCTAGCTCAGCTGGGAGAGCGCTGCGTTCGCAATGCAGAGGTCGGGGGTTCGATCCCCCCGCCGTCCACCAAACCCACCTTGGACAACACGAACTCGGCCTTGTCTTGTTGGACACCTCACATAATTGCTTGGCAACGGCGACCGTACTAGTACAATCGGACGGCAATGCGCCGGAAAATGTGATTGCAGCCGTAGGATTAGGTGTAAACTATTCGCATTTAGCCAGCCCAAGGAGGACTCTGCTATATGCCAAAGGGGATGCGTTTATTCGAGCGATTTGCACTGTCAGCCGCTGGAATTATCCTGATCGCCGGAGCCGCCGCCGCAAGCGAGGTCGGTGACATTGGTGTGTTTTACAACAGCACGGCGCCCACAACGTGCCCGGCCGGGTTGACCGATCTGTGTGCCGCAAATAATTCTGTCGGGGTGCAGGATGGGCCTGTTTTCGTGTTCCAGAATACGAGCAGTACCGCTATTACCGACGGCGTTCTCACCATCGTCGGCGTGGACTTCTTTGATGTGGGGACGATTCCGGCCGATTCGTATGTTGTAGTCGAGCCCGGGATTTCGAACGACGGTCAAAGCCACGGAAGCAATAATTTCTTCACGGTGACAGGCACCGTTTTTGACACGAGCGACTTTTTCCCCAGCCTGAATAGTACGGAATTCGAATTCACGGGCCTGCAGGGCAGCACGCAGATCGTGTCGAGCGACATATGTGGCGTGATTGCGGAGCCGATCTTTACTCCCGCATGCACAGCCGGGGAAGCGAATGACGGAACAGTTTCGAACCTCAATTTCTTAGGTGGACCGGGCAACAACGACGGCCCCTGTAACAATTGTTTCGGGCCGAAGATCGTTGCCGATCTGGAAACGCCGCCGGTTCGATCGACCGTGCCGGAGCCTTCATCGCTTCCACTGATTGGCGTGTTCCTGGCCGGCTTGGGAGCTTGGACCTTGCGGCGACGGTGGCGCGGTTTCCGTTCCAGCGATCTGTGATTTCATCCATTCCGCTGGACCTAATTGATCTGGACCGGAGTTGCCGGCAATCTCGATTAGACGGCTAATGTAAGGCGTTGCTGCGCCTCCTCAGCCGTTAACTCACCTGCTTTCAAGCGTAGAATAATTAGTGTGCTTTTTCGGTCGCGCATCGCGCTGGCGGTTGGATTCGGCGGGCTGTTATCGATCATGGCGCTGGCCGGTATCGATGCCCTACGCGTCCTAGGGCAGTTCCGCCGCAGCGATGAGCAAATCCGGCATCGCTATCTGGCGGAAAACCATGCCCTCAACGATATTCGCTCCGACGTGTATGTTTCGGGAACCTACGTCCGGGACTACTTGCTGGAACCGGAACCGCAGCGAGCCGACGCCTACCGCGGCAACCTCGAACAAGTTCGTAAGCACATGGAGGCGGCGCTGGACTCCTACCGGCTCCAGGTAGCTCCGGCAGGGCTTCAACATTACACCGCGCTCGGGAACGAACTGACGGCTTACTGGGCGATTTTGGCTCCGATTTTTCGCTGGGACGCCGCGGAGCGGCGCCGCTCGGGATACGCGTTTCTGCGCGACGAGGTTTTCCCGCGGCGGCAGAATATGCTCGCGCTTGCCGACCGCATCGGCGATCTGAACGAACAACAGTTGAATGCCGGGAATCAACAAGTAGTTTCGCTACTGGTTCGCTTCCAGACGCGGCTTCTGGCGACGTTGCTGGCAGCGCTGGCGCTCGGTTTAGGCCTGGCGCTGTTCACCATGCGGCGGATCTTGAGTTTGGAGGCTCAGGCGCGCTCGCAGTATCGGGACATGGCGGAGGCGCGCACGCAGCTTAAGGAACTGTCGGCGCGTCTGGTTCAGGCGCAGGAAGAGGAACGGCGGTCGCTCTCGCGCGAATTGCACGACGAAGTGGGGCAGGCTTTGTCGGCCGTGCTGATTGAACTGGGCAATCTCTCGGCGGGGCTTCGAACACGCGCCGAAGAACAGTCGCGCCGGCATGTGGAGACCATCAAGGGCCTGGTGGAAAGCACGGTCCGGCTGGTTCGCAACATGGCGCTGCTGCTGCGTCCCTCGATGTTGGACGACCTGGGTTTAATTCCAGCATTGAAGTGGCAGGCGCGGGAATGCTCCAAGAGCACATCGATGGATGTCACGGTGGCGGCGGAAGTGGATTCCGACGAACTGCCGGACGAGTATAAGACTTGCATCTATCGCGTGGTTCAAGAGGCGCTGCACAATTGCGCGCGGCACTCTCATGCGAGTTCCGTGGGTATCCGCGTGGAACTGGCCGAGGACCGCTTGCGTCTCACGATTCGCGACAATGGGAAGGGATTCGACGTTGCGCATACCAAGGGGTTGGGCCTGCTCGGAATCGAGGAGCGCGTCACGCGGCTGGGAGGAACGTTGCGGGTCCGTTCCGAGCCCCACAGCGGCACCACGTTGTCGGTGGAGTTGCCCTTGACTCCCGATGACGGGACTAGCAGAAGCGGAGAGCGCGCGGCGCGTGAAACAGATTCGCATCCTGTTGGCTGACGATCATACCGTGATGCGGCGTGGTCTGCGGCTGCTACTCGAGAGCCGTCCTGAATTCGCCGTGGTTGCCGAGGCCGCGGATGGCCGGGAGGCGGTGGAACGAGCGGAGGCCACCCAGCCGGATGTCGCGGTCCTGGATATCGCGATGCCCAACTTGAGCGGCATCGAAGCGGCGCAGCGCATCAACGCCGAGTTGCCTCACATCGCGATCGTGATCCTGAGCATGCACTCGGACGAAAGTTATGTGCTCAGGGCGCTCAAGGCAGGAGCGAAAGGGTACCTGTTGAAAGATTCCGCCGAAGGCGATCTCATCGCAGCGATCCAATCCGTACATGAGGGCAAAACCTTTTTCAGCCCGGAAGTCACTCGGATGTTGATGGACGACTACGTCCGCGAAATCCGGAGCCGCGGCGCCGAGGATAGCTATGACCTGCTCACTCCGCGCGAGCGCGAGATCCTGCAACTCTTGGCGGAACTGAAATCCAACAAAGAGATCGCACAACGTCTGAATCTCAGCCTGTATACGGTGGAAACGCATCGCCGAAACTTGCAGGAGAAACTGAACCTGCATAGTTTCGCGGAACTGGTCCTATATGCGGTGAGAAAGGGCGTGATCTCGTGAGCACCTGTGGTATTTTGAATCTCTATGGTTTTGTCCGACGTGGACATCCGCCGCTACATCGCGGAGGGGAAGATCAAGATTTCGCCCGAGTTGCCGCCGGAGCAGTTTGGAAGCTGCTCGGTGGATTTTAAACTCGGCGACGAGTTCAACGTTTTCGAACACAGCCGCAACGCCTACATCGATTTGCGCCAGAACAAAGGCATCGAAGGACTGATGAAGAGCGTGATGGTGCCGGCGGGCGAGCCGTTCATCCTGCAGCCGCGCGAATTTGTGCTGGCCATCACCGAAGAGACGCTGGAACTGGCGGACGACGTTCTGGGCAGATTGGAAGGCCGGTCCAGCCTCGGCCGCATCGGCATCATCGTGCATGGGACGGCCGGTTTATTCGATCCCGGCTGGGCGGGCAAAGCCACGCTCGAGCTGAGCAACCTGGGCCGCATGCCGGTGGCGCTCTATCCAGGCATGCGCATTTGCTCGTTTACGTTCGAGCAGCTCTCTACGCCCTCGTCGATGCCGTACCGCAAGAAGGCCGGCAACAAATACGCGGGCCAAACACGTCCGTTGGCCAGCCGGCTGGCGGGCGAATTCAAAGGTTGATGAGCGATTCCACCAAGCGGCGTGTTCTTACGCTCGCGCCGATGCCTCCGGAGAAATGCGCGTTCGCGCTGGCGCGCTACAGCCGGTCGCCCGATTCGATTCGCGATTCCGTCGAGTGGGTCCGGACGCACGACTCCAGCAAGTTTTTGGAGAGCTTCTATTTTCAGTACGGGCACGCATCGATTGCCGATCTGGGACACGTGGTGCTGTGCTTTGAGGGCATCTCCGAGCTGGCCGCCACTGAAATCGAAGACGAGCAGCTCTGGGACGGGCAGGCGCGCTCCTCGCGGTATCAGGATTTCTCGAAATCCGGATTTGTGATTCCGCCCGAGTTTGACGCTGCCCAAGCAGCCGTCTATCAACAAGCAGCCGGCGAACTGCTGGCCGGCTACAACGAAATCCACGCAAAAGTCTTCGATCATCTCACTGAAAAACTGCCGCGGCCGGAGGCCATGAGCCCGCAAGCGTATCAGCGCAACGTCAAGGCGCGGGCCTTTGATGTGGCGCGCTACCTGTTGTGTTTCGGGATACCCACGGGCGTCGGGCAGGTGACCAGCATTCGGACGCTGGAGCGGCAAGTGCGGCGATTGAAGGCGTCGGAATACGGAGAGCTGCGCGATCTGGCTCGAGAAATCGCCGAAGCGTGCGCCGCGGAACCGTGCCTCGGATGGGAATCCAATGCGTCTGGCGAAGCGGTGGCTCCGACTCTGGCGCGGCATCTGGATCCCGATGAGCACCTCGAGCGGAGCCGCGAGGATCTGCGAGCGTGGGCAGTGCAGAATCTCGGCGCGCATCCCGCTAGCTCGGCGATTGATGAAGTGGATTTGATCAAACCGAGTGACACGCTGGCCGACATGGCGGCCACCTTGCTTTATCCCGTGACGGATTGGCCTTATCGCGAATTATACGAAGTGGCATCTGCTTGGAGCGCGTCGCGAAGAAACGAAGTAATCGACGTCGCCCTGCAGTCCAGAACCAAGCGAGACGACTTACTCCGAAATTTTCGAAGCGAGCCTTATGTTTTCGATATCGTCATGGACATTGGCGCCTATCGCGACCTTCACAGGCACCGGCGCTGCCAACAGTTCCGGCAAAGTTACTCGACCAAGCTCGGCTTCGCGGCGCCGGATCTGATTGCGGCGGCCGGTATGGAGGAACGTTACACGAATTTGTTATCACAAGCGAGTAACGCGGCCGGGTCTCTGCCCGCTCCCGGCAACCAGTATCTGATTCCGTTCGCTGCGCGCTCGCGTTTTCTCTTCAAGATGGATTTTGCGGAAGCAGAATACATCGCGCGGCTGCGGTCTGGAGTAAAAGGGCACTTCAGTTATCGCAAAATTGCTTGGGAAATGAAGCAAAAGATGAGTGCGCTGGAGCCGGAGCTGGGCCGGCTGATGGAAGCTACGCCACCTTGGGTGGAAGATCCTCTACAGAGATAACTTGCTGGAAAGCCTGAGTCCACGGGGCGACACTCTTAGTCCAGAAATCAACATTCGCAAGTAAAACTTTCCTAACTCGAACCCCGAAACGTTAGAGACTCGCTGAATTACAACCACTTCGACCTTTGGCAGCATAGCTGCGATAGAAAAAGAGAGGTTACGGCGATTGCGCCGGACTGTTATAGACCGTGCGGTTGCGTGATGCGATCGCGAAGCGCGGCAATTAACCAAAGAAGAAGGAGTAAATATGACCCGTTTAGTTGTTGCAATGGCATCCATCGGACTGCTCGGAGTTGCACTCGCACCAAGCGCCCGCGCGGACGAATGGAACAAGCTGACCATAATGACCGTGAATGAACCGATTCAGGTGCCCAATCAGGTGCTGCCTCCCGGAACATACGTAGTGAAGTTGCTCGATTCGCCCTCGGATCGACACATCGTGCAGATTTTCGACAAAGACCAGAAGCACCTGTTCACCACCATACTGGCGATTCCGAACTACCGGATTCAGCCCACCGGCAAGACTGTCTTCACGTTCTGGGAAACGCCTCCCGGACAACCGAAGGCTCTGAGGGCGTGGTTCTACCCGGGCGATAACTTTGGGCAGGAGTTCGCCTATCCGAAGTCGGCCGCCGTGCAGATTGCGGCTGCGTCGCATCAGCCGGTGCCAACCACTGAAGCCACCCAGCCCGCCGAACTGCCGAAGGCGGAAGTAACGCAAACGCAGCCCGAGCCGCAGCAGGAAGCGCAGAATACTCCGCCGCCTGCCCCGCAGGAAGCTGCTCCAGCGCCCGAGCCGGCTCCCGCTCCTGCTCCCCAGGAACTGCCGAAGACCGCCAGCCCATATCCTCTGATCGGATTGGCTGGTTTGCTCTCGCTCGGCTTGTTCGCGTTGGTTCGTGCTTTCCGTTTGTCGTAACATTAAGACGACGATCGGAGAGTTCATGATCCGGGGCCGCGTAGCGCGTCTGGGAGTGGGTGTTCTGCTGTGTACGGCAGCCAGCGTCGGTGGATGGGGACAGAAAAGAGCCTCCAACATCGACGCCCAAGCCGGCGAGCAGAAGGAATTCACAATACAGACCACTTCGCGGCTTGTTTTATTGGACGTGAGTGTGAAAGACGCGGCCGGAGGGTTTGTTTCCGGCCTTCAGAAAAGTAATTTCAAGGTTTTCGAGAACGGCAAAGCGCAAGAGATCAGCCAGTTTTCTAGTTCTGATACTCCCGTTACCGTCGGGATTGTCCTGGATGAGAGCGGCAGCATGCGGCCCAAGCGGGCGCAAGTAATTACCGCCGCGCTGACGTTTATCCACGAGAGCAATCCGATGGATGAGATGTTCGTGGTCAACTTCAATGAGAAACCGCGCCGGGGGCTGCCGGACGACGTTTTATTTTCAGACAACGCGCGGCAACTGCGGGCGGCGCTTTGGCAGGGCGATCCGGAAGGGCGCACGGCGCTGTACGACGCCGTTGAGATGTCGCTGCGTCAGCTCGAATATGGACGGCAGACCAAGAAAACGCTGGTCCTGATCAGCGATGGCGGCGATAATCACAGCACCCACACGCTGCAGCAAGTGACGCGCGACGTGCTGGCCTCGCTAGTGACCATCTATACGGTGGGCATCTACGACGAAGACGATCCCGAAAAGAACGAAGGGATCCTGAAAAACCTGGCGCACGTGAGCGGCGGCGTGTTTTACCATCCCGACACCCTGCAAGAGATCGTTCCCATCTGCCGGCAGATCGCTAAGGATATTCGCTCGCGCTACACCATCGGATACGTGCCTTCGACGGAAGGCAAAATGGTGCGTCACATCAAAATGGAAGCGTCTTCACCCGACCATCCGAAGCTGATCGTGCGCACGCGGACCAGTTATGTATTTTCCGATAGCGCCACCGAGAACCATGGCGCAGTGGAGCCCGCGAAATGAAGGCCCGGCTCACCTGGAGTGACGATCCGCCGGAGCGGGCAACGTCCGCGCGCGTGGGTTGGCGGGCGCTGGAGTGGATCTTTCTACTGGTGGGGCTGGTGGCAGTGGATTGCTTCGTTTGGATGAATACCAGCAGCGTGCTGTATCAAGCCTATGAAGACTGGGCGTTCGATCAAACGCTGCGGGGATTGACGCCCAGCATCGGCGGATTCATGACCGACGAATGGCAGTGGCTGGTGAGCGGCCGGCGCGAAAAGACCGAAACTGCCGAAGCGCCCAAGCCACTGCCGATCCCTAATGGCCCAACGATTCTAACGCCGCCGGCGCCACGCTCCGTGATCGGCCGGCTGGACATCCCGCGGCTGAATCTGGCGGTGATGGTGCGCGAAGGCGCCGATGAGCGCACGCTGAGCCGAGCCGTCGGCCATATTCCGGGAACGGCGCTGCCGGGGGGCATCGGGAACGTTGGACTGGCCGGCCACCGCGATACGTTCTTCCGCGAGTTGCGGAACATTCGGGCCGACGACACTATCGACCTAGAGACCACCGCCGGGACCTACCGCTATATCGTGAAATCGACCAGCATTGTCACGCCGCGCGATGTGAGCGTGCTGAAAGCGTCCGGCGGCGAAACGCTGACGCTTGTGACCTGCTATCCGTTCTACTACGTGGGTTCGGCGCCCAAGCGATTCATCGTGCATGCGGCGCTCCTGGAGGGCGCTCCTCAAGGAAGCTCCCGAGGCGGCGCCTAGCCCGCGGACCCACCAGCAGCCAAGCTCTTGAGCTTAGCGGTCAGCGTGGTGCGTTTCAGCCCGAGCATTTCCGCGGCCAGCTTCTTGTTGCCGCGAGTTTTGCGCAGCGCCTGTTCCAAAATGTTTAGCTCGATGTTGCCCACCGTCCGTTCGAAATCGAGACCTTGATCGGGAACCGCGACGAGGCCGCGTGCGCCGGAAGGATAGGCCACCGGATGCCGCCGCGGCGGAAGCGGAAAGTCGCCTGGTAAAAGGGCTAGGCGCTCGCCACTCAACACAATGGCCTTTTCCACCGCATTTTCCAGCTGACGGACGTTGCCTGGCCAGTCATGCCCGGCCAAGCGGGCCAGGGTCTCGTTTGAGACTTGCTTGGTGGGAAGATCCTCCCCCCGGCAGATCTTCTCGATGAAATGCAGGGCCAGCTTGGGCACATCGGAGGGCCGCTCGCGGAGTGGCGGCAAAGCAATGGGCACCACGTTGAGCCGGTAATACAGATCCTCGCGAAATTTGCCTTGTTTCACCAAGTCCGCCAGATCCGTATGGGTGGCGGCGAGCACGCGCACGTCCACGCGAACGGTCTTGGAACTGCCCAGCCGCTGGAACGCGCGCTCCTGGATTACCCGCAACAATTTGGCTTGCAGGCTAAAGGGCATGTCGCCGATCTCGTCCAGGAAAATGGTGCCGTGATTGGCTTCTTCAAAGCGTCCGACACGCTGGCCGATCGCACCGGTGAAGGCGCCTTTGACGTGCCCAAACAGTTCGGCTTCGAGCAGAGTTTCCGGAAGCGCGCTACAGTTTACCGCCACCATGCAGGACCGGCCGCTGGCGGCGTGAATGGAGCGTGCGATCAACTCTTTGCCGGTTCCTGTTTCGCCGGTGATCAAAACCGTGGAGCGTCGCGGAGCAACCAGCCGGATCTCGCGAGCGATCTGCTGCATCGGATGGCTATCGCCGATGAGGTAGCGCTGCCAAGGCGCCGATTCAGTTTCTACCGGCCCTCCAGCCGCTTCCTCGGCCCATTTCGAATGAGCGGCCAGAAAAAGCAGACTGGTGGCATCGCCCTGCGTGTAGACATGAAACGCGCCCAAACGGAGCAGGCGAACTACTTCGCTGGAACTCGCCGACGGGGCATGAAAAACCACTGGCGTGCCCGGCTGGGCGCGCTGCAGCTCTTCTAATAAACTGGCCGGGCTGATTGCAGTGTCTGGCGCGGTGTCGGAATCGGCGAGCGGAAGCCGTACCAGCACGACGTCAAACTCCTGCGCGCGCAGAAGCTCGAGGCCCTCCGCCGGAGTGCTTGCGCCAACGGTGGACGAGAGCAGAATGCCGCCGACCATTTTCCCCGCTTGCTCTGCAATGCACAAGATTTTTGGAGTGAGACCGGCGGACGCCAGATCCGCGACTGCGGGAGCGCGAAGCCTGAAAGCGGCGGGAGACAAACCAATGGGATTGAGAGTGTGGGTAGACATCGGACGCTTTTCCATCGGCAGTAGAGCGGCAGCCTTTATCGGAAAATGTTCTTACTCCCGAAATGGCGTGCGGTTGTAGTGCTTGATGAGGTAGTCCGGAGAAGCCTCCAATAATTCTTGCCCGGTACACTACACTAGAATTTATGAACGATACCGAGCGCATGTCGCGCCCGCTTTCCGCCGTCGATCCGGAAATCTATGCAGCGATCCAACATGAAGCGGAACGCCAGCATAGCCGTTTGGAGCTGATCGCCAGCGAAAATTTCACTTCTGAAGCCGTCCTGCAGGCAACCGGGTCCGTGTTCACCAATAAGTACGCGGAAGGATATCCCGGCAAGCGCTACTACGGAGGATGCGAATTCGTCGACGTGGTGGAGACCTTGGCGCGCGAGCGGGCCAAGAAACTTTTCGGGGCTGAATATGTCAACGTCCAGCCGCACTCGGGCTCGCAAGCCAATCAAGCGGCCTATTCGGCGGTGATTCAGCCGGGCGATGTAATCCTCGGGATGAATCTGGCGCACGGCGGACATTTGACCCACGGGCATCCCCTGAATTTTTCGGGCAAGACCTATCACGTCGTGGCGTATGGCGTGTCGCGGGAGGATGAGCGGATCGACTACACGGAACTCGCCCGGCTGGCTGAAGAGCACAAGCCGAAGCTGATCATTGCGGGCGGCAGCGCCTATCCGCGAATTATCGACTTTGCACTGTTCCGCAAGATCGCCGATTCGGTGGGCGCCATTCTGGTGGTCGACATGGCGCACTTCTCAGGCCTAGTGGCCGCGGGCTTATATCCGAATCCCTGCCGATACGCCGACATTGTGACGTCCACCACCCACAAGACACTGCGCGGACCACGCTCGGGCATGATTTTGGCGAGGGCGCAGTACGGCGCCGCCATCGACAGGGCGCTTTTCCCGGGAATTCAGGGCGGCCCGCTGGTGCATGTGGTCGCTGCCAAGGCGGTCTGTTTTCTGGAGGCGATGACGCCGGAGTTTCGTACGTATTCACAGCAGGTAATTGCAAATGCACAGGCGCTAGCCGGAAGCCTGCAGGAAGAGGGGTACAGAGTAGTCTCGGGCGGAACCGATACGCACCTGCTGTTGGTGGACGTTTTCGCCAAGGGCGTACGCGGCAAGGAAGCTGAAACGGCGCTGGACGAAGCGTACATCACGGTCAACAAGAACGCGATCCCGTTCGACGTGAACCCGCCGCTCAATCCGAGTGGCATCCGGCTAGGCAGCCCGGCCGTGACGACGCGCGGTTTCCGCGAAACCGAGATGCGCCAGGTAGCGGCGTTGATTGCAGAAGTTTTGAACGACGTGCAATCCAAGGAAACCCTGCTGGCGGTGCGGAGGCGCGTAACGGAGCTGGCGGACCGTTTCCCGCTCTATCCCTGGAAGCTGGCGCGCACCACGGCTTAACGAATCCCTGGTCCTCCGATGCCGCTCCGGATCGCACTCGATACCCGCCGTGTCGCTGACTTCGGCATCGGAACCTACATCCGCAACCTGGTTCGTGCGCTGGCGCGGGTAGACGATCGCAATCGGTATAAGCTGATCACCACCGAGAAGAACGTTCCCGAGTTCGCCGACCTGCCGCCGAATTTTGAAACGGCGATCTTTCCAGAAGCGAAAACGAAAGGAACGGCCCAGAGCGGGCTGGCTCAGATTCGCTATGGATTGTTCCTGCGAAAGCTGGAGGCCGACCTTTTCCACATTCCCCTGAACGCCGTGCCGTTGCTGATGCCCAAACCCTACTTGGTGACCGTTCACGATATGAGCACGCTGCTGTTTGCCAGCCAGCAGGGTTATGGAAACCGTCTGCGGCACTTCTATTTGCGGCGTGGCTTGATTCGTGCCGATCGCGTGATCGCGGTTTCGATGGCGACCTGCCGCGACGTGGAGGCGGTGCTGGGCATTCCGGCCAGCCGGATGCGCGTGGTGTACAACGCACCCGACCCTACCTTCCACGCTCCCAGCGCTCCCGCCCTGGCGCCAGGGCACGGCGAGGGCTCACCGAACTATCCGGCGGAGATCCAGCGCGTGTTGGACCGCTACGGCATCCAACATCCGTTCCTGTTGTACGTTGGACGAACCAATCCTCAAAAGAACATCCCCAGATTGGTGGAAGCCTTTGCGGTGCTAAGAGGCGAGATTCAGAACCACCCCGTCTATCACGACTTGCGCTTGCTGATCATCGGCGATGAGATTTCCCGCTATCCGGCGCTCCGGCATGCCGTGATCCAGAGTCGCGTCGAGGACACGGTGCGGTTTCTCGGATTCGTGCCCATCGATACGCTGCGCGCGTTTTATCAGGCCGCTTCGGCCTTTGTTTTCCCCTCGCTATATGAGGGCTTCGGACTGCCACCACTCGAAGCGATGGCCTGTGGAACGCCGGTGGTCTGCTCCAGCGTGAACTCGTTGCCGGAGGTGGTGGGAGACGCCGCCGAAATTGTAAATCCCGAGAATGTTTTCGACATCGCGCGCGGGATGCGGGAGGTGCTGCTTGACCAGTCCCTCCGCGACAGTTTGGTGACCCGCGGCTTTGAACAGGCGCGCCGCTTCAATTGGGAACGGACCGCGCAGCAGGTGTTGGACGCCTACGAAGAGATCGGATCGTACAAGAGCCGGCCAGGCTGAGCGAGCGCGTCGCCTCTTACCTGCGACACAGGGTCCCGCTCGCGTCCCAGCCAGACGACGCGCGCCTTGATCGCGCCGCTAAGTCGCACGGCTTCGATGGCGAGCGGCTCCCAATCCGTGGGACGGTCCAGGTCGGAGTCGGTCACCAGGTAGAAGCAATGAGCGCCGGCGCGAATGTGGCGTATAACAGCTTCCCCCCTACGTTCGACCACATAGAGGCCTTCCGGAGAGATTGCGGCGCGCCGCTCGAGGGAAGTGTCCAATAGCGCGATATCGTAGGAGGCAAGCGTGGCGATCATCGCTCGATCGGCGGCTAGATTCGCCATCAGCAGTTCAGCGGGAACGGTCGCGATAGAAAATGGCGCGGGGAAAGTCCTGCGCCAGGTCACGCTATTGGGCCAAGGCCGCCCGGGCCCGACGGGAGTTTCGAGAAAAGGAACTTCGGCGACCTGAGCGCGGATGCGGCGGCGCTCCACTTGGGCTTCCAGCTCTTCGATAGAGGCCAGATCGAGCAGGGACAAGTGAAGGTACTTTAACAGCAGATCGAAAACCTCGGGTGAGAGAGTTCGGACGCCTTTCAGCACATTATGTGCATGCGGCTGCGAGATTCCAATCAAACGGGCCAATCCCCTCTCGGTGAGTTCGCCGTTGCGGACCTCATCCCAGACGAAGGCCAGCAGCTTGCGGCGCGCGTCCTGGAAGGTCAAATTGGGCTCTCTCCGTATTTCAGTTTGAAATAGGCTCCAAAAGGAATAAGAAAAAGCGGAAGGCTGGAGTAATTACAGTCATTAAGTGCGGCCAAGAAGTGAACCTACACAAGTACTTGATACCTTGGCCTTTTCGTACTCTCCCCTTAGTCGAGGAAGAAATTCTTTCCTAGTAACGGCGCCCTTTTACGTTGACGTGACTGGCGGGCGCAACCAGACTAGAAATCACGTCGATGAACATAACCCGGTTGCCTCCGGGTTTCCAAGGAAGAGGACGAAATGGAATGGACGAGGTCCGAAACGTTGGCGCTCGCGGCGCCGGCGTGCAACATCTGCCTGGGCTTAGGATTGCGAATCGGCCGACATGGGGCGACGCATCCGTGCAATTGCGTGTTACGAGCTATTTTCCGGGCATGTTTTGATCGCTTCCGCGAATCGATAAGCCGTGAGAAGTACATGAGCCGAGTGACGCTGGATCCGTTACCCGGCAAGGACCGCAAGGGTTCCTGGGGCCGTAAGGATGAAGAGTTTGCCGCCGACTTTTGCCTAATCAGCAAAAGGACTCTCACCGAACCGGAGCATCGCATTTTCAAATATCATTTTCTACTCGGCGCGGACTGGAAGCTATGCTGTGTACGGCTGGGGATGGACCGGGGGAATTTCTTCCATGCCGTCTACCGCATCGAGCAGAAGCTGGGCCGGGTTTTCCGCGAGCTGGAGCCTTATTCGCTCTTCCCAGTGGACGACTATTTCCATGGTCCATCGAAGAATGTCTCCAGTTGCCTGGTACCGCAAGAAAACGTGGTTCCGATCCGGCTGGGCTCTCGGCACGTATCGGTTCCCGACCAACGTACCGCCTGAAGAAACACCGGAGGCGGACCAACGGCTCTTAGCGGGAAGGTCCGCCTCATTCGGCACGTATCCCATACTACAGGTACGCGAGGTAGGATGCTAAGTACCCACATAGACGAGAGTTGTGTGCTATTTTCACGTTTCGTGGAACTGCTTGTCCCAGCGAACGGGAGAGCATTATTTATGGTGCAGGCATACGAAGCGTATTTTGACGAAAGCGGAACTCATGAGGGATCGCCGATCATGTGCGTAGCCGGGTACATGTTCAGCGCAGAGCAGAGCAAGCACTTCTATCAGGAATGGGATGCTGTTTTGAAGGAGTACGGGCTTCCCTACTTCAGGATGAGCGAATGCGCCCACGGCACGGGAGTATTTGGAGACAAGCGAGAGAGGTGTGACGAAATCGCGCGGCGTATGATCGGGATTATAAAGCGCCGCGCGGAGCGTGGAATAGCTGCGTGCCTCAGTGAAAAAGAATTCCTCGAAGCCATTCCACATCGCTTCCAGTCTTATAGCGGGGGTGCCTATGGGCTGTGCATCAGATGGTGTTTCGATATAGTTGCTGACTGGGTGAAAAAGACGGGTTTTGAGGGGCCGATATCGTATTTCTTCGAAAGTGGACACAAGCATCAGCGCCTCGCGAGTCATCGGATCGATGGGTTACTGGACTTGCCTGAGACAAGGGAATCTTACAGGTACGCAGGTCATGCCTTCTCTGCTAAAGAGCCAACTCCCATGCAACCAGTGGCCTTTCTGCCTTTGCAAGCCGCGGATTTATTGGCTTGGCAATTTCGAACTTTCAAACGTAGAAAAATGCAAGGCAAAGGCCCACGGCTCGATTGGCAGAGCCTCCTCCAGTTACCGCGCTTTGCTATGGACTATGGCAAACAAGAGATTCTTGATTATTTCAAGCTGCACAACATCGACCTAAATGCCGATCCTGCGTCCGGGAACATTCTCATTTCTACGGCGGGCAAAAACGAGCCTACTGATTGATGAGCGATACCCGAGACCATACTTCAAGGGATAACTACCCCTCATTCGAACTGCTTCTGGAATCCGGCGAACTGCTGCTTCAAATCCTCGATATCCCGCCGCAATTGCGCCACTTCCGCCTCCAGCTCGGCTAACCGGTCCGAGCGAGGGATAACCGCGGCGTACTCCGGCAATGCAACTGGCGCCTCCGGAGTCCCCGAGAACAAGTGCGCATAGCGCGCTTCCTTCTCGCCCGGACGGCGAGGCAACTTAGTCACCAGCTCGGGCCAGTGATCCAGCACCGACTCCACTTCGGCGGTGTCGTCAAAGTGATGCATACGGTCGGCCCGCGTGCGCAGCTCACCCAGCGTCTGAGGTCCGCGCAACATCAGTTCGCAAAGCAGAGCCAGCTCGCGGCGGCCCAAGTTCAATCTTTCCGACAAGCGATGCCCATACTTGGGGACGCGGCTGCCCGCGCCCGTGATGTTGAGCAGCAATCCCTTGTCGCGCAACGTATAGAGAACGCGCTCGACGGTCTCTTCATCGAAATGCACCAGCGGATCGCGATTCGATTTTTGATTGCAAGCGTTCAGCAAGGCGTTCAGGGAAAGCGGATAATACTCGGGCGTGGTGATCTCTTTTTCAAGCAGCGCGCCCAGTACTCGCACCTCTTCCGCGTCCAAAGCTATGTCCATCGCTTCAGTTTTGCACGCCACCGCCTCCGGATGGCCCGACAGGCACGCCCGGGTTCGGGATACGTGCGGATCCCGTTCACTCCATTCCAGAAAATATTATCGGCCTCACCGCCGCAGCGCAACATTTCATCCCAGCAGCGAACCGTTGGGTAGTCCGCTAAATTGGATTCAGCGGACCACCAGCCGTTGACAGTCCCGCAAATGGACTACACTGTAAGATAGCTTCGATTAGCTGAACTCGCTTCGGCGGTTGAGCCGTTTCGCGGGCACCTAGCTTCGATCTCGGGGAAGGATCGAATGCGTGGCGTCTGACTCCAAGAATCACGCACCGCAGGCCATGCAGGATCATGGTCTGCCGCGCATCACCGGCCCGCCTGAAACGCGGAAGCTGGAATCACACGTGACATCGTGCCGACTGAGTTCCGGGGACGACGCCCGGAAAAGGATGAGAGCCGGAAGAAAGCATGCCTGCACGCATTCTAATTGTCGAAGACGAGAGGGTTACCGCCGAAGATCTAAGCGATATCCTCACGGACCTGGGATACAGTGTGACGGCGGCGGTTTCCAGCGGCGCCGACGCCATCGCACAAGCCGAAGCTAGTCCGCCGGATATCGTTTTGATGGACATCCACATCCAAGGAGAACTGGACGGCACACGGGCAGCTCTGGTCCTGCGCCAGCGCTTCAACATCCCGGTGATCTATCTGACGGCGCACGCCGACGGCGAGACCGTCGAGCGGGCCAAAGACGCTGGGCCGCTGGGCTACATCACCAAGCCTTTCCAGGAAGCCGCGCTGCAAGCCAGCATCGAAATTGCGTTGCACCGGCATCGCGAAGAACTGAAAACTCACGATAAACAGCAATTGCTCGCTTCCACCTTCCGGGCCATCTCGGAAGGTGTAATTTCCATGGACCGCCAGGGAATCGTTACGCTCTTCAATCCAGCGGCCGAGTCGTGGATCGGCCTGCCCGGCCGGGAAGCGCTCGGCCAGCCCGTGGAAGACGTTTTCCAAGCGTTTGCCGGTGTGGATGGAGAGAAACTCGGTAAGCCCTGGGAACAGGTGCTTTCCACGGGATCGCTCGAAAACCTGCCGGAAGGCGCGATTCTGGTGTCCCGCCAAGGCGAGAAGCGGCCCGTTAGCGGCAGCGTGGCGCCCATTCGCGACCACACAGGCGCGGTGGCGGGGGCGGTGCTGGTCTTTGGGCCCTCCAGCGAGCAGCAGGTCCAGGCCCGTCCTCGGCCCTCTGTAGACGTGCTTACAGACCACGGAATCGATTTTGGAAAATTCAAAATCGTCGCGGTGTCCCCCGCGATGAAACAAGTGCTCACCTTCTCGCGGCGCGTAGCTCAAAGCGAGGTGTCCACCATCCTGCTCGAAGGCGAAAGCGGAACCGGCAAGGATATTCTGGCTCAGTTCCTACACTATTACGGCCGCCGGCACGAAGGGCCTTTCGTGGCGCTGAACTGCGCCGCTATTCCGGAAACGTTGCTCGAAAGCGAACTGTTTGGTTACGAGAAGGGAGCGTTCACCGACGCCCGCGCGGCCAAGGCCGGCATCCTCGAAATCGCATCGGGTGGAAGCATTTTCTTGGATGAAATCGCGGAGATGCCTCTCACCGTGCAAGCCAAGTTATTGCGCGTCCTGGAAGATCAGTGCTTCCGGCGTCTGGGTGGAGTGCGGGATATTCAAGTGGACGTGCGCGTAGTGGCGGCCACCAACCGCCGGCTGACCGACGCCATTGAGGACGGCCGCTTCCGGCTGGATTTGTACTATCGCCTGAACGTGATTCAAGTGACCTTGCCGGCCTTGCGAGAACGGAGGGAGGATATCCTGCCGCTGGTGGAGCATTTCATTCAGGTCTACAACGACAAATTCAAACGCAACGTTCAGGGGATCTGCCACGCCGCGGCCGCCGCTCTGATGTGCCATGCCTGGCCGGGCAATGTGCGCGAGCTGCGCAACGTCATCGAGCGGGCCATGGTTCTGGAGGAGTCCGAGCGTATCCAGATGTCCAGCCTTTACATCGCCTCCAATGGCGGCACTCTCAGCCACCCGAATGCGAAAGCGGAGGAGCCCGAGCCCCCTTTTCAAGCCAGCTTGGCCGAAGCCGAGAAGACTATGGTGATGAAGGCGCTGCAGAAGGCGGCCGGCAATCAAACCCGCGCGGCGATCCTGCTGGGCATCACGCGCGATACCCTGCGTTACAAGATGAAAAAGTTCAATTTGCGCTGACTGCCATGGCCTCCCTGGTACGTTACCCTGCGTAACAGAATCTGCTCCGGCCAATCTAACAATTAGCTGCGGGGATTTGGCGCTCGCCGAGCGTCGCATGCCCGTGGTGCGTGACATAAGATCCAATGATCTACCGCAAACTAGGCAGGACGGGCGAACGAGTCTCCGCAATTGGGCTGGGGGGATATCATCTGGGGTTGGCCAGCGACTTCGACGAAGCGGTGCGCATCGTCCGAAGCGCCATCGATCGCGGCATTAATTTTCTCGACAATTCCTGGGACTACAATTCCGGCGAGAGTGAGCGCCGCATGGGCGCGGCTCTGCGCGACGGTTACCGCGATCAGGTTTTCTTGATGACCAAGTTCGATGGGCGCACTAAGAAATCGGCCGCCAGCCAAATCGACGACTCGCTGCAGCGCCTCCAAACAGATCACGTGGACTTGATCCAGTATCACGAAAACATTCGCATGGAGGATCCGGATCGCTTCTTTGCGCCGGAGGGCCCGCTCGAAGCACTGCTCGAGGCCAAAAAGGCCGGCAAGATCCGGTTCATCGGGTTTACCGGTCACAAAGATCCCGTCGTGCATCTGCGCATGCTGGAAGTGGCCGCCGAACACAAATTCCGCTTCGATACCTGCCAGATGCCGCTCAACGTAATGGACGCGCACTTTCGCAGCTTCGGCCGTCACGTATTGCCAAAGCTGGTGGAGCAGGGTATCGGCGTCCTGGGGATGAAGCCGCTGGGCGACGGTCACGTGTTGAAATGCGCCCACGTGAGCGCGATCGAATGCCTGCATTACGCTCTCACGCTCCCGACATCGGTTGTTATCACGGGTTGCGAAAGCATGGAGCGGCTGGACCAGGCGTTTCGCGCCGCCGCTACCTTCCGGCCGCTCAGCAACGAGCAGGTGACTCAAATCCTCGCGAAAACCAAACCGTTCGCCGACGCCGGCAAGTGCGAACCATTCAAAATCACTTCCGCGTTCGATAGTACGGCGCAGCATCCGGAATGGATGGGTGAGGCGGAGTCACTAGAGGCGCTCGCTTCGCATCTGAAGGAACCGACTCCACCGAAAACCGAGGTCAGTGAGTCAGCGAGTAAATCACGTAATTGACGCCGATCCGGATTCCCAGAGCCGAATACTTTTCCGGATACTCCGGATCGTCTGCCCACTCCCATGAGTCTCCGATATCGGAATTGAACGACATGGCCACCATCACGCGGCCCTTATCGTCCAGGATTCCGCGCCAATGCGCCACCGCGCCATCGTTGCGATAGGTGGTGCCGCGCCGGATGGCCCACTCGCCCGGGACTTGATAGCGGTCGTCCAGATCGTAAACGGTGTGGAAAATCGAATCGGCATCCGGGATTTCCACCACTGGCCGGTCCGGAAACACCTGCTGCATGCTTTCGTAAAACCGGTTCCATTCTTCGGTGCCCCAAAAGTCGTCCAACATAAGGAAACCGCCGCGCAGCAGGTAATCGCGTAGCTTCTGGACCTGGCTGGAGGTTAGCTTCCAGTCGCCCATCTCGCCGGCGCAAAGCCAGGGCCAGTTGTAGACGTCGTCGCCATCGTCGAGATTGACGGGCTGTTCGATGGATCGTACCGAGAGGCGCGTTAATCGGCGCAAGGCCAGAGCGAAGTGCCGATCCGCGCGCGGATAGTCCTGGGTCCAACTGGTGCCGCCTTCCAGCCACGTAGATCCCGCGCCATAGCCGTAATAGCGTCCGAAGCGTGCGTGGGGATGCTGGGGATACATCAAACGGGCGAAGACCCATTCGGTCTTGTCCTGCCAGTCCGGTGGCATCTCTATGTTGTCATAGGGTTCCATGCTCCGGTAGAGCCGCCAGGGGCGCTGAAAACCGTACAGCGTCACCGCCAGCGAAATTCCTGCGCCCAACCACAGCGCATTTCGGCGAGTCATCGTTCCTAGTGCGAGAATAGCACCCTAAGGAGCTTGAGGCCCGGCTCCCGGGGCGCTCTAGTTCACAAGGTCCACTGCGAATCGTGGATCGGAACGCGTACCAGTGATCTTGACTGGCACGCGCGAGCCGCCCTGCTTGCGCCGGAAAAAAGGGTCCGCCACTTTGAGTAGGAGTGCCTTAGGGCCGGTGGCTGTTTCGGAAAGCTTGGCGTCCAGCAGCGCCTCGCCGTGCAGGTCCAGGCGCTGGCTCGCCAGTTGGTACGTTCCATTCAAGTGCGCGGAAACTCCCTCTAGAGTGAACACCAGGTTCGAAAACCTTGCGACACCATGGTCGAGGTGCAGTTGGCCTTGGATGCCCGCTATCGTGCTGCCCGCGGCGTCGTCCGTGGGACGGCCTTCGCCTTTACGGCTCACTTCTCGCAACCGATCGCGCAGGTCCAGGGAAGAGAATCGGGCATTGGCGGTGGTAAAGCCGCCGTTCAGACGGAGCCGGTCCAGGATGTCCTGCTCACCGGGCGGAATCTGTAGCTTTGCTCGCATGCTGAAGGCGCCGCCAATGGGAGACGTTTTGGACTTGACAGCGAGCGGCAACACGTCTTCGATTCGGCCCTGGCCGATGGAGAGGTCCAGCGCAACGTCTCGAAGACGATCGTCCTGGATGTTGTGGACGCTTCCAACAGCATCAAACCGGGAATCCTGCAACGAGCCCGTCATGGAATCGATTGACGCCGATCCGTCCGCCGCGTCGAGCCGGGCTTCAAAGCTCGCGTGCAATCGTTCGAGACTCCCGCTCAAACTCAGACCAAGTCCGGAGACGTTTGCATTGCCGGCGATTCTGGCGCGTTGGAGGACGCCCTCAAATCGTCCCTGTGACGAAAGAATGCCCTTCAATCCGGGCAACTTGGTGAGATCCGAGCGCCCAATAGCGTAGGTTCCGTCGATCGGCGTGAGACTGGGATCCCGCGCGTCCCACGGACCGAGCTTGCCCCGAATTTCCACATCGGCGCGCGATTCGGCGTTGCTGACGGATACGCTGAAATCGGCTGCGTGGCTAGGATCGAAATTCTTCACTCGAAGATGGACGAGTTGAAAATGCAGGGCGGAGATTTGAACCGACGCTTGCTCCGCGACGACTTCATCCACGGAAAGCGCCGGTATCGCCCTGACTGCGGCGCGGGTCGGCATTTGGGCGGCTGGAATTTGGACCGACAAGCCCTCCAGGACCAGCTTTCGGACATGCCAGGGAATCCAACCGGACTGCGCGTCTGCTTCGGTGGCTTGGATCAGAGGATGGGCAGGATCGTTTCCGATGAGCACGCCTTTAACGGTGATATGGAACCGAGGGAAGCCTGAGACGTCTAGGCTTTGAAACCGTACGTCGGTTTGGAACTCGTTCCCGAGCGCGTCGGCGGCGTAGGCTCGAATGAGCCGCGGGACGGCGATATAGAACGCAAGCCCAGCCGCAAGGATTCCGGCGCATAATCCCAGAATCAGGCCGCGATGCCTGGTTCGCGAGTCAGCAGTGATCATCGAGTGAAAAGGGGCCTCCACCCCAGAGGCCCCCAGTCAACAGCTAGCGTTGCGAAACGGGACTCCGCAAAGCCTCGTCGTTCACCATGCTCTCGGCCAACTGAGTGAGCTTCTGATCGGCCCGCTTTTCCTCTTGCAGCGTTTGCTCGAGCACTGTGGCCGCCTCGCGCAGGCCGAGTGTTTCGGCGAACGTGCGCGCCGATCCGTACGCCGCGATTTCATAATGCTCCACGCGATTTGCCGCGGCAATCAGCCCGGCATCACGCAACGACGATTCATCGATGTCGCTGACCATGTCTTCGCCCTCACTGATCAGCCCCTTCATGGCATCGCAGGTGTGGCTCTTGGGGTCCTTGCCCAAGGTACGGAAAATATTTTCCAACCGGCTTACATGTGCCTCCGTCTCCATCAAATGGGATTCAAAGGCTTGACGGAGAGACTGCGACGTGCTGGCTTCGGCCATCTTGGGCAGGGCCTTCACCAGCCGCTTTTCGGCATCGTAAAGGTCTTCAACTTGTTCCAGAAACAAATCTTCCATGCTTTCGATTTTCATAATGACGCTCCTTGCTTGGGATGGGGAGTACTCGCTCCCGTTGGTTAGACCGAATCGCGGTCAAAGGTTGCTCAGTTTTGTTCTTGCCGATTGCGGGTGACCCCTGGTTACTTTACCGGCGGCGTTTTTTCGCGCCCGTCCAGGTAACGGTCCAGGTTAAATGCGGCGCTAATCAGCGCCAGATGAGTGAGCGCTTGCGGGAAATTGCCGAGCGCCTGGCCCCGATGTCCGATCTGCTCCGCGTACAGGCCCAGGTGATTCCCATATCCAATCATCTGCTCGAACAGGTCTCGCGCTTGCCGCAAGCGTTGGGCATCGGCGGCGCTGGCGCGCGTGAGGGCTTCCACCAGCCAGAACGTGCAGAGGTTGAATGTACCCTCGGTGCCTTTCAAGCCATCGGGTGTTTTTTCGACGTCGTAGCGGAACACCAATCCATCCGAGACCAGCCCTCCAGCCCGCGGCGCACGGTTGATGGCGTCGATGGTTTGTAGCATGCGCGGATCGGTAGGCGAGACGAAAAATACCAGCGGCATTAGCAGCGTGGACGCATCCAGGGCGTCACCATCGAATTGCTGCACGAACGAGGCGCGCTCGTGGTTCCATCCCCGCTGCATGACGGTTTCGTAGATCTGGTCGCGAACCGCTGTCCAGCCGTTCCAATCCGCCGGAAAGGACCGTTTGGCGGCCAAACGCAGCGCGCGATCCACGGCCACCCAGCACATCATCTTCGAGTAAACGAACTCGCGCGGACCGCCGCGCACTTCCCAGATGGCGTCGTCTTTTTCCTGCCAGTTTTTGCAAACCCAGTCCGTCAAGCGCCGCAGATAATTCCAGAGGTCGTACGAAATCGGTGTTCCGTACTTGTTGTAGAGATATAGCGAGTCCATCAACTCGCCATAGATATCCAGCTGGAGCTGACGGTAGGCGTCATTGCCGATGCGGACGGGACTGGATCCCTGGTAGCCTTCCCAGTGATCGAGCGTCTCTTCGGTCAGCCCATGCCGGCCGTCGATTCCATACACCGTTTGTAGCGAGCCTTCCGGCTCGAGCTCGTGGCAGCGCGCGTCGAGAAACGCAACAAACTGCGCGGCTTCGTCGGTGAATCCGATGCGCATGAGGCTATACACCGTGAAGGCAGCGTCACGAATCCAGGTGTAGCGATAATCCCAGTTGCGCGAGCCGCCCAGGCTTTCGGGCAAACTGCAGGTGGGAGCGGCCACGATGGCGCCGGTGGGTTCGAAGGTGAGGAGCTTCAGCACCAGCGCCGAACGATGCACGGTTTCGCGCCAACGTCCCCGATAGGTACACTGCGCGATCCATTCCCGCCAGAAATGAATGGTGTCGCGAAAAAGCTGGTCGCTTTCGGGTTCCGTCAGCCGCATTTCTTCGCGAGCTCCGGGTTCTTCGCGAACCCCGGGGGCCGGTCCGTGCAATTCAAAGCTCTGGGTCTCGCCTTCGTTTAGCTCAAACTCACAGGCGACTCCGCCGTCCGAGAACCTCTGCAGCGGAACCGAGGAGGCCAGATGGAGGCGCAAATTGGGTGAACAGAAGCGAGCGCCCTCGCTCGCGATGTTGACGGTGTGTCTGTCGCGGCCATAATTAAACGCCGGAATGCATTCCAGGCGGAATTTCATGCAGCCGCGCGCCACTTTTACTCTCCGGATCAGTCCACGGCCCGGTGCCTGATCCTTGGATTCGCTAACCGGCATAAAGTCGATCACTTCGCCGACGCCGTCATTGGAAAGAAATTGCGTCACTAGAACATTTGTGTCGGGCCAATAGACCTGCTTGCGGGCGGTCTCTAGGGCCGCGGGCGCGATTCGGAAGTATCCGCCTTGGCGTTCGTCGAGGATCGCGCCGAAGACGCTAGGCGAATCGAAGTGGGGAAAACAGAACCAGTCGATGGAGCCGTTCTTGCCGACCAACGCCGTGGTGCGCAAGTTTCCCACGACGCCGTAGTCTTCGATCGGCTGATAGGGCATTGACTCCAGTTTTTAGACCCGTGGGCGCGAACAGTGTTTCTCGAAGTAACGGTTCTCAATGCCGCCGGCACACTTCACTCGACGAACTCGACCCGGTATTCCTCAATCACCGGATTGGCCAGCACATCACGTGCAATTTGATCGATCTCGGCGCCGGCCTTAGCGCGGTCGGTCCCCGGCGCGAGCGTGATCTCGAAGAACTTGCCCTGGCGTACCGCGGCGATGGAAGTGTGCCCCAGCCCAGCCAGCGCCGACCGTATGGTTTGCCCCTGCGGATCGAGAACCGTGGGCTTCATCGAGACGTACACCCGTGCTTTCATGACTTCCCATTGTAGCGGGGCTGTCACCGAGGGCATGGGCGATGCCCGTTTTGCGAACCCTAACTTGCGCGAGTCAGCTTCCGGCGCGCCGCCAAAGCGAGCAAAGCCAGGCCCGCGCCTAGGAACGGAACGGTGGAAGGTTCCGGAGTGACGGCGCTACCGATGACCCTGGGACGGAAGTCGCTATCGACATTGAGTACTCCACAACCGGGACAGTCGTAGCCGCCCGTAAGATCGATGGTTCCACCGGCGCTGGTCAAAGGTGACGCCAGATACACATCCACGTACTCGGACCAATCGGAATTGGCAATGCCGATCTCGGGAGGGGTATTGGCCAAATAAGTGTCCGGCATATTCGCCGCCGTGAAAGCATCCGCTGAATCTGCGCCGGAGACAGTAATATCGAAGCTCTCGATGATGGTGCTGGTGGGATCGGTGATAAACCATCCGGTCGCTTCATTTCCGTTATTGAAAAACACGTCGTCCAGGGTCCACAGCGTATCCGCCATGGCGCAAACGCCGCTTCCCAGCAGCAGAGCGCCGCCAATCATCGCTTTCAAAAGAATTTTCATGATTTCCTCCAGGAGCCTGACGAGATCGAACCGGATTTCCGGCGCCAGCGCTCGGTATTAGATTTGCTTCCTCAGCTTTGAGTGGCTTCGATTATAGGCGGAGAGGTGTGAATTGCCTTCGCCGGAAGATCCAGTACTGTCGCGAATCGGTTCTAGCCAGATGGCCCGCGATTCCCCCACCCCTACCGCTTTCCGCCCCCACCCCGCTACAATAGACGTTTAGGTCAGCTCCCCTATGCCCGTACCCGTCTCGCAAATGTGGACCGTAGCAACCTACGTCCTCAAGCAGCGCCTGAAAGGCCGCCGGCGCTACCCGCTGGTCCTGATGCTGGAGCCGCTGTTCCGCTGCAACCTGGCGTGCGCGGGCTGCGGCAAGATCCAGTACCCGGCCCATATCCTCAAGAAAAACCTCTCACCCGAGGAATGTTTCAAAGCAGTGGAAGAGTGCGGCGTGCCGGTGGTCTCCATTCCTGGCGGAGAGCCGCTGATGCATCCGGAGATCGACAAAATCGTCGAGGGGCTGGTAGCTCGCAAGAAATACATTTATCTGTGCACTAACGCGCTGCTGCTCAAAGAGAAGCTGTCGCTCTTCAAGCCGAGCAAGTATCTGACGTTCTCCGTCCATCTGGATGGCGAGCGCGAGCATCATGATTTCTCGGTTTGCCGCGAGGGCGGTTATGAGATTGCGGTGGATGCCGTTCGCGAGGCCGTCCAACGCGGCTTCCGCGTCACCACTAACAGCACGCTGTTCGATGGCGTGGATCCCAACAGCGTCCGCGCGTTCTTCGATGAAATGATGTCGCTGGGTGTGGAAGGCATGACCGTCGCCCCCGGCTATTCATACGACAAGGCGCCCGACCAGGCGCATTTCCTCGGCCGCGCGCGCACCCGCCGCACGTTCAAAGCGATACTGTCGAATCGCAAGCGCACCTGGCGCTTCAATCAATCGCCGCTGTATATGGAGTTCCTCATGGGTAAGCGGCACTACGCCTGCACGCCGTGGGGCAATCCGACCTACAATCTCTTCGGTTGGCAGAAGCCCTGCTATTTGCTGCAGGACGGCTATGCCGACACGTTCGCCGAGTTGATGGAGACGACGGCGTGGGAGCAGTATGGCGCCGAGTCCGGCAATCCGCGCTGCGCCAATTGCATGGTGCATTGCGGCTACGAGCCGTCGGCCGTTCACCACGGTTTCTCTTCTCTAAGCGGATTCGCAGCCATGGCGCGCGGCTATCTGTTCTCCGCCTACCGCGATGAAGACGCCGAGCGATTGCTTGCCGAGCCCGTTCAGCCCGTCCACTCGCACAATCCGTTCGTGAACATCCAGCTCGAGACCCAATTCAGCACTGGGGCGAGCGAATCCCAGCAGGCATGAGCGAGTTCGATAATCCCGAAGTTCTCGAAGTAGTTCCCGGCTTCTCGCACGACAAGCTTCAGGGCTGGATCCCCGAGCTTGCCAGCGAGGAGGAGCTGCGCGCCGCACTCGAGAAGGCGTTCGATTATCGCGGCGACGTCACTATTACGCTCCGGAACGGCACCGTGGTGGAGGGCTATATCTTCGACCGCCAGAACGGGGCAACGCTCGCCGATTCGCACGTCCGTCTGTTTCCGAAGAATTTCGATTCGAAAATCTCGATTCCCTATTCTGAAATCCAGGCGCTGGCTTTTACCGGTCGCGACCCCGCCGCCGGACAAAGCTGGGAAGCATGGCTGCGAAAGTACTGGGAGAAGAAGACCGCCGGTGAACACAATATCCAGCGTGAGCCCGAAGCGATTGAATAGCGTCCGGAGCGCACAGCGCGGCACGCGCTCGAACGAGGGAACAAGCACTCGCGCGCCGATGCGTTGTGCGCGATGTGGCGATGGAGGCCTACCATAGTCCAAGTTTGCGTCCTCGCCACCAGCAGCTCGGGAAACTCCACTTTCATCCGTACCGAGAAAACGCGCATCCTGGTGGACGCCGGCCTGAGCAAGCGCGACGTTCTCGCCCGGCTCGCCGCAATTAACGAGGACGCCGAAAAGCTGGACGCGATCCTGATCACGCATGAGCATTCCGATCACGTCAGCGGCCTGGTGGTTCTGGCGAAGCAACTCAAGCTCCCGATATTTGCCACAAGGCTCACGGCGGACTCGATTCCGTGGGGCGACTTTACGCCGACCTTGGACAGCTTCGGAGCTGGTACGAGGTTCTGTGTCGGTGATATTGACGTCAGCAGCTTCACGATTCCGCACGACGCGATTGACCCCGTAGGATTTTGTTTCGAAGCGCAAGGTATTAAGGTCGGCCTGGTCACCGACCTGGGCTACGTAACCGACTCAGTCAGGTTTCATCTTAGAGGCACCGACCTGCTGATTCTGGAGTCAAATCATGACCTGGAGATGCTGAGGATTGGGCCGTATCCCTGGTCCGTTCGGCAGCGAATAATGGGACGGATGGGACACCTGTCCAATGACGCGACATGCGACTTCATCCGACAGGATCTTGACACAAGGGCTTCAACTCTTGTTCTGGGACACCTGAGTGAACACAATAATCATCCGGCGACGGTACGAATGCAAGCTGAGAAAGCGCTCTCCGGCAGAGGCCTATTCGGTCCCCGCCTGGTGGTCGCAGAGCCGAAAAAACAGTCCGAGGTTTTTACTTACTAGATGATCGAACGCTACACGCGGCCGGAAATGGCCCAGATCTGGAGTGACGAGAACAAATACCGCCAATGGCTGGAGGTGGAACTCGCCGCGGCCGAAGCACTGGCCCAAACCAACGACGTGCCTCCGGAGGCCGCCCGTCTGCTTCGCAAACATGCCCGCTTCGATGTCAAACACATTCAGGACATCGAGCGCGAAGTAAAGCACGACGTCATCGCGTTCACCACAGCGGTTTCAGAAAGCTTGGCCGCGGCGGGCGAAGCAGGCGCCTCGCGCTGGTTGCATTATGGGCTGACATCGAACGATGTTGTCGACACCGCGCAGGCGCTAATGATACGGAGCGCTTCCGAGCTGATTCTCAGAGGCATCAACGATCTTGCCGCCGTGTTGAAGACCCGCGCGTTCGAGTTCAAGGACACGGTTCAAATCGGACGAACGCACGGCATCCATGCCGAGCCGATCACGTTCGGACTCAAGCTGGCGCTATGGTATGACGAGGTACAGCGCAATCTCACGCGATTTTCCGCCGCGGCGGAAGGCATGCGGGTTGGGAAGATTTCAGGCGCGGTCGGCACTTTCGGGCACATTGGTCCACGAGCCGAAGAACGCATCTGCCAGCGGTTGGGACTGCGGCCGGCGCCCATCGCGTCGCAGGTGATCTCGCGCGACCGGCATGCCAGCTACATCGCGGCTCTGGCGCTGGTGGCCGCGACGCTCGAAAAAATCGCGCTTGAGATCCGCCACCTGCAGCGCACCGAAGTTCGCGAAGTGGAGGAGCCTTTCGCCGAGGGCCAGAAAGGTTCGTCGGCCATGCCCCACAAGCGCAACCCGGTCACCTGCGAGCAGATTTGCGGGCTCGCTCGCGTGGTGCGCGGCAACGTCCAGCCAGCCTTCGAGAACATCGCCCTTTGGCACGAACGCGATATATCCCACTCCTCGGTAGAGCGCATCATTCTTCCGGACACCACCACGGCTGTCGATTACATGCTGTCGAGAACGCTCTGGCTAATTTCCGGACTGCGTGTTTCACCGGAGAGAATGAAGCGTAACCTCGATCTAACCCGGGGCCTGGTGTTTTCCGGGCAACTCCTACTGGACCTATCGGCGGCAGGGATGTTGCGTGAGGAAGCTTACAAATTAGTCCAGGGATATGCCATGCAAGCGTGGGAGGGGGATGGCGATTTCCGCTCGGCGATCGAGGGAGATGCAACAATCACGAAACATCTCAGCAAGCCGGCCTTGGAGGAAAGCTTCTCTGTTTCCAGACAGTTACGAAACATCGATCAGATCTTCCAGCG
>JBKQHJ010000066.1:0-14467 GCA_052148835.1 Bryobacteraceae bacterium
CGCCACCGTGGGGGCGACCGGCCTCGGCGGGTCGTCCACCACCAGCACCGGAGGCGGCTTCGGCGGGGGCGGTGGGTTCTACTTCGTCAGAACGTCGTCCAGCGCGTCCACGGTCATCTTAATAGCGGCGTCGCCGATGGCGTGAATTCCGAATTGCCACCCGAGCTTGTGACCTTCCTCGATGTTGGCGTGGATCTCTTCGGGTGTGAAGAACGCGCGCCCGCGAAATCCAGGCAGTCCTTTGTAATCCACTAGCGACCATGCCGTTGGGCCCGTAAATCCACCGTCGGCCGCCATCTCTCCGATCGAGCCGACTCTCAACTGTTCGTTTCCGTCGCCAGTCTTCTTGCCGAATTCTTTCAACTTCATCGCGCCCAGCTTTGCCTGGCCTTGGGGCGAAGGGTATCCGACCTGTACGGAAGCACGGGGCAGCTCCGCGCCGTGCTTTTGATACAGAAGCTCCCATTCGGCGTACGATCCGACGACATCCGGCTCCGCCGACGATCCGGCTTCGATGACGCTCGTGATTCCGAGCTGCAGCTGCTTGCGCACGTCGGCCAACAAGCTGTCGCGAACATCCGCCGGCTTGTCCTTCGGAACAAGACGAGTGTACAAATCGTTGCGCTCGCGGATCACGCCGTTGGGCGCGCCGCTTCCATCTTTCTCGATCAGCCCGCGCGGAGGATCCGGCGTCGCTGAATTAACATCCGCCATTTCGAGCGCCTTGCTGTTCCCAACTGAGCTATGGCCGCCCGCCCTTACCAGCACGACGGGATTGTTCGGCGCGGCCGCGTCTAGATCGCCGCGTAGCGGCTTTCTTTGCTCGGTGAAATGATATTCGTCCCAGCCACCGCCGGTGATCCACTCGCCGGGCCCTAGCTCTTTGGCCTTTTTGCTTACCTGTTCTTTTAGTTGCTGAAGCGACGTCGTATCGTTCAGGTCGATGTAGCGGCGCGAGTGTCCGCCCAGGTGAATGTGTGTATCGTGAAAGCCGGGCATCACGGTCCGGCCCTTTAGGTCAATGGTGCGGGCAGCGGTATATCGGTTCCGCAACTCGTTCCCGCCCACCGCCACAATCCGTCCATCCTTAATCACGATCGCTTCCCGGATGGAAAACGCATCGTCGACGGTCAGAATCTTGCCATTAAAAAGGACCAGATCCGCCGTATTGCTCTGCGCCTGCAGAAGCGGCAAACCGCTCAGAGAGGCCGCTCCGACGGCGCCCACAAAACCACGACGGGTAACACGCATTGTCATTCCCTCACAATTCGCACAGATGGCAGAACGATTAGAAGTCGAGTCGCAGAGACAGCTGGCCAACGCGGTTACCGGCGTTCTCCGACGACTGTACGCTTTGTACCACACCGAAGCTGCTGGTGGCGGTATTGCCGCCGAACTGGCTCAATGACGAGACATCCATGGATACCGGCGGCGCGAAGTTCGGGTGGTTGAAGATATTTGTAAACGTGGATTCGAATCGCAGCCGGACTTTTTCGCGGACGACAAAAGTCTTGGACAGCCCCCCCGCGACGGTGACAGTGCCAGGGCCCTCGCAAACTCCCACTCCAGCATTTCCAGTGCGTCCAGCCCCGACCGGTGTCAGAACAAACGCGTTGACATTGAACCACTCACTGGGCGTTGGATTGGAAATATCGCAATTTGCGATTTGATCGGGCCGCACGACCGCGGGCCTCCCCACTTCGTTCAGATTGGATTCACTCTGGAGAGGATTGCCATCGAAAGGCGTTAAGTACGGGCCGGTTTCGGCGAGCATGATGGTGCTCACTTGCCAGCCTCCCAGCACGCCGTCCACGAACCTGTTGGAATTGGCCAGGTACTTTCGTCCATGACCGAAGGGAAGCTGGTACATTCCGGTGAGCAGGAAGCGCTGGCGGCGATCGCCGGGAGCATTGCCGCGATCGTTCCGCAAATTGAATCGATCGTCCACGCCCACTACAAAGCCCAGCGGCCCTGTGAAGTTGCCCTGCTCGGCGCCGTATGCCGAAGGTGCGTCGTTGTTGGCGTCGCTCAAATCCTTCGCCCAATCGTAGGTGGCTTGCAGATAAAAGCCCGACGCGAAACGATGCGATAGCTGTAGCTCCATATCCTGGTAGTTAGCGAATCCCCAATTTCCCAACTGATAAATCGCCGCCCATTGCGGGTACGGCACTTCCGATTGGCTGAAAGGAACATTGCTCGCCCGAATCGAGTTCTGGTCCGTAGTGAGGGGCAGCCGATACGAATTGTTTCCGATGTAGCTGATGCGCCCCGTCCAGGTCTCTCCGAATTGATGTTCGATGGTAACGTTCCACTGAGCCGAGGCGGGATCGCGATAGTGGATCTGCTGGGCCACGTCGAACGTGTACGTGCCCACGTCGGCCGGCACCAATCCGCCGTTTCCATAAGAAACCGTTGGGAGCTGGAATAGAGGCTGGCCATTGACCAGCGCATTGAAATAGAACGGCGAGTTGGTGCTGGCGGTACCCGTCATCTGATAAGCCACGCCGCCGAGCGTCGGGACCGTGAAGATGCCGAAGCCTGTGCGGAAAACCGTTCGATCGTTACCAAATGGTCTCCATGCGATACCAATGCGCGGATCGAAGTTCCGATAGTAGGTGTAGCGCAGGCCTTGCGGCAGCCCGGCTTGGCTCGCCGTTTGAACCGGCGAACACGGCAAAGTGTCGACCACACCGGGACAAGCGTTGATGCTGTACAGCACGGATGCGGCGGGCGGCAATACCTTGGCCGCGATGTCCGGATAGACCAGACCGCCGTTGGCGGGGTTGAAGTTCGCGATGTTACCGTTTTTCTCCGTGAACGGCGGCTGCAGTTCCCACCGCAGCCCGACACTCAAGGTCAAACTCTTCGAGACCCTCCACTCGTCCTGCGCGTAGGCGGCGAAATGTTGCGAGGTCTCGTCAATATGAGGCCCGATATCAAACACTCCGTTGAACGTGGGCAGGCCGAGCAATAGATCCGCGAAGGCGTTCCCGCTGAATGTGCCGGAGAAATTGAGCGAACCAAATTCATCCGACAGTCCAAAATTGTTGACGGTGGTGTAGCTGACCGAGCGGAAGTCGACGCCGAACTTGAAGGTATGCTTCCCCTTGATCCAGGAAACGTTGTCGGTGAACTGGATGGTCTGTGAACTGGTGGGACCGATGTCGCCATGGCCGATGGTGGAGAAGCCGGTTCCAGCACTGAAATTGAATCCTGGAAAGCCCCCGTCTGTGCCAGCGTGAGATAGATCGAGACCCTGGAGTCCGAGCGCCGAGACAACCGACGCACCCGAGAACGGATAGGTCTGGTCGGTGTTCAGGTGGCTATATCCGAAACGAAACTCGTTGACCAATTGAGTAGTAATGGTGTAGCTGTCGGAAAGCACCAAGTTCCGATTGTCCTGCTGGATGTTGATGGGCGGCAGCAACTGAGAAATACTGCCTGGATTAGCTTCGGCTTGATACGGCAGGTTCTTCCAACTCCAGCGCCCGAAGAGCTGGTTCTTGGTTCCAATGTATTGGTCGATCCGGATGTCGTATCCGTCGGTCTGATCCGCCAATCGTTCCAGGGTCCGGTAATTGCCCGTTGTCGAGCCGGAATCGTAGTTTGGCGTCGGATAGTAGGTGGTGAGAAGTTTCTCGGCCACCGGGTTGAGCAAGCTGGCCGGGATCTGGTTGTTTGGGAACGGTGCGTTGGTGAAGGGATTGATCGCCGCGGAGCCGGGAACCCCGTTGAGATTACCGGCCACCATGGCGGCCGTGGGCACGTTATCGATGACAAGCTGCGATCCCGGCTTGCGATTCCCCTCGTAGTCCATGAAGAAGAATGTCTTGTTATGGCCGTTGTAGAGTTTGGGAATGACTACCGGCCCGCTCAAGCTGAAGCCGAAATCGTTCCAGACCTTGGCGGGCTTTTCGTTCGATCCGTAGGCCGTGGCATCCAGCGCGCGGTTTTGAAGATACTCGAACGCGCTCCCGTGGAGGGCATTCCCTCCGCCTCTCGTGGTCACCGTCACATCGGCCGACGAAGCCAGCTCCGCATTGTTGTTGATGGCCGACACCTTGAACTCCGCCAGCATCTCGGTAGACGGGTACATATTGGCCGCCGGCGAGTTGGTTTGTACGTTGACCGTCGAGGTGCCATCCACGCTGTAGTCGGTCATGAAGGGAAGTGAGCCGGTCAGCGCGATGGTTCCGTTTTGATCCTGCTGGACATTGGGCAACGCTACGATGGCCGCCAGCGGGCTGCTTGAGGCTCCCCGATAGTTCGCGGGCAGATTGGTCACCACGTTATTGTTGATGGTGTTGGAAATGTTGGCATTCTCGGTGTTTACCGCCGCAGCCTCCGCGCTGACCACCACACTTTGCTGGACGGCAGCCAATCCCATGGCGAGATCGAGGCGTCGTTCCTGCCGCGCGTCCAATGTGACCCGATCCGTCTTTACGGTGGCGAAACCCGACTTCTCGGCGACGATCGCGTACGTTCCCGGTTGCATGTTCGGAAACTGGTATTGGCCGGCGCCATTCGATGTGGCCGTACGCGCGGTCCCAGTGTCCACGTTCGTGGCCGTGACGACCACGTCGGGAATGACACTCCCCGATTCGTCTTGGACGGTGCCCAAAATGGTACCGAACGTCGATTGACCAAAGCCGGGGGCATAAGACAAGCAAACCAATGCGCTCAGCGCCCACACCAATTTCTTCATTAAGAACTCCCTTTCGATCCTCGGACTATCGGAGCTAAGCTGCGGTCGGCCGGCAGGGGCGAGTCCGCTTCGGAGACAAACTTTAGATGTATTGGGCTGAGTATGTTGCCTTGGTTAAGGTCTTGTCAACAAAACGCCTTGGGGATAAAACTCTGCGTAATCAATAACGTACGTGCCTTACGTCGGTGTTGGTAACCGGTATATCACCGCGATTCCGACGGGAGTTGGCAGCAGTCCGGCCAGTGTTATACTGACTTTGCAATGTTTGTGGAAACTGAGCCCTCGAATCAGCTTGAGCGTATCTTAAAAAGTGATACGTTCCGCAGTTCGGCAGTTCTCCGACGCCTCCTCAAGTTTTTGGCTGACAAGGCGGTTGCCGGAGAGGCCGACGAACTGAAGGAGTATTCCATCGGAGTAGACGCCTTCGGGAAGCCGTCAAGCTACGACCCCAGGAGTGATGCCATCGTGCGGCTCCAAGTGGGACGGTTGCGGCAGAAGCTTGGCGAATATTATCGGACCGAAGGTAAGGATGACACACTGGTCTTCGAGCTGCCAAAGGGACGCTTCAAACTCAAATGGGAAACACGGGCTAGCTTGGAACCTCCCGCTCGGGTGCTGGACGAACACGTTGAACCACTAGTAGACGCAACGCTTCCGAAACCAGTCGACCGGAGAACGCCGTTGATATTTGCTTTGTCGGCGGCCGTATTGGTGATGGGCGCTTGGAGTGTATATTCAGGATTCATATTCTGGCGATCTCGCGCCAATCCGAATCAAACCGCTTGGACGCCGGAACTGGAGCGTTTGTGGCAGCCATTTATTAGCTCCGGGCGCCCTTTAGTGGTTGCTGTGGCAGATCCTTTGTTTATTGAGCTGCAAGGCACCGACATTTTTTTTCGCAAGATATCGATCCGCCGGCCTGAAGACGCAGCTGGCTCCGCCGAGTTATCAGCCCTGCGAAAGTCTCTCGGAAATCCCGGTATACAGCCGGCATACAGCTACATTCCCACCGGCGAACTAATGTCGTCCTTCCTGGTAACGAAACTTCTGGGGAGTCGCAGACAGGATATTCGTTTGGTCCGCAGCAGCCAATTGCCACTTGAGGAATTGGGTGATTCGAACGTGATCCTGATTGGCCCCGAGGTTGTAATTGACCCGAAGTTACCGGGGATCCAACTCCAGCCAGCGCTGGTGCAGACGCCGGATGGCATCCGTAACCTCCATCCCCGCCCCGGCGAGCCGGCATTTTTCGCCGATAAGCGGATCGGCTCGGCCGCGAACGATGGCGAAGCTTACGCGCTAATCTCCCATGCTCCGGGGCCGTTAGGGAACACGGTAATCCAGAGTTTTTCCAGTTCACGCACTTGGGGGCGGGAGGGCGCGGTTCAAGCGTTCACCGACATCGGTCTTGCCAAAACACTCGTTGACAAGCTGACCAGGACTTCAAATCAAATTCCGCGCTATTACCAAATCGTCGTGAAAGTGAAGTTTATGGACGGAATCCCGACCGACGTTTCCTATGTGCTGCATCGCGACCTGAGCGGATAGCCTGTGACCGTGCCTTGGAAGGCGGAGTTCGTAAGAGTCAGGGCGCTCGACGTTGCGACGTTGTCGCTCGGATCCTGTCGAAGCCGCATTTTAACGGAAGTCCAGCTTTGCAGTGGGCCGTGCAGCACAGTTTGGCGGACTTTCACTTGATGGAACTCTGTCATTGGCCCTTCTAAGTCGGGCTGAGCTCTATCGGCGAGCACTCGATTCGGAGTTGCGAATCCTCAATTCCATCTACAGCCTACCTCGTTCGCGCCGTCTTGGCTCGTCCCGATCTCATTGATTCCCTGGGTCGGGGCGGGGCGATTTGAACGCCCGACCCCCTGCGCCCAAGGCGGTTGTTGCGACTTCGCGAAAATCCCTTATTTTCATCGCATTTTGTTTCAGCAAGATGCGGCCGGCGCGTTGAACGCTGTTGAGCTTTGCGGAGCTCTCGACTTTTTGCATCCTCAATATCATCTACAGCGTGGGATAACCTCCGAGTGTGCCTTCGATTAACTGCTGCACAGAAAAATGGTGAGGACGCGACTAGTAGTCCATCGTTACTCCGATCGACCCAATCCGCTGACCATCCGTCGCACATCGGCAATTGACGATGCCAGGCTTTGCTTCAGCACGGCGACAACCTCGTCCCTCTACGTGTTCCTCTTGGCTACATTAACCTCCTCGTTGGCGGTTCCACGGCTGGTCGGCGGCGACCTCCGTACAGCCAGCGAGTTCATCAACCAGACCGTCGCCAGACTGCTGGACAAACTGCTGATCGAGCAGACCAAATCACGCGCATCGCACGGGCGACAACGATCTGGTTGAGGCGAAGAACGGACCCATAGTGCGCAAGCACATGGGCTTCGGACACGGCGGCGCAGCATGCCGAAGCCGTCGATCAGATAATTACCTGACGTGGTTCAGCTTTGTCTCTACAAAATCGCCCAGCTGCTCGGCGCTGAACTGGTTGCCCTCGAAGTTGGCCGCCAGTTTGCCCTCGCGGTCAATGACGAGCGTGTGCATGGAATGCGCCAGAGACCCCTCATCCGGCCAGAAGTTCAGGCCAAACCTGCGGCACACCGTCTTTACCTCAGCTGGCGTTCCGGTCAAAAAGTGCCACGAATTCCGATCGGCCTTCCAGATGCTCGCGTACTTCGCCAGAACCTCAGGCGTATCGTGAACCGGATCGAAGCTGATGCTCAGCAACACCAGATCGCTGCCCATCTTCGCCGCGAAGCGCTTCTGAAGACGTCCGAAATTGTTGGACAGCCGGAAACAAAAATCGGGGAGCGGACAACTGGTGTAAATGAAGGTGACTCCCACCACCTTGCCTGCGAACCACGAGAGACTCACCCGCTGCCCGGTCTGATCGGTGAGCGTGAAATCCGGCACCGGCGCCCCGATGGCAATTGGCGCTGGCGGAGGATTCGTTTTGTCGAGTCTGGCAAGCAATTCCAAACGGCGAACCAGCAGCGGTTCCTGCGCCAGGTTTTCGTACTCGTGAACGCGAACGTTCTCGGCATAGGAACGATCTTTTTCCACTACCAGCGTGAAATCCACAAACATGCTGGGGCTCAGGCCTTCGAGGGCCTTCGGCTCGCGTACCGTGATCGGCATCACCATAGCCTTCATGTAGCCAGGGATCTCCGAACAGGATGCGACAAGCGCGCGATGCGGCTTGTCTATGCTCAGGATCAGCCCGGTAACGGGGTAGCGCGCCGTCGCGGCAGCGCCGATGTTACTCAGGAAAAAACACACCCCAGGGGCCAGTAACAGCGCGCGTTTCGTGGAATTCACTTCGCGCCCCCCAGGCGGACCCGGCGACGCTCCAGCTTCGTGTATTCCGTGGCGAATTCTTTGATCTCCAGAAACTGGTTCTTGCCCACGTTGGAAAAGGTCTGCGGCGTCCGGCTGCCTCCGGGCCATAATATTTCGATGCTCACGCTCTGCGCCGCCTTCCCCAACCCGATATGCTGTTCCAGCGGCGATGCGCCGAAGGAGCCTCCGCTGTTCACGGTGCGATAAATGGAGCGTACAGCGCCGGCCTGATCTTTCACGGTCACTTTGATCCGGGCTCCGATCGCGGCCCTGTTTGCCTTCACGCCCACCAGCTTCAGATTGATCCAGTCATTGCCATTGCCCGGGTTTTCGAACAGACGGAAAGCATGACTGTCCCCGGGCATGGCGCCGCCGATCGAAGTGATGATGTCTTCATCGCCATCATTATCGATGTCCGCAAAGGCGACACCGTGTCCTTTGTGTAATTCGCCCGTGCCCGAAGAAGCCGTGACGTCCACAAAGGATTTGCCCTCTTTGTTCCGGAGTAACACATTCGGGAGCAGCGAGGCATACGAAGGATTTCCCGTGCCCAGATAGATATCCAGGTAACCGTCGTTGTCCACGTCGCCGAAGTTTGCCCCCATGGGCATGAAGACCTTGTCCAGTCCGGTCTCTTTGGTCACGTCCTGGAAAGTCCCGTTTCCCAGGTTCCGGTATAACTTCATCGTCCCGGCTTTCTGCGGAAGCCCCAGGTAAGTTGCGATGCTCTCCTCGATCGATGCGTAAAAGCTCGTTACGAACAAGTCCGGCCAACCATCGTTGTCGTAATCGAAAAACCACGCTGCGAAACCCCTTCCGACACCTGGCACGCCGGCCTGGCTGGCGATTTCGGTAAATGTCCCGTTGTGATTATTGTGGTACAGGAAGTTTCCGCCATTCTGGTTGGAAACGTAGAAATCCATGTAGCCGTCGTTGTCGTAATCGGCTGCCGCAACGCCCTTTGTAAAGGCGCTGCGGTCGATACCGGCGGAATGGGAGATGTCCTCGAAGGTTCCGTCGCCTTTGTTGAGGAAGAGCTGGCTGGGCCCGGTCTCGTTGCCCACGAAAAGGTCGAGAAAACCGTCGTTGTTGATATCGGCCCACACTGCCGTCTGGGTATTCGTCGGTTTCTCCAGACCGCTCTCCTTCGTAACATCCGTGAAGGTCCCGTTGCAATTGTTGCGAAGCAGCGATTTGCGCTGCGCCACGTTGCTCGGTTGCCATGCTCCGCGCAAAACCAGAATGTCGGTGCATCCATCGTTGTTGTAGTCGGCTTGTACCAGGTTCAGGCCGCCCAACTGGCCGGTGAGGCCCGCCTTAGCGGCCTGGTCGGTGAAAGTCCCATCTCCGTTGTTATGGAAAAAGTGCATCGGTTCGCAGGCGTCGTAGGTTGACGTAACGACGTCGAACAGGCCGTTATTCTCGAAATCGTCGACGATCACGCCGGAAGCCATCGCAAACAGATTCAGCCCTGCTTGGGGGGCCACATCGGTGAAGCGTCCGATGCTCTCGCCGGATCCAAATGACGCGAGAGGCAGCAGGTATTTTGGCGGAACGCCGGAGGGGTGTTTCCCGAGCGTCATGTAAACCAGGTTCAGCAGCCATTTCACTTCGAGATCATCGGGCTTTCGGTCGAGGTATTTCGTGAAATACTCAATCGCTTTCGCCGAGGCGGCGGTTTGCGTGTAACGGAGATCCGGACGAATGGGAAAAATGCACCGCTCACCCGGATGGCGATAAACGTCGTTATCCATTTCGGATTTGTGCAGGTAACCGATCCCGAGCACTTCTTCCATCAGCGGCGCAGCCCGCGGAACATCCGCCAGGGCGATCCGATAGGCAATCTCCCACTCCGCTACAGCGTGGGCCATATCGCCACGGTAAGCGTAGAGCTGTCCCCGGGTCATGTAAACATCCAGCACGTCGTTCGGCCTTGTGGTCTTGGCGTGCAGCGGGCTCTCTTTGTTCGCTGGGTCCACCAGCGCGTCCAGCTCCTTCATGAGCACTAACGGTGACTGACGGTAGGCTTTGCAGATAGCATGCAGGTCCTGGCTCCAGGCCTCCGGCATGGCGTTTTGAAACAAACGCGACATTGCCTCATCCTGTCCGCCCACAAGGGGGGCTAGCCTTATGGTTCCTTCTTTCCTGATCGCGGCCTGGAGGGCGCGGTCGGCCTTCCCCAGATCCGCGGCCTCTGCTTCCGTCATTACCTCCAGAATCGCGTAAGCGGATGGTAATTTGACGATCCTCGAAATCTGCCCAGGTTGTACTGCGCGCAGCCCGTCTCTCAATTCGTCCCGCAGCGAAGCGGGGTCGATTTTCCCCAGGAAGCCCCCGTCGGCTGATGTCGGATCCACAGACGCTTCCCGCGCCAGGACCGCGAAGTCGGCGCCCGCCTTCAAGCGGTCCACAATAGCTTGCGCATCTTCGGCTGAATTCACGACGATCAGTCGCACCGGAATCGCGTTCGCGTCATTGCCCGTTCGTGCGACCCGCGAAAAAAGGATCAGACCGAGGACAGCGACCGCCACTGGATACGCGGTCCGGCGCAAGACCTTCGCGAGCTTCGCGTTGGCGAAATGCATGATAGTTGAATCCGGCGGGGTTATTATACCGCCAGTGGAGGCACGTTTTTGCGGCAGGCCGCCAACCGTTCAAGGGCGCGACCCCAATTGCGCCAATCCCTGGTCAATCTGCGCCAGCAGGTTGGGAGGGCCTGACTGGAGCACCAGGGGCCGGGCTTGTTTCAGACGCTCGATCGCCTTGGCCGGGTCTCCGGTGTTGGCGTAGGCTTGCGCCAGCGTCATCAGGAAGACAGGCGTAATCTTGTCATTCCGCTCAAGGGCGGGGAGTAACACGGGAATGGCTTCGCGGCTGCGGCCTGTATTGATCAGGAGCTGCGCTAGCATCAGCCGGGCGGGACGAAAGGAAGGATCAACCGACAATGCAAGGCGATAATGTTCGATCGCCTGGGCTGGCCGATGCTGCCTCATCATTATGTCCGCGAGCCACGCCTGCGCCTCCCCGTCGTCGGGTTTCAATGCAATCCCTTTCTGGATCGCAGCGGCGGCCGCTTCATACTTACCCTGGCTGGCCAGGGCAGTGCCATAGTACAGATAGACCTGCGGAACGTCAGGGCTGACTCGGCTGGCGGTCGCGTAGAGGGCCTCCACTTCTTCCGGAGACGACTGGTTCGGGAACTGAGCCATATATAGAAGGTTCACCAAGCAGTCGGGGTTGTCCGGATGCGTGGACAAAACTTCCTTATAAATCCGCGACGCCTCATCGAACTGTCTCCGATCCATGAGCCGTTTGGCCTCGGCCAGGCGATTTTCAATACCGGTGGCCAGCTTCAAGACTTCGCGGAGCAACTCATCTTCCGACGGCGGATTTCGGTCCTTGTAACTCTCCGCCAACCGGTAGTTTTTCTCAGACTCTTCGTTGTGCCCCAGTCTCCTTCCGGCTTCCGCGAGGCCGAACCATGCCGCTCCGTAGGTTGGAAACGCCTGGCAAGCCCGGCGGTAGAGATCTTCCGCGGCAGGGAAATCCCCTTGCGCGAACTTAAGGCGCCCGAGGGTGTAGAGAGTCTCGGCCGAGCCGGGATTTTGCGCCAGGAGCGGCTCGAGCACAGCGTCACTTTCTTGGAAACGTCCCAGTTTCAGAAGCAGCGCCCCGCGCTTCAGGACAGCGGGCGTATAGTCCGGGCGGATACGCAATGCGTCCGAAACCGCTGCCAGAGCTTGTTCGGGCTGGGCCGAATATTCCTGCGCCACAGCCAGATAATATCGCCATGCAAATTGTTTGGGGTCCAGACGAATGGCCCGTTCAAAGGCGAGCGCGGCCGGCAAATAAAGCGTGTGAGCTTCGAGCACCATACCGAAGCGTCCCGAAGCTTCTCCGCTCCTGGCCTGGGCCACGGCCTGGTCGCGAGCCTTCTCAATCGCAACCCGAACGTCCGCATCCAGACCATTGAGTGAAACTACAGGAACCGGCGGGATCGGGCGGGAGCAGGAACTATTGAAAATCCCAGCCAATAGCGCGGCCAACATCCCCACGCTGATTGCCGCCGCTCCCCGCTTCACAATTTGACTCGATCTTATACCCCGTGGGATTCTGTTGCAAGTGAAATCGGGGTTTTTCCTGTTCCCGCTGCTTGCCCTTTGCCTCTCGTGCAAGTCCTCTCCGCCGCGCAGTGCTCCCCTCTTTGAGGATGTCGCCAAACAAAGCGGGATCGACTTCTGGCAGTATTCCGGCGCGACAGGAGAATACTTTTTACCTGAAGTGATGGGGTCCGGCGCCGCGCTGATCGACTACGACAATGACGGGGATCTGGACATTTTTCTGGTGCAGGGCTATCCGGTCGACCCTCAGGGAAAAGCTCTGGTCCCGGTGCCTGCGGGATGGAAACCCGGCAACCGCCTGTTCCGCAATAACCTGAATCCTAGCGGCAAACTCACCTTCACCGACGTTACCGAGTCGGCCGGTCTGGGACACGCCGATCGGGGCATGGGCGTCGCGGCCGGCGACTATGATAACGACGGCTACACGGATCTCTACGTCACAAATTACGGGAGCAACATTCTTTATCACAACAATGGAAACGGCACGTTTACCGACGTGACCGCCGCCGCCGGAGTGGCCTCATCCGGCTGGTCCACCAGTGCCGCGTTTATCGACTACGATCGGGACGGTCTCCTCGATCTGGCCGTGGTTCACTACGTGGAGTTTTTTGGCGGGCCTTGCTATTTGCCGCAGGGTCCAAAAGACTATTGCGGGCCGAAGCCATTTAAACGAACCGTGACGCAACTTTTTCACAACCTGGGGAACGGGCGATTCAAAGACGTGACGGTGGAAGCGGGCCTGAACGCCAAAAGGGGGCCTGGGCTGGGTATCCTGACCGGAGATTTCGGTACGGACGGTTATCCGGGTTTTTTGGTGGCCAACGATGGCGCGCCCAACCATCTCTGGATTAGTTCCCCGCGCACGGCGCAGTCGAAACCGACTGACCGGGTATTCCACGAAGAGGGCCTCACCCACGGGCTCGCCTACGCTTCGGACGGAAAGCCGCGCGCCGGCATGGGCATTGCTTCGGGCGATATTTTTGGCGACGGCGGCGAAGCCCTGATCGTCACCAACCTTCCCACTGAGTCATTCACCGTGTTCCAGCGGCAGCCGAACGGAGAATTCGTCGATGCTACAGAGCAAAGCGGAATATCCCACATTTCCTTGCCATACAGCGGCTTTGGCGTGGGCTTATTCGATATGGAAAATCGCGGACTCCTCGATTTTTTCAGCGCCAATGGAGCGGTCGCAGCCATGGCGACGGAGCAGGGCGAGAAGTTTCCCTACCGCCAGCGAAACTTGTTGCTGCGCAACGGAGGCAAAGGAAAGGGATTCGAGGACATCACAGCTTCAGCCGGCCCCGCGCTCCAGCCTGTGGAGGTCGGCCGGGCGGCGGTTTTCGGCGATGTGAACAACGACGGCGGGATGGATATTCTGGTCACCACCAACAACGGACCCGCGCACCTGCTGTTGAACACCGTGCCGGACCGCGGTCATTGGCTCTTGGTTCATCTGGAGGGAGTCCGCACCAATCGTTCCGGATACGGAAGCGTGGTGGAACTTGTGCGGAAGAACGGCACAACCGTCAGGCGCTGGGTGAGGGGTGATGGCAGTTATCTCGCCGCCAACGATCCCAGAGTACATTTCGGTCTAGGGAAAGACACCGAGGTGGACCGCATCCAGGTCCATTGGCTCGCCGGGGAATGCGAGGCGTGGCAGCAGACGGCGGTGGATCGGATTGTGAATCTGCGCGAAGGTACCGGCCATCCCTGCCGTTGACCATCCAGTAAACATCGGGAGCGCGTCCCGGGCTGTGAGCTCAAGAAACAGGCCCCACCGGTTGCCCGGCGAGGCCCATGGTTTCACAGCGAAGCGGCGTTACGTCAGAACGTAAAGCGCGCCACAATTTGGCCCGTTCTCGGTTGTAGTGTGTTGAGTCCGGTGGCGAGTCCGACGGCGGCGGAGCTGTTCGTCCCCCCGCCGTTAAACTCGTTTACGAAGCCATAGCCTCCCGACAACGCTCCGCCGGTGGATCCCAGGACAGGGAAGGGGTTTTGGTAAGCTGCCGGCGTATAAGCGCCGGAGGGATAGCCAGAAACCGGCACGGAGTAGAACACGCGATTAAATGGGTTCTGGAACTCGGCCCGGATCTGGAAATTGTACTTCTCCTTAACCCGGAAGTTTCGCCCCACGCTGAGAGATTCAGCCGGTTGCCGCTGCCACCGGTTGTTGATGTAGTACGGCGCGGAGACCCCGAAGGTACCGGGAGGCGCGTCGGTCCACGCTTTGGGATTCAGCACCAGTGTTTTGGTCGGGACGAAGTGCGAGTTCGGATTCACCGAGAAGAAT
>JBKQHJ010000067.1:0-7065 GCA_052148835.1 Bryobacteraceae bacterium
GCGGTCTTTGTCGGCCAGCACCTTCATGACGCCGGGATGGTCGAGTTTCTGCCCGATCTCGGCCTCGCGCTGAAACCGATCGTACAGCACGGGATCGGCTTCCATCTCTGGATGGGGAATCTTGATCGCCACTTCGCGCCCGTTGCGCATGTCGGTGGCGCGAAAAATCGAAGCCATGCCGCTGCGGGCGACGAGTCCTTCAATGCGGTAGTGATCGAGCTGTTCGCCGGGATGGAGTGTCATTCAGTGCGTGAGCAACGTACCCGTGAGAGCCAAAGAGCCAGGCAGGATCGCGCCAGCCGGGCAGACGCGATTTAGCGCAGCTTGTAAGGCCTTCCCCGATACATTCCCACGCGTTCCACGCTTCGAACTCGGATTAGTTGAACGCTTATATTATCACTGCCATCCCGATCGTTCGCAATATCCACCAGCCGCTTCGCCGCGGCATCGAGATCTCCTTGCCCCGCCACGGCAGCCATCTCGGAGGGCTCCACGGAGTGATAAAGCCCGTCGCAACACTGCAGCAGAATGTCGCCGGGATACACCTGGATGTCGCTGGTTTCGATGTTGACAAACAGATCCGTGCCCAGTGACCGGCTCAGCACGTGACGCGTGGAAGCTTCCGCGGCCTCCTTCGCCGTCAGCAGGCCGATACGGGCTTGTTCCTGCGCCACCGTGTGATCGCGCGTGAGCAAGCTGGCTTGGCGCTGGCGGATCAGATAGCAGCGTGAATCGCCCGCATGGGCCACCACCACGCGATCGTAGCGGAAGGCGCACGCCACCAAGGTGGTCGCCATGGAGGTTCCGCCCGGACTGTGGGACCGGCCAGTCTCGTAAATCCGCACGTTCGCCTCTTGGGCCAAGCGCATCAGCAGCGCGCTCAGTCCTTCCGATGGAGAAGCTTCGCGAAAGCCCGCGGTGAGATACTCCACCGCTGCTCGCGACGCTATCTCGCCTTTCTGAGTACCCCCCACTCCGTCCGCCAGCACGAAAAGCCATCCGTGCGAGCGTGCGTGCGCCGGCGAGGTTGGCGACACGTGGCCCAGGTAGTCCTCATTGTGCTCACGTTGGCGGCCCGGGTCGGAATAAGACGCAAATTCGACGTCCAACGTCAAATTGGATGGCTGTGCTCCAGCATGGCCTGGGTTATCGTTAGGCACAGCGCTCAGATTGTTCATGATATTCGTTCACCATCGCTTACAAAAAAGGCTGGCGCCGACAAAAAAGACGGGCGGACTTGGTAGCCCGCCCGGACCTCATGATGATGCGCCCCTCCGAGGACCAGCTACTGCGCGGCCATGAAGCGTTTATTGACAAGGGTGGTTCGCCCCTTGGATTTACTGGAGCGAATGAAGTAGATGCCGCCGTAGATGCCCCACACCGCTGCGACCCCCAACGCGATCAGAGGCTCCAACTTGGTGCCGTAGCCCATGAACGGCCCCACCACATAGAAAGCCATGCACGTTAGGTTCGCAAGCAAACCAAACACCGGGATGGCCAGATGCTTGACGAAGTTGAAGCTGGGATGATTGTGGTAGGCCACCAGGCAAACCACGCAGCTGAGTGCGTAGAGCAGGAACGTCCCGAAGTTCGACGACAGCTCAACGGTAAGCAGGCTGTTGGGTAATGCCGCCATCGTATCGTGCGACATATAGCCGAAGCTGGACCAGAAGCCTTGAGGAAGCGCCTTGATGGTGGCGTCGCTTAAGCTCGCGGCGCCGGCGTTGCCGAACAGCACGGCCAGGCCCAGGCAGCCCAGGATTGCAGCGATCGTCGCCAGCGTCCAGATGGCGCGGTGCGGCGTCAGGGTCTTGTGATGCAGCGTGCCGAGGCCGCCGGACAATTCATCGTCCTTGCCCATGGCGTAGGTCACGCGAGCGCCGGTGTTCATGCAAGAGAGCGTGGTGCCGATCAACGCCAGGAACACGGTGAACGCTTCCACCAGCATGAAGATCCGTCCGTTGCCGGGCCCAAAGATGGTATTGCCGACCATGATCATCAGGTCGCCGATGGGCGCCGCCGAGCCGGTAGCGTTTTGCATGGTGTATCCACTGTTCAAGACGTAGTTGGCCGCGAAGTACTCAAACAGGTAGCAGAAGCAGCCTTGGACCAGCAGCGAGACGATAACGGCGATCGGGATGTCGCGTTTGGCGTTCTTAGCCTCGCCGCCCATCGAGGTGACAGATTCGAAGCCGACCAGGATCAGGATGGCCAGGTTGGCCTGGACGAACATCCATCCGAAGCTATGGACGCCGATGACAGATCCGGCCGAGGGATGCGAGAGGAAGTTGCCACTGGCGTCATGCTCGGGATAGCTAATGGTGTACGGCACGGGCTTGCCGGCCGAATCGAGCAGCGCCTTGGGAATGCCGTTGGCATCGCGCACCACCACGTCGGTCGACTGGCCATTCACCGTCTGCTTTTGAGTTTGAAACTGGTAGGTGTAGGAATCGCCCGACATCGGGTCGAATTGCTGGGCAGCGGACCCAGCCGGATGATTCATGCGATAGCTCAACGCCATTACCGAGAAAACGATCAGGGCGCTGATCTGGATAACGTTGATTGCGATGTTGACCGCCGTCGATCCGGTAACGCCGCGCGAGGCGATGTAGGCCACACCGTAAGCGAAGACGATCGCACAGGCCATCATGAACATCGGACCTGGATTCGCGGCGCTCATGAAGCTGGGCCAGAGCGTGCCAGCTAAGTAACCGCAGATTTGTCCGGTGACGGCGACCATTGCGCCGACATAGATCCAATAGTACAAGTGCGAGCCCCAACCGACGATGAATTTCGCCAGGCGCGCATAAGGCCACGCCTTCTCGTGATTCAGAAAAGACTGTTCCGCGAAATAGTAGGAGCTGCCCGTTCCTGGGTACAGCTTTGCCATCTCTGCGTAGCAGACCGCCGTGGCTAAACACAGCGCTGTCGCGAACAGGATGCCAATCCACATGGAGGGCGAGGTGTTCCCTTCTCCCGCTTGCGTGATGAATGTAAGCCAAAGAAATGCTCCCGGCGCGATGAGCGCCATGGCATTCATGGTCAGCCCCGTTAATCCTAACGTGGGTTGCATTTGAGGTGCGTCGTTTTCGGCCATTATTATCTATCCCTTCCAGATTTATTGTTTAGCCGCTCGACGTGGAGCTGATTTTGCTTTTTAACTGACCTTACACTCTCCGAGGGTTCTCGTCCAATCGAAATAACTTATGCGGATCTATAGAAGAAACTAACCAGTATCGCCGCGCGCCACCAGCCGTTCTAACGACGAAAACCGCCGTTGCCGCTATGTGCTCCGTGAAACCTGGAGCTCCGTGAAACAAGCAGCCATTCTATTGGCTGGCCGCAGTTTTTGCCAATAAATAATTTGAATCTGTGCGATAATGCCAAGGACGCTCACTGGCCCCACGGTGAATCAGATCGATCCAAATTTTCTATTGGCATTGTGCGATATTTGCCGTTACCATTCCCAAAAGCATAGATAGCTTCATGTACTTTTGATCGGCTCCAGCGGTGGTTTCGCTTTGCTGGAGAGCCCTGCGCTAACCAAGCGTAGGAAGCGGCGTACGTTCCTTAGAAATAACAACTTGCAATCCTCTGTGCACCGCGCTGTGTACGGGTCTCCGGCGCCTTTGAGCCGGCCGTAAACGTAAATCCATTTCAGGAGAAGTTATGAAATTCGAGTATTTGAAAAACCTCGGTGCCATTGCTGTTTGCTTCGGTTTAGTCGCGGTTTGCGCCGCCCAGAGCGGGCCTGCACCGGCCGACCCCCCGGCACCCGCGGGCCAGTCCTCTGCTCCTCCAGCTCAAGCGGCCCTTCCTGCCGGTCAGGCGCCAGCAGCCCCGGCAGCGCCAACTGCGCTCAGCACCCCGGCAATAACAGGACCGGTGTCGAACCTTCCGCCCGCCGTCTTCGACGCTGGACCTCTTGGCAAACTGGATGTCAACGGCATCGTTACCGGCTTTGGCATGTGGCAGGGGAATCACGTCTTCGGCGACAGCAATACGCAATCGGCTCTGAGCAACGGTCAAATTTTCTTGCAGAAAACCGACGGCTGGTTTCAGTTCTACGTCCAGGCGGGCGCTTACACGGTCCCTGCTCTGGGAACGCCGTTCCTCCAAACCGACAAAACTCTGTCGGAACTTTATGGCCCGGTGCCAGTCGCCTTTGCGAAGCTGCAGGCCGGCAAAAACACATCCTTCCTGATTGGCGCGCTGCCCACATTGATAGGCGCTGAGTACACGTTCTCGTTCGAAAATATGAACATCGACCGCGGACTGTTGTGGAACCAGGAAAACGCGGTAAATCGTGGCGTTCAAGTGAATCAGACCATGGGGAAATTCACCGCCTCGCTGAGTTGGAACGACGGGTTCTATTCCAATCGCTACACCTGGCTGTCGGGCGCTTTAGCGTATGCCAACGGCCCCCATGCCATTTCGTTCGTGGCCGGTGGAAATTACGGGCAGACAAAGTTTCAGACTTACGCCACGCCCGTGCAGAACAACGGCAGCATCTACAACGTCATCTACACGTACACCAAGGGCTCCTGGATCATTCAGCCCTACTATCAATTCACCGACGTGCCAAGCAATCCGAGTATCGGAATTCCCTCTGGTGCGCACACCAATGGCGGCGCGATATTGCTGAGCTATGCCTTTAAGCATGGCTTCTCGCTGCCGGTGCGCTATGAATACATCACCAGTTCGGGAAGCGCCGCGGCGGACTCCGTGAATCTGATGTACGGTCCGGGCAGTTCGGGAACGTCGATTACCTTGACGCCCACGTTTCAATACGGCGGCTTCTTCTTTCGCGGCGACCTGTCTTGGGTGCATGCCTCGAGCGTGACGCCGGGCGACGTATTCGGCCCCACGGGCGTGAATACGAATCAGCCTCGGGCCGTGGCCGAAATAGGATTCATCTTCGGCAACAACATCGTTGAGAAGAAACAGTGAGATAGAGTTCACGGGCCCGGCGGCACCACGGGTCACAAAGGCCGGGTGCCGGATGGGATAAGATGCTCACCGGTGGCCATCCCGCACGACGAAGCGGACCTTGAAAGAGCGTTGGGATTTCTCTATCGGCAGTGGCGGCTGTTAGGCTACCGGCAGATTGGATTTTACCGCCAGTTCTCGCGTAACTATAAACAGTACAAGGGCGGCATTGCCTCCGTTCAGTCCGAGTTGCGGAAATCGGAAGGCAACAGCCTGGAGTTCCTGCACCGTTGCGGCAAGGAGGCCTTCTCCATTGAGCGCCTGGTGCTCAAGGAGACCTGGAGCCATCTGTTCACCGACGAGGACAAGTGTTTTGCGCAACAGAGGCTGTCGCGATTTTCAAGCTAGACGTCGCGCAGCCTCGGGCCTTTTCGGACCGACTCCCTCACGGCCGCGTTCAGTATCAGGTTGTTCATTCTGACTAAGGCGCGTAGTATCCGTTGCGCGCGGAGATGCGCGCTTTCGGCACATTCGATTTCACGCGAACCTCGTGCCATTTTCCCGCGGCCGCCGAGCTGGTCGGCTGGTATCCGATCACGTACTCGTTGCGCAACGCGCGGCCGGCTTTGATCGCCGCCTCCTTCGCCTCCGCGCCGCTTCGCACGTGGAAGTAGAGTCCACCGGTCTTTTCCGAAAGTTCTTCCAGCATGTTGGGGCCTTCGCGCTCTCTCGCCTGGTCGATGGGTTTCGCGGCCATGCTGGGCCGGAACGGCGCACCACCCGATGAGGAGCCGCCCGATCGGCCGCCCACGATGATGGCGTAGACTTGAACGTCGGCTTCGAGCGCCACCCGCATCAGCTCGCCTTTCGAATAGCGGCTATAGTTGTCCATGCCATCGGAAAGAATCAGCAGCGCCCTGCGGGGTTGATGGGCCTTCCGCATGTGGTTCAGTCCCAAATAAACCGTGTCGATGAGCGCCGTCATTCCTCCCGAGCTGGTGCGCTCGATGTTATCTTCCAGATTCGCGAGGTCGGTTGTGAAATTCGAAACTGAGTCCGGCTGGGTGGAGACAGTCAGCAATAGAAATTCATCCTCCGGGTTTGCGGTTTCAAGGAACGAGTGGGCCACGCCCTTGGAGGAATCGAGCGCATCCCGCATGCTGCCGCTGATATCCAGGATTAGACCTACCGAAGCCGGAGCATCCTCGGCGGTGAACGATACGATCGGCTGCGCGACGCGATCCTCGAAAATATTGAAGTCCTGTGCTCGCAGGCCGTCGATGGTTTTCCCGTTGTGGTCGGTGACGGTAACGGGAACCAACACCATTTGGGAGCTGGTGCGAAATGCTGCCGGCACCGGGGCGCCTTGAGCGTTTAGCTCAACCCCGGCCAGGAAAAGCAGGAACGCAACGCCGGAATACCGCAAAGCCCGAGCGACATTCATGCTCAGAAGTGTAGGGTGGCAATGATGAAAAAGGCATAAAGGCGCTGGCTCAGAGCCTTCCTTCAACGGTGCTCGGGAGTGCACAAACCTTTGTAAATGCAGGCTAATAGATAATTTGGATGGATCTCATAACTCCTTCCCAGCCAGCGTCCGCTGCGTGATACTGAATCTTGAGCAGTTTCATGGAACCGATGGCCGAATCAACAGCGACCGCGCGTGGGCGCGGATTGCCAAAGTTACACTCCAGCTCCGCATGGCGACACGCTGAACAGGAATTCTTCAAAACCGGATGCGCCGCCGATGCTCAGATCGCCCTGGCGCGGATGATTGACGCAGTGGCCGTGGATGCTTACCAGACCACCATCGAACCGGTTCTGCCGCAGGGCGCCGTGATGCTCGCCGCCGGCGGATACGGAAAGCGGGAACTGTTTCCCTACGCCACCGTGGACATTCTGGTGCTGCTCGAAGGCGAGTCGCCCTGGGTGTCGCTACGGGAACCCTTAGCCGAGTGTGTGCGGCTGCTGTGGGATGCCGGCTTGCGCCTCAATCATACGGTCCGGACCATCTCCGAGTGCCTGGAGTTTCGCGAGCAGAACATCGATCTCGACATCAATCTCCTGGACCTGCGGTACCTGGCCGGGGACCAGGCGCTGCATTCCCGTCTAGAAAATAAATGGCCCGCGTTTCTGGAG
>JBKQHJ010000068.1:0-72190 GCA_052148835.1 Bryobacteraceae bacterium
TGACGAATGTAATGTACGCCTCCGGGTGAGAATGCTTGGGCAGGGTCATCGCGCTGGCATAAAGATTCTCTCTTAGAGTAAATGGCCCGATATTACGCAGCCGCAACGTTTCTCCGGAGACGTCCACACTCACTCCTGTTCGGGATTCACGCACACGACGAAAGACCAGGCGTCTTGCGCGCTCGCTCGATTTCTATCATCGAAGGAGCGGCCTATGTGAGTCGTTGCCGAGATGTAAAGGTTTAGTAAAAACAGGTATTTGCGGGCGCTTGTATGCAGGCCGGCGCAGTGCGCCGCGATAGGATTATAGAGAGCCCTGTATACATGACGACAATTCTTGTCATCGACGACGACGAGAGCCTGCGCGACACCATCGGCATCATGCTGGAGCAGGAAGGATTTTCGCCCATCCTGGTAGCCGATGGAAAAACGGGTTTTGAGCGCGCCCTTTCCGTGAAGCCGGATTTAATGCTGGTGGATCTGCGTCTTCCCGGAATGAATGGCACCGAGATTTGCAAGCAGATACGCGCGGCCAATTTGAAAACGCCCATCATCGTCTTAAGCGCGATTGGTGAGGAAGTGGATAAAGTGCTGCTGCTCGAAATCGGAGCCGACGATTATATCGTCAAGCCTTTCGGCTCCCGGGAACTGCTGGCGCGGATACGGGCGGTGTTGCGAAGGACGTCGCCGGATGCGCGCAAGGTGGCGCAGTTTGGCGCCATTGCGGTGGATTTTGAACGGCGAGTGGTCACCAAGCGCGGCGATCCGTTGAAAATGACGCCGGCGGAATATAACCTCCTTACGTATTTTCTGCAAAATCCGGACCGGCCGTTGACGCGCGACATGATCCTGAATTCCGTTTGGGGCTACGAGTCGTTTCCGAACACTCGTACCGTGGACGCGCACGTGGTGCGGCTTCGCCAGAAGCTGGAATCCGACGCGAACTCGCCACGTCACTTTTTGACGGTGCATGGCGTGGGATACCGGTTTCTGCCGTGATGAACGACCGCGGGAAGAGCGAGATGAATGGGCGGGCAGTGCTGGTGGTGGAGGACGCCGAAACTTGCGCCTCAACGCTCGAGATCATCTTCAGCTCGATCCGCGGTCTGAAGATTGTGTTGGCGTCGAGCGCCGAACGGGCCTGGGAGGTGCTCGAAAACCGGGATGAAAATATTCGCGCGCTGGTCACCGATCTGCACATGCCCGGAATGGATGGCTTCGAACTGATCGACCGGGTGCGGGCCAACCAAGCGCACCGCGCAATTCCGATTGTCGTGATCACCGGCTCCACCGATCCGAACGTTTCCGATCGCTTGCGCCAGCGCGGCGTCGCCGCGGTCTTCGCTAAACCCTATTCACCCGCTTTGGTGCGGGAGAAACTGGAGCAGCTTCTAGCAAATGAAACGCGAATGGAATAAGTTTCAGAGGGCCATATCTTGGGCGGCGCTATTGGGGATCAGCACGGCCGCTTATAGCCAAACAACGCCGCAAATGGAACAGATCCTGAACCGTCTCGATCAATTGGAGAAGGACAATCAGGCGTTGCTGGAGGAAGTGCGCGCACTGCGGCAAGAAGTATCCGGATTGCGAACCCCACCAGCCGAACCCGGCGCCGCGCAGACAGAAACCGCCGAGCGCCAGGCGATAGACCAGAACCGAATCGACGAATTGGCTCAAACCAAGGTAGAGGCTTCCGAAAAATTTCCCATCCGCATTACCGGCATGGCGCTGTTTAATGCTTCCGTGAATGGCCGTTTCAATGGAGGCGCGGAGAATCCGTTGGTGGCGTCCCCTACTCCCGGAGAAATGACCGGTGACGGCACCTTGCGGCAAAGCACCTTGGGCCTTTTGTTCAACGGTCCCGAGACATTCTGGAATGGAAAAATCAGCGGGTCCGTCTACCTGGATTTTTTTGGCGGCAGCACCTCCTCGCTCGATCATCTGGTACGCCTGCGCACCGCGGCCATCGATATCGATTGGAAGAATACCAGTGTGATGTTTGGGCAGGATAAACCAATCATCTCGCCGCGCAATCCCGATTCTTTCGCCCAGGTCGGCTACTCGCCGCTCAGCGGGGCGGGGAACTTGTGGTTATGGCAACCGCAGGCGCGCGTGGAACAGCGATTTTCATTGGGTGAAAACAGCGGATTGCGCTTGCAGGCCGGCGTGATCGTCACGAGCTCCCTGGACTATCCCTCCACGCTCTACGTCTACATGGAGAACTCACAACAGCAGGAATATTCCAGGCCGGGCGCCGAAGGACGTTTGGAGTTGTGGCATCGTTGGAGCGCCAACGATCGCTTCGAGATTGCCGGCGGCTATCACTACAACCAGAACCGCGTCATCGAAACCCTCGTCCCTTCCGAGATTTATTCCTTCGACTGGTTCCTAAGGCCGCTTCCGAAGCTCGAATTCTCGGGAATGGTTTTCCATGGCCAGAACGTCGAGCCGCTGGGCGCGCTGCCGCAAGGATACATTGTGCAGATTTATGATGGCACCGGCGTGAATGCCGTGCACAGTACCGGCGGATGGGCGCAGATCCGCGTGCCGATCACGGAGCGGCTGGCCTGGGACTTGTACGGCGGCCAGCAGGACGATCGCAACTCCGACCTGGCCTACGGCTACATCGGTAAGAATCAGGGCTACTTCAGCAACTTGATGTATCGCATCGCGCCCAATGTCATCGTGAGCCTGGAGGGCGGACAAGTGCGGACCACGTATCTGGGTCTGGGAAATCGGTTGAACGATCATTATGATTTGGGTGTTGCCTATTTGTTTTAGAAGCTGCGCGCTGGCCCTTGTTTTGGTCACTGGCGCGGTGGCCGGTAGCGTTAGCGGCCGAGTGGACCTGCTGTCGTCGCACGATCCGAGCGTACGCAAACACACCGATTACTCGGGAGTTGTGGTGTGGCTGGAGCCTCTGTCGGGAGCGCCCGTAATTCCGGCCAGCGCGGGACGGGCCCAGATGGTGCAGAAGAACAAAACCTTCCTTCCCCACGCGCTCGCAATCACAGTAGGGACGACGGTGGATTTTCCCAACTTCGATCCGATCTTCCACAACGCATTTTCGAACTACAATGGCCAGATCTTCGACATTGGCTTGTATCCGCCCGGCACCACCAGATCTCTCGCTTTCCGCCGCGAGGGCGTGGTGCGGGTATTCTGCAATATCCATCCCACCATGAGCGCGGTGATCGTGGTGTTGAAATCGCCCTACTTCGCGACGTCGGCGAAAACCGGTGCCTTCGAGATCGCGAATGTCCCCGCGGGGTCCTATCGCTTGCATGTGTTTCACGAACGCGCCGCCGAGGAAACCTTGGCCGCGCTGACGCGAACCATCGAGGTGGGTGACGGCCCGCTCCAACTCCCGGCCATTGAGATCTCGGAAAGCGGTTTTCTCGAATTGCCGCACAAGAATAAGTTCGGGAAGGATTATCCGCCGGCCGATTCTGGCGGTTATTCGGGAAGCTATATGGGGGCCAAGCCGTGAACTTTTCCCGACTATCTTTGTTGTGGAAACTCCTGCTTCCCACTTCGCTGGTGATCACTCTGGCGTTCGCCGTTACCGGCTGGCTGGTAGAGCGCGATGTCGTTCGCGCCAGCTATTCGAACGTGGAGCAAGAGGCCAAGGAGAGCTTTCAAGCCTACGAATCCTTATGGAAAGCGCGCGCGAACCGGCTGGGCGCGATCAGCGAAATCCTGAGCACCATGTCCGACGTCCGGGCCGCGTTTGGCACTGAGGACGCCGCCACCATCCGCGATACGGCCGGCGAGCTGTGGTCCCGAGTTTCCAAGGAAGATGCGTTTTTTCTGGTCGCCGATGGGCAGGGCCGTGTGATAGCGAGCCTGGGCCAGCCTGTTTCGTTCGCGCCCAACGACGACCTGCCGATGGTGCGCGCGGCGCGCGCCCAGTTTCCCGCTCAAGCCACGGGCTTCGTACAAAAGGGCGATGAATTGTTTCAGGTAGTGGTCACGCCGGTTTACGTACAGTCCCCGGCTGGTCCGGTTCTGCTGAACGCGCTGGTGGCGGGCTATCTGGTGGATGCGGGCGTCGTCCAGACGCTGAAAAACTCGACCGGCGGCAGCGAGTACATATTCGTGTCGCGAAGTCGCGTGATCACTTCCACTCTCACGCCGGCCGTCACCGCCGCCATCCTGCCGCGGCTGCTCGGGAACTCGGCCGAAATTCCGGATTACCTGGCGCTTCCCACCCCGCTGCGCGACATCAACGGCGCCGAGGTAGGCCAGCTCTTCATTTTGCGTTCGCTCGCGGGCGCGCGGCAGCGGCTGGCCGAGTTGCGCCGCGATATCATCGCACTGTGGCTGTTGGCCCTGGTGGCCGCGCTGTTGATGACCTACCTGGTGGCGCGGAAAATCATGCGGCCGGTGGCCGAGCTAGACCGGGCCGCGGCCGAAATCGCCAAACGGAATTACGATTACAAGATCAACGTGCGGAGCCAGGACGAACTGGGACGGCTAGCCCGGACGTTCCAAAGCATGTGCGAGTCCATCCGCCAGGCACGCCTGGATTTGATCCGTGACGAGCGCATCGCGACCATCGGACAGCTTTCGACATCCATCGTGCACGACCTTCGCAACCCCCTGGCGGCCATCTACGCCGGCGCCGAGATGATGATGGACAGCGAATTGCCGGAGGAGATGACGCGGCGGCTGGCCCGCAACATTTACCTGGCGTCGCGTGGCATTCAAGACATGCTGCAGCAGTTGCTGGACGTGGTGCGCGGAACATCGAGCGGCAGCGAGTTGTGCGGCTTGCGCGAGGTAATTTCGGCCGCTTGGAATACGGTGGCGCCGTCGGCTGATGCGCGCGGAATCGCGCTGGATTTGAACGTCGCCGATGGTCTGGAATGCCCCATGGAGCGCGCGCGCATGGAACGCGTGTTCGCGAACCTGTTTCAGAACGCCATCGAGGCCATGCGCTCCGGCGGCCGCATCTCCATTCGAGCGGAAGCCGACGGCGAAAATGTTATGGTTCGCTTCGAGGATAACGGGCCGGGCATCAGCGCTTCGCTGCAAGGCCGGTTGTTCCAGCCTTTCGTTACCGCGGGCAAGAGAAACGGGCTCGGGCTTGGCCCTATCGCGCCAAACGCTGCTCGATCATGGCGGCGACATCTGGGCCGAAGACGGTCCTGGCCGGTTGAAGGGCGGTGCGCTTTTTTGGCTGCGCCTGCCGAAAGACCGAACGGGCGTCACGCACGAAGCGGCTGTGCTGAATGGAGGCGCAGACATTCCCGAGCGATTTCCGAGTCTTCGTCCGCACGAATAACCAGAACTTGTACCGGTGAGCCGCCCGTCGCGATATTTTCATCCAAATTAGGATGCGCATTTTTCGCCGCGTCCAATTTGAGATCGAGAAATCCAAGCTGAGCGCAGACATCTTTTCGCAGCGGAGCGCAGTTTTCGCCGATGCCGCCGGTGAAGACGATCGCATCCACTCCGCCCAACACCGCTAGCATTGCGCCGATCTCGCGCGTCAGCCGGTGCGCGTAGATTTCGTAAGCCAGACGCGCCCGGTCATTTCCTTGTTCGATGGCTTCGAGGATTTCACGCATGTCGCCGGAGAAGCCGGAAACGCCGAGCAATCCGGACTTACGATTCAGGATTTCATTCAGCTGATCGGGGGTACAACTCTCATGCCGGAGCAAGTAAACCAGGATGCTTGGGTCGATGGAGCCGGAGCGCGTGCCCATCATGATGCCTTCGAGCGGCGTGAATCCCATGCTGGTGTCGACGCTCTTGCCATACGCCACCGCCGAAACCGACGCACCGTTTCCGAGATGGCAGACGATCAGGCGCAGCGAATCGGCTGGCGCGTGCAAAAGCTCGGCCGCGCGCCGCGTGGAGTATTGAACGCTGATGCCGTGGAATCCGTAGCGCCGGATTCCGCGCTCGAGCCAGGAATAAGGCCCTGAATAAACGTAAGCGGAAGGCGCCAGAGTGGAATGAAACGCGGTATCAAAGACCGCAACTTGCGGCACCCTGGGTCCGATGACCCGATCGACCGCTTCGATTCCCGCGAGCTGCAGCCGGTTGTGCGCGGGCGCGAATTCGGCCTGCTCTGCGATGCCGGCGCGTACTTCGGGAGTGACTACGACACTCTCGCGATACTTGGGCCCGCCGTGCACGATGCGGTGACCGACAATTTCGATTTCACGCGGCAAACCGACCGATTGAAGCAGGCCGCCAATAAGAGCCTCGCCGTTTTCCGACGATTTCCATTCCTTTTTCGCAGTCCAGACCTGGCCCCCGGGCATGTCCTGAAACCAGCATTTGAGAGTGCTGGAACCAACGTTCAGGACCAGGACCCTCATGCCGCCGGCCATCTCCAATTCTTGATTTCGGGCATGTCGTCGCCCCAGCGCGAGACGTAGAGTTTATGCTCGATAAGGCGGTCTCTGAGGTACTGCTTGGGATAACCGGCGGTGCTGCGCAGCCGGGGAATGCGATCGATGGCGTCGCCCGCCAAATGGAAGCGATCCAGATCGTTCATCACCGTCATGTCGAAGGGCGTGGTTGTGGTGCCTTCCTCTTTGTACCCGCGCACGTGCATGTTGTTATGGTTGGTACGCCGATAGGTCAGGCGATGGATCAGCCAGGGGTAGCCGTGGAATGCGAACACGATGGGTTTGTCGCAGGTAAAGATCGCGTCGAAATCGCGATCGGAGAGTCCGTGAGGATGTTCGCTCGAAGGCTGCAGGGTCATCAAGTCCACGACGTTGACGACACGAATTTTCAAATCGGGAACCAGCTTTCGCAGCAGGTCCACGGCGGCTAGCGTTTCGAGCGTGGGAATGTCACCGCAACAGGCCATCACCAGGTCGGGCTCGGAGCCTTGATCGTTGCTGGCCCAATCCCAAATGCCGACACCGGCGGTGCAGTGTTTGATGGCCGCGTCCATATCGAGATACTGCAGGGCCGGCTGCTTTCCGGCCACGATCACATTGACGTAATTGCGGCTGCGCAGGCAGTGGTCGGCGACGGAGAGCAGGCAATTCGCGTCCGGAGGAAGATAGACGCGCACCACGTCCGCCTTCTTGTTGACCACGTTATCGATGAAGCCGGGATCCTGGTGGCTGAATCCGTTGTGATCCTGACGCCAGACGTGCGACGTCAGCAGGTAGTTGAGCGACGCGATCGGCCGTCGCCAGGGAATATTCCGGCAGACCTTCAGCCATTTGGCGTGCTGGTTGAACATCGAATCGACAATGTGAATGAAAGCTTCGTAGCAGGAAAAAAAGCCGTGGCGGCCGGTAAGCAGGTAGCCTTCGAGCCAGCCCTGGCACATGTGCTCGCTGAGCACTTCCATGACGCGGCCGTCGGGCGCGATGTGGTCGTCGTATGGAAAAATCTTGGCGGTAGAGTCGCGGTTCGTCACCTCAAACACGGCATTGAGGCGATTGGACGCGGTCTCGTCGGGTCCGAAGACGCGGAAGTTATGGAAGGGATCGTTCAGCTTGACGACATCGCGTAGCATTTCGCCCAGCACGCGGGTGGCTTCGGCGGTTTCAGTACCGTGCTTGGGAACGTTGACGGCATACGCGCGGAAGTCCGGAAGATGCAGGTCGCGTAGCAGCAGGCCGCCGTTGGCGTGTGGATTCGCTCCCATGCGGCGAGTGCCCTTGGGCGCCAGTTCAGCCAGCTCGGCGATGAATGTGCCATTGGAATCGAACAGCTCTTGCGGCTGGTAGCTCTTCATCCATTCTTCGAGCATCCGCAGGTGATCCGGTTTGGTGGCGAGCTCGGAGAGCGGGACCTGATGAGCGCGGAAGGTGCCTTCCACTTGAACGCCGTCCACCACCTTCGGCCCGGTCCAGCCTTTGGGCGATTCGAGCACGATCATCGGCCAGAGCGGGCGCTCGGAGAAGCCGTGTTCGCGTGCGCCCTTCTGGATGGCCTGGATTTCCTCGATGATGGAATCGAGCGCCGCCGCCATCGCTTGGTGCATCGGCTCGGGCTCATGGCCGGAGACGAAGTACGGATGATAGCCGTAGCCTCGCAGCAGCTCAGCCAGCTCGGGACGCGGAATGCGCGCGAGGACGGTGGGGCCGGCGATTTTGTAGCCGTTCAGATGGAGGATCGGAAGCACCGCGCCGTCGCGTTGCGGGTTCAGAAATTTGTTCGAGTGCCAACTGGTGGCCAGCGCGCCGGTCTCCGCTTCTCCATCGCCGATGACGCAGCACGCGATCAAGCTCGGGTTGTCGAACACCGCGCCGTAAGCGTGCAGCAACGAGTAGCCGAGCTCGCCGCCTTCGTTAATGGAGCCCGGGGTCTCCGGCGCGTCGTGGCTGGGGATGCCGCCTGGAAATGAAAACTGCTTGAACAAGCGCCGCATGCCCACGGCGTCTTGCGTGATGTTGGGGAAAAACTCGCTGTAGGTTCCTTCCAGGTAGGTGTTGGCAACCATGCCCGGTCCGCCATGGCCGGGACCGCAGATGTAGATCATGTCGAGATCGTATTTCTTGATGATCCGGTTGCAATGCGCGTAGACGAAGTTGAGGCCAGGCGTGGTACCCCAGTGGCCAAGCAGCCGGGGCTTGATGTGTTCCAGGCGCAACGGCTCGGTGAGCAGCGGGTTATCCAACAGATAGATCTGTCCGACCGACAAGTAGTTGGCGGCGCGCCAGTAGGCATTGATTCTGTCCAGCTCGTGTGGCGAAAGCGGCGCGGGCGGCGGTTCGGAAGTGGCTTGGGCGAGTTCAGTCAGGGTATTGGCCTGCATCAATTGCTCCAGAGAAGGAATCATTCGTCACTTATCGACTCGTTCTCTTCAACTATGATGGCGCGTTTGGGCGGGGAAGTCAGTCATGGGAATGAAACGGGAGGGCGCGGAAGTTAGAAGTCAGAATTCCAGGAATACGAGGGAGACAAGGGAGACAGGGAACGCGGCTAATTCTTGCCTTGTTTGGTGTCCGTCTTCGGTGGGACGTAGCCTTGCAGCGAGTAATGATGATCGCGGTAATACTTGCCGGCGTTATTCAAGTTCCAGGAGTCGGGCGGATGGCAGAAGTTGCATTCCTTCTGCGTTCGGCGCGCGTACTCGGGCTTGGCCACGCCGCTAGCGGCACTGAAGAAGAATGCCCCGGAGAAGACGGCCGCCGCCGCAAAAATCTCGATCAACCTGCGCATGTCAAGATGATATCGTAGTAGCCGTTGGCTGAACGGAACATCGTCGACGTTTCGGAAATCATTGAGCGGCAGAAGCTGGGCCGGTTCCTCATCGGGCTGGTGCTGGTCTCGTGGATCATCACCTTCTTCGACGGCCTGGACACCAATCTGATCAGCTTCGCGGCGCCGTACTTCGGCGCGCAATACCATCTGAGCAAGATTCAGCTCGGCAACATCTTCAGCGTGGGCCTGTTCGGGACGATGGTCGGCGGGTTCGCGCTGGGCTATTTGGGCGATCGCGTGGGACGGCGTCCCATGGTGGTTTTGGCGACGGCGCTGTTCGGAGTCCTGACCATGTGCTTCGCGCTGGCCAGCAGTTATCGGTCGCTCGTTTCGCTGCGCTTCATCGATGGCCTGCCGCTGGGCGGGATGTTGCCGCTGGCGTGGGCGCTGAACATCGAGTACGCGCCGAAGCGATACCGGGCGACCATCGTGACGGTGATCATGATGGGCTATTCGCTAGGCACGGCGCTGGGCGGGCCCATTGCAATCTGGCTGATTCCGAAGTTCGGCTGGAAATCGGTGTTCGTTTTCGGAGGCGCGGTCTCGCTAGTTTGCGCGGGTATTCTGTTTGCGATTCTGCCGGAATCGATTCGGTTTCTGGCGAGCAAGGGCTTGAGCGCGGATCGTGTCAGGGCTCGGATTGCACCGATACTTCGGCGGATCGCGCCCGGTCAGCCGATTCCCGCGAATGCGATATTTGTCGTAGGCGACGAAAGCCAGCAGAACAAGGATTTCAAGCCGTCGCTCTTGTTCCGGGGCGAGCTGCGCTGGATCACGCCGCTGGTTTGGATGGCATATATCGCAAGTTCGCTGGCCGTATTCTTCATCGTGAATTGGACGCCGGTGGTTTTTGAGGCGCTGAAATACAGCCGCAAAGAGGCTGCGACGGCGGCGTCGCTTTATTCCGCGATGGGCGCGGTGGGCGGTCTGCTGCTGATGCGTTTTACCGATAAGCGCGGCGCGATTGCGATTACGATCATGCCGGTGATGACGACGATTTTGCTCGTGACGGCGAGTTTCGTCGCAATGGGGCACGTGGAGTTTCTGGTGCTGAGCGCGATTACGGGCGGCTTCTTAATCGGCGGACATTTCGGGATGCACAGCATTTGCGGGATCTTCTATCCGAGCGCGTATCGCGCGAACGGGGCGGGGTGGGCCACTTCGATCGCTAAGATCGGGTCGGTGGCTGGGCCGATTTTGGGCGGAATCGTGTTGTCGACAACTTTGCCGGTGCGCTACATCTTCGCCGTGCTTGCGGTGTGTCCGGCGCTGATGGCGGTTTGCATTTACATTGTCGGGCGGATGCATCGGCGAATACTCGGGCGCGAGGCGCTGGCGGCGGAGGAAGCCGTGGATGCCGGCATCACGCTTCAGCGAACGATCACTGCCACCAGATAGCGGCAGGCCGCCGAAGCAGAGGGGTTCTCGAAAGTGCATTCCTGCGGATATCCGAGCTGCAAACAATCTCCCCGCCCAAGATTATGAACATCGGGGCCTTCCGAGAAGACCAGACGTCCCGACAGAATCCAGATTTGCTGGTGTAAGAAGGCATAGGCTTTTGCGGGAAAAGTGACTTTTGCCCGCGGTGGCAGCTCCACCTCGATAAGTTGCAACGGCGCCCCCGTGAGCGGGGACACCGCTCGCCGTATGTATTTGGTCTCGGGATCCGTCCAAACTTGCTGCTCTTCGAAGCGTAAGAGCCTTTGGCCATCGGCTTCGGCATTCACAAGCAGGGCGGACATGCTAATGCCGAACGCCCCGCTGAGGCGGCCGAGCACGCTGGCGGTGGGACTACACTCCTGGCGCTCGATCTTGCTGATCATGGCGCGGGAAACGCCGGCGCGCTTCGAAAGTTCCTCCATCGGCCAATGGCGCGACGTGCGTTCCAAACGGATCCGGGCGGCCAGAGCCTTTCCGATGTCGTTCCGAGGCTTGGTGGGGGCGCGGCGCTGGCGTCCGATAATCATTCCTCTATTATAGTAGAGGAAAAAATAATATAATAGATAGCCATGACGATCCGCGACGCGGTGGAAGACGACTTTGCGGCGATTACGGAAGTGTACAACGACGTTCTACGCACGTCGACCGCAATCTATTCAGACCAGCCTGCCACGGTTGCCGAACGCATTGCCTGGTGGCGTTCTCGCAGCGCACAGGACTATCCGACGCTGGTGGCTGTGGAGGGCGATGCGGTGGTTGGGTTCTCTTCGTTTGGCGATTTTCGCTCTTGGCCCGGGTATCGCTACACCGTTGAGCACACAGTTCACGTGCACGCTCGGTGGAGAGGGCGAGGGGCTGGTTCCGGGCTGATGAAGGCGCTTATCCCGCGAGCCGCGGCCTTGGGGAAGCACGTCATGATCGGAGGGATTGACGCGGACAACGCGGCGTCTCTAAAGTTTCATGAGCGCCTCGGATTTGAACGTGTGGCCCATTTTAGAGAGGTCGGCTTCAAGTTCGGCCGCTACTTGGATTTAGTTTTCGTTCAGCTCCCGCTGGGCGGCGATTACTGCAACGCGTCTAACACCAAGTAGTTGGGGTACTAAGGCGACTGGCAAAACTTTTGCATTCCTTCCGGCATGCTTCATACATGCCAGTATTTATGCTCCGAACTTATAACGGTGACTTACGAAGAGCAACCCGGTGAGATCCGCCAAACCATCGCCAATCTGGAAGAAATTTCAACGACCAGTGCCGTAGTGTTACTGGAGGAGGAACCGAAGCTCGGCGTTTCGATCTCGTTGGCGATCAAGGGTCGCGACTTGTTCGGCGTGATCGGGGCCAGGCTGCACGATGCGGCTCTAGGCTGGTTTGCAATTGTCGCGCTGGATGCCGGGTCGCTGTGGAATCGCGATTGGTTCACCCCGAAACACCTGCTTGAGATCTGTGGATGCTCCTTGAAAGGGGCTACGAGGGATAAGGCCCGCACCTTAGAAAATACGAGGAATACTGAGGAAAATGTGCCGGTAAATTTGTAGTCTCAGAAGCGTGAGCGTACTACTCGGCGGCTCCCAGCGCGCCGCAGCTACTGCGGAGGGGCAGGCGCCTTGATGTGGCCCTCGTACAGGTCCTTATTGTTTTCTTCGCACGAATATTCCATGATTTCCCAATCGGGACGCAGCGTGAAAATGCGCTTGTTGGTCCAGGGCTTGGTGAAGGTCTTGGGATCGTCGATAGTCACTTCATAGGCGATGTGCTTGTCGTCGGTGCGGGTGAAACGTTCGATCACGTGCAGGGCGTCGCTATGGGGATGGCCGATGGTGTCGAGGCGCGTGCGACCGTTGAAGTTGACGGTGTCGACCACAAACGTGTCGCCGTCCCAAACGCCGATGGAATCGCCGAACCAGGTGGGCCTCGCGTCCTTGACGTGCTGTTTGCCGATCGGGATCACGTGAAACCAGGTGTTCTGCTCGTATAACAGCGCGACGTACTTGGGACTCTGCATGATTTGGATCGGATCGGGCGAGTTCATGGAGCGCATCAGGCCGAAGGGCAGGCAGCTCCCGGTGTAATCGCCATTGGCGGGATCGTAGCTTTTCCAGGCCTTCTGGCCGGCCTCGGTAAACGGCAAGTCACCCGAGCCGATCTGCGTCTGGTTTCGGTTGTTCTTGGACATGTCGGGGACGTAGGGACGCTCCCAAATGCCGCTGAGATCGGGTTTGCCATCCGGGGTGTGCGGCACGGGACCAGCCGGTTTGGCGCCGAGCTCGGCGGCTCCGCCCGCGGCTTGGCCGAAGACCAAAGCAGGGGCGAGCGCCATAGCGAGCGCGGCGGCGAGAAAACGAATACGCACGGGGATCTCCTAATATCGAACGCTGGTTACCAGCTCCCTAACGGTCGCGGCTCAGTAGGGTCGCGGTTCCGAGAGCGACAGAACCGCGCCGATGAGGGAATTACAATGCTGTGCTATTGCGCGGGGCCTTTGGGACCGCCATCCTCGGCCGATCCTGCGAACACGCTCTTGCCGCTCGGGAGCTTCACGGACCGGGCATTGCAGGTGTTGGTGCCGTCCTTGGATCGAACGCCATCGATGGTCACCTGGTCTCCGGTTTTCAGCGCGTCCCGCGTCCAGCCGTTGCGGGTCAACGTATTCGGCGGCGCGCCTTCACACTGCCAATGGGCGACGGTACCGCTGTCGTCCTTGGTGTCCAGATAAATCCAGATGTGGGGATTCATCCAGTCCAGTTTGGTGACCACACCTTGCAGCGTGACTTTTTTCGAAGCGTCGAATTCGGCCGCGAACGAATGATGAGCCGCGAGCGGGAACGACGTCGCGAGCAAGAGCCCGGCGCCAGCGACAACAATAGCTAGGGGGGATCGCATGGGGTTTCCAGTCGCCTACTGCTTGCTATCGGTCTTGTTTTCGCTGTCCGCGGCTGAACCTGCGAACACCTTGCGGCCGTCCGCGAAAGTGACTTTGCGCGCGTTAGCCAGCTTGGAGCCGTCCTTGGCCAGAGAGCCTTCCACCGTGACCACGTCGCCGGGTTGCAGGGAATGGCGCGTCCAACCCAGGCGCATCAGCGCGTTGGGGCTGCCGAGCTCGAGTTCCCAATTGGTGACGGTGCCCGAATCGTCCTTCACGTCGATGTAAAAGCGAGCGTGCGGATTCATCCACTCCACCTTGGTGACCGAGCCCTTAAGGGTGACCGGCTTGGCGGCGTCATACTCAGCCGTAAAAGAATGATGCGCCATCATCGGCGCGGCGGTGGCGAGCAAACCGAGGCCAGCCACGAAAACATAGAACTTAGCTCTCATCGTTACACCTCTCAAATGATTATAGTGCGATTCCTTGCTCGGCTCGCCCCAGGCCGTGGATCCAGTGAAAACATTAACAGTACCTTTGGACTGGCGAGTTCAACGTCCCAATTGTTACACTTCCAGAGTCATCCCTACGGAAACTACTGATATAACACTGGGGTGAAATTATCACGTAGGGCGAGACGTTGTCAATGGGAGGCCTGCGCCATCCGCTATTTCGGGTACGGATGGCCCCGCAGCATGGTGAACGCGCGATAGATCTGTTCGGCCAGCACGACGCGAGCCAGCTCGTGCGGCAGCGTCATGGTTGATAGCGAGAGCAGCAGCCCGCCCTTTTGGCGCCATGGCTCGGGGAGGCCGGTGGCGCCGCCAATCAAGAAGACCAGATCGCGCGCTTCCTGCTCGGCCGTTGCCACCAGCTTGGCGAATCGGGGGGAATCCATCGGCTTGCCGGCGGGATCGAGCAAAACTTTGGTTGCGCTGGGATGCTTCATCCACGGGTCGAAGCGCGCGGGAACGACTTCGCGCATTTCACACCGGCCGTAGCGCGTGGAGCGCTGGATGAATTCGTCAGCCATGCGATTGGCATTCGGATCGCGCGGCTTGCCGACATAGTACACTATGATCCTCATCGATTTAAGTTACTCTAAATAGATATGGCTGGCGTCGCGGCCAAATTCATTCCAAGAGAACTACTGATCCATACGCCGGACGGCGCAACGCGGCCGCTCGCGCTGGAGCGTGAACGCTATACGCTCGGCCGTTCGAGCGCCAACGAGCTGTGCTACCCGGAGGACGCCGGACTATCCCGCCAGCACTTAGCGTTGGAGCGGGAAGGCGATACCTGGTTGGTTCGCGACCTGGGTAGCAAGAACGGCACCTTCGTCAATGGCGTGCGGATCACCAGCCCCTATCCGCTGGGCAAGAACGATCGCGTGACCGCCGGGCACATTGCACTGGATTTCGGCGAGAACTCGCTGCCTCCGCAAAGCGATCATACCGTCATCTTCATTGAAGGGCTCACGCCGGCCACTACCGCGTCCACCACGGTGGCTACCAGCCTGAAGGGCGTGCTGAGCCAGGAAGACAAGATCGAGGGCGGTCCACAAATGCGCGCGCTGATTCGCGCCGGACGCGAGCTGGCGGGGAACATGCCGCTGGCGGAACTCTTCAAGCTCATCATGAATCTATCCGTCGAGGCCGTGGGCGCCACTCGCGGCGTGCTGATGACGCTCGAGGGTGAGGAGCTGGTGGTGCAAGCGGCGCTGGGCGAGGGCTTCCGTATCAGCAGCGCGGTGCGCGATCGCGTCATCAAAGAGAAGACTTCGCTGCTGGTGCGCGACGCCCGTTTGGATGAGGCGTTTGCCGACCGCATGAGTATCGTTCAGCAGCAGATTCGCAGCATGCTGGCGGTTCCGCTACAGACCGACGATCGCGTGATCGGGCTCATCTACCTGGACTCGCCCCATTTCATCCACGAGTTCACCAAGGACGATCTCAGCCTGCTCACCGTAATGGCCAACGTGGCGGCCATTCGAATTGAACACACGCGCCTGGCGGAAGTGGAAGCCACCGAGCGGCTGCACGCCAAAGAGCTGGACCAAGCCGCCGAAATCCAGCGCAACTTGTTGCCCGTAACCGCGCCCCAAGTGGCCGGAGTGGATCTGTCTGGATACAACGCGGCGTGCCGCGGCGTGGGCGGCGATTATTACGATTTCCTGCCGTATCCCGATGGGCGCGTCGGATTGCTGGTGGGCGATGTGGCGGGGAAGGGAATGCCCGCGGCTCTGCTGATGTCCAGTTTGCAGGCGCGCGTGCAAGTGCTGTTCGACGATCCAACCAACTTGGCCGCCCTGGTGACGCGTCTCAACCGCATCATTTCGTCGAATTGTCCGTCGAACCGGTTCATTACGTTTTTCATCGGCGTGCTGGACCCCAAGACCGGCGAGCTGACCTACGTGAACGCCGGCCACAATCCGCCGCTGGTGGCTCACGCCGACGGCTCGGTGGATAAGCTGGAAGGCACCGGCCTGATCCTGGGCATTCTGCCCATGGCGCAGTATAAACAGGCCGTCTGCCGCCTGGACCCGGGCGATGCAGTACTGCTGTTCAGCGATGGCGTCACCGAAGCGGTCCGACCGAATGCCGATGAGGAATTCGGCGAGGAGCGGCTGGCGCAAGTCCTGGCTGGGCTGCGGGAGCAGAGCGCGGAGTCGATCATCAAATGCATCAACCAGCAGGTGGAAGACTTCACCGCCGGCGCGCCGCCCGCCGACGATATCACACTGGTGGTTGCCAAACGGCTTGCGAACTGATTGCGTACCGAGCTTAGCATTCAGTGTGCCCGGGTCCTGCTGACGCTCCCCTTGTGTCTGATAGCCGCCACATCGGCCCGGGCGCAAGGCAATTACGAGGTGCAGGTATATGGCAGCGAATTGGTGCCCCCAGAACGCACCATGGTGGAGCTGCACTCGAACTTCACCTTCGAAGGCTCGAAGACCGAGGTGGATGGTGTGCGTCCTGACGAGCACGCACTGCACGAGACTATCGAAATCACGCAGGGCTTCACCAGTTGGTTTGAAACCGGGTTCTATATTTTCATGAGCTACCGCGCCGGCGAGGGTTACCAATGGGTAGGCGACCATATACGCCCGCGCGTCCGCGTCCCGGAGGCATGGCACTGGCCGGTGAACGTGAGTCTTTCCACCGAGGTCGGCTACCAGCGCCGCTCCTACTCGCCCGACACCTGGACCTGGGAGATCCGGCCCATCATCGACAAGCAACTGGACCGTTGGTACCTGGCCGTCAATCCGGCCGTGGATCGCTCCTTCCACGGGCTGAGCGTGAGCAAAGGAGTCACGTTCGCGCCCGACGCTAAGGTAAGCTACGACGTCACGAAACGGGTCAGCGCGGGCTTTGAATATTACAGCGACTTTGGGTCCGTCACCGGCTTCGACCCGCTACCCAACCAGCTGCAGGCGATCTATCCGGCCATCGACCTGAATCTCGGTCCCAACTGGGAATTCAACCTCGGTGTTGGCGTTGGCCTGACCGGCGGCACCGATCATTTGCTGGTGAAAATGATCCTTGGCCGGCGTTTTAAGTTCGGGAAGAGATAGGCCGCACCTGCTACGGTAAGCCCAGCGACGCTTACCGCGGCAACTTATCAGGCGCTTTGATCTGCTGCCAGCCCTCGCCGCTGAGCGATTCGAGAAAGGCCAGCAGATCCGCTTTTGCCGGAGCATCCAGAAAGAAGGGCGCAATGCGTGAATCGAGGTGCGCACCTGGCTGGCCCCCTTTTCGATAAAAGTCCATAACGTCGTCCAGCGTTTTGAACCGCCGGTCGTGCATGTAAGGACCGGTATGCGCCACTTCCCGAAGTGTGGGCACCTTGAACTTCCCATCGTCGCGGCGCTTTCCGGTGATCTCCGCCAAGCCGAGGTCGGGTGGTTTCTGATCCGGTCCGATGCCCAGGCTGGCGAACTTCTCGTCGGTAAAGTTGAAGCCGTCGTGACATTCCGAACACTCTCCCGAACGTTCGAAGATCTGCAGGCCCCGTTTCGCGCTCTGACTAAGCGCCTGCTTGTCGCCGTTCACAAAACGGTCGTAAGGCGAATTGCCGGAAAGGATGGTCCGTTCAAAAGACGCAATCGCCTTGGTAATCCGGTCGAAGGTGATTTGCGGGTCGCCGAATGCTCGTTCGAAAAGCGGCCGGTAGCCCGCGATCTTCGATATCGCCCCGGCCGCGGCTTCGGGCGTTGTGCCCATCTCGTCCACGTTTGTGACCGGACCGGTGATCTGAGCCTCCAGCGTAGCCGCGCGTCCATCATAGAACTCGCTTCGCCCGTAGGCGCGATTAATCAATGTTGGCGCCCGTCTGCGGAGCGTTTTAGCGGTGACACCCAAGGGCCCAGGGTCGCCTCCCGCGAAGGCATGCTCCGGCGGGTGGCAAGTGGCACAGGAAACTTTTCCGTTAGCCGAAAGACGAGCGTCGAAGAACAGGTACCAGCCCAACTCCACACGCGCGGCAGAATACGGATTATCCGCCGGCCAATTCACCGCCGGCAGCCCCAGCGGGGGCTTGGGAGGCGATTCGGGAAACAGAGCCTGCGCTCCCAGATTGCCCAGCGTCGCGATCAACACGATTCCCACGAAAACTGGGCGCTGCAGCACCATCTGATTAAATGTTCCCAAAGAGGATGACCGAGGCGCAAACCAAATCCGCGAGGTGAACCGGCGGCAGCGTTAGAATAGACGCATGGCGGCGACTACGCTCCTTACGTCCGATCAGTTCCTGGCGTTGCCCGAGGAATTCGACCAACACGGGAATCGGATCAAAGACGAACTGATCGGAGGCGAAGTCGTCCGAATGGCCCAGCGCTCTTACTTTCACGATCGCATCAAAAACCGGATTAACCTATTATTGTCGCGCTATCTCGACGCGAATCCAGAGCTCCCTCTCGACGCCGTCGTTGAAATCGGCTCTCAGGTGAGCGGCTACGACTCATTCGTTCCCGATGTCGCCATTGTCAGAACTGGCGAACAACCGCTTTCATCGAGAATCTATCGAAGCTCACCCGAACTTGCGATTGAAGTTGTCTCCCCCACCGACACCGCTAAGCACCTGAAGCGGAAAGTAGACGCATATCTCGCAGGCGGAGCCAAATCTGTTTGGATCGTGTTTCCCGAAGCCCGGTCGGTGATGGTCCATACCAGCGACTCCGTTCGCGAACTCAAGGGCCAACAATCCATCACCGACCCGCTTCTGCCCGGCTTCTCCTCTCCCGTCGCGGCCTTCTTCGAACTCACCTAGCCGCGCCGATGCGTCACTTCTTCACTCGATCCATCCCCCCGTTCTCGCGCATCCTGCTCATCGAGAGCGGCAGCCGCGAACTCATCGAGCGCCTGCTTCCCGTTTTGTACCAAAACCATCCGGGAATGACCTGTGATCTCGTAACTTGCTACGCCGGATTGCCAAAAAACTTTCGCGAGAACCAAGGCGCGGTCTATCGCGTCACAGATTATCCGGCAGGCCCGGCCCGCCAGCGTTTCTACCAAGAACTCGGCGCCAATCGTTACAACATTGTCGGCGTCATCTGCTCGGCTGAACCCATCATGACCAAATGGAAATGGATGTTGGCCGCCCGGCTGCCCGGCAAGGTTTTCGTCGTCAACGAAAACGGCGACTACTTCTGGATGGATTACGGCCACTGGAGCAATATTCGCTATTTCGTTCTGTTTCGCGCCGGTCTCACCGGCTCGGGCGCGGTGCGCACCATCGCGCGAGTGGTATTGTTCCCGTTCAGCCTGCTATACCTGGTCTTGTACGCAATTACCGTTCATTCCCGGAGGATTCTGCGGACACTATGAAAGCTGTCTTTGTCGAACAGCCCGGCGGCCTCGAGAACCTGAAATACGCCGACATTCCAAAGCCCTCGCCCGGCCCTGGCAAAGCGCTGGTCAAGATCGCGGCCTCGGGCGTCAACTACATCGATATTTATTTCCGTAAGGGCGTTTATCCCGCTCCGCCGCCCATCGTGCTGGGCAGTGAAGGGGCTGGGACCGTCGAAGCCGTGGGCCCCGACGTGAAGAACGTCGCTCCAGGCGACCGAGTCGCTTATGCCATGCCGCGTGGGTCTTATGCCGAGTATCAAGCGGTGCCGGCTTGGCAGCTGGTGAAGATTCCCGCCGCGGTGGATTTTGAAACCGCCGCCGCAGCAATGCTGCAGGGCATGACGGCGCATTACCTAACGCACTCTACCTATCCGCTCAAGCCCGGCGACTCTTGTCTGATCCACGCCGCGGCCGGCGGCACTGGGCGATTGATTGTCCAGATGGCGAAAATGCTGGGCGCGCACGTCATCGGAACGGTTGGTAATGAGGAGAAAGCGAAAGAGGCGAAACAAGCCGGCGCCGACGAAGTAATCATTTACACTCAGGAAGATTTCACCGCCAAGGCGAAAGGCGTGCACGTGGTGTACGATTCGGTGGGCCAATCCACCTTCATGCAGGGCCTCGATTGTTTGCGTCCCCGCGGAATGATGGTGAGTTTCGGAAATGCCAGCGGTGCGGTAACGCAGTTTTCCCCGCTCACCTTGAGCCAGAAGGGTTCGCTGTTCCTCACACGGCCGACCCTGGCCAACTACACCGCCACGCCCGAAGAATTGGACTGGCGCGCCAACGACGTGCTGAACTGGATCGGTCAAGGAAAATTGAAACTGCACATCCACAAGGTCTATCCACTCTCGGAAGCGGCGCAGGCACAGGGCGATCTGGAAAGCCGTAAGACGACCGGAAAGCTGTTGCTGCGTGTCGCCTGATCGCGCCGCCATTCCGTTTGGCGAGCTGAAAATCGACGCCCTGCTCGTGTCCGCGCCTCCCAATGTTCGCTACCTGAGCGGATTCACGGGCGACAACGGCTTGCTGCTGCTAACGCCCTTTTCACAAACCTTGTTCACCGATCCGCGTTTCACTATTCAAGCGGCCGAAGAATGCACGTGCCAGGTCAAAACGGTCACAAAGACTCCGCTCGATCAGGCCGCGCTCCAGGCGATTCGCAGGAAACGGCTCAAACGTATCGGATTTGAGGCGTCGCGCATGTTGTATGAGATTCACCAGCGTATCGAGAAATCGTTGCCGCGCGGGGTGACGCTCAAGCCTATCGGCCCGGTGGTGGATAGAATGCGCATGGTGAAGTCGGACGACGAGATTGCGCGAATTCGGCGCAGCGTGCTCACCAACTCGGAAGCATTCGAAAAGGCCACGCGATCGATTCGTCCTGGCGCGCGCGAATCCTCCATCGCGGCGGAGCTCGAATACCAGATGCGGCGGCTCGGCGCCGAAAAACCCGCGTTCGAAACAATTGTGGCGGCCGGATCGCGATCCGCGCTCCCGCACGCGCAGCCCACCGCGCGGAAACTCGCCAACGATGAACTACTATTGATCGACATGGGCGCATGCCAGGATGGCTACATGAGCGACATGACTCGCGTGCTATTTCTCGGCCAGCCCAGCCGCCGCGTACGGGACATGTATAACGCAGTGTTGAAAGCGCAGCTCGCGGCCATCGACGCGGTGCGGCCCGGTGTCACTGCCGCGCATGTGGATCGCGCCGCGCGCCGAGTGCTCGAAGCCGAAGGCTTGGGGAAAGAGTTTATACATTCCACTGGTCACGGCTTGGGCCTTGAGATTCACGAAGGGCCGCGCCTGGGCCGCCGAGACAAAACGAAACTTGCGCCCGGCATGGTGATCACAATTGAACCCGGCGCCTACATCCGCGATTTCGGAGGGATTCGTATCGAAGACACCGTGCTCGTGACTAAGACCGGCCACGAAATCCTGACGCCCACTTCCAAGGAGTTAAGACTACTCTAGAATGTCGAACGACGAAATTAGAGAGTTGGTCCAGCTGGTGGTGGAAAGCGGCATCGCCGAGTTGGAACTGCAAAGAGGCGAAGATCGCGTTCGCATTCGCAGAACTATCGAATCGCCGGCTGTGGCTTCGGCACCCTCGGCGACTGTGGAAACGGGGCCGCCGGGCGCATTGCAACCCGCGCCTCCAGCGGCGCCGCCGTCCAATGAGCACATCGTGAAGTCGCCCATCGTCGGGACCTATTACGAATCGCCCAAGCCCGGCGATCCCGCGTTCGTCAAGGTCGGCGATTCAGTGGAACCCGGCCAGGTGCTCTGCATCATCGAATCGATGAAACTCATGAATGAAATCGAGTCCGAGGTTGCCGGAACCGTCGTCGCGAAGCTGATGGAAAACGGCCGCCCCGTGGAATACGGAGAAGCCCTCTTCGCCATTCGTCCGCATTGACGTGATATGTTCCAGAAAATTCTGATCGCCAATCGTGGCGAAATCGCCGTTCGTGTGATTTGCGCCTGCAAGGATCTGGGCATCAAGACCGTGGCCGTGTATTCTGAGGCCGATCGTCACAGTCTGCATGTGCGCTTCGCCGACGAAGCGATTTGCATTGGCCCCGCCAAAAGCTCGCGCAGCTATCTCGATATTCCGTCTGTGATCAGCGCGGCCGAGATCACCAATGTCGACGCCATCCATCCGGGCTACGGGTTCTTGAGCGAGAACGCCGATTTCGCCGAGGTGTGTGAGACTTCGAAGATCAAGTTCATTGGCCCTAAGCCGGATGTCACGCGCGCCATGGGGCTGAAGCAGCGTGCCCGTGCGGCTATGGCCGAATGCGGCGTGCCGATCTTGCCCGGTTCCGAAGGAATTCTCCAAAGTGCGGAAGAGGCCCTCGAAACCGCACAGCTCATCGGATACCCCGTGATGCTCAAAGCATCGGCGGGCGGCGGCGGCCGAGGCATGCGCATGGTTCACGAAGCGTCCGAATTGCCGTCCTTGCTGACACAAGCGCAGCAGGAAGCCGGCGCGGCGTTCTCATCGCAGGACGTGTACATGGAAAAGTTGGTGGAAGCGCCCCGGCATATCGAGTTCCAAGTGCTGGCCGACGAGCATGGCAACGTCGAGATTTTGGGAGAGCGCGATTGCTCCATCCAACGGCGGCATCAGAAGCTGCTCGAAGAAGCGCCATCGCCGGCCGTGACGCCGAAGCTTCGTGAGACGATGCGCGCGCGGCTCTGCGCCGCCATGCAGCGGATCGGTTACACCAACGCAGGCACCATTGAATTCCTCATGGATCGCGCCGGCAATCTGTACTTCATTGAAGTGAACGCTCGTATTCAGGTGGAACACCCGGTAACCGAATCGATCACGGGTATCGATCTGGTGAAGAGCCAAATCCTGATCGCAGCGGGTTACAAGTTGCCTGAGATTATTCAGCAGCCGGTCGCGATCAAAGGCCATGCCATCGAGTGCCGCATCAATGCCGAGAATCCCGAGACGTTTGCGCCTTCGCCCGGCCGCATCACCGCGCTGAATTTGCCAGGAGACGTCGGCATTCGCGTCGACACCGCGGCCTACACCGATTACGTGATTCCGCCGTTCTATGATTCGTTGATCGCTAAGCTGATCGCCTATGGACGCGATCGGAGCGAAGCGATCGCCCGCATGCGGCGCGCGCTCGACATGTTCGTCGTGGAAGGAATTTATACGACGATACCGCTGCACCAACGCATCATGAACGATCCAGACTTCATCGCGGGAACATTCGATACGTCGTTTCTCACTTCCCGATCTCGCTCTCACTAACTTCAATTTCCATCCGCAGCAAAGCCGCGCCCAGCGTCTTGCCTTGCGCATCCACCCGCAGCGACAACGTCCCGCCGCCGCCCAGAGCTTCATGCATCAAGAAGTTCAGCGCGCCGAGGTTCGGCAGTTCGTAGCGCTCGACGTTCCCTTTTACCAGTTCGCCGAAGAAATGTTTCACGCGCTCGGCCGTGACTTCGCGCACAAGTACGGGATAATGCCGCGCATCGAAAGCAATAATCCCGATGTTCGACGTATCGCCTTTATCGCCGGAACGCGCGTGCGCGATGCGTGAAAGAGCGATCCTCATTCCACCACCTCAACCGAGGTCTGGATCAGCTCGCGCGGAATCAGCGCCGGCCAGTAGGCCACCACTTCGCGCACGGGCGGACGGCCATCTCCGAATCCCGTCGCGGTCGGAGGGCCGCTCAACACCAGCGGGATCAACTCGCGCGTGAAACGATCCACGGCTTTCCGATCTTGTCCGCGAACGCCGATTCGAAGTTGCACTTCGGGCGGATCGGGATTCGGGACGGCCACCGGCCCATGACACGCGTTCACGCCGAAAAACTCGGTGTAGATCTCGTCAAACTTCAGCCCGAGTCGCTGCAGCCGTTGGCGGACGATGCGGTCGGCGGCTTTGGATTTTTCCAGTGCCTGCGGAGCGCTATAGACCAGCGTCCCGATGGCCTTCCAGCCATACGAATAAGCGATCGAAAGCTTCAACGTTGCCGGCCGCGCGGTCCCGTGAATTCCCGAAACCTGCACTCGATCCGGGCCCGCGTCTCTAAGCTGAATGCTGGTGAAGTCGGCCACGCAATCGGGCGTGATGTAGTTTTTCGGATCGCCCAGTTCATAGAGCAATTGCTCTTTGATCACATCCACTGACACGCGTCCGCCCGTTCCTTCGTGCTTGGTGACGCTGAATCGCCCGTCATGCTCGGCTTCGATGATCGGATAGCCGATGTTCGCCATATCCGGGATCGACTCCCAGTGCACTTGGCAATTCCCGCCGGTACACTGCGCGCCGCACTCGATAATATGGCCCGCAATTGTTCCGGCCGCCAGTTTGTCCCAGTCGTTCGCTTTCCAGCCAAAGCGATGAATCATGGGAGCGAGCGCCAACGCGGTATCGGTGCAGCGGCCCGCGATCACGACGTCGGCGCCTGTATCTAACGCCTCAGCTAATGGAAACGCGCCGATGTAAGCATTCGCGCTCAGAATGCGGTCGCGAATCGCGCTCAACGGTTCGCCGCTATCCATGTTCTTCATCGCGTGCCCGGCGGCAAGAAATTCGTCCAATCGCCTGAATACGTCGTCGCCCAGCACCACCGCGACCTTTAACGATGGGGCCAACCGCCGCACTTCGCGCGCGCAAGCAATCGGATTCACGCCGCCCGCATTGGCGATCACTTTAACTTCGCGCTCAATCAGACGCCGCTGGATCCGGCCAATCAGCGGAGGGAAATCGCGCGCGTAGCCGAGGTTGGGATCCGTCTCCTTCTGTTTCTGGAGAATCGACATCGTGATCTCGGCCAAATAATCGAGCGCGAGATAATCGATGGGCCCTTGCTCCACCAGCCGCACCGGAGCTTCCAGCCAATCGCCCCAAAAACCCTGCCCGTTCGCGATGCGGATCACGCTAGAGCGTCTCCAGCACGAGATGTTCGCGATGCCCCTGCCCATCACCATGCCATGTTGCGATCTCCAGCGCGAAGGCCAGCACTCGCCGCGTTTCCAGTGGATCGATTAGCGCATCCACATGCCCGCGAGCCGCGGCATAGTGTGCGTCCAGCCAGCGCTCGTAATCCGCGCGAGTCGCCTCGATGCGATCTTGCAAATCCTGTGGGACCGGTTCGCCCTCCGACTTCAGCCTTTCGAGTTCCGGACCGTGGATCGCCTGCACCGCGGAATCGCCTTCCATCACGCCGATGCGCGCGGTGGGCCAACCGAAAGTAAAGTTCGGATCGAAGCCCTGGCCCGCCATGGCATAATAGCCGGCGCCGCTCGCGTGATTGAGCGTGAGCACAATCTTTGGGACCGTGGCGCAGGCCATGGTCTCCACCATTTCAGCTCCGGCGCGAATGATTCCTTCACGCTCCGCTTCCACGCCCACCATGAAGCCGGAAACATCCTGAAGATAAACTAAAGGCACGCCGTTCCGTTCCGCATTTTCGACGAAATACGCGACCTTGCGCGCTGACTCGGTGTAAACAATGCCGCCGATGCGGGGGCCGCTTTCCGTCTTTAGGAACCCGCGGCGATTCGCAACCAGCGCCACCGGCCGTCCAAAGAGCTTCGCATCCGCGCACAGCAGCTCAGGCGCGTGGTGCGGCTGAAATTCCAGGTAGTCGTCGCGATCGAATATCCGCGCAATCGCGTCCTCAATGTTGTACGGCAGCCGGTGATCGGCAGGCATCAGATCGTAAAGACCTTCGGCGGGCTTGGCGGGTGGCGACCCGTCGAGCGCGCCCGGAGCCGCCGGCATGGCTCGAAATCGCTCCCGGATCATTTGCAAACACGCCGTGTCGTCCTTCGCCGTATAGTGCGCCACGCCGCTGGCCGTGGTGTGCATGCGCGCGCCGCCCAGCGATTCCGCATCCACCACCTGCCCCACCGCGCCCTTCACCAGATTGGGACCGCCGAGTCCCATGAAACTGGTGCCCTCCACCATGATGATCACGTCGCTCAGCGCCGGCAGATAGGCGCCACCCGCGATGCATGGCCCCATCACCGCCGCAATCTGCGGCACGTGAAGCCTGCGCCGCATGAGTGAGTTGTAGTAAAAAATCCGCGCCGCGCCGTACTGGCCAGGAAAAATGCCGTCCTGCAGAGGCAGATTCACGCCGGCCGAGTCCACCAGATAAACGATCGGCACGCGATTGCGCATCGCGATTTCCTGCGCCCGCAAAATTTTGGTGATGGTCTCCGGCCACCACGCACCAGCCTTGACGGTAGCGTCGTTGGCAACCACAATGGCAGGCCGGCCCTCAATCTTGCCGGCGCCCGTGACCACTCCGGCCGCGGGAGCTTGCCCTTCGTATTGGTCATAGGCCACCAGCAGCCCGATCTCGAGAAACATCGCGCCGGGATCCAGCAGCTTCGCGATTCGCTCGCGCACCGTCAACTTGCCATCGCGGTGCTGCTTTTCGATGCGCTTTGGTCCGCCGCCTTGTCGCAATTTGTCCTGGAGCGTCTGCAGGTCTTCCACGAGCTGACGCATCTGAGACGTACTGGCGGTGGGCACCATTCTCAGAATACAGTACCTAGGCAGCTTTCTTCACGCTATGCTTAATGGCGTGTTAGGCATCGATCCCAAGGCGGCGCGCGCTGCTTGGACTGTATTTCTGGTGGCCTTGCTGGTAGCAGCAGCCTATGCAATCCGCGAGACCCTGGCGGTATTTGTGATTGCACTGCTGTTCGCCTACCTGCTGGTACCGCTGGTGGGCTTCGTGGAGCGTGTCACACCGCGCCAGGTTTCGCCGCGCATCGCGTTGGCGATCGTCTATTTAGTGCTGGTCGGCGCGATTGTCGCGTTGACGGTGACTCTGGGCTCGCGCCTCGCGGATGAAGCCAACAGCCTTGCGATGCGATTGCCTGCCCTGGTAAGCAATCCAACGTGGATGGAGAAATTTCCCTTGCCGGGATGGCTGGAGCCGGCGCGAGCCGACATGACGCGGAAGGTGCAGGACGAATTGAGCAGTGGAGGACAGCAAATTCTGCCCTACATCAAAGGCCTGGGCGGACAACTCGTGTCCGGCGCCAAGTACGCGCTGTTCCTGGTGCTGATGCCGATTCTTGCGTTCTTCTTCTTAAAAGATGGTGCCAGCATTCGCGATGATTTCGTCGTGGCTTTGGTGGACGAAAGCCGCCGGCCGGTTGTGGATAACATTCTGGAGGACATCAATCGCCTGCTGGGCGAGTATATTCGCGCCCTGGTCCTGCTGGCTGTGGCGAGCTTTACCGCAAACAGCGTCTTTCTCGCAGCGAGCGGAGCGCCGTACGCCGTGCTGCTGGCGGGCGCTGCCGGACTCGGCGAATTCATACCCGTCGTTGGACCGGCCGCCAGCGGTCTCATTATTATCCTGGTCACCAGCCTTAGCGGCTACAATCACGTGCTGTTGTACGTGCTGTTTTGGTTAATTTACCGCTTGGTGCAGGACTACGTCTTGTCGCCATACCTGATGAGCAAGGGCGTGCAGCTGAATCCGATGTTGGTGCTGTTTGGCGTTCTGGCAGGCGACCAAATCGCGGGCGTGCTGGGCATTTTTCTTTCTGTTCCGACGTTGGCCATCCTGCGAGTGCTGTTTGTACGCCTACGGCGCGCCCGCACGCTCGACTTGGTTACCCCCCGCAGTGTGCCATGAAGTCGCCAGGTATGAAGTCACTCGCTTGTCTGGCGCTTCTCGCTTCCCTCGCGGCCCCGCTGTGCGGCCACATGGTGAGCATGAGCACGGGCGATCTGAAAGTGGACGGCTCCCACGCCACCTATGAGCTACGCATGCCCATGTACGAAGTGGCTCATGTACGCGAGCCCGAGCACACGCTGCTCGATCACGTTCGTTTTGAGAGCGGCGGTGTGTGGGCGAAACCGTTAAATGAGTCCTGCCGCCAGGAACAGGACACCTACGTCTGCTCGGCCGAATATCAATTCCCGGGTCCGGTCGAGACGCTCGAGGCCGAATGTACGCTTGCGTCTGTCACGGTTCCGAACCACGTGCATTTATTGCGGGCCTATCGCGGCGACAAGTCGGACCAGGCAGTGTTCGATCTTTCCTACACGCGGGCGGGGATCCGCTTTCGCCCGCCCACGGCTTTCGAAACGGCCACTCGCGAGATCAGCGCGGGATTCATGCGGGCTGCGGGGGGATTGGCGCCGCTGTTGTTTCTGGTAAGCCTGGTGCTGGCCGCGCGAAGCCGTCGCGAGTTGATCGAATTGACCGCTTCGTTCGTGATTGCAGAAGCATTAGCCTGTGCGATCGCGCCCCGCCTCAGGCTCGCGTTATCGCCTCGCTTTATTGAAGCCGCCGCGGCTTTGACCATCGCATATCTGGCCTTCGAGATCATTCTTCTACCGAAATCGAGCATGCGTTGGCTGGTGGTGGGCGTGCTGGGTCTGTTTCATGGCGCCTACTTCGCCGCGTTCCTGGCGGAAAGCGGTTTTCACTTGGCGACTTTCTTGACGGGCGTGATCGTTTGCGAGTTGCTTCTCATCGGGTTGTTTGGTTTCGTTATCGACCGGCTGGCGCGACTCCGGTTCTTGCACCGCGCGGTCCCGGTGGCCGCATCGCTGCTGCTGGCCGTAGGCGTCGCCTGGTTTCTTCTGCGTTTACGCGCGTAGCCAACCGGCGGCCTGCGCCATCATATGATATATGCGCAGCTTCGACAGCCTTTCGGAACGTGAGATTTTAGCCCTCGCTATTTCGCTCGAAGAAGAAGACGAGCGCGTCTATTCCGAGTACGCCGAAGGTCTGCGGGAGAACTTTCCGGCCTCGGCCGAGGTCTTCGACGGAATGCGCCAGGAAGAATCCGGACATCGGCGCCGCTTGATCGAGCTATTCCGCAAAAACTTTGGCGAGCACATACCCTTGATCCGGCGCCAAGACGTGCGGGGCTTCGTGCATCGCAATCCGGTTTGGCTGATGCAGCCGCTCGGCCTGGATACGGTCCGCAATCAAGCCAGCGCCATGGAAGTGGAGAGCCGGCGTTTCTATGAAAAGGCCGCTGCTCGCGCGCAGGACGCCGGAATTCGGCAGCTGCTGGACGACCTGGCGCAAGAAGAGCGCACGCACGAGGATCGCGCCGTGGAACTGGAGAAAACCAAGCTGCAGCCCGACGTCAAGCATCGCGAGGACGAAGCGAACCGGCGGCTTTTTGTGTTGCAGATCGTGCAGCCCGGCCTGGCTGGATTGATGGACGGTTCGGTTTCCACTCTCGCACCGGTGTTCGCCGCGGCGCTGGCCACCCAAAGCAGTTTCGATGCGTTCAAGGTGGGACTCGCGGCCTCGCTCGGCGCGGGCATCAGCATGGGATTTGCGGAGGCGCTTTCGGACGATGGGAGTCTCACCGGCCGCGGTCATCCGTGGGCGCGCGGCATTGTGTGCGGGCTCATGACCGCGCTAGGCGGCATCGGTCATACGTTGCCATTCTTGATTCCCGGCTTTCACCTCGCGATGATCGTTGCCGGTATTGTTGTGCTGGTCGAACTCGGCGTGATTTCGTGGGTTCGGCACCGGTACATGGACACGCCGCCAATATCGGCGGCGCTGCAGGTGGGACTGGGCGGAGTGCTGGTGTTTCTGACCGGTGTCTTGATCGGAAGTTCTTAACGCGCCGAACTCAATACCAGAGAATTGAAAAACAACTTGAAAGCTTGATAGCTTTGCGCGCGGTATTGCGGGCGCATACCGAAAAGCACAGCGCGGCCCGACCCTAGCGGAACTTCGACCAGCGCCGCGCGGCCTTTTATATAAGACTCGCCGAGCAGCCATCCGGAAGCCAGCAGATGATCGTCCGGATAACGGATCACGATGCTGTCTTTGCTCGCGGGGGGAACTTCCCAGGCGGGGCTTTCTTCGCTCCAAATCGCGATGTTTTCAGGAAGGCCGTAGGCTATCGGGCTGTGCGTGTCGACCGTGGCATTCAGCAAGGATCCAGGAGAATAGAAATCGCGGTTCGGAACGCCGGCGACTACGTTCTTCACATCGAGATGCAGGTGCTCCACGGCATAATTCGCCGATCGATTCAAGAAGACCAACGTACCGCCCTGCTCGGCAAAAGTCTTCAGGTTCGCCGCGGCTCTTGCGTTCAATCCGCCCGTGTATTCCTGCGGCATGGTTCCGGGCTCATAGCCGTTCGCGATTTGGGACGCGGGCTGATCGGGAAACACGATGACATCGAAGCGCTGGCGCAGGTTGCCCGCGTCGATGTCGGGATTCAGCAGGCTGGTGAAGGGGAAGTCGAAGTTTTCAAGCAGCCAGCGCGTCCAACCTTCGTCGATGGCGGGGATATAGCTCTTATATAGTCCGATGCGTGCAGTTTTCTTTGCGTAGCGCCAGGAGAGTACGCTCGAAGCAGGATTGCCGTCAAAATAGAAGTAGAACGGCGGGGCCAGTTCCGCCCGGACGGCGAACGGCGCATCGATGGTATCCGTCTCGACGCCCATCAGCAGAGGCAGCGTCTGTGCAGTCACATCGTAGGGCTGCTGCGGCGGCCCGCCGCGATACAGGTGGATGTCCGGATAATGCTGGCGCTCGAGCAGCGTCTTGGCGTAGCTCGAATTGGGCTGCTGCATCCGGATGATGTAACTGCCTTTGGAGTAATGCTTTCCGCCGGCGGTGAATGGATCGTCCGCCCATTCCACTTCCACGCCGCCGAAGTTCAGAAGATCGAGCATCTTTCGCGCGGCGCCCACGTCGGCCTGTTCGCGCGGAATCACGAACGCGTAAGGCGAAGTCCGCGCGACGGCGCGCAGGTTCACTTCATAGAAGTTGCGCAATAAATCCTCGCGCCGGATCGCGGCCTGATAGAGCAAGCTTTCAAAGGCGATCAGTTGATAATCGACGATGTCGCCGATGCGCCACGTCCCGCCTTCCCACGGTTCCAGATAATTCCAGCTTCGCTCGCGCGGGTTGTAGCCCAGGCCGGTGGTTTGAATCTGATCCGGCCGGACGGTCAGCGGAGTTGCGAGCGACGCGCTGGCGGCTTCGCTCAAGATGCGAATGCCCCCGTGATATGCGATGTACTGGCGCGCGGGCGCCCAAAAATCGTACAGCGCGTTGGTGACCACTCCCTTTTTACCGGCGGCGGTCAAATCGGCTGCCATTGCCAGCCCGAGATAATTACCTTCCTGCGCGAGCGTCGCGTCGACATTCGGATCGATCGGAGTGAGCCACGGCGGCACGAACATGCGCGACGCGTAGGAGCCTTGCTGGTGGACGTCGTAGACGATTTGCGGATGCCAGGTGTTTTCGAGCGCGGCGGTCAAGCGCTGCTCGGGCTGCGTGAAAACATACCAATCGCGATTGTTGTCGTGCCCGACATATTTCTGATACAGCTCGGGCGGGGAGGTGCCTTCAAAGGGCGTGCCCAAGGTTTTCCTATACCAACGCGTGACGATGTCCAAGCCGTCGGGGTTCTGCGACGGCACCAATATGATAATGACGTTGTCGAGAATCGCGCGAAACTTCGCTGAATCCTGCGTGAGCAGGTTGTACACGAACTGAACCACCGAATGCGTGGACGCAACTTCGGTGGAATGAATCGAGCAAGTGATCAGCACCACGGTCTTGCCCTCAGGGATGAGCTTCGCGGCTTCTTTCGGCGTAGTGCGGCGCGGATCGGCGAGCTGGGCCTGGATGTCACGGTAATGGTCCAGGTTTCGCAGCGTGGACGCCGAGCCGATGGTGGCCGCGATAAACGGACGGCCTTCGACGGTTTTGCCGAGCTCCTCGACACGGATTTTGTCGCTGGTTCTGGCCAGAGCCTGGAAGTAAGTAACGACTTTATCCCAATCGAGCAATTCGCGATCGACGCCGATAGGATGGCCGAAGTGACTTTGGGGCGTGGGGATTTGCGCCCAAAGGCTCAATGACACCAACAGCAGAATTGTGATGCGGGATTTCATGCGAGACCGTTAATGTCAAGCTACACCGAGAAAGGCGCGTGCGTCCAGTGGAGGGTTCTGACGCCAGCTCATGCGATTTACGACACAGGATTGCGCCTCAGCACGTAAAGATTGTGAGCACTGAGGAACGGGTCCGGCCAACGAGGTCCTTTATTTTGAGCTTTTTGCCTTTTGGCCCCTGCCGTGCCCTACGTTGGATAGGAGTCACCAGTATGGCACTCAAGATCACCCGGAACGAAAAAGACGGAATTTCGATTCTCGAGCTCAAAGGCCGCTTAACTTTCGGGCCCGAGGATATCGACCTGAACGATGAGATCCGGCACGCCTTGGCGGCGCGGAGGCTTCGGCTGGTGATCGACCTGGGTGGAGTGGATAAGATCGATAGCGCCGGATTGGGGACTTTGCTATACGCGCGCGCGGAATTACGAAGAGCCGGAGGCGGTCTGGCGCTCGCCAACTTGAGGCCAGCTCACCTGGAGACGCTGTTGGTCGCCAAGCTGGAGACCGTGTTCGACGTATTTAGCAATGATCAGGACGCAATCAATAGCTTCTTCCCGGAACGAAACGCGCCGCATTACGATCTGCTATCGCTGGTGACATCGATACGCAACTCCCAAGCTCATCAACCGACGCGTGCATCATAGCGTCTGAGCAACAGCCGGCGCGGTAACCCGATACCAAATCCTGCGATCAGCATGGCCGCGAGCCACGGCCAATCGCCAGTGATCCTATACACGGTATTCAGACTCAGCAGTCGAGCTTCCACCACCGCGGCCTCCGGGCGGCCCTCGCGCAGCATCTTCTCGATGCGTCCAAGCGGGTTAATCAGACAAGAAATGCCGCTGTTGGCGCAACGCACCATGGGCAACCCGGCCGCGATCGCGGTGAGGCGCGCGCGCCGGAGCTGTTGCAAAGGCTCGCTGGTGCCGTCGAAACGCTCGCTGCTGTCCAGGCTCACTAATAATTGCGATCCGGCGCGAGCGAAGTCGCGCCCGAGTTCAGGCATGCTGTCTTCCAGACAGATCATGGTCGAGAAACGCTGTCCGGCAAGCATGCTGAAAACCGTGCGTTCCGTGCCGGCCGTGAAGCGCAGCCAGTTGGACGGACGGCGATAGGGAAAGAACCGAGGTTCGTATTCCACCAGTGGCGCCAGCCGGATCTTGCGGTATGTAGTCACCGTATTGTGTGGATCGATGTAGATGGCTACGTTGTAGAATGCGTCGCCCTGGCGGTCGTAGCTGCCGAACAGCAAGGGCGTGCCCGTTCGGATCACCGTGGAACGCACGAAGTCGGTCAGACGGTTGTCGTAGCGGACCAGCCCATTGATGGCGCCTTCGGGCAGCACGATAACGTCGGGTGTATCGGCGGTTACGCGGTTGATCAAATTGGTGATGCGGGCGAGGAACGGCTCGCGCGCCTGCGGAGTCCAGATGACGTCTTCGGGAATGGCAGGTTGCACCAGGCCAAGTTTGAAGTGTGTTCAGTTGAATCCGGCGCGACCGAACGTGTGAACCCGACTGCCAGAACCGCGGCCGTTAATCCGAGCGCGCCCGCTGCCGCCAGAAGTCGCTGCCTTTTCCGCAGCGTAACGAGCAACAACAGCAGGACGTTCACCCACGCCGCAAGGAACGTGACTCCTTCCGGGCCGCAGATGGAAGCTACTTGGCTCAGCAGCGGGTAATCGGCCAGGGGGAGGCCGACGATGGTCCAATTGAGGCGCAGAAAAACGAAACGCAGCAGGAATTCAAATGCGGTCCACAGGAACGGAAACGCCAGCAATCGAAGCGGGCCGGCGGGAGCGAGTGCTAGTCCCAGGGCCGGCACCAGAAAGGGAAGTGCAAAATAGACGGGAACCAGCAGCAATACCCACCCGACGCCGCCTCCGATTTGGACCAGCCACCACACTGATGCGACGAAGTAAGCGCAATAAAACAGCCACAGGCTGAACCAGATGCGCGCAAATCCGGCGGTTTCGAGGGCTATCAGGAGCGGAATCATCCCTACCAGGCAGAGCCACGCCACGGGAGGCCAGATCTGCGCCAACGCGATAAGGAACGCTGAGGCTAGAACGCAGCCGGTTGTTGAGAGGAAAGATATGGAGCGAGCCGTCTTTTGCGCTTCGGGCAGGAGGGCCGCGCGGGTCACTGCCTGCGCAGTTGCCGGCGGCGGACCGCGACAAACATACCCACTAACATCAACGCACAGAGACCAGTGGTGGCGCGATTCGCGAGGACCGGGGTGAACTAGAAGCTGCACTCGGCGGAAGGCTGGAAATCTGGTCCAGCATCCCCCGTAGTGTGCGCCAATGAAATAGAATTACCGTCTTGTGTCACGTAAAGACCGCTGTACGAATCAGTCCCCCCGTCGGTTCCAATATCTAAAGCCGTTCCGCCCGGAGAGAAAGAAAAGAAAATCGGAGTGTAGTTCGGAGAGCTTAACGGGTCGCAGCCGCTCACCCAACAATATCCATCTACCGTAGGGTCATCAAAGAAGTTATCGCCGGTTTCTTCCAGCGTAAAAGTCGCTGCGCCTGTAGAGGATACGCTACCGACGGAGAAATCGACGTCGCTTCCCGAGGGGACCGCGGACGTGAATGGAGAAACTGAGACGACCGTAGGAGTGCCGGCCTCCTGCGTAGCCACGTTCAAAAAGTTTGCCGTCGCTCCGGTTTGGTTCTCAATGGAATAGTTCAATATTGTCGTGCCGGTTACGCCCCCATACGCGGCGCTGGCGAGTATGAGACAGATAGCAAGCCGTTGTAACAAGCCCTGGCTAGTACTAGTTCACCATTATCGAACCTAACGTTTGCCATAGGCAGCAAGTCAACCCGAAACGGCGTCCGACGGGTGCAAATTTGACTAAAAAGGCCCATCGTTCTAGAGGTATTCTTAAACGTAGCCCACGATTGGGCCGCGCCGCCCAAGTAAGGTGACAACATGACCCACACCAAACCCATCAAACCTCCCGCGGCAAAGGAAAAGCCTACCGAGGACCTCGCGACCTATATGAGGTTATCGGAGACCATCCCGGGCTGGACCCGTAACGCCGAGGCCGACGCCTTGGCACACATAGCCTATTCGTTGGAGGGCGATGCCGTGATTGTCGAGATCGGGTCGTTTTTCGGATCGAGCACTGTGTTCTTGGCGGGTGCGCGCAAATTGCGAGGAGCCGGCCGGGTGCATAGCGTCGATCCCTTCGACGGCTCAGGAGATTCCGTCTCGGTCCCGCATTACAAGGCCATCATCCTGGCGTTTGGCGCCCGCTCCCCGCGTGAGCATTTCGACAGAAACATAGAAGCGGCCGGGCTGTCCGACTGGGTGGAGGTGCATCCAGGCAAGGCCGAGCAGGTGGCCGCGGACTGGACGTCTCACATCGACTTGCTGGTCTTCGATGGCGACCAATCGCCGTCCGGCGTGCGGGCTGCCTACGAGGCTTGGTCACCCTGGTTGAAGGAGGGCGGCATCATTGCCCTGCACAACTCCGAGCCCCGTCAATATGAGCCGGGCCATGAAGGTCACTATTTCATTGCGACCGTGGAGATTCAGGAGCCTTGCTATATCGAGCGCCGTGTGGTCGGCTCATTTACCTTCGCACGCAAGGCCCGCCGGCGTGTGCGGAAAACCGCTGTGCGGAAAACCATTGCTAAGAGTACAAAAGCAAGCAACGGCTAGGGCGAAAGCTTGAGGAAACTAGCCGCGCTTAGCCAAAATCCCAACTTCTTTCTTCGGCAGCCGGTCCAGCATATCCTGGCTCAGCAGGAAATTGCTGGTCAGCAGCGAATTCGGATTCCCGCCCAGCCAATTAGTCAGTGAAATCTCCTGATATAGCCCGCTGTTGAACAGAATCAGAATTTGGGTGGGTTCGTCGCCCACCTGCTCGATGAAGTGGCCGTAGCCTTGTTTGATAAAGGCCACATGTCCGGGACCGAATTCCTCCGTCTTCACTCGTCCGTGCGACCCGAAGATGGTGACGCGCGATCGGCCCTTCACGTAGAATTGCCACTCGTCGGCGTGCGGGTGCCAGTGCAACTCGCGCAATGCGCCCGGCTTCAGATCCATGCGGACCGCCGTCAGCGTGGTCTGGATCGGGAATTCGTTCTGCGTTACAATCCGCTCTTCGCCGCCCGCGAACACGTGAGGCGCCATTTTTCCCAGGCGGAATTTATGCGCCACCTGGGTGGGTTGCAGGTCGGAATTGCGGATGTCTTCCACCGCCGGCGGTACGCGCCCCGGGCCAATATATAATTCCTTCTGCGGCATCTGGCCGAATGCCGATTCGGGCAGATTCAGATTGCGCGCCAGAACGTTGCGCGGCGTGCGTGCGATCCAATCGGTGATGCTGAAGGTTCCGAATTCGGAGAAGTGCCCGTTGTCGAACCCGAGCAGGAAATGGCATGGACCTGGCCCGATGTTCTGAATGGCGTGCCCGTGGCCGCGCGGGAAATACCAGGTGTCGCCTTCCTCGAAATCGTCCACTTCGGCCTGACCGTTCGGTGCGATCACCGTGGTCCGGCAGCGTCCCTCCAGCACGTAGGCCCACTCGGCGGCTAGCGCGTGCCAGTGCAATTCACGGATGGCGCCGGGATCGAGCTTCATAGATACACCGGCGATCGACTGCGATACCGGCAACTGCTTGACCGTTGCCTCCTTCGCCGAGCCGCCCACTCCCACCCAGCCCTTTTCGCTCTCGATATCGTATTTGAACGGCTCCAGTTCGTCCGCCTTGGTCTCTTCGGACGGAGCGGCCTTCACTTGCTCGGCAATCGCGGCGGTGGCCGCCAGGCCAAGTGAAACGCGCGAGATGGCTTCAAACAACGATCGGCGGTCGATCCCACGTTCCGATGCGTTCGGGGCATCTGACTGATCCGGCATTCGATTTTCTCCTCTTCGTTGATAATGCTAACAGATGTAGCGGAACGTGGCGTTTCGGCGGCCAGACCTCCGCGGCCCCCACCTATTTTAAGGCGCGACCCATACTTCAATCGCGAGCGGAGTTCCCTCGGTCGTGTAGGAAGGCAACGGCGCCGTCGCAAACGGTCCCACCGGCACAACACCGTTCACGAAATTCATGTCCATGGTGACGATGACGGCCGATTCGCCTTCGGACGCCGCGGCGGGAACCACCACATCGACTTGCCATACGAAGGGATTGGGTGCGGAAACATTCGCTACTTCCGCTGACCAGTCTCCCATCCGCACAACAACTGGAATCGCGCCCGGCTGCCACGGGGCCGTAATACCATCGACGCCCAATCCGTCGATGAAGAACGAGACCACTGTGCCCGTCTTTGCGGGATGAGCGCAGGAATTGACGGTGCCGTCCGCATTGATCGCCGTAACGATGAATAAGCCGCCGTAGGTTTCGTTCCCGCAGGTTACGGTGCCCACGGTAAGGTTAGCGAACAAGCTGGGGTTGCTCGCGATCAGGGGTACTTCGCGAGGAGGAGCGGCGACGCCGTTTACCGAAACCTGCATAGTGGCAAAGTTCTGCGGCCCGGGAACCACTTGACCAAGTACGCCCAACGGCACAGCCAAATTGATCTGCGACGACGAGACGTAAAGCAGGGTCGCCGGTCGGCCACCGAAGGTCACCGTCACTCCGCCGAGCGAGGTGGTCGAGTAGTCCGAAGCAGCAACACCTGTTGCGGGCCCAAGATCCGTCCCAAACAACGAGAGAATCTGACCGGGAGCTACCACGCCCGCGCGGGCCTCGTTCCCGCCGTCTAAAACGCACGCGATTTGTGGGGCTGTGGTCGGACTGAGACTGAAGCTCGCTTCACCCAGATATGCGCCCAGTAGTGGTCCCGGCAGCAGCGCTGGTGGCGTCAGTGCGCCCGGCGTGATGGGCGTGTCGGCTTGGGTTGTGGACGCCGCCAACCAGACGCTCGCACCGCCCGCATACGCAACCGCGGCCGGGATCACATTCGAGCCATCCACCAACACCGTGCTCAATACATTTCCCGTGGCGGCATCGACGTGCGAGACGTAACCCTCGCTGTCGATGATGTCGTTCAGGTGGAGCTGGCACTGTGTGGGAAGGTTGGTGATGCCCAGCGGCAGTGGTGGGGTCGAAGGGCTCGGCGGGAATCCCAGACTCACCTCGTTGTAGGCTCCGCCCACATATAGGTCGCCCTGTGATCCCAGAGTGACACCGGCGCCTCCGATCTGTATCGAGTAAAGCGCGTGGGCGCCCGCCGCGTCTATCTTCGTTAGGAAGGGCTCAATAAATCCAGTGTTCGACTGTCCAACGGTCCAACTATAAATTCCATATGCCACGCCGGTCACATACGCGTTTCCCGCCGCATCCACGGCCAATCCGTTATTAACAGTCTGGCTGTTGCCAGCCACGCCGGTGGAGTAAATGAGCGTCGAAGCCTTCGGGCCCACCTTGGTGAGGTATTGATTCGTGCCCGGAAAACTGATCTGGCGGGGGAAGAAACAGATTCCCACTGGATTCAGAATCGTTTGGTAGGCGCCGGGCGTAGTCGGATAATCGGTGTTAATCGTGCTCCCGGCCATATAGATGTTGCCCGCCGCGTCGACAATGAGCGCGTTGCCGCCGATGCCCGTCGCCGTAAACAGAACATTCGATCCTGTTGCGTCCAGCTTCATTAGAAACGGCCGGCCGCTGGTATCGGGAACGCTGTAGGCGCCGGGCGATGCCGCCAGTCCCTTGTTGCTCGCGCCGCTGACCAAAATGCCGCCATCTGGAGTGAGCGCCACGGCCGCGCCGCCTGTGCTCACGTTTCCGAGAACATCGGAGAAGAGGACCTCGCCGTGAGGATCGAACTCAATCAGAAACGCGCGCGTGTCGTTGGGTGGGACGCCGGATTGGAATATGCCGGTTGGGAGCGTGCCGGTCTGCCGGCCCGGCGTGATGGGGAAATCCGGCGACGATGTGGTCCCAGTCACAAAGACATTGCCCGCGCTGTCCACCGCGATTCCCAATGCCGAATCTGAGGCCGAGCCGCCGAAAGTGCGGACGTACAGATACCGCGCGCCCGTCGGATCCAATTTCACCACCGTCGCGGAGGTTTGCGAAGTCGCGGTGTTGATCGGCGTCGATCCAGCCAGGTAGACGTTGCCCGCGGAGTCGGTCGCGATGGCGGCGGGGGTAAAGCCCTCGCGCAGGTACGTGGAATACGTTAAGCCGGATGCAGCCCACAATCCAGATGCACCCCACGGTGCCGGAGCAAACAGAACCAGCGCGCAAATCAGATGAATTCGCATAATTATCCTTATGAGCGGGCGGACGCGGGGATCACCGCAAGATTATCACGGGCGCACGGCTTTCTCGCTCGACGGGCTCGGTCACGCGCGCCCTTTGATTTGGTCGGCTAGCGGGCCTTGATCAACCCCGTCTTCACACTATCCAGTCTAAGGTCAACCTCTTACCGCACGGACCGTCGTAGGCGGAATTGCGTACGGTCTTTAAGCATTTCACTGCGTAGTAATTCGAGCCCTGGGGTCCTAAGATGGAATCGGGTTAAACCGGATGAGGTGCCGCTACTGCAATATTGCGCTTGCGCCATCCCGCAGCTTTATCGACGGCGAGTTCTGTTGCGACGGCCATCGCGAGGCCGTGCGGCAAGGAGTTGCGACGCAAGGGCTTGCCGCGCAAGGTTCCTCTGGCGTCCCCATCAAACAACAAGTGACTGGGCAGGTTGCGGCTGCTGTTGAAAAGCTGCGGCGAAAACTCGGGCGGCGTCCCGCGGCTGCCACCGACGCGGAATCGGCCGAATTCGCGGAAACAACCGAGATTCCCGAAGGCATTTCCGAACTGAGTAGCATGCCGGAAGAGCCGGAACTACAAACCGGGGCGATTCTCGAATCCGAAGCTAACGTCGAACCCGAAGCTTACGAAGCCGAATCGTTCGCCGAACCACTTTACTCAGCCGACGCCGAAGAACGCGACGAAGCTGCCGAAGAATCCGCCGCGCAGGCTGCCGATCCTCGCCTAAATGCCGCGCGCGAAAACGCCGCTTCCTGGCGCTGGCTGAATGCGGCCTGGCGAGGCGCTCCACGCGATTTAAAGCTCATCAGTTTGCTGCTGCCCATCCTGGTGGTGGTTGCCGTCACAGGGTCCATCCCCAAGGTGCCGGTCCAGCAGTTGGCGCCGCGGAATCTCACTCAAGTCCAGGACCAGGTCCAAAGGGTGGTCCTCGATCATTGGAAGAATTTGAATCAAACCATATCGGACCGCGCCGCCGTGGCCTATGCCGACGATTTTCGCTCCGGACTGGACGCCTGGGAGAGCCGCTCCAACCTGACCAGAACCTGGTCCTATGACGCAGCCGGCTTCGTGCGCCCGGGCCCACTGGCGGTCTTTAAGCCTACCGTCGATCTCACCGATTATCGCTTCGAGTTTCTGGGCGAAATCGATCAGAAAGCCCTGGGCTGGGCATTCCGGGCCCAGGATTTGAACAACTACTACGCCATGAAACTGGTGGTCGTGAAGCCTGGGCCGCTGCCGCTGGTCCACCTGGTCCGCTACGCCGTGATCGACGGCAAAGAAGGGCCGCGCGTCGACAAGCCCCTGCCGATGACGGTTCGGACCGACATGCTGTACCGGATCGAAGTGGAGGCGCGCGGCGGCGACTTCACTATCCTGGCGCAAGGCCAGGTGGTCGACTTCTGGTCCGATAACCGGCTGCGGCATGGCGGCATTGGATTCTTTTGCAACCGCGGCGAGCGTGCCCGGCTTCGCTGGGTGGAGGTTTCGCATCAATACGATGCTTTGGGCAGACTGTGCGCCTATCTTGCGCCCTACGGAATCGAGGGCAGAAATGGAACTATCAACTAACTATGAGCCAACCTATTTCTAGAACGTCGTCCATGGATGCCGCCAAGGCTGCCAGCCTGGCCAAGGCCGTCTCGCTCCACATGGAAGGCAAACTCGAAGATGCGCTGCGAGAGGTCAACCGCGTTCTAGAGTCGGGCGACGGCACGCTCGAGATCTTTTCCGCCAAGGCCCAAATCCAGTTCGAACTGGAGATGTACGAGGAAGCGGCGCAGAGCTACGCCAAGCTGCTCAGCATGCATCCCAGGCACGCCAACGCGAACCTCAACCTGGCGGTTTGCCTGGAGCGGCTGGGGCGCTGGCAGGAAGCCGCGGATTTCTTCGAGAAGGCGGCCGAGGTGCAACCGGACCGGCTGGATGCGCGCCTGGGGCTCGGGATCGCGCTGCTGCATCTGGAAAAATCCGATGCCGCGGCCGAGAATTTCGACCGCGTGCTCGAGCAGCAGCCCGATCACGTCACCGCGCTTTTTGGCAAGGCAGTCACGCTTCAGCTGCAGAGGCAGTTCGATGAGGCGGCCCGCATCTACCAGTCCCTTCTGGCCGGCAAACCGGACTTCGAAGAGTGCCTCATCAATCTGGTCACCATCGGCATGGCCCGCAAGGACCCGGCCATGATCGCGGACTATTCCGAGAAGCTGCTCGCGCTGCGGCCCAATTCGCAGACCGCGCTCGAAGGCCTGGCCACCTGCGCTTTCACCGCCGGGGATTACGACGCCGCGCTGCGCTATTGCACCAAGCTGACCGAATACACGCCCGAGAGCTTTGATCGTTGGTTTAATCTCGGCGTCGCCCAGCACAAGACCGGAAAAACGCAAGAGGCCGCCAAATCGTATTCCGAGGCGATCCGCATTCGGCCGGACGCAAGCCAAGCCTACGTGAATCTGGGCGTCATCCAGCAGGAATCCGGCGACCTGGCGGAAGCCCGCTCGGCCTACGAGAAGGCGCTCGAGATCTCGCCCGATCTCTTCGAGGTGCTGCACAACCTGGCGGCGGTGTTGGACAAGCAAGGTTCCAAGGAAGAGGCCGAGCGCATCTACACGCGTATCCTCGCCAAGAACTCCGATCTCGAAGACGTGTGGTTCCGTTTGGGCTACCTGCGGCTGGAACGCGCCGATTATCGCGGCGGCGCCGAAGCTTTCCAGGCTTGCGTCGCCAAGCGCCCGGACTGGATCGAGGCGCAACTCAATTTGGGCATTTGTTGCTGGAACATGGGCGACCATGAGGGCGCCTCCAGAGCCTTTGAAACGGTGCTCGGGGCCAATCCCGAGTCGCTCGACGCTTTGCGCGGCCTGGCGGCTCTGGCGGTGGAGCGCAGCAATTTTGACCAGGCCCTCGATTATCAGGCGCGGCTCATCGAAAAGGGCGAGCGCAGTCCGGAGCTGTTCTACAACACTGGCCTTTTATTGCAAAAATCAGGTCAACTCACGGACGCTGAACGGCTATACCGCGAAGCCTTACAGGAGCGCGATCAGTTCCCCGAGGCTTTGCTGAACCTGGGCCACGTGCTGAAAGGTTTGGGCCAGCAGGATCAGGCGCGCGACTGTTGGAAGCGGGCGCTCGAGCAAAAGCCGGACCTCGCCAGCAGCTATTTCGGAAGCTCCAACTAGCCCGCAAAGGGTGCGACGGCACCCTCAATACGCCAAGCAACGAGGCCGCCGCGCTCCGTTTTGCGGGCTGCTACTTAGAAGCCCGATTCCTCTTAAGGGAATCTTTATTCGGACCTACGCTACGCTGAAATTGCGTGAGTCCTCTTACCCTCTTCGGATTGTTCGCCGTCTCGGCGATGCTTATTTGTTACGCGCTCGAAACTCGCAGCGCGTGGTTCATCCTGGGTTTTGCCCTGTCCTGCGCTCTGGGGTCGACGTACGGGTTCCTGCAAGGCGCCTGGCCGTTCGGTCTGGTGGAGGCGGTCTGGATGTTTGTAGCGGCGCGGCGATGGTGGCTGACGCGCGACTAAATGGCTCCAGCCTCGACGTTCGCCCCTTTGAACGCCGCGATCTGAACCGGGTGGTCGAAATCGAGCGCGCTTCCTTCGGCCGGGACGCCTGGCCGGCCGAGGCGTTCCTCGAGTATTGGCGCGAAAGCCCCCAGCTTTTTCTGATCGCGCAGGTGCGCCGCCGGATCGCCGGATACAGCATCACTCGGACCAATTGGCGAGGCGCTGAACTGGAATCGATCGCGGTCGATCCGAGCTTTCGAGGCCGCGGAATCGCTCAAGTACTTCTCGACGCAACCGTTCCCAGCCTCTCGGGCCCGCTGCGGCTGATGGTGAGTAGGGAGAATGAGCCGGCGCTTCGTTTCTACCGGCAATACGGCTTCGTGCGCACGCGGCTGGTCAGGCACTATTATGGCGCGGGCCGCGACGCCTGGCGGATGGTACTGAACCGCAGCCGCTACTGAGCCGCGACCGTGAGGGAGTCGGTTAGGATCGTCCGCTTGCTGACGCGCGCGGCTCGGTATAACAAGCTGGTACTCCGGTCATATCACGGCCAAAACAACAAACACACGAACAGGCATAGCCAAATGCCCGCCAGAAAATGCCAGTACAATGCCGCCGCGGCGGTGCGGCCGCTTTGCCGCCGGAAATCGAACAACACCACCTCAGGCCGGCGCGCGGCGGTCGCGAGCAAACAAACCAGGGCGACCATTCCGCCTAGTAGGTGCACGCCGTGCGCGCCCGTCAGCACGTAAAACAACGAACTGTGCGGATTGTTCCGGAGATAGATTCCTTGGGCGGCCAACTCTCGGAGGGCGAATACCTGCGATCCAAGAAATGACGCGCCGATCCCGACCGTCACCGCTAGCCAGCGCGCGTACCGCACACTGTTCCTGCGCTGGAACGCCCCCCGCGCGATTTCGAGCGTCCACGTGCTCGCCAAAATCAGTCCGGTGCTCAACCACAGCAAAGGCGGTACGTGGATATGCTGCCAATGCGCCGCCGAGCTCGCTCGCTCGTGGTAGGCAAACCCGACAGTCACAAAGAGCATGCTGATCGAGACCAGCAGGAAACGGATGGCGAGCAGACCCGCGCCTGGAACGCCCTGGCCGTCGCCGTCGTGATGGTGGCCGCGATCGTCCCCGCCGCCTCCGCCCCAATCATAAGGACCATGCCCGCGTGGGCCGCCACCATTCGGACCGCCGAGTTTTACTTCCGGGCTCTCAATCACCGGCGGCATACTTCACCAGAATAACGCGGACATGGTATTACAGAGGAATGCTAAACATCAGCCGGAGACAGTTCAGCAGTGCTCTGCTTGTTTTGGGCGCGCAGCCGCGCCGCATTTGGGGCGCCACCGCCGGAAACATTAGCGACACTCTGCACTCAGCGCTCGATCAGCACAAAATCCCCGCCTGCGTCGCGATGGCGGCGACGGCCAACAAAGTCACCTATACGGGAGCGTTCGGCAAACGCGACTCCGCTTCCGGCATCGATGTCACGCCTGAATCCCTCTTCATGATCGCGTCCATGACGAAGCCTGTCACCTCGGTCGCGGCCATGCAATTGGTGGAGCAGGGCAAGCTGAAGCTGGACGAACCGGCATCCACTTACATCAAGGAGCTCGGCGGGCTGCAAGTACTGCACGGCTTCGACGCGGCCGGTAAACCCATCCTGAAGCCGGCCACCAAACCGGTCACCCTGCGGACTTTGCTGACCCACACCTCGGGCTTTTGCTACGACACCTGGTTCCCGGACATGCTGCGTTGGGAAAAGGAAACCGGTACCAGTCTTCCGCTTGGCACCGTCGCGCCGCTCACTCCGCTGATGTTCGAACCCGGATCACGCTGGCAGTATGGAACCAGCGCCGACTGGAGCGGCCGATTAGTCGAGACCGTCAGCGGCTTGACGCTCGAACAATATTTCCAGAAGAACATTCTGGGACCTCTGGGCATGCACGACACCAGTTTCATCGTCCAGGCCGCGAAGTTCGACCGCATGGTCAGCGAATACACCCGGCAGCCGGACGGAACGCTGAAGGAGAACCCGCGCGTTTTACCCCCGCCTCCCAAAGCCTACAACGGCGGCGGCGGACTGTACTCCACCGCGCCCGACTATATTCGCTTTACTCAGATGTTCCTGCGTCATGGCAAAGCCGCGGACGGCGCTGTGATCTTGCAACCGAAAACCGTCGACATGATGGCCACCATCCAGACCGGCCATCTGAGCGCCGGGAAACTCAAGACCGCGCGTCCCAACATTTCGAGCGACGTCGATTTTCACCCCGGCTTCAAGGACGGTTTCGGGTTTGGATTCTTGATCAATTCGAAAGGCTACGACGGCGGGCGCTCGGCGGGAAGTTTGGCCTGGGCCGGCATTGCGAACACGTACTTTTGGATCGATCCGCACAAGGGCGTGTCGGGAGTGATCATGATGCAGTTTCTGCCCTTCGCCGACAAAGAAGCCATCGCGGTGCTGGGCGATTTCGAGCACGCCGTGTACGCCAGCGCCTGAGCGCGCGCTACCAACTCATGCGTTCACGCAGCCGCGTGATGTGCGCCACGTGATGGCGTCCATGCCAGGCATAGAGCGCGGCGTTGTTTTCCAAGCTGACTAAGCCCAGCTCCGGATGGCGAAAGCTCCGTTTCCAATCGGCCGCCGACAGCGATCGCAATAACGGGACCCAGCGCGCGTGCAGCGATTGGAGCAGCGCAAGCGACGGCGCCACCGGCAGCGTGCGGGCATCCGCTAGTTCCGCCCAGCGCTTTTCTTCATACGGCTTGATCACCGGCTCTTCTTCGGTCAATGCCAGACGAACGCGCACATAGCTATTCATGTGGCTGTCCGGAACATGATGAGCAAGTTGCCGAACGGTCCAGCCGCCGGGGCGATACGGCGTGTCGAGCTGCGCGTCCGATAGTCCCGAGATGGCCGCGCGCATCCGCGCCGGCGTCTCCTCGATTTGATCGATGAACGTGGCCAGCTCCTGCGTGCTCACTGAATCCGGGAAGCGAAACTCGCCGACGGGATAACGGAGGTCGGGTGTGTTCATATGTCTACTTTACCCAAGCGCGTAACAAATGCCCGCCGCCGGAGACAGCGAGTCCATCGGCGCGTCCGGCGAAGTAGCGGGCATTGATCTGGTCGGAGTCCAGATCTTCGATGTTCGTAAACCCGAGGCCCGCGAGATCGCTCGCTAGCGCCGCGGGATCGAAGAAGAGCTGAAATGGTTCACCGGCGCGAGCCACCCGCGCCGAGAGTGTATCGAGCGCCACTTGTTGCGTCGGGCTCAGGAGCCGCCGTTCCACGGCATAGTCGTACACCACGCCGCTGCCCGAAGGCATGCCGGCGATGAATTGCTTGGTGGCATCGAACGCTGCCCGCGAAAGATAGGGCGTAACGCCCAGCCAAGAAAAGAACGCCGGCTTGTCCTGGTCGAACCCCGCCCGTAGCAAACCCTCTTTGAGCGACTCGCGTTCAAAGTCGACAGCCGCGAACGTCATCTCCTTTGGGACGGGAATGTGCGCTGTGTCGAGGCGTGCGCGCTTCCACTCCTGTGTCGCCGGATGATCCACTTCGAAGACATGCAGCCCAGACGATCGGAAAGGATTGCGATAAGCGAACGTGTCCAGGCCCGCTCCCAGCACCACATATTGCCGTACACCGCGTTCCACAGCCCCTGCCAGCTGATCCTCCGCATAGCGGCTGCGCACCGCGAGAAACGCCCGCAACGCTCGTGAGAACGGCTGCTGGACACTCTCCGGCGGCTCGGCCTCCTCGCCCGCGATTGCGGCCGCGAGCGGATCGTCAAACACGCGCGGCTGATCCAGTATCTGATGCGCTGCCCGCCGCGTGGCGACGCGCTGAGCGGTCCGGCTGGGTTTGGCGTTTAGCATGACCCAATTTACCAGCCGCGTTTGCGGGTAGTACGCTCGGCCGCGTACTCTCCGATGTGCTTTATGGAGCGGCGCGTCCCACCGTAGGATGGATTCATGAACGAAACGTTTCTGAGCGGAAAAACCGCGCTTGTGACTGGAGCAACACGAGGCATTGGCTTTGCGGTCGCGCGCGCGCTGTCCGACGCCGGCGCCACGGTGGCCATCTGCGGGCGCAGCCAGGACCGGGTGGACGAAGCTGTAAGCCGCCTCACCGAGGCCTCGCAACGTAAAGTGGTGGGCAAAGCTGCCGATGTAAGAGGAAGCACGGAGGTTGCAGCATTGTTTGACTGGCTGGACAAGGAAACCGGTGGTCCCGATATCTTGGTCAACAATGCGGGCTTGGGCGTAATGAAAAGTACGGCGGAACTCAGCGTGGAAGATTGGCGGCAAACCATCGAAACGAACCTATCGGGAGCGTTTTATTGCTCGCGTGAGGCGCTCCGTCGGATGAAGAATCGTGGCGGCGGTTACATCATCAATATAGGCAGTCTGGCAGGGAAGAATGCATTCGCTGGCGGCGCCGCTTACAACGCGTCGAAGTTTGGACTGAATGGTCTCAGCGAAGCAATGATGCTGGATCATCGCTACGACAACGTACGAGTCTCTCACATTATGCCAGGAAGCGTCGATACAGAGTTTAGTACCAGATCAGCGAAAGCTGATTGGAAGATCGCTCCCGAAGAGATCGGGGAGATTGTACTCATGTTGTTGAGAATGCCAGAAAGGACTCTGGTAAGTCAGGTCGAAGTCAGGCCAGCAAAGCCACGGAAGTAAGGCTTTTACAAGGGTCTCAAAGAATGGCAACCAATTTGCTGTTGGAAAGTGCGGAGTAGTTGTGAAAGGGGCCCAGAAAAAAATGTTACGGGTTAACGTTCCTTTAGATCCGACGCGCACAGGGCGGGACGCAGAAGCTCTGGAAGGCAGCTTACGGCGAATGATCGTCGGGCAGGATGAAGCGATCCAGCAGATCGTTAACATCTATCAGATGAATTTGACAGGAATGACCCCTTCGGGCCGTCCTATCGGCAACTTCCTCTTCCTGGGGCCCACTGGATCCGGCAAGACCCGGATCGTGGAAGCGACCGCTGAGGCATTGGTGCGTAATCCTCGCGCAGTAATCAAGATCGACTGCGCGGAATTTCAGCACAGCCACGAGATTGCGAAATTGATTGGTTCGCCTCCCGGATATCTGGGGCACCGCGAGACGCATCCGTTGCTGAGCCAGGAAGTGTTGAATCAATATCAGACCGACGGCTGCAAACTGAGCTTCGTCTTGTTTGATGAGATCGAAAAGGCCAGCGACGCACTGTGGAACTTGCTGTTGGGCATTCTCGACAAGGGAACGCTCACCTTGGGTGACAACCGCAAGGTGGATTTCTCTCGCGCGCTGATCTTCATGACCAGTAACTTGGGCGCTACCGAAATGAGCGCGCTCATCAATCCGCGCCTCGGCTTCAATGCCGGAGAATGCGCGCACCAATCCCAGAACGGGATCGTCGATGAAAAGCTAGGCGCGAAAATGGCACGCAGTGGCGCCGACGCTGCCAGACGCAAATTCACGCCGGAATTCATCAATCGTCTCGACAAGATCGTCACCTTCAAGCCGCTTGGCACCAACGAATTGAGAAAGATCCTGGACATCGAGCTGAACATGGTCCAGCAGCGAATCTTCAATACTTCGCCCGAGAAATCGTTCGTCTTCAAGACCACCGAAGACGCCAGGGACTTCTTGCTCAAAGAGGGAACGGATCTGAAATACGGAGCTCGTCATTTGAAGCGCGCTATCGAGCGCCTGCTGGTGCAGCCCATGTCGAACCTGATCGCCACCGATCAAGTCCGCGGCGGGGATTGTGTCAACGTCGACTTCGACTCCCAAGCCTGCTCCTTGGTCTTTGTCAAGGAAGCCGAGGGTCTGGCCGTTCACGCCATGGCCGATCTGGTGGATCGCTCTATCTCGATCCCAGCCTTCGCCTTGGCCAACGGAGCGTTTATAGAAGCCGCCAAGACACAGAGTGCCCGGTCGTCCAAGCGGTCATAAACGTTTAGTGTCAGAAATGTTCGCGGTGTGTGGCGTCAGGACCCAGCTAGCTGGCGCACTCACCGCGACCCAATTGCAGCGAATACTCGATTTCGTCGCCCCAATCCCGGTACATCTCGGGAGCTAACTCGGGCGGCTTTACCAAATCGTTGGTCATCCCTCGGAACGTTTCCACCTTGTTCCGCAACACATAATCGCGGAAGCTTTCGCCCGTGGTCCGGTTCGCCATGTAGTGATTCAGCACCCGCCGCACGGCTTCTGGCGCTAAGCGGGCCGGAATGCTCTGAATCGCTACGCCAAAGCGCATCACACCGCCAGGATCGTAGCCGCCGCCCAGCAGCATCAGATAATAGGGGACTTCCTTGCCATCGATCTTCCGGGCGTTGCCGTAGAACCCAATGTCGCCGATCCAATGCTGGCCGCAGGAGTTGGGACAGCCGCTAATCTTAATGCTCAGTTGGCGGACCAAGGGGTCGGTGTAGCCCTTCGCCACCTCCGCCAGAGCCGCACCCAAGTTCATCGATTTGGTCAGGGCTAGGTTGCAACTGTAAGCTCCCGGACATGTAGTCACATCCTCGAGCTGATGTGCTCCGCCATCTGCCAAGCCAATCTGATCGAGCGCCTTGTAAACCTGAGGCAGCGTCCGCAGCGGTATGTAAGCCAGCACAAGATTCTGATCCACGGTTACCCGCAATAACCCATCGCCCGCGCTCCGGGCTAAATGAGCCAAACCATGCATCTGCGCGCCGGTTAGATTCCCTTGCGGCACCTTGACGGTCACCATGGCGTAGCCCGTTTGCTTCTGTTCACGGATGTTGGTCGCAAGCCAGTGTTCGTAGGCCGGCTTGGAATGACCGTTGGCGCCCAGAACCGGAGGCAGTTCGGCGCCCGTGCCAAGCGGAGGTGGTGATGATTGAAAACCACCAAAGCCGTCCGGGACGGTCTCGGGTGTCGCAATACCGCCATTTTCCAAAATATCGCGGTAGTTCTTCTCGATCTCTTCCTTCACCCAGTCCCAGCCGCGCTCGCGAACCACAAACTTCAGTCGCGCCTTGTTCTTGTTCTTGCGATTCCCGTGTGTATTGAACAGCCGGAGCACTGCTTCGCACCGGCTGACGAGATTTTCCACCGGCACAAACTCGTCCAGAACGTGCGCTTCCACCGGCAGCGGACCCAAGCCGCCGCCTACCAGCATGCGGAAGCCACGCCTGCCGTCGCGGATCACGGCCCGCAGTCCGATATCGTGGATCGCGCCCACCATGCAATCTTCCTTGCAGCCCGAAAAAGCGATCTTGAACTTGCGCGGCATCGCGTCCGTCAGTTCCTTGTGCAGGAACGCAAACGCCACCTGCTGTGCGTAGGGATGCACGTCGAAAGGTTCGTCGGCCAACAGGCCGCTCAGCGGACACGCCGTCACGTTACGGACAGTGTTGTAGCAGGCTTCGCGCGTAGTGAGTCGATAATCGGCCAGCTTGTGCAGCAAGTCCGACACTTGCGGCAGCGGAACAAAATGATACTGGATGTTCTGGCGAGTGGTGAGGTGTCCCTTGCCGCCGCCGAATTCATCGGCGATAAGCGCTAGCTGATCCATCTGAGCCGCCGTCATGCTCCCGCCCGGGATCTTGGTGCGGATCATGTGGACACCGGCCTGCCGTTGGCTGTAAACGCCTCGCCGCAGCCGTTGGGCGCGGAATTCGTCGTCGGTCAGTTGGCCCGCCGTGTACTTCTCGGCGTACGAGCGGAACAGTTCGATATCGGCCCGAACTGTGGCGTCGTATTCGGCTTCCGTTTTGGCCTGGAGGCTCGTGTCTTGGAGGGTCAGGGGGTTCGGAACTACGTCTACAGCCATGATTACCCTTATCTCTATAGAGATTACTATATTTAAGACTCATTTACAATCCGGCAGGTTTCGACCAGCGTAATAATCCAGGCTGTAGCGCTGGGACCGGTTCGTTGGAGGCAGGCAAGTAGCTGATACGGCGGATCTACCGGATAGCTGGCGGTCCAGCTCGGGATACACCCGCCAAATCAGGCTGGCCGCCGAGACCGTCGTGAGGAGGGCCACAATCGCCACGGCCCAGCCGCGATTTACGATGGCGCAGATCCCGGCGATTGCCAGCCCCGCCACCATCCACGGCCACGTCAGATGAAACGACGCGCGGGAAATGCCCGATTCGAGCGCCAGCGGCAGCATCGTGGCCAGCGCGGGCGCCAGACACAGCAAAAAGCCGCAAACAGCCAACAAAATTCTGGCCCGAGCGTTCTCCGAAAGCGCAATCCCCACCAGCGCCGCAAGCGGAGGCAGCAATGGCAACAAATAACCCGGCAGCTTGTTCCGTGAAATTGAAAAGAACACGAATCCCCACGCGAACCAGGCGAGCAGAAACTGGGCGCGAGTATCGCGGAACAAACGAGGGCTCGCGGCCAGCGGCACCAGGGGCGTCCAAGGAAACAGACCAGCCAACAGCACCGGCACGTAAAACCAAACCGGGCGTTGGTGCTGGAGTTCGCTCTTCAAGAATCGGCCGAAGTGATGTTTCCAAATAAATTCCTGAAGAAAAGCCCCGTTGCGCAGGCTCACCAGAACATACCAGGGTGCCCCAATCACGGCCGCGGCTACGAACAGCAACGCTAGATCACGAATGCGATGCCGCAGAAACCACAGCGCGGGGATGAAGAGGACCAGCGGCACGAGTCCCTTGGCGAGAACCGCGATTCCAAGCAGTCCGCCGGCCATGATGAAGACTACACCGTTGCTGAGCCGCGACCGTGACGGAGCGGGCAACATGCCGCTACCGCTTGCTGACGCGCGCGGCTCAGAATCGACGCTCAATACCATGAGCATCGCCGCCGCGAACGCCGCTGACATCGGCAGATCCGTGATCGCGATGTGGCTATAAGCCAGCCAGCCCGCCGACGTCGCCAGAATCGTCGCCGCATACCACGCCGCCCGCTCTCCAAACTCGCGCTTGAGCACGACAAAAAAGTAAATCAGAAACGCCACGCTCGCGAGCGCGACGGGAAGCCTGGGTGCCCAGTCAGGTCCCAGCCCCACCTTGAAACCAGTGGCCGTCATCCAATACAGCCACGCCGGTTTCTCAAACCAGGCCGCGCCCCATAGCCTTGGCGTAATCCAATCGCCTGTCGCCGCCATCGCCCGGCCGATCGCCGCATAGCGCGCCTCGTCGGGTCCGATAAGACCCGTGCGAGTGAGTCCAAAAAAGTAGAGGAAAAATAGCCCGACGGCGGAGACTGCCAACGCAGCGCCGCGCTTCATTCCGGACTGGGCTCTCGAAGCGCGACCAACTCCGCCGGCTCGTCGCGCCCGCCCACCGCGATCACAATGTACTGCTTGCCCTTCGCCAGGTACGTCATCGGAACGCCGGTGGCATGCGTCGGCAGCTTGAGCTCCGAGATTGTCTCGCCGGTTTTCTTGTCGAGCGCTCGGAATGTCGATGCAGACCCGCCGTTCACCGGCGTCAAGCCCGTCGCATCCGCCGAAAACAGCAGCGTCTTGGTGACCAGCAGCAGCGCGCGCTCCGGATTGCCAAATTTACTGGTGTCGATGCCCTTCAGCGCGGGGTTGTTCTTGATCTCATCCGGTGGCTGGCCGTTCGGAATCATCCAGAGCTTGTAGCCCGAATTCAGATCGTAGGCGGTTATTCGTCCATACGGTGGTTTTATGATCGGCACGGTCTTGTTGATCTTTTCGAGAATCACGGTCTTCGAAATGTAATTCATGTCCGAGTGCCGCGGATCGTGCACCAGAGCCGCGACGTACGGATTCGTCACCGACGGAACATACAGCGTGCCCGTTTCCGGATCCGCCGCCGCGCCCTGCCAATTCGCGCCGCCTGTCGCATGCGGCAACATGAGGGTACCTTTTTTCCCGTTCGAGTCGAAGACAATGGCCGGCGTGAAAATCGGGCCCATCTTATATTGCGATGCGATCTTCAGCGCTTCGGCCTTGAGCTCGGGCGTGAAGTCGATCAGATCGTCCGGCGTGATGCCCTGCCGGTCGAAGGCCGCGGGCTTGGTGGGAAACGGCTGCGTCGGCGCAGTTCTCTCGCCGGGAACATCCGACTGCGGCACCGGCCGCTCTTCGATGGGCCACACCGGTTTGCCCGTCACACGATCGAACACATATACGAACGCCTGCTTGGTCACTTGCGCGACGGCTTTGATCTTTTTTCCGTTGACTGTGACGTCCAACAGAACTGGCGCGGCCGGATTGTCCCAGTCCCAAATTCCGTGATGGATGATCTGAAAATGCCAGACCCGTTGGCCGGTTCGCGCGTCCACGCAGACCAGGCTTTCATCGAAGAGATCGTCGCCGGGACGATGCCCGCCATAAAAATCTCCGGTCGGAGTTTCCACTGGCAAATAGACGTAACCGAGCTCCGGGTCCGCGCTCATCGGCGCCCAGACCGCTGTGTTGCCGGTGTACTTCCACGATCCGTTCTCCCACGTTTCGTTTCCAAAATCGCCCGGCTGCGCGATGGTATGGAAGGTCCAGAGGAGTTTGCCTGTGTGCACGTCGTAGCCGCGGACGTAACCCGGCACGTTCTCTTTCGACGGCGGTGTGGTTCCAAGCTGCAGCGCCGATCCAACCACCACGGTGTCGCCCACCACAATCGCCGGCGATGTCGCGCCGATAATTCCTGGCTTAATATTTTCGCGATCCAGGCCCGGGAGCAAATCGACGATTCCGTTATTGCCGAACCCCGCCTCGGGGCGCCCGGTCTTCGCATTGAGCGCCACCAATTGATAGCCAAGCGAGATGGTGAAAATGCGTTCGTCGCCGCGATTATCGGTCCAATATGCGGCTCCACGATTGTTGAACCGCACGGCATGCTCGCCGCGGTCGCCTTCATCCAGCCGATACATCCACAGCGTTTCGCCTGTCGCGCCATCCACGGCCACGGTGTCGCGGCGCATTCCGGCGGTGAAATAGAGAATGCCATTCACCGCGAGCGGCGTCACTTCGTAATTCGGATCCGCGCGCGGCCCGAAGTTCTGCGCCTTCCAGGTCCAGGCGATCTGGAGTTTCGCCGCGTTATCGCGATTGATTTGATCGAGCGGCGAATACTTGGTGCTCTGTGCGTCGCCGCCGTAATAGCGCCAGTCGCCCCGTTCTGTTCCTGCTTGAGCAAAAGCCGGCCAACTCGATGCGAGCAGAAACACGATGCGCGCGGCTCCGCGCGTCCCAATTTTTGGCATCCAGCAAAATTATACCTGCTACGCGTTCGATACAGATATTTTCGCGATTATCCGATAACTTCGGGTATGAGCAGATCCATCCAGCGGCTGTTCCTGCTGGGCGGTGCCGGCTTCACCTCGGCTTTCTTCAGCATGAGCACGGAGAGCCTGTTTCCGGTACTTGGTTTTCTCTATCCCGGGCTAATCTTCGGAATCGCCGTCGCGGGAGTTTTCGGGTTGCACGGTGGCGTCCGGTCACCTCTACGACTGATTGGATTTGTCGCCGCATCAGCTGCTGCTTTTCCGATATCTGTCTACGGGGCTTTGTGGACAACGCCATTCGTCCGGGATCTTTGGCCTGGTTATTCCGATTGGGCAAAAAGCGCCGTTGTTCCGCTCCCCTCCATTTTCATTGCCGGCGTCATTGGCGCATTCATCATCTTCCTCAGCGCCTTTCTAGCTCTCGCGACGGTGAACGTCAGCTTGCACGGTGTCGTTCGCCCGGCCTGCTTGGCGCTCGGCGGAGGGGTGCTCGGAACCATCGGCTGGGTGTCCGCTGGAGCCGGTCAGTCACCCCAAAACCTGCTAAAGTCGGCGGCACTCTATGTGATTTGGCAGACCGGCGTGGCGTTGTGCATTCCTTTCGTCGCGCCCGAGGAGGAGCGACCAGGTTCCTCCGGCGGACTCGCACCGCGATCCATGGCGCTCAAGGTTATCACCGCTACGTTCTTCGGCGCGATTCTCGCGTTTCTTGGCTGGCAGATCTACGGAACTTTCCGCGGTGCTCGCAACCTTGCGCACCAGCAGGCATTGCGACAGGCGATCGTGAAAGAAGCCCCGCCGGCGGAAGGCCTACTGCCGGTCCAGGCCGTTGCGTGCGACCAAGCGATTATCAAAGAGGACTTGGCCGGATTCTTCGCCCAGCAACCTTTGACCATGAAAATTCCTGCCCGGCCAACTGGAGCGGGATGGGCCGCCGTACCCGCGTACGTTAACTGCACAATCCAATACTCGCGAACGAATCTTGAGCCCTTTGGTTATGGAGGCCTGAGCGTTTCCATCGAACAGTTTCCGAACCAAGCCTGGGCTCGATATCAAGCGAAGTACCCGAGCGCCAGCTCCGGCATCCTGAATTCTTTCCCCATAGTTTCGAAATTCGGGAATCGCATCTACAGCAACGCCTCGATGTGGTCCGGCCAGGGTGGAGCTTTGTTTTTCGACTGGCCGAGCGGGGCAAACACCATCACGATAAGCTGCCAAACCACCGCCAGCGCCAACGAAGAGTTTGTGAGACGGTACCTCGAAAAATACCCCAGTTCGCTGTGACCGACCGGACTCTTCCTGCGGTCACGCACCGCGCAGCTTTTTTCCACATTGGCCCTCCTTGACCTTCACCCTGGAAGTCCCGTCAAGACGACAATTCGATGTTATCCTCTTCGTCGCACCCAATGACCTCCTTCCGCACGCCCTCGCCCTTTTCGCTGATACTTCGCCAAAACCAAAAAAATGCGCCGCACCCGCACACACTCCTCCCACCCCCCAACAGCCAGCAATCGAACCATGTCTGCCAAATAGCCAATGGCCAACCGCGCGCGCTGCCAGGCGCGCGCCTCATTGACCTCGCCAACCTCACGGGAATAACATAAGCTTTCTAAAGCCCTGTTTCGAATGAAAGGTGGCACGACCATGTTAAGTCTGCGGATTTGTCTGTTGTCCTGCGTAGCCGGCGCGTTGTTTGCGCAGCAGGGCTACCCTCCGGCCGACATCCAGGCGGGCAAGCAGCTTTACCGCGTCAATTGCACTAACTGCCACGGGCCCAACGGCGATTTGGTATCGGGCGTCAATCTCGGCCACGGCACTTTCAAGCGCGCCTCCACCGACAACGAACTGGCCGCGATCATGGAGCAGGGCATTAACGGCACGCCCATGCCGCCGGCCAATTTGTCGGACTCGCAGGCGCATCAGATCGTGGCGTATTTGCGATCGCTCGCCGCCGCCACCGACACCACAGGCGCGAGCAAGGCCGATCTGGCGCACGGCAAGGCGCTATTCGCGAGCCAGGGCTGCATGAATTGTCACCGCGTGCTGGACCAGGGCTCACGCGTGGGTCCGGACCTGACCAATATCGGCGCGCGCCGCAAGCGCGATGACATCCAGCGCTCCATCATCGATCCCAACGCGGAAATTCTCCCGGAAAACCGCTACATCAGCGTGGTCACGCGCAGCGGCGCCACCATCACCGGAAGAATCCTCAACGAAGATACCTTCTCGCTCCAACTCATCGACAGCAAAGAAAAGCTCGTGTCGCTTCAAAAAGCGGACCTGAGTAAATTCGAGTTCCTGAAGAACTCTCCCATGCCTTCTTATCGCGATAAGCTGAGCGGCGACGAACTGTCGGATCTGGTCGGCTACCTGGTTTCCCTGAAAGGACTCTGAGTTTATATGTTCCGTCCCACATTCGCGGTAATGCTCGCCGCCGCCGCGCTTTCGGTCCCAGCCGCGGCCCAGGTTTCTTTCGACCGCTTGCTCCACGCCGCAGACACTCCCCAGGAATGGCTCAATTATTCGGGTGGTTACCTCAGCCAGCGTTACAGCGCGCTGGATCAGATCACGCCCGCCAACGTCGCGAGTCTCGAGCAGAAGTGGATCTTTCAGGCGCGCTCGCTCGAAAAATTCGAAGCCACGCCGCTAGTGGTGGGCGGTGTCCTCTACACCGTGCAGGCGCCCAACGACATCGTGGCGATGGACGCTGTGACGGGTCGCATTTTCTGGATCTATTCCTATAGCCCGGCGCCGCAGGCGCGCTTGTGCTGCGGACGTACCAATCGAGGCCTCGCGATCTTGGGCGACACGTTGTTCATGGGAACCATCGATGCGCACGTCGTCGCTGTCGACGCCAAGACCGGGCAACTGCTGTGGAACACGAAGATCGCTGAACCGTTGGCAGGTTATGCGATCACGCTGGCCCCGTTGGTGGTGAAAGATAAGGTGATCGTCGGAACCGCCGGCGGCGAATATGGCATCCGCGGATTCATAGCTGCCTACGACGTGCATAGCGGTAAGGAAGTGTGGCGCTTCAACAATATTCCGGGACCGGGCGAAAAAGGACATGACACTTGGGCGGGCGATTCCTGGAAACACGGCGGGGCGTCTGTCTGGATGACGGGCTCCTACGATCCGGATTTGAATCTTACCTACTGGGGCACGGGGAATCCGGGGCCGGATTGGAACGGCGACCAGCGGCTGGGCGATAACCTGTTCAGCGATTGCGCGGTCGCGCTCGACGCCGATACCGGCAAGCTCAAATGGTATTTCCAGTTTACGCCGCACGACGATTTCGATTACGACTCCGTACAGGTGCCTGTGCTGGCCGATCTCGATTGGAAAGGAGCGCGGCGCAGAGTGCTGCTGTGGGCCAATCGCAATGGCTTCTTCTACGCGCTCGATCGTGCGACGGGCGAATTCCTGTTGGGCAAGCCCTTCGCGAAGGTTACGTGGGCCACGGGCTTGGACGAAAAGGGGCGGCCGATGCGCGCCGCGAACATGGTGCCCACGCCGAAAGGAACGAAGATCTATCCGGGAAACGTAGGCTCGACGAGTTGGTACTCGCCGTCCTACAGCCCGCATACTGGTCTTTTCTACATTCCCACCTGGGATAACTACTATTCGGTTTACATAAAGGAAAAGGTCGAGTTCAATGAAGGGCGGCTGTTCGCGGGGCCGCTGCCGCCCTCGCCGGTTCCGTTGATCCGCCCGCCGCAACTTGCGACTCGCGCCGAAGAGGACGGTTATGGAGCGATTCGCGCCATCGATCCGCAAACCGGCGAACGCAAGTGGGAGTACAAGCTGACTGATGTTACCGACAGCGGTATTCTAACCACTGCCTCCGATCTGTTATTTGTGGGCGGACGCGAAGGATATTTCATGGCGCTGGATGCGCGCAACGGCGAGTTGTTGTGGAAGGTGTCGGTCGGAGGCCAGGTTTCGGCGGGGCCGATCAGTTATTCGGTAAATGGTAAACAATATGTCGCCATTTCCGCCGGAAGCTCACTATTTGTTTACGGATTGAGGCAATAAATGCGAGTTGTGATCCCGGCCCTCTTGGCAATATCGCTGGTGTCCGCGATGTTCGCCCAGAACGGCAAGCCCGACCTCTCGGGAGTCTGGTCGCCCGAAGCGCGTTCCGAAGCCAGCCGCCCAAGTAACGATCCGGACGCGAACTGCACGCTTTCGGGCGTCCCCAGAATCGACTTGGGACCTAAGCCATTCAAGATTCTCCAATCTCCCGACGAGGTTGTGATTCTATACGAAGCTTATACAACTTTTCGCCAGGTGTTCACCGATGGCCGCCCGCTACCCGAGGACCCGCAGCCGTCCTGGATGGGATACTCGGTTGGAAAGTGGGAAGCCGATACACTCGTGGTGGAAACTACGGGCTTTAACGACAAGACTTGGCTCGACAATGCCGGCACCCGTCACAGCGAATCCTTGCGCGTGACGGAACGCTTTCACCGCCGTGATGCCGGCCATCTGGATATCCAAATCACAGTGAACGATCCGAAAACTTTGCAGCGCCCACAAACGTATACCGAGCACGCACGCCTCGTAACGGGCACAGAACTCCACGAGTTCATCTGCCTCGAGAATCGCAAATGAAAAACCTCCTAAGCGCCTCCATCTTGTTCGCTCTGGCCCTTGCACCGCTGCATGCTCAGTGGCTGAACTATCCGACGAAGAATGTGCCGCGCACCAAAGACGGCAAACCGGATATGTCCGCGCCGGCGCCGCGCACCAAGGACGGCAAACCGGACATCACCGGGATCTGGATGCCGAACGGCTTGAAGTATCTGATCAACATCGCCGCCGATCTGAAACCGGACGAGGTTCCATTCCAGCCTTGGGCGGCCGCTCTTTACAAAGACCGCCGGACCAACCTTGGCCGGGACGATCCAAATAACACTTGCCTGCCGTCGGGGATTCCAGAGAAAGAAGCCGTCACGTCGCCATTCAAAATCATGCAATTTCCGGGCGAGATGGTGATGCTTTATGAGTCGCGCACCATTTTCCGGGAAATCTTCACCGATGGCCGGCCGCTTCCCAAGAATCCGACTCCAACCTGGCAGGGATATTCGATTGGCCGCTGGGAAGGCGACGACTTCGTGGTGGACACCATCGGTCTCAACGACAAAATCTGGATGGACACCAACGGCCATCCCATTACCGAAGCCGCGCATATCACCGAACGATTTCGGCGCAAAGATTTCGGCCACATGGATATTCAAATCACCATCGACGACCCGAAAGCCTACACCAAGCCCTGGACCATTACCGAGAATCCGAGCCTGCTAGTGGATACCGATCTGCTCGAATCGGTCTGCGAGGAAAACAATAGAGACGCTCAGCACATCGTGGGCAAGTGAAGCGCGTTACTTCAGTTTGATATTTCGCTCCGCCAGAATCGTTCCCGTGGCAAGTTGGAATTGCGCGATGGCTTCGCTCAAATCCGCTTGCGAACGCCGTTCCTGACTGCGCGCGGTGATCATGGTTGCCTGACGCTGCTGCACCAGGAACAGCGTCGACGTGCCGGCGTGAAATTGCCGCTGCTCGCTTTGATACTGTTCTTCGGCGGATTCACTCGCCACCGCCGCGGCCTGCAGCCGGAGTTGCGCCAGTTGCAGATTCTCCATGGCGGTGCGCACGTCCGATTGAATATTCTGCTCGGTTTGCTGCATTTGATTGCGAATGCGGCGCGTCTCGGCGATGGATTTGCCGAGATTCCCCTCGGCCGTCCGGTTGCGAATCGGCAGCGAGATGTTTAACTGCACTTCCGTGGTTGGAAAATCGCCGGCCCAAAGTGTGGATAGCGAATGTCCGAAGTTTCCCACCAGCACCGGAGGCACCGTCGCGCTTCCAAAAGAGAATGGCGGAAGCCCGGGCAGTCCAGACAGAGTCGACAGTTGATTGATCTGATTGATCAGCGGACCAAAGCCCGCCGTAAACGGATTGGGTCCCGGCGGAACCACCACGCCAGACAACCCCGCCCGGCTATAGAGCGCGGTGAGATTGATTTGTGGTTTGGTTTGATCGCGATAGTAGCGAACGTCCTTTTCATTGATCTCGCCATTGATCTTCACTTCGGCGATTTCGGGGCGATTGGCCATGGCTTCGGCGACAGCGTCGGCGAGCGGAGTCAACGGCGCCTGTACTTCAGCCGGTGTAGTTGGAACCAGCGCGCTGGACCATTGTGGATCGGTCCGATCCGGCAGCACCAGCTCCTTTAATTGATTCTCGGCGCTGGTCAACGCCGATTGCGCCGCGTACGCGCCCACCTCGAAGGTTGCGAGCTGTGTCTGCGCCGCCACCACGTCGATGGGCGCGAGCAACCCTTGCTCCTGCTGCCGGCGGTTGCTCTCATCCTGCTGGATGCCGATGCGCACCGCGTCCAATTGCACCTGCAGATTGTTGTAGGCGTATTCGAGCTCCCAATAAGCCTGCTCTGCTTGCAGCACCACGGCCATCACGCGCTGGCGGAACTGCTCGTCAGTCAAAGAGCGGTTTTTCTTGGCGACGTCGATCTGATGGCGGTTGCTGTCATAAAGCAAATTGCGCCAAAGAGGCTGGGTGTAGGACAAGTTCAACGACGTCTCATACTGCGGGTTCAACGAGAGGAAGGTGTTGTTGGAAAAAGCGTCTTCGGCTGATAAATCCGTTTTGAAGGTACCGCCGCCCCAGGGCAACGGCTGGGTGATCCCGGGGTCCGTCTGGTACGTCTTGTTCAACAGGCTTCCGGTAGAGGAACCGCCCAAAGACGAAGCAATCGGAATGGTTTGCTGCTCCCAGAAGCTGGTCACGCTGAGTTGCGGATCGTACGCGCCTCGAGCCGCCGTCAGCAAATAGTCGGACTCCAGGCGATCGATGCGCGCGAACTCGATATCCTTGTTGTTGGCAAGCGCCATGGTCAGCGCTTGATCGAGCGAAATCTCCATTTGGGTTTCCACTCCGATGCGCGGCGGCAAACGGAACGGCCGCACCGGCGGCACGAGCGTGCTATTGGGCCGTGACGACATGGTTTGGGGCGAGATGGTTTGGGACGAGGCGGTTTGGGGTGAGGCGGTCTGGTTCTGCGCCAGCGCCATCGAGAAGCCCATGAGCAGGGCGAACGTGGTGCGTGGAATCACGCGCGTTCTCCTCCTTCGAAGTGCATGGGCTGAGGCGCCACGTCCAAACCAGAAACCACTTCGCGCGTTTTTTCGCGTTTGCGCGAGAGTTTTCGGAACATCGGCAACTGCTTCATGTCGTCAAAGAGCGAGTAGAATACCGGCACGGCGAGCAGGGTAAGCAGGAGGCACAGCGTTTGTCCGCCCACCACGAGCACTCCGATGGACCGGTTGCTGGCGCTGCCTTCGCCGTTTGAAAGCACCAGCGGCAGCATGCCCGCAACCAGCGCGGTGGTGGTCATCAGAATGGGCCGCAAACGGTCGCGATTGGCTTGAATGATGGCCTCATAACGATCCACGCCGGCGGCGCGCAATCCGTTGGTGTGATCGATCTGTAGAATCGCGTTCTTCTTCACGATTCCGAACAGCAAGAGCAGTCCCAGGCCTGACATGATGTTCACGCTTTGGCCGAACATCAACAGCGACAAGATGCCGAACGGCACGGCGATGGGCAGCGTCAGCAGAATGGTGAAGGGATGCAGGAACGACTCAAATTGCGCGGCCAGCACGATGTACATGAAGATGAAGGTCAGGGCGATGGCGACAATGAAATAGTAGGCGGTGCGATTCAGTTCCTTGGAAGTGCCGAGGAGTTCGGTGCGGTAGCCGGGGCCCATATGGAGATCGTCGGCCATCTGATTGAGCGAAGAAATAATTTTCTGTTGCGATCCGCCCGGCAACACGTTGGCGCTCAGCGTCACCTGGCGCTGCCGGTCCAGACGCCCGATGCTGGAAGGTGCGTCGCCGCTCTTGATGCGGACCACTTGGTCGAGCGGCACCCAACCGCGCGTGTTGGTCGAAAAAACCGTCAGCTGGCGCAGCCCTTCGGCGCTGGTGCGGTACTGCATGTCGGCGCGTAAACGCACATCGTATTCCTCGCCGCCGGATGGAAACGACGAAACCACCTGGCCCGCCACCATGGTGTTCAAAGCTTGCGCGATATCGCTGACGCGCACTCCCAAGTCCGCCGCGCGCTGCCGGTCGATCTCGACCCGCAGTTCGGGTTTGCCATACACCAACGAGGTGTCGGCGTCGGCCACGTTGGGAATTTGTTTGAGCTTGACGAGCAGCGCTTGCGAATAGGTGTTGAGCTTGTCGAGATCCGGCCCGGTGAGCGTGAACTGCACGTCGGCTTGGCCGCCACCGGGTCCATCGGCCGCCTGGCCAACGCTGGTGCGCAGGTCCTTCGGATAGTGGGTGAGAATCTCACGCGCTTTAGCGACCATTTGATCCTGCGTGTCCTTGCGATCGGCGCGCGGCACCAGCTTTACGTAAATAGAAGCGCTGTTGGCCTCGCCCGCGCTCGAGCCGGTAAACGATGCGGATCCAACGCCCACCGATGTCAATGTGTCGGTGACTCCCGGAAGCGCCCGGATGTCGCGTGCGACGCGCTCGGCAATCGTCACTGTCGCGGCGAGTGAAGTTCCCTCGGGCGCCCGAAGGCTGGCTTGGAATTCGGACCGGTCGTCGGCGGGAATAAAGTTCTTGCTCACCAGCATGAAGAGCGGAACGGTGCTCAGCACCACCGCCAGGCTAATGGCCACCATCGATTTGCGATGCGCCATGGCCCATTCGAGCATGCCCGTGTAATGAGTATCGATGTAACGGAAGAAACGCGAATCCTTCGAGCCTTTCTTTTTCTCGCCCTCGTGCTTGGGAAGCACCTTGACGAACCGCGAGGTGAGCATGGGCGTCAGAGTGAAAGACACCAGGAGCGAGACCGCGATGGCGAAAGACGCTGTGAAACCGAACGAAGACATGAAGCGGCCGACGATTCCGCCCATGAAGCCGATGGGTAAGAACACGGCGAGCAGGGAGAACGTCGTCGCCATCACGGCCAGGCCGATATCTTTCGTGCCCTCGATCGCGGCGCGATAGGGCGACATGCCCTTTTCTTCCATGAAGCGGTAAATATTTTCGAGGACAATAATGGCGTCGTCGATCACAATGCCCACCATGAGCGTGAGGGCCAGCATGGTGATCTGATTCAAGTCGAAGCCGATGGCGGCCATCAAGGCGAAGGTGGAAATGATCGAGGTGGGAATGGCCAGCGCCGAGATCAAAGTGGTGCGGATGTTGGCGAGAAAGGCGAAGACGATGGCCGCGGCCAGGATGCTTCCTTCAATCAAATGCTCTTCGAGCGAATGTACCGTGGCCTTGATGAAGACGGATTGATCGTTGATGACCCGAATGTGGATGTCCTTGGGCAATGCGGCTTCAATCTGTTGGATCCGATCCTTCAGGGCATCGGCGGCCGCGACGGTGTTCTGTCCGGATTGTTTGGACACCACCATGGTCACTGCCGGATCGCCATTCAGCCGCGCGGCGGTGGTGGGTTCTTCCTGCGAGTCCTCCGCGTAGCCGATATCGCGCAGCTTCACTACGTAGGAGCCACGCGTGGCGATGGCGATTTCGTTGAATTGCGCCGGATCCACCAAGCGTCCTAGCGTCCGGACCGCCAACTCGCGAGCTCCGGCGTTCACGTTGCCAGCCGGCATTTCCATGTTCTGCTGGCGCAGGGCGTTGGCAACGTCCGAGATGGCCAGATTGTAGGCGCGCATCTTATCCGGATCCACCCACACGCGGATTTCGCGCTTCAGTCCGCCCACCAATTGGATTTGTCCGATGCCGTTGATGTTTTCAAGCTGAGGTTTGATCTGCTTGTCGGCGATTTCGGTCACTTCGCGCAAAGGGCGCGGCGATGACAAGGCAATCTGCATGATCGGCGTGGCGTCGGGATCGAACTTCTGCACCACCGGTGCCTTGGCCGTATCCGGCAGGTCGTTGACAATCAGGTTTACCTTGTCGCGGATCTCCTGGGCGCCAACGTCGCCGTTCTTGTCGAGCGAAAAGGTGATGACGACCGTCGAGGCGCCTTCCACCGAAGTGGAGTTGATCGAATCGATACCGCTAATGGTGTTGACGGCATCTTCGACCCGCTTGGTGATGTCGGTCTCCACTTCCTCGGCCGACGCCCCGGGGTTGCTGACCGAGACCGATACCGTGGGCAAATCGATCTTAGGAAACAGATCCACGCCCAGAGTGAAGAACGAGAAGCCGCCCACCACCATCAGCGCCACAATCAGCATGGTGGCGAAGACGGGCCGCTTGACGCACAGTTCGGCAAGCTTATGCATGGCTATTCTCCTGTACCAGCGACTGGCGCCGGTGCCGAAGCAGAAGTGTCCACATTCACCGGCTCGCCATCGAACAAATCCTGAAGATGGTTAGTCGCGACCACGAAATTCTCCGCGATGCCCGACAGAATCTGGATCATATTGCCGTCCACCGCACCAAGCTGTACGACGGCCACGCGCGCCTTGCCATCGCGAACGAAGAATACCTGCGAAGAGTTGGTGCTGGGATCGGTGAGAACAGCGGCCCGCGGCAGAAAAATCCCCATGCTGCTGCCGTTCAGCAGAATACGGGCGGTGGCGAACATGCCGGGCTTCAGCGCCAGATCCTGATTTGCGAACTTCGCCTCCACGGTAACGGTGCGCGAATTCGCGTCCACTGTCGGGTTGATGGATGTCACCACACCATGGAACACTCGGCCGGGATAGCCGGGAACGCTGGCTTCGACGTCGGCATTTACCTTCAACTGCGGGGCGTTGGATTCCTGGACCTGCAGGTCTAGCTTCAACGGCGTGACGCGCACCAGCGTTGCGATTTTCGCGGTGAGCGCGACATACTGTCCGACGGCGACGGGACGCGAGCTGATATAGCCCGTAAAAGGCGCGTTGATGATGGTGTCCTCCACGGCTTTGCGCGCGATAGCGGTTTGGGCGCGTGCGCCGGCGAGTGAAGCTTGCGCGTTGATGACGCCCTGGAAACTCTGGCGCGCGGAATTGAGCGCCGCCTCATAGAGCTGGCGCGCGGAATTGGTCTGTTCCTTGGCGGTGTCCGCCTGGGTGCGCGCCTTGTCGTAGGCGCTTTGTGAGACGTCGCCGGTTTTGATCAAGGCATCGTAGCGCTGCGCATCGGCTTCCGACATCTTGGCCTGCGCCACCGCGGAATCATAAGATGCCTTAGCGGAAAGTACTTCGGGTACATTGTTCGCATCGAACTTGCCGCCCTGCGCTAAGCCGATATGCGACTCGGCTTGCCGGAGGCTCGCCTCGGCTTGCTGCTCCGAGGCCACTGCCGCCTGCAAACGAAGCTGTGCGTCGCGATCGTCGAGCTTGGCCAGAAGCTGGCCTTCCTTGACGAAGGCACCCGCATCCACGGGAGTCTCGATCACTCGCCCGGCGGCCGGCGGCGCCACATCCGACGATTCCTCGGCGAGAAAGCTCCCGGTCACTTGCACCGAAGAAGAGACCACTCGCGTGACGGCGCGCACGGTAGCCACCTTCAGCACTTTGGCCGGTCCGGTAGCGGCTTCGGTGAGACTGATGGTCTTATTCGTGTTGCCGCATCCGGCGGCGGCCGCTAGCGCGAATGCCGCCAGGCTCACCCACATCCATTTTGAATTTGTACGGCGTGCCATGGAATTACTTGTGCTTTCCTTTTGCGATACGTCCTCCGGCGGGCCGCGGTTCCAGTCCACCGAGGATCAAATCCACAAATTGATCCACGATGGTCTCTTCGGCCGCTGAGAAATTCTTGGCGCCCAAAACGTGCTTGGCCATCGCGTAATGGACTATCGAACCGACCGAGAACATTACGGCCACGCCCGGATCGCACTCGCGAAATGCGCCTTCCTGCTGCCGCAGCGCGATGTAGCGGGAAAGAAAATCGCCCATGGGGAGTCCGAATCGCTCGTGAAACAGATCGGCCAGCAAGTGGCCTTCGAGCGAGGCGTACAGCAGGAGCCGGTGAAAGGCGGCGTCGTCGCGAAAGGAACGAATCAACTGCCGGCTTACGTGCTGGAACAGGCCGCGGTCGTCCCGGCGCTCGGCGAGCTCGCGCATCTCCACAAACCAGCGGTCGCCGCCCAGGGTGGCTTCCTTTTCGTCCAAAATGGCGTGGTACAGATCTTCTTTGCTTGCGAAGTGACGGAAAAGGATGGCTTCGCTCACGCCTGCCGCCGCGGCGATGTCCTTGGTCTTGGTGCCGCTGAAGCCGTTCTGGGCAAAACTCGCCACCGCTACCTGAAGCAGTTGCCGGCGGCGATCCTCGCTCGGCATGCGCGCGGCCGGTATTCGTGGGGTGCGAGCGGGGGGCTCCCCGGCAGGCTTCAGTGGGACGGCGGGGGCAGGGACAGCGTCCATAAGTAAGTACTCACTCCTGTTTGAGCGAAACCATAAGACGCAGCCTCCGGCACCGAGGTTACCTCAGAATGTGATATCCTTTTCCTCCACGTGGTCAGTGATTTACCACGCCGCTTGCGTTTTCAGCCGGGTGCGCTGCCAACCCGCCCCGACTGATTCGGAGGAGGTAAGCGCATGGGGCCAGGGACGGCAACAACCGGGATCCACCTGATGGGCGATCTGCCCTGGGGTACGCACTTCTGCTATTTCTGGGAAACCAAGCAGGATCTGCTGGATGCGTCGGCTGCTTTTTTTCAGGCCGGGCTGGAGAATCACGAGTTCTGTTTTTGGGTCGTCAACACGCCGATAACGGAGGCCGATGCGCTTCAGGCTTTACGTCCATCGATACCTGCGTTGGACCGTCACATTGCCTCAGGCCAGATGAGGATCGTAGTGCATCCCGACGGCGAGATTCTCGAACCGCGTGCCAACGTGCTTCCGCTTGAGGCGAAACTCCGGCGTGCCTTGGCGCAGGGCTACGCGGGGATGAGAGTTGCCGGAAGCCCCAACTGTCTACAGCAATTCAATACCGAATGGTTCCATGAATTCGAACGGGAACTCGGCAGCTTCACGGCCCATGGCCGGACCATCGCCTTATGCTATTTCCCGCTGGCTGAAAGCAGCGCGACGCAAATCGTGGACGCTGCTCGAACGCATCAGTTTGTCGTGGCGCGGCGCGGAGGCGAGTGGGAGATTCTGGAGCCTTCCGAGATCCGGCTCGCCAAAGCCGAAATGATGAAGCTGAACGAGCAGCTGGAACGGCGCGTCGAGGAGCGGACTCGTGCTCTGGAAGCGGCCAACGAAGAATTGCGGAGGGAGATCGCGCGGCGCGAGCGAGTGGAAGAAGACCTGCGGCGGCAGAAGGAGCTGCTCCAAACCATTTTCGATCACATTCCCGTCATGCTCAGCTATGTGGATCAGAATCAGCGGATCAAGCTGGTGAATCGGGAATTCGAACGGACGCTCGGACAAACGCTCGAAGAGATCCAAGACCAAGACGTCGATACGGTGGTGGCCAAGAACTTCCCGGACCCCGAATATCGCGAACAGGTCCAACATTTCATCCGCACTTCCGACGCCCAATGGATGGACTTCAAGATGCAGGTCCGCGACGGCCGGGTCGTCGACACGGCCTGGGCCATACTCCATCTTTCCGACGGCACGAGCGTCGGCATCGGGCAGGACATCAGCGAGCGCAAGCAAGCCGATCAGGAGCTAAGGAGACAGAAGGAGGTTCTGCAGATTATCTTCGACCATATCCCGGTGATGATCGCGTTCGTCGACCAGAACCGCCAGCTGGAGCTGGTGAATCGCGAATGGGAACGTACGCTAGGCTGGTCGCTCGAAGAGATAAGAAGCCAAAACATCGACATCGCGGCGGAACTTTATCCCGATTCCGGGGCGCGCCAGCGCGTTCTCGATTGGATGACGTCGAATGCGGAGTGGACGGACTTCAAAACAACAACAAAAGACGGACGCATGATTGATACCACCTGGGCCCTCATCCCGCTTTCCGATGGAGCCCTGATTGCCATCGGGCAGGACATCAGCGAACGCAAACAGGCCGAGCAGGAGCTAAGAAAACAGAAGGAGATTCTGCAAACGATATTCGATCACATCCCGTTGATGATCAACTTCGGGGACAAGGATTTTGTGGTCCGATTGATAAATCGGGAGTGGGAACGCACGCTCGGATGGTCGCTGGAAGAGGTTCACCGGGACAAAGTGGACATCCTGGCCGAAAACTATCCGGATCCCGAGTACCGCAAGCAGGTGCAGGATTTCGTATTGCATTCCCACGGGGAGTGGAGGGACTTCAAAACCAGGGTCCGCGACGGCCGCGTGATCGACACCTCTTGGGTCATGCTCCACCTGCCCGATGGCACCAGCATCGGGATTGGCCAGGACATCACCCCGCGCAAGCGCGCCGAAGAGGCGTTGCGGGAGAGCGAAGAGCGTTTCCGCCAATTGGCCGAAAACATAAAAGACTTGTTCTGGATCAAGACCGCGGATTTTAATCGCGTGCTGTATCTCAGCCCCGTTTATGAGAGCATGAGCGGGCACCCGAGAGAAGAGCGCTATCGAGATTCCGACTACCAGGCATTTCTCGACAGGATTTATCCCGAGGATCGGGAGAAGATGGCTCGGATCATGGAAAGTGGGGTGGGGGAGGAATTCGACGTCGAGTTTCGGATCGTCCGGGACGACGGATCGATACGCTGGATCCACGACCGCGGATTTCCGATCCGCGACGAATCCGGACAGGTCTACCGCATCGCCGGTATCGCCCGCGATGTTACAGACCGCAAATTGGCCGAAGAAGCCTTGCGCGAGAGTGAAGAACGGTTCCGCCAACTGACCGAGAACATCCGTGAAGTGTTTTGGCTGCGGTCGCCCGATTTCAAGCGGCTGCTGTACGTGAGTCCTATCTACGAGAAAGTTTGCGGAAAACCGTCCGAGATCATCCATGCGACGGGCGTGGATCTGGATGCCGTCCATCCGGAAGATCGTGCGCTGGTAACCGCTGCGATGCAGAGCCCGTGCGGCGAGGAGTTTGAAATTGAATACCGGTTCATCACCAAGGAGGGCGAGATCCGGTGGCTGCGCGACCGAGGCTTCCCGATACGAAACCAGCACGGGGAAATCTATCGCATTGGTGGGGTAGCCGAAGACATTACCGAGCGCAAGGAAGCCGAGAACCGGCTGAAGGCGACCAGCGAGCAGTTGCGGGCGCTATCGGCCAGCCTGCAGTCGGCGCGCGAGGCGGAGGCCACCCGGATCGCTCATCAGATCCACGACGATATGGGCGGCATCCTGACTGGCTTGCGTTGGGAACTGGAAGCGCTCGCGAAAATGATCCACGAGCCGGCGGATCCGGAGCAACTCAAAGCAGCGATGCAGAATAAACTCGTGAGCATGCTGGGCCTCACCGACACCACCATCAACGTAGTTCGGCGCATCGCTTCCGATCTGCGCCCCAGCATTTTGGACGATTTGGGTCTCATGGAAGCCATCGAATGGCAGGCGCAGCAGTTCCAAGCCAGAACCGGAATCGAGTGCCAATGTGCTTTGCAAAATATTTCGCTGAGCGATCGGCAAGCCACGGCCGTGTTCCGCATCTTCCAGGAGGCTCTCACCAATATCCTGCGGCACGCGCAAGCCACCCGGGTCGACGTTGCCATCAAGGAAGAGGATGGTATCCTCATGCTGACCGTGGCCGACAATGGACGCGGAATCACGCAGGCCGAAAAGTCGAATCGAGCCTCGCTTGGTATCCTCGGGATGCAGGAGCGGGCGCGCTTGATCGGCGGCCAATTGGACCTGGTTGGTGAGAGAGGCGCGGGCTCCACCTTGCAGCTCCGGATACCCATTCAGGCACGTGAGCCAGGAGGCGCTATCTGATGCGAAAGGTTCTCATCGTCGACGATCATGAAGTGGTCCGGGACGGCGTCAAGAGACTACTCGAAGAGCAGCCTGGCGCCATTTCTTGCGGCGAAGCCGGTACACCCGAGGAAGCCCTCGGCATGGCTCTCACGGCCGAGTGGGACGCGGTAGTGCTCGACTTATCCTTCAACGGCAAAAGCGGCCTGGAGGTGCTGAAGGAACTGAAACAAATGCGGCCTCGCCTCCCCATCCTGGTGCTCACCATGCACTCCGAGGAGCAGTACGCGCGCCGCGCTTTTAAAGCGGGAGCCGCCGGATTTATCACCAAGGACAGCCCGCGAGCGGAGCTCTCCAAAGCGATTCATAAAGTAATGGAAGGTGGCAAATACTTGAGCCCCGCCTTGGCCGAAAGGTTCGTCAACGACCTGGAGCGCGGAATCGATCGCACGCCGGATGAAACCCTGTCCGACCGCGAGTTTGAAGTGATGCGCCTCATCGCCTCCGGCAGGACTCTCAGCGAAATCGCCAGCTTATTATCGCTGAGCGACAAGACCATCAGCACTTACCGGGCGCGTTTGTTAGACAAAATGGGCATGCGCACTAACGCCCAACTCACTCACTACGCCATCCAGAACAAGCTGGTCGAATAAGATCCCAAACCGAGGCGCGATGGCGTAGGAGGTATTCTCAAGTTCTTGTAGTCCTGTTTCCGACAAAGAAATCAAAGACATCCTGATTGTTACCGCTTTGCAATGAATTTAGACTGTAATGTCAGGTTGATTTCGATAGGGGTGAACTTTGAGGGGTGAACCTTTGAGGAAGGGTGAGCAAAGATGAATGCAAAAGCGGAACAGGCGTTCAAGTTGTCGGGGAACGGCCTGGGCCATGAGGGGATGCTCGAGCGCGGGCGGTGGACACTGGACGCTCGGTTGAAGAAGCTGCGCTGGGAACGTCGTCTGATCGACAGAGCCATCCTGACGTTGACCGAAATCGCGCAAACGCGACACTCCCGAGCCAGACGCGCCAGCCGGGTCTAAAGGCGCCGAAGCCGGCTGGGGGAAAATCGATCCACCCCCCAGCCGAGATATCATAATCAATGCAGTTGCTGCTGTGCTCTCTCGGCCGTCCTAGCGGCCAGATCCAGTCAGCCCCCGTCGTGTTAGCCCGCTACGTCAGCGTAAGCCTTCCTAGTCCCACAGATGCTATGTTGAAAGTGACCCCGAAATTTTCAAACCCATGCTTGCAACACAACTCGTAACCAGCGAGGATCCCAACGCGCAAGAAACCAGCGAGTGGCTGGAGGCTTTAGACGGCGTCGTCGAGGAGGGAGGGGCCGAGCGTATCGCCTATCTGCTCAGCCGTCTTACCGAGCGCGCCGCTCTCTACGGGATTCAGGCTCCCAATACTCTGAAGACTCCTTACATCAACACCATTCCGGTGGATGAAGAAGTTCCCTATCCAGGCGACCGGGCCATCGAGCGGCGGATCAAAAGCCTGATCCGTTGGAACGCCATGGCCATGGTGGTGCGGGCCAACAAGCACGACAGCGGTATCGGCGGCCATATCTCGACCTACGCGTCGCTCGCGACTCTAGCCGAAGTGGGCCACAACCATTTCTTCCACGCACGGCACGGCGATCAGCCGGGGGATTTCGTCTATTTTCAGGGTCACGCTTCGCCCGGTGAGTATGCCCGAGCTTTTCTCGAAGGCCGTTTGAACGAGAAGCATCTGGAAAACTTCCGGCACGAGATGCGCGAGCATCCGGGGCTCTCCTCCTACCCTCATCCGTGGCTGATGCCGGACTTCTGGCAATTTCCCACCGTGTCGATGGGTATCGGCCCGATCAATGCGATCTATCAGGCTCGCTTCATGCGATACCTGGAGAATCGTGGCATCATCCCGGTGACCGCCCGAAAGATCTGGGCGTTTTTGGGAGATGGCGAAACGGACGAGCCGGAGTCGCTCGGCGCCATCACGCTGGCTTCGCGGGAGCAATTAGACAACCTCATCTTCGTGGTGAACTGCAATCTGCAAAGGCTGGATGGGCCGGTGCGCGGCAACGGGCAGATCATCACGGAACTGGAGAGGCACTTCCGCGGCGCTGGATGGAACGTAATCAAAGTATTATGGGGCGCCAGTTGGGACGATTTGCTGGCACGCGACACCAGCGGACTGCTCATCAAACGGATGAACGAGTGCGTCGACGGCGAATATCAGAATTTCAAGGCCAAAGGCGGCGCCTACACGCGGAAGGAATTTTTCGGCAAATATCCCGAGTTGCTGAAGCTGGTGGAGCACTTGTCGGACGACGAAATCGGCGCGCTACGCCGCGGCGGTCACGATCCGCTGAAGGTCTACAACGCCTATAAGCTCGCCGTGGAGCATACTGGAGCGCCCACGGTGATCCTGGCCAAGACCATTAAAGGCTACGGGCTCGGGGAAGCGGGCGAAGGCCGCAACGTCACCCATCAGCAGAAGAAACTCAACGAAGACGAAATGCTGTACTTCCGGCGGCGCTCCTTCGAATGACACTTTACAAAACCGCAACAACCAAATATCCGAACGACTGGCGCGCTGCAAACAATCTTGGAGCAACGCAGATAATTGCGAAAGATGCGGCAAGTGCAAAAACAAGTTTTGATATGGCAAATACGTCATCTGCCAATAATCCTGTTGTTCTAAATAACCTGG
>JBKQHJ010000069.1:0-7712 GCA_052148835.1 Bryobacteraceae bacterium
CGCCGATTGACCCAGATTATTAGGGCATCCAGTTGGGGTCGAGTTCCTTTACGCTTGTCCCGCTCGGGATTCCGAAGGCGATTAGCAGCCCTCGTTCCAGGCAACTTCGCACCCGATCACGGAACACTAACCATCACCGCTACCCACGAACCGGGTTCCGCAGCACTCATCGCCGACCAGAAGCTACTTGAATGCTCGGTTGAAGATTCGCTGCGAGCGGACCCTTCCTTGATCGGCCCTTGTGACGCTCCGATGCCCGCGGATGCTCTTCACCGCGATGTTGCCAACTTAGGTTTGGACCGCCGGCAAGACCTGTATAAAATACAGTGTCTTCTGTAAGATGCACGCCTTCCCGCCCGCCGCCGAGCCCCCTCCCAGAACCACGAAAACAGGTATGATACGGAGTGCGGATAGCAGATAGGAGACTGCCGTCATGGCTTATCAACTCACAGTGAATGGACGGTCCACCACCGTCGATGTACCCGCGGATATGCCTCTGTTGTGGGCCATCCGCGACGTTCTGAAACTGAAAGGCACCAAGTACGGATGCGGTATCGGCCAGTGCGGCGCGTGCACGGTGCACCTCAATGGCAAAGCCGTCAAAAGCTGCCAGGTGCCGGTTTCAGCCGCCAAGGCGCCCATCACCACCATCGAGGGCCTTTCGACGGACGGCACTCACCCGGTCCAAGTCGCCTGGCTCGAGATCGATGTGCCGCAGTGCGGTTACTGCCAGGCTGGACAAATCATGGCGGCCTCTGCCTTGCTAGCCAAAACCCCCAAGCCCACCGATCAGGACATCACTTCCGCCATGAACGGCAACCTGTGCCGCTGCGGAACCTACGTTCGCATTCGACAGGCGGTTCACAAGGCTGCCGAGATCGGGACGACAAGCAAGTTGAAAAAACCGACAGAAGTAGCCGCGGGACAAAGCGGAGCTCAGGAATAGGGAGGCATCGAAATCATCATGGTTGTCAATCGACGTTCATTCTTACGTGTGACTTCCCTCGCCGGCGGCGGCGTGCTGCTCGGCCTGTACATCAAACCGCCCGAGGCTGAGGCGCAGTTTGGACCTGCGGCGCCTCCGGTGCCCAACAACTTCATCAAGATCGATCCCGATGGCACGGTCACCATCATGGCCAAGGACCCTGAAGTGGGCCAAGGCGTGAAGACCATGCTCCCGATGCTGATCGCCGAGGAGCTGGATGCCGACTGGAAGACGGTCAAGATCGAGCAGACCGATTTCGACGACACCAAGTACGCCATGCAGTTCGCGGGCGGGAGCCTGGCGACGCCGTTTAATTGGGACCCGATGCGGCGCGTGGGCGCGGCCGGGCGGCAGTTGCTGGTATCCGCGGCGGCGAAAACCTGGGGCGTTCCAGAAGCGGAATGTTCCACGGCGGCGGGCCGAGTGCTTCACGCCGGATCGAAACGATCGGTGGGCTATGGCGAGATCGCGAGCAAAGCCGCTGCGATGCCGGCGCCCGATCTGCAAAAGGTAAAGCTGAAGGATCCGAAAGACTACAAGATCATCGGCCACAGCCAGCGCGGTTACGACGTTCCCAAGATCGTTACCGGCCAGCCCGCGTTCGCCATCGATTTCACGCTGCCCAACATGCTATTCGCGGTGTACCAGAAGTGCCCGGTGTTCGGGGGCAAAGTGGTCAGCGCGAACGTTGACGAGATCAAGGCCCTGCCCGGCATCCGCGACGCGTTTGTCGTCGCAGGCATGGTAAAAGACGGCACCGTGGTTGATAACGACCCTGGCCTGGAACCCGGCATTGCAATCGTGGCCGATACCTGGTGGCAGGCGCAGAGCGCGCGCAAAAAGCTGCAAGTGAAGTGGGACCAAGGGCACGGGGCATCGCAATCGAGCGTTGCATTCGCGCAGAAAGCGAAAGAGCTCGCCGGGCAAGCGCCTGCCAAAACGCTGCGCAAGGATGGCGATCCGGACGCTGCGCTGGCCAGTGCGGCGAAGGTGGTGGAGGGCGCTTACGCCTATCCGTTCATCTCGCACGCGCCGCTCGAGCCCCAGAATTGCACCGCGCATTGGCAAGGCGACAAGATCGAAATCTGGTCGAACAGCCAGATTCCTGGCGGTGGCCGGACGTTAGTTGCCAAGACGCTGGGCATTCCCGAAAAAGACGTCACCGTCCACATGCAGCGCGGTGGCGGTGGCTTCGGCCGGCGCTTGACCAACGACTATATGGTGGAGTCGGCCTGGATTTCCAAGACCGTCAACGCGCCCGTGAAATTGCTATGGTCTCGCGAAGACGACTTCGCGCACGATTATTATCGTCCCGGCGGCTTCCAATTCCTGAAGGCCGGCTTGGACTCGTCCGGCAAGATCGTCGGGTGGCGCAATCACTTTATTAGCTGGGGCGATGGCGATAAACCCGCGCCGTCTTCGACCATGACGCCCACAGAGTTCCCCGCCCGTTACATTCCCAATTACGCGTTGCACAATACCAATCAGCCGCTTTGGTTGAAGACTGGTGCGCTGCGGGCGCCCGGCAGCAACGTCTACGCGTTCGTGATTCAGAGCTTCATCGACGAGCTCGCGCATGCGGCGGGTAAGGACCCCTTGGAGTTCCGCCTGGCTTTGCTCTCGAATACTCCGTTGCCCGCTCCGGCTCCGGCCCCGGGCCGCGGCGGTTTCGGAGGCCCTGAGTTTAGCGCGGAACGCACCAGCGGCGTTTTGAAATTAGTCGCCGAGAAGTCGGGTTGGGGCAAACACTCGCCCGGTTCCGGCCGTGCGATGGGCATCGCGTTCCACTTCAGCCACATGGGCTACTTCGCCGAAGTCGCCGATGTCAGCGTGAGTTCCGACAAGAAGCTGAAGGTCCACAAGGTGTGGGTGGCGGCCGACATCGGCAGCCATATCATCAATCCAAACTTTGCCGAGAATCTGGCGCAAGGCGCGGTGGTCGACGGCATGGGCGCATTAATGGGCCAGGAGATCACGCTCGAAAACGGCGCGGTGATGCAACACAACTACGACAAGCATCCGCTTATGCGCATCGCGCAAGTGCCGGAGATCGAGGTGCACTGGCTGAAAACCGACAATCCGCCGACCGGATTGGGCGAGCCGGCATTGCCTCCCATTCTACCGGCGGTTGCCAATGCAATTTTCACCGCTAGCGGCCAGCGCGTCCGCGAAATACCGCTGTCGAAGAGCGGCTATAGCTGGGCCTAACAGCCCGCGCTACTGAACCGCGCAATACCGAGCCGCGCGCGTGAGCAAGCGGTAGGCCGCTCCTATTTCGGAGCGGCCTTTCCATTTTCCGGCTTTCCGGTTTCGACAAAGCTTTTCAGACGCGTGAATTGCTCGGTAGGCACGGAATCCACCGGCGCGGCCCAACCGGCCATGTCGTTCGGCTGATAACCGGCCACAGCATACACGACCGAAAGCTTCGTGCCGTCGGCCGCCGTGGCCAGTTGAATCGTCATCGTGCCCGTTGCGGCGAGAGGCTGAAGGGGTCCTAGCATCCCGGTTAGGACCAGCGTCTTGCCGTGGTCGACGTTGATCACTTCCATGTGCCGCACAGTGCCGCTGAGATCATCGGAGGCGCTTGAATCGTGACGGCAATCTTGACGGTGAATCGGCCGGCCGCTGAATCGGCTAGGTCGGCGTGCGGCCGTTACACCGCCCGGTGGCCACGCACCAGGTGCATTATCAGCGAGACCACCGCAATCAGCAGCAGCAGGTGAATCAAGCCTCCGGCCAAGTGAAGCCCGATCCACATCACCAACCACACGCCGATCAGCATGAAGAACAGAATCAGAAACAGGAAGTCTTCAATCAGCCGCATGTCACCCTCCTGCACGTTGGACCGCCGCAGGTGACAATTTGTTTCCAGCCAGCCGTCAATGCGAGTACTAAAAGGATGCGACATGGTCGTGTCAAACTGAAATTTGACGCCGCAAGTGCTCAGTGTTCGCAACCTGCGTAAGGAATACGGCGCCACTGTTGCTGTTGACGGCGTCTCATTCGACGTAAATCGCAACGAGATCGTAGGGCTCCTAGGCCCCAACGGCGCCGGCAAGACCACCACCATCAATATGATTTTGGGCGTACTGGAGCCCACTTTCGGAACAATCCTGGTGGATGGCCTCGACATCGCCGCCCAACGTTCCGCGGCGCTGGAGCGCACTAATTTCGCCGCCGTCTACGCGCCGCTGCCCGGCAATTTGACGGTGGTCCAAAATCTACGCTTCTTCGGCCTGATTTATGGCGTCCAGGATCTGTCCGCCCGCATTGAGACGCTTCTCGAACAATACGACCTGCTCCCGTTCCGGAACGTCAAAAGCGGCGTGCTCTCCTCGGGTGAACAGACGCGCGTGAGCCTGGCCAAAGCGATGCTCAACCGGCCGGCCTTGCTTCTGCTGGATGAGCCGACGGCGTCGCTCGATCCGGCCATCGCGCGCGAGATCCGCATCAAGATCCGGGAGTACGCGGCCACCGGCCAGACCGGCGTGCTGTGGACTTCGCACAACATGTACGAAGTGGAAGACGTTTGCGATCGCGTCCTTTTTCTTTCCCACGGCCGTATTCTGCTGGAGGGCGATCCCCGAACGCTGCCCGCCACGCACGGGAAGGAGTCGCTCGAAGAGCTCTTCATTACTGTCGCCAATAAGACTTTGAACGATCAGCCGGAGCGGGCCTAGAACATGTTTTCATTGCGGCGCGCCTCCGCGATTTTCCTGCGCCAGCTCTATTTGATGCAAGGCAGCCCCGCGCGCGTGCTGCCGCTGTTCGCCTGGGTCGCCATCGACATGGTGACCTGGGGATTTATCACCAAATATCTGAATTCCGTCAGCGGATCCGGATTTAACTTCGTGCCCTCACTGCTCGGCGCGGTGCTGCTGTGGGATTTTTTTATCCGCGTGATGCAGGGCGTCACCACCACTTTTTTGGAAGACGTCTGGTCGCGCAATTTTCTAAACGTATTCGCTACGCCGCTCTCCATTTCCGAATACCTGAGCGGGTTGGTCCTTTCGAGCATCGCCACCAGTTCCGTGGGTTTGGTGGTAATGCTGGTTCTCTCCACCGCCGTTTTTGGACTGTCCTTTTTTGTTTATGGAGCGCTCCTGATTCCCTATCTTCTGGTCCTGTTTGTGTTCGGCATCGCGCTGGGCGTGATCGGTTGTGGGATCGTGCTGCGCCTGGGGCCCGCGTCGGAGTGGTTTATCTGGCCGATTCCCGCGCTCATTTCGCCCTTCGCCGGCGTTTTCTATCCGCTCTCTACCCTGCCCGCCTGGATGCGTCCCATCTCGCGCCTGCTGCCACCTTCGTACGTCTTCGAAAACATGCGGAGCGTCGTCCGGCATGGCCCGTCTTCTCCCGCCGCGCTGGCCATGGGCGCCGCTCTCGACCTGATATTCCTGCTGCTCGCGAGCTGGTTTTTTCACGCTATCTACCATCACGCGGTCCGTACCGGCCTGATCGCGCGATATAGCGCCGAAAGTTTGAACTAGGCGGCCGCCCGTTTGCGCGTTTTGGCGCGCGGCTTCGATGCACCGCTGGTCTTGTTTTGGGCCAAGCTCTTGCGCAGTGCATCCAAAATGTCGACAACCGGCGCGGGCTTCTCCGTTTTGGATGGCGTCACGCGCTCCCCCTTCCTCTTTTGCTCGATCAACCGCTCGAGATTGGCCTGATATTCATCATGAAACTTCTTTGGATCGAACTTCGATGCCAACATGTCGATCAGTTGCCCGGCCAGCTTCAACTCCTTGACGAAAAACTTCTCTGGGCCGGTCTTCACCTCTACTTGCTGAATTTCGTTCGCAAAGAACATCGTGTGAAGCATGAGTTCATTGCCGTCCGGCCGGATGACGACAACGTGCTCCCGGTTGTGCATCGCAACTTTGGCGATGGCGTATTGCCCGCGCTGTTTCATGGCCTCACGAAACAATGCATATGGCTTGGTAACGTCGTCGTCGGGAATCGCGTGGTAGGATTTGTCGAGAAAGACTGGGTCGAACTCGTCGGCTTTGACAAACTCGAGAATGTCCATAACCTTGGCCGTTTTGGGCGCGATCTTGTCCAATTCGGCCTGCTCCACGACAACATATTCGTCTTTGCTCACTTCGAAACCCTTGACCAGGTCGTCGCGCTTTAGCGGCTTGTCCTCCGCCTGACAGAAATAGACCTCCTTCACACACGACAGGTCTTTCTTGTGAAGCAGGTGAAACTGGATCGATTTCTCGCGCGCCGCCACCTGCAACCGAACCGGAAATGAAACCAGTCCAAAGCTGATGAAGCCCTTCCACACTGTTGCGGCCAATGAACACCTCCTTGTTTTGGACCGCGCCAGCGGTAGTTAAGTTTCGGAACCGGACAGCCCGTGGCGAAATCGAACACCCCGGCGCCGCCCAACTGCGGCAAACGATTACTCGGCACGCCACAACGATGGACTCGCGATTGCATCAGGACACCCGACCAGCAACATGTTTCAGAACGTCTGAGCTAGGATTTCAATTGACTATGCGCACGCTCTGCAGAGTTTTCATCCTTATTGGCCTTGCGGCCGCCGGCTCATTCGGCCAGGAGATCGCCATCGAGACGCCTGCCCCGCCCCCGGTGGTGGGACCGCTCCTGCGTCCTTTTCATCTGGAGAGACGCGTGGTCTCGCCCGCGAAATTGACCAACACTTCGCGGCTGGAGTCGCTCATTCGAGCGGGGAATCTGTATCTATCGGCGCAAGACGTGATCGCACTGGCACTGGAAAACAATGTCGATATCGCCATCCAGCGCTACGGTCCTTACCTGGCGCAGGAAGTGTTGCGGCGCGCTCAGGGCGGGGGTGCCTTGCGTGACATCGGGCAGCCCATCGCTCCGGGGCCTAGCAGTGTGAGCCTGGAAGGAGTCAATGTAAACGCCGTTGGCTTGGCGGACAGCGGCGCCGGCGTGACCTCCGGCGGAGGCATCGTGGTGCAATACGGGGCCCAGCCTCCGCCGCTCGATCCGGTTCTATATTTCTACACGAATGTCCAGCATCAAACGATCCCAGAGAGTAACCTCTCTATTAGCCAGACGCCCACACTGATATGGGACTACGAAACTTATGCGGCGCAGTACAGCCAATCATTCTTGACGGGCACATACACGCAGCTTAGTTATGGCAGCACCAGAAATAGATATAATAGCCCGCTTTATGCCATTGACCCCTATACCACGGGCTACCTGGATTTGTACGTTACTCAGAACCTGCTCCAGGGCTTCGGCATTGGCGTAAACAATCGCAACATACGCGTCGCGAAAAACAACTTGAAAGTGACCGATATTCAGCTCAAGCTCCAGGTAATCACAACCGTGTCGGCCGCACTGAATCTATACTGGGACTTAGTAAGTTTCAACGAAGACTTACGCATCAAGCAGGAGGCTTTAAATACCGCGCAGCAGCTCTACGAAGGCAACCAGAAACAGGTGGAACTCGGTACTCTGCCGGCCATTGAAGCAACCCGCGCCGCCGCCGAAGTTTCGGCCGCTAAGGAGAGCCTCTTGATCGCACAGACCAATGTCGCGCAACAGGAGACGGTCCTCAAGAACACCCTGAGTAGAAACGCCGTGGTGAACCAGACCTTGGACGAAGTCCATATCGTCCCCTTGGACCACATCACGGTGCCTGAGACGGAGGACCTGAAGCCGACGCCGGAACTGGTGAACTTGGCGCTGGCCCAACGTCCCGAAATCGCCAAGGCCAAGATCAATA
>JBKQHJ010000070.1:0-18208 GCA_052148835.1 Bryobacteraceae bacterium
AGAAGACCCTGTGGCAAACCGGACCAGGCGTTCCGAACGACAACGCGAGCGACGTTCCCGACGTGGCGCTGACGGCGGCGGCGGGTCACGATCCTTACCTGGTTAGTTCCTCAGGTAATCTTTATCTGGTCGGTGGAACGTCGGCTTCCACGCCCACCTTTGCCGGGATGATCGCACTGCTCACTCACTACCTCACATCCAAAGGACTCGAGAAACAACCCGGTCTCGGAAATATTAATCCCACACTCTATCGCTTGGCGCAGACCACGCCGTCCGCTTTTCACGACATTACCACCGGCAACAATATTGTGCCGTGTGTGCAGGCCACTCCCAACTGTCTCGACGGCTCATTCGGATTTAGCGCCGGTCCCGGGTACGATCGGGTCACCGGACTCGGCTCAGTGGATCTCAACAATTTGGTCACTCACTGGAAATCGGGACACCCCAGCTCGACTACTCTGGCCGCTAATCCTAGCAGTATCGGCGTCAATGCCGGCACCGTGCAGCTTACCGCGACCGTCACCGGCGCTAGCGGCACGCCCACCGGCACGGTTGCTTTCCTGAATGCGCAAAACCCGCTGGGAAATGCGCCTTTGGGAAGCGCGGGGACCGCAACCCTGGTAGTGGATGCTAGTCAATTGTTGCTCGGGACCCATCCCGTTACAGCCGTCTACGGCGGCGACCACACGTTCGATGGCTCGGCCGGTTCGGTGAATGTGACGCTAGCAGTTCCAGCATCCGGCGCTGCCATCGCACCATCCATCGCGAATGCTCCGGTGTTACAGAGCGAGCCCGACGCCAGTGGCCAGAGCTGGCAAGCGGCGATCGTGCTGACCGAAGAGGCGGGTGTGGGTGCGACGGTAACGGGCCTCTCCGTAAACGGCGTCAGTCACGATTCGCAACTCGCAACCATCTTCAAGACCACCTCGATTCCGCCCCACGGAACTCTCTCCGGCGCGCTCGGATTTGCTGCGTTGCCGGTGCCTGTCACGGAAACATTCGTCTTCAGCGGTCAAGACGCGACTGGCGCAAACTGGACCGCGCAGACGAGCGCTCAATTTCTCGGCACGATGGCAGTGGCTCCGAGCATCGCCCTATCGGTCACACCAGGCACAATCGTTCAAGATCCAGCCAATTCGTCGTGTCCATGGCAACAGCAGATCATCATCCAGGAACAAGGCGGCAACTACGTGGACCTGACGAATTTTGCTCTGGGAACGCTCGATTTGTCCGCCAGCATTCCGACGATATTTGGGACCGTGCAGCTAGCGCCTTTCCACAGCCTGCAGGGAATCTACTGCCGTTCCGACGCGCAACCGAGGGAGTCCCAAGTATTCGAATTGGCCGGAGTCACTGAATTAAACCAGGACGTGCAGGCATCGGCCACGGCCACTTATCAAGGCCCTTCGACGGGCACAGCGACGATGTCGGTATCGCCGGCCAGCGTGACGCTGACTCTGCCCAACTCCACGAGCTTCGACTCTTCAACCATTGCGGTGAACTTCAGTGGCGGCGCGCCAGATTGGACTTTTTCGATCTTGCCCAGCGGACCAACCACAGGTTGGCTGACTGCTGCCGCTCTTCAAACGAACACTGGCGCCGCGCAGTTGTTGATTCAGGCTTCGCCCGGCGGCCTCGCCAAAGGCGTCTACACGGCCATGCTGATGATTCAGGCGGTGAACGCGACGCCGCAGTTCATCAGCGTGCCGATTACGATGCTGGTGGGCGACACTTCGCAAATACAGATCGCGGGAGTCGGCAACGCGGCATCGTTTAGAACCGCGTTCGCGCCGGGCATGCTGATGAGCGTCTATGGAGCGCAACTCGCGCCGCAGGGTACCGCGCAATCGGCCCCTTCCCTTCCGCTACCTTTGAATCTCAATGGCGTCACTGCCACCGTGAACGGTTTGACGGCGCCGCTTTACTATGTGTCTCCCGGTCAGCTCAATGTCCAGGTGCCGTACGAAACATCGGCCGGCACCGCGATTTTAGGCGTGAACAACAACGGCCAAGTGGCCTCGTTCTCTTTCCAAGTTTCCGCGGCTGCGCCTGGCATTTTCACCGACTCGACCGGCGCTCTGGTACCGTACAGCAGCGGCAGCGCCGGGTCCACGTTGTTGATGTTCATTACCGGCGCGGGCGATCTCAATCCCGGCATCCCCACTGGACAGACGCCTTCGGCGCAAACTCCGCTCGCCGAATTGCCTCAAACGCTGCTGCCCGTCACGGTGACGGTGGGCGGCAAGCCAGCGCCGGTGAAGTTCGCGGGCGTTACTTACGGGCTGGTCGGCGTGACGCAGATCAATTTCGTTGTTCCGTCTAATTTAGCGACCGGACCGCAAAACGTGGTGGTAACTGTGGGCGGAGTCGCGGCCCCGCCGGTTACTGTGACGATCACGCAGTAAGCAATCACCATAGGTGATAATAGCCGTCGCGGCGTGCCAGTTCCACGGGCAGACCGAACAAGTCACTTAGACGATCTGTAGTTAAAAGGTCGCTTTTCGGGCCATCGGCGAAGACCCGGCCCTCGCGGAGCAGGATCACGCGATCGATTTCCGGAAGGATGTCGGGAAGATGGTGGGTCACCATCAGAATGCCTGTGCCCGATAGCGCGAGTTTTCGCAAAATGTCGCGGAGCTCCAGAGCCGCGCGAAAATCGAGACTATTGCTCGGTTCATCGAGCAGGAGCGCCAGCGGATCGTGAACCAGAGCGCGCCCGATCAGCAGCCGGTGCGCTTCGCCGGAAGACATCTCGGTCATCTCGCGATCCGCCAGATGCGGCGCTTCCAGAAGCTCCAGCACCTGCTTTGTCTTTTCGATCATTGCGGCGGTGACTTCGTGATAAGGCTGAACCCCGATGCTGCTGAAGAATCCCGACAGCACCATTTCACGGCCCGTGATCTCTCGCGTGCAGCGCTGCATCAATTCGTTCGAGACGATTCCCAACAGCGGGCGCAGTTCGAAAACGTTCCATGTATCGCGTCCCAGGATCGTCAGAGAAGACTCGGGCAGCGCCAGCGGATAGCAATCGCGCGTGATGGTCTTGATCAGCGTCGATTTGCCGCAGCCGTTCGGTCCCAGGATCGCGACATGCTCCCCCGCCCCGATAGTGAGCGAAATATCGTGGAGCACTCGTTTACCGCCGAGCATGACGGAGACGTGACGAAAGGCGAGCAACGGTGGAGCATTGGACACTTCGAGAGTATACTTCATACATGCGAAAACTTGCTTCAGTTTTGCTGTTCACCTCCTGGTGCTCGCTCGCTTTTGGGCAGATGGACTCGAATTCGATTACGGTCACTGCTTCTAATAACGCCACATTGCAACCCGATCAAGCGATTTTTTCAGTGAGCGTCCAGTCGCCCCTCACCAGCGGCCTCGATGACGTGCTCGCCGCGCTGCAAGGCTCGGGGATCACGGCCGCGAATTTGTCAGGGGTCAGCACGAACAATCAGTTCGGCGCGCCGGTTCTTCCCGGTGGACAGGTACCCGCGCCCACTCTCGTTTGGTCTTTCAACCTGCCAGCGCCTTTAACAAATACCAAAACTACCGTATCGACTTTGACCACGCTGCAGCAGAACATTGCCAAGGCCAACAATGGGCTCACGATGTCGTTCAGCATCGTTGGGACGCAGGTTTCGCAACAATTGGCGCAATCGCAGACCTGTTCGCTCCCGAGCCTGATCACCTCCGCCACTGCGCAAGCACAAGGCTTGGCCGCCGCCGGTGGTTTGACGCTGGGCGCGATCATCGCGCTGTCGAGCTCCACTTCGAATGTGGTCTCCAATTCGAGTTACGTGGAATCGGGCCCGTATATTTCAACCGTCATCAACAGCGCTCCTGCGCCTTGCGCCGTCACCGTGAAGTTCAGCGTAACGCGGTACTAAATCGATGCGCAAGGTTTCGATCTCACTCCTGTTGCTCGCGGCAGCGCCGCTTTTTGGCCAGCTCCCCTCGAACACGCTGACCATTGCGGCGAACCGTTCCATAGTTCTACAGCCCGATCAGGTTGTGTTCGGCTTAACGGTCAGTACTCCCGTGACCGTAATTTTGGATGAGGTTGTCGACGGCCTATCCGGTTTGGGAATCACCTCCGCCAATCTTAGCGGTGTCGACAACTCCAACGCTTCAACCCTGCAATGGAATTTCACACTGGCTGTGCCGCTCTCCAAACTCGCCGCAACCATCAATTCGCTTACCAATTTCCAGCAGACCAGCGCCCGCCGGAGCTTACTTGCGCTAACGTTTAGCGTTAATGGCACGCAAGTGTCGCAGCAGTTGCAGCAATCGCAATCTTGCTCCAACTCCGATCTGATTTCCGACGCGACGACTCAAGCGCAGAAACTCGCAGCGGCGGCTGGAATGACAGTGGGACCGATCGTCAAATTGTTCAACACGCCTCAACTGGAAAATCCAACCTCGTATTCTCTCGTCGGTGCCTTTTTAGTGCCCGTACCCGCTGAATTCTTCGTTTCTAACATCTACACGCCACCGTTGACTTGCTCGCTGTCCGTCCAATTTCAACTGCTGCCGTAATCACGCCTCCGGCAACGGGCAAAACGCGCCTTCTGAAAATCCCTCCGCTAAGATTCCAAACGTTCGATTAAATCGCGCACGGTAATTGTCCCACGCGATGGTCGTCGCAAGTTCCACCAGTTGCGGCTCACTCTGACGGTGGCGCTTACCAGCTCCTTTAGCGCTGGCGAAGCGCTCCGTGCAGAGGCGCACACAACATCCATCCAGGTAGACGCCAATCACGTTGGAGTATGATGCGCCGCAAGCGTCTTCGCCTTGGGCACGCGGCGCAGGCGCTTGGTTAGCACGCGATACAGAAGCTTTGTAATCCACCCGGCTTGCGATTTGCCGATGCCAGTTGCTCTCTCCATGTCCCCAGGATAAGCCGCGCGCTGCGGTCCTATTCGCCGGTCACGGTTGGGACGCTACATGGATACAATGTCAAGGCATGGCTAATGAACAATTGATGGAACAACTTGCGATTCGAACCGTGGTCGACAATTGGGTGCTCTGGCGCGACGCCGGCGATTGGGAACGCTTTCGCACGGTGTGGCACGACGACGGCTACATGATGGCTACCTGGTTTCAGGGAACGGCCGACGAATTCATTCGCGTCAGCAAGGAAGGCTTCAACCGCGGCGTCAACATTCTGCACTTTCAAGGCGCATTCACAGTGGACATCGAAGGCACGCGGGCCATTTCGCAGACCAAGATGACCATCAATCAGCGGGCGCTGGTGCACGACGTAGTTTGCGACGTGGTCTGCACCGGGCGCTTCTACGATTTCTTCGAGAAGCGTGGCGATCGTTGGGGCATCGTGCTGCGGCAGCCGATTTACGAGAAGGATCGCATGGATCCGGTGGATCCCGGCAAGCTGCTGCTGCTCGATCAGGAATTGCTCCAGCGTTTCCCAGAAGGTTACCGCCACCTGGCTTATTTGCAAAGCAACATCGGCTACAAGGTGAAGACCGATATGCCGGGCTTGAAGGGCCCTGAAGTGGAGGCGCTGTACGCGCGCGGGAAACGCTGGCTCGGCGGAGGAAAGATCGAGCGTTAGGTGTACGTTACGGCAGAGCAAACGAAATCAGCGACTGATTGTTTCCCTTGCCGGGTCCGGCGGAAACGATCGCGACATACTGCTTGCCGTTCTTGCCTTGATAGGTGATCGGATTCGCGGTGGCGGAATAATCGAGCTGCGTGGTCCAAAGCTCTTTGCCCGTCTTGGAGTCGAAGGCACGGAAACGTGCGTCGCTGGTTGCGCCGATGAACACCAAGCCACCGGCCGTCGCGATGGGTCCGGCGAACGCGCCGGAGCGCCCGGTATTGCGCTTCTCCGGCGGCAGGAAATCGGTGACGCCGAGCGGCACTTGCCAGGCGATTTCGCCGGTATTCGCGTTCACGGCAAATAATCGCTCCCAAGGTGGTTTAATACACGGCAGATTTCCAAGGGTTTTGCCTTCGGCATCTTTATAAGGCGCCGCGAAACTGAAAAAACCTGGACGCATCACGTACGGAAGCGCGCCTTCTTCTTTTGCCTTCGGATTGTTCATTAGCCAGCCGGTTCCCGGGCTGTCCTGCGAATTCACGAAAACGTAGCCGGTTTCGGGATCGGCGGTCGCGCCGCCCCAATTGGTCCCACCGGTCGGACCAGGAAGACTAATGGTCTCGTGCGGGGGAGTGCCCTGACCTTGATACGCCCAGGGCGCAAATGGTCCGGCATCCTGATAGCCGCGCTTGTCCCAAAGTTCCCGGCAAGCTTTGGCATGATCGGCCGACGTGTCGTCCGCTGTGACGATGTCCGCGCGACTTATGCTGACGCGCGCGAGCGGCGGCGGCTTTAACGGAAAAGGCTGCGTGCGAGCGTACCATTCGCCGGGCACGTTCCCTTGAGCGACGGGCCGTTCCTCCACGCCAAACACCGGCTTGCCTGTCAGGCGATCGAGAATGAACATGTAGCCGGACTTGCCGGTTTGCACCAGCGCGGGAATCTTCTTGCCGTCTTTGACTATATCGATCAGCACCGGGTCAGGCGGCAGATCGTAATCCCAAAGCTCATGATGCACGGTCTGGAAATACCATTTGAGCTTGCCCGTCTGATAGTCGACCGCGACCACGGAGTTGGCGAAAAGGTTGTTGCCCTTGCGATCGCCGCCATAATAATTCGCCGCCGGGCCGCCCATCGGCATGTAAACGATGCCGCGCTTTTCATCCACGGTGATCGCGTAGGACCACATATTATTGCCGGAGCGCTTCCAGTTGCCTTCCTTCCAATCGTCGTGGCCCACTTCGCCGGGCAACGGAACGGCGTGGAAGTCCCAAAGCTTTTTGCCCGTGCGCGCATCGTAAGCGCGTGAATCACCCGGCATGCCGCCCGGCAGTTCATCCTGTTGATGAGCATGCTCTTCGCCGGGACCAAACATGTTCATGCCGACGAGAATCACATTTTTGTAAATCGTCGGGACGCCCGCGAATGGGACGTCCATGGTTAGTTCGCCTTCGTTGCCAAAGCCGGGATCGAGTTTGCCGGTATTGGCATTCAGCGCCACCATTTTGTGACCGGCGAGAAAAAGAATGCGCGGGGGATTCTCCTTGTCACCCGGCCAATAACTAACGCCGCGTTGGGATGCGATTGCGTTCGTGAGATCGTAGCGCCATATCTCGGCGCCGGTGTCGGGATGGAGCGCGACCACGCGATTTCCGGCCGGCAGGTACATCACGCCATTCACGACAATGGGCGTGACTTCGTTCATAGTCCCGGCGGGCGGAGCGTTCGCGTCGGGCCGCAGCTTGTAGGACCAAGCCTGCGCGAGCTTCGACACGTTACTGGCGTTGATCTGTTTCAGTGCGGAATAGCGCGTGGAGGCCAGGTCGCGATTGTAACTCGGCCAGTCTCCGGCCGTCTGGGCGAGGAGCATCGGAGCCGCAATAACCCCGGCAATGATTGCGATCCACTGAGAATTCATTTCGTCCGCTGAGTATACCAGCGTTTGGATCTCCTAGGTGCTTGAATTGGCTTGCAGCGCACGGGCTTTGGCAGCGGCGCGGATAGCGTCGCGACGGCGGGTCAGAATTGTTTCGGCATCCGGCGCTGCCTTGACAACAGTCTCCATATGTTTGCAAAATTCCGGCTCTGCACTCGCAGTCCGCAGTTCGGCGATAAACGGCTGAATCTTGCTGAATGTGGCGAAGATCTCGCCGTGCGCCGCGCGGAACGCATCGCCATCAATCGCACCCGTGGTCACCAAGGAGGCCGCCATGTCCCAATAGCCGAGCACCATTCGGAACGATGCATTGCGTTCGCCGCCCAGCATTGCAACCAGTTCGGCGAAGCTTTCCGGATTGAATTCGGCGAGGAACCAAGCCCGCGCTTCTCGCAATACCGGCTCGCGGCGTAAGTCAAACAGCTGGAGATTCAGCTGTGCGCTCTCAAAAGGTGTCGGCATTTCTATTTCCTTCGTTCTGATTGTACGGGCTGTCACGGCAAAGGGGGTGGAAGGTATGTTGTGAGTGGTGGCGTAATTTTTTCGCGAGGCGGGCGAAGCGAGGGCGAAGACTGTTGGCCGGACCCGGATGGCCGTGATGAGGCATTCAGGCTCGGAATATCGCGATGGTGGATGGTCTAGATCATTGGGCAGGGCAAACGATTCGTAGGGCAGGAGCGAAAGATTGTCGAGGGATGCGACCGGTTGGAAGTTGTGGCACCGTTTCGTAGAGGTGAAACGCGCGGGCGGTTGGTAGCGTCTCTTTGCACAATTATCGCGGCTCGTTCTGTTACGCTGATTTGGAGGCAAATGGCCGTCAAAAGAGTCTCCTGGACGGTTTTTGGTGTAGCCGTTCTCCTGACAGCCGCGTCAGCGCAGCCCCTCGGAAAAGGCGCCATTTCGGGCACTGTGGTGGAAACCGAGGGCGGCGAGGCGGTTCGTAAGGCGGTTGTAACGCTGACGCTCGAAGGCAGCCCTCCTCGCTGGGCCACCGCTCGTACAGACGCTGACGGCCACTTTCAATTCGACGGTCTGCCCGCCGGCAAGTACGATCTGCGCGCAACGAAAGCCAACGAAGGCACGGCGATTTATGGCGCAAAGAGCGTGCGCGAACTGGGCGACGCCATTACGCTGGGCGACGGAGAAACCCGCTCCGGTGTCACACTGCGGTTCTTTCGCGCAGCCTCCATCGCCGGGCGGGTGTTGGACTCCGACGGCGAGCCGGTCGCCAATGCTCAGGTGAGTCTTCTTCAACAAGGCCGGAGTTTGGGAGCTCCCATGGTGGTGAACTACCGCGGGACCAACACGAACGATCACGGCGAATACCGCTTCGCGAATGTCGATCCGGGACGGTATTACCTTCGCGTTATGCCAGGGGCTAGCGGGTGGTTCGGCGGAACTCCCGCGAGCCAGCGTCCGATCCTGGTGAACCAGTTCTACGGTGGGGCGCGAGACTATAAGGATTCCTCCCTGGTCCACGTGAGCGGCGGCGACAACCTCACGGGCTTCGACTTCCATCTGGTCTATGAACCATCGGTCACCATTCGCGGCCAAGTCCTAGGTGTTCCCGAAGAAGCCGGGACGCCACAAACGGCGCCCCTACGTGGAGGTGGGTTCACGATTCGCAGTGGGACGTTCATCACTTCTGCGGGCGGGGGCGATTCGCCAGTACAAGTGATGATAAGCCGCGCCGACGCGGGCGAGCCAAATTTCTCCGCCGGCACGATCGCACAGGGCCCCGAGCATCGCTTCGAAATGCCCGGCATGGCCGCCGGCCGTTATCGTTTCGAAGCGGTGGTTCAATCCGGAGGCAAGACCTACGGCGCGTCCGAGGTCGTCGATCTTCAACCTGGGTCGGGCGACATCGTGCTTACGCTGGGGCCGGGGATGGAGATCCGGGGGACTCTTCGAGTGGAAGGACAGGCCTCTCGCGCCGAAGAGCCTGCAGCCGGGCGGCCGGGCGGCATTCAAGTGGAACTGCACCGCCCTGGCGCATTCGGCAACAACCTCGTGGCGGAAATAGGCGCTGACGGACACTTTACATTCAGTCAGGTTTTTCCAGGCGAGTGGGAGTTGGTGGTGACGCCGGTGCCGCAGAGCTATCTCAAGTCGGCGCGGTTGGGAGATAAGGACGTCCGCTTTACCACTTTTGAAATCGGCTCCAACAACAACGCGACGTTCAACATCGTTGTCAGCATGCGCACCGCGACGGTGGAAGGCACAATCGACGCTGGATCTTCCGAAGCCCCGCGTGCCGGAATCGTGCTTGCGCCGGTCGGCCAGTATCACACCTTCACGCGCTTCTACTACGGGGCGGAAGCGGACGCCGACGGGAAATTCCATATCGATGGGATTGCGCCAGGCAAATACAAAATCTTCGCGCTGGAGAAGACGGAAGCCGACAATTTTCGAAATCCCGAGGCGGTCGATCAACTCGACGAACTCGGCGAGACCATCGATCTCGCCGAAGGTGCGACTCTTCAGACGCATCCGAAGTTGATCCCCGTGGATCGCGCAGTGAAGGCCCTGCAATGAGATTCCAGCCGCTCAGAGTCGGGTTTCTGGCGTGGCTCGCGATCGCCGCGGCGGTGGCGCAGGACCAGACCGGGCGCGTCGAAGGCGTGGTGGTGGATGCGGTGTCGCATCAGCCGGTCAAGAAGGCGACCGTGTCGATCAATTTCATGGGCGGCGCTGGGCGCGGTCGGATTCAAAATGGAGGCCCCCAAACGGCGATCACGGATTCCACAGGCGCTTTCTCGTTCAGCGACCTTCCTGCCGGAAAATACCAGATCAACGTGATGCAGCAGAATTATCCTGAGACGCCGATGGGCGGAGTGCACAAGACCGTTGAGGTATCGGCGGGCGACACTGCAGCGAACGTCACAGTAGAGTTGATGCCCGGCGCTGCCATCTCAGGGCACATCGTCGACGAAGATGGCGATCCGCTGAACGGATGCCTCCTGCAGCCTCACCCCGCGAAGAATTTCAATCAGGGCGTTCCGATGATGCGCGTGCCGGAAATTCACGACGACGGCTCCTACCGAATGTTTGGCATTCCTGCGGGAAAGTACATCATTTCCGCCCAATGCTCGGCGCCCGTTTTCCAACCGCGGCCACTTTCGGAAGGTCCCGATCCCCCGCCATCATCCGCTTATCCGGTTCAATATTACTCTGCCACGAGCGATATCAAGTCGGCGGAAGTTGTGGAACTATCGGCCGGAGCGGAGAAATCGGGAGTGGATTTTCAGATGCGGCCGGTTCCGGTGACTCACATCCACGGCACGTTTGCGAACGGAAGCGCCGATTGGCGCGGGCATGGAGATCTGCAAATCCAACTCGTGCCGCTGGATCAGAGCGTCCAGCGTACCTTCGCATTCGCCGGCGGCGTCGCGGAGATAAACGGAGATGGCACTTTCGATATTCGACAGGTATTTCCCGGCTCCTATCAGATCGTCGCTTCGTCGCAAGATCTTTCGGCCGGCCCCCAGTCCGAGGCGACTAGCGCGGTTGGGGGTGTTGTCCGAGTGGATGTCGCCAACAAGCCGCTCGATGTTTCGCTACCGCTTTACCATGCGGTGGACATTTCTGGGCGCGTGGAATTCGAACGCAATAACAACACCACATCCCCCATCACGCCCGCTCAGATTAATCTTCAATTGGAGCCCAAGAACCAATTCAGCAGTGGACCTAAGTTTACACAAGTCAACGAGGACGGGAGCTTCACCATCAAATCGGTACTCCCCGGCGAGTGGCGAATCCGAGTGATGGCGCCGAATGGATTCATGAAATCCGCACGGCTGGGCGGCGACGATGTCACCGATCGCCCGTTCAATCTGGCTTCAGGCGCAGCCGGACCTTTGCAGATTGTCGTCAGCACCAATACGGCGCGCATCCAGGGAACGGCCCCGGGCGGGGAAATGGTTTTCGCGGCTGTCGATGAAGACGAGCCGGCGCGAGGGTGGAGGATGGCGCAAGTGGATTCGAACGGTCAATTCACGATGGAGGGCTTGCCGCCTGGAAAATATCGCGTCGCGGTAGGGGAAAACGGGGCTCCCATGCCCGAGGGGGGACAGGAGATCTCACTCGCTGAAGGCGAGACCGCGACGATTGAAGTGAAGCCTGAAACTAAACCATGACTACCGGCCGCATCGGGATTTTGCATCCCGGACAAATGGGAATTACCGTGGCCATTTCCGCGCGCAATAGTGGAAACGAGGTGTTCTGGGCTTCTGAAGGGCGGAGCGAGGCTACGCGAAAGCGCGCGATGGACGCGGGTCTGCAGGATGCCGGAACGATTGGCAAGCTATGCGAGCTTTGTCCAGTAATCGTGAGCGTTTGTCCGCCGGAATCTGCGGAGCAAGCCGCCGCACAAGTGGCCGAGCGATCGTATCGCGGTACGTATGTCGATGCCAATGCCATCTCGCCCGAACGCGTCCAGCGCATCGCGCAGCGTTTGGAGGAAGGTGGCGCGCAGTTCGTGGACGGCGGCATCATCGGACCGCCGGCGCTCGCCCGCAATCGTACCTGGCTGTATCTGTCGGGCGAACATGCGTCTGGAATCGCGAAATTTTTCTCCGCAGGCCCGATCGAAGTAGAGGTACTCGACGGAGGCATTGGCCGGGCATCGGCACTGAAGATGTGTTTCGCGGCCTATTCGAAGGGCTCCATTGCGCTGGCTTGCGCGGTGCTTGCCGCAGCGGACCGATTGGATGTTCTTGACGATCTTAAGCGGCAGTGGGCCAGAAATGGCCCTTCGCTTCCCGAACTGGAAGGCGAAATTTCGCGGGCCGCTCCGAAAGCGTGGCGATTCACCGGCGAAATGCACGAGATCGCGGAGACGTTCCTCAGAGCCGGCATGCCTCCAGAATTCCATCGAGCCGCGGCCGAGATCTTTCGGCGCTTGGAAAGTTTCAAAGGCAGCGAGGCACCCTCGATGGAGGATGTACTCGCTACACTACAAAAATGAGCGATCGTACCAGCATCGAAGTGCCCGGCTTGGAACATGTGAACCCCATCCCGAACGCCAGCCGGGTGGGTCCTTTTCTCGTCAGTGGTGGAATTTTTGGAAAGGACCCGATCACCGGCAAAGTTCCCGACGGCATAGACGCGCAGTGCGAGCAGACCTTCGCAAATATACGAACGGTCCTCAAAGCCGGGGGCGCGGCGCCGGAAGACGTGATCAAGCTGAATGTCTGGTTGAAAGATATTGCCGACCGTCCGGTGCTCAATAAATACTGGGTGCAGCTGTTTCCCGAAGCGCATTCGCGTCCGGCCCGGCACACTTTTCACACTCCGGATCTGCGCGCTCCACTGCTCGTGGAGTGCGAGATCATGGCCGTGATTTCGGACAAGAAGTGAAGCTGGCAAGTTTCCATGCAGGGGGCGAGGACCGGATCGGCGTTTGCACGGACGGCGCGACTTTGATCGGCGTCTCGGGTCCACGCACCGTTCTGGAACTCATCGAAACAGGGCATGATGTTCGCGAGACCGCGGAAACATTTTCGGTAAACGATGTCACCTGGTACGCGCCGGTGCGCCGTCCGTCCAAGATCTGCTGCCTGGCGCTGAATAACAGCGCGAACAGCGACCGCATCTTGCAAGGGCCGAAACATCCCGCGATGTTCATCAAGCCCGCGAGCGCGCTGGTGGGCCACGGCGGCGACATCGAGTGCAAGCCGCACTATGGGCGCGTACATCCGGAGCCCGAGTTGGCGGTGGTGATCGGCAGGACGGCCAAGAACATCGCGGCGCGCGACGCGTACGATTACGTTTTCGGCTACACCATCCATAACGACATTACTTCGCCCACCATGCGCACGGAGGACACGTTTCATTACCGCGCGATCCATCCCAAGGCCGGCGATCCGAAGGCCATCGAATATGTGGACACATGGGTGAGCTATCCGGGACGCTACAAATGCTGCGACACGTTCGCTGCGATGGGCCCGTGGCTGGTTACGAAAGACGAGATCGCCGACCCGCACAATCTGGCGGTGTCGTGCAGCCACAAAGGTCAGCTCGTCACCGAAGACAACACGGAAAATCTGTTCTACAAGATTCCGGAAGTGCTCGAGTTTCTGTCTAGCCACCTGACGTTGCTGGCGGGCGATATTGTATCCATGGGGACGGCGCTGAAGAAATCGGCGCAGGGCGGGGCGGTGCAGAATATCGATCTGAACAAGCTGGGCGGCGCGGTTTCGGTGACTATCGAGAAAATCGGAACGCTAACCAACGACGTGATTTGGGTATAGAGCCTAGTTCCGATTGAACATCGCAGTCAATTCATGCTCTCCTAGTAGAGGAGCAACTCTCGTGAAAATCCAGTTTATCCTTCTAGGCGCCCTGTTGGCGCTGCCGGCTTTCAGCCAAACTTTTACGTCCACCGCGCTCGCGAATCCAGCCGGGCCGGGGAGCCTGCAACCGAATTGGTCGATAGCGCCAGACGGAGCGGCGGTGTTCAGTTGGATCGAACCGCAGGGCAATGCGTTCGCGTTGAAATACGCGGTGCGGCATGGGGCCACCTGGTCACCGGCGACGACGATCGCCGCGAATCGGCATTTCTTCCACCATCCGGCAGAGATGCCGGAAGTGATCGCGCTCGCAGGCGGACATCGGTTCGCTCACTGGGTGGAATCGCCGGGCGGTGACAGCGACGCGGAGTATGTGTACGTGTCTTCGTCGACGGATGGCACGCATTGGACGACGCCGTTGCAAGCGCATCACGATCATAGTCCCGTGCAGCACGGCCTGGCTTCGATGATCGCGAATCCGGATGGCGGAGCGTCGATATTTTGGCTGGAAGCGCTCAAGGGCGAGGACGCGCCGGTGTCGTTGAAGCGCACAATTGTGGACGCAACCGGCAAAGAAGTGCGGGAAGAGGTGATCGACAGCGATGTTTGCGGCTGCTGCCCCACGGCCGTCGCGAAAACGTCGAAGGGATTGCTGCTGGCTTTTCGCGCGCACAGCAAGGAAAACATTCGCGACATCGCGGTCACGCGGCTGGAGAACGGAAAGTGGTCGACGCCCAAGATTGTGAATGCCGATAACTGGGAGATCGAGGCCTGTCCGACGAATGCGGCGGCCGTGGCGGCGAAGGGCGATCACGTGGCGGTGGTTTGGTTCACAGGCGCGCAGGACAAGCCGCGCGAGTTGCTGGCATTTTCCAACGACGATGGATCCAGCTTCACCAAGCCTGTGATGTTAAGCACGGGCCACGCATTTGGGTACACGTCGATGGCTTTGGACGAGGACGGCGGCGCAATCGTTTCGTGGCTGGAGCAGAGTCCGGAGGGCGCGAAAGTGCTGGTACGACGCGTCAGCGCAGCAGGTGTTGCAGGGCCGGTGGTGGAAGTGGCCAAAGGCGGAAGGATGGCGCTCGGATATCCGAAGCTGTTTCACAACGGAAGCGACACGTTGATCGCCTGGGGTAGCACGAAGCACGTCGAAACGGCGAGTCTCGCAAAGAAAGACTGACTTATTTGTTGAGGGCGACGACGTGGCCCTTTTGCTGCGGCGGCTCGTAATAGCCGATCAGGCGCCCATTACAAAGGACGACCGTCCATATGATGAGCGAGAGCGCCCCTGCTACCTTGGCGCGCGTGGGGATAACCGGCGACGCGTCCAGTTGCTCGGGATGGTTGTATACGCTCGGACGAAAAATGATCGCGTGGATCAAAACCAGCACCAAGCCTGACATCTTGACCCAGAAGTAGGGATTCGGATAGTAATCGGCAGCCTTCGAACCGAATAGCAGGAAGCCCATCGAGAACATAATGATGAAGCCGATGCGCTTCCACCAGCGCAGTCCGTTGACGACGTCGGCGATAGGCCGCTCCTGGAACGCCCACCCGAGCAGACGCAAATCGGTGATCACGATGAGGCCGCCGAAGATCGCGATGCAAGTCAGGTGCGTGCTCATGATCACCGGATAGGTGAGTCCGGACTCCCGGACGTAGGTCATGAAATCCAAGCTCTGGAGCCATTGAAACAATTCGAGAATCATAATTTTCTTCCTAGGCGAACGCGATGAACAGCCCGCCGAAAACGACGCTGACCCACAAAACCAGAGAAACAACGGCCACCACTACGCGGACACCCTGCGATGAGCCGTCCGACTGAGCGACCTTGCGGTGAATGGTGTAATTGAACAAAATGGCGGCCGCCAGCGCGCACATCTTAAATACGAACGACGGATTGTGCAGATACATGCGCACATCGGACAGGAAAAGTATCGGCCCTGAGAGCAGCACCACGGCCAGACCCAGCAAGGTCCAGGGCGCCGTGTCGCGCAAAACTTCGGACGGCTTGGAATGCTGGATTCCAAAGCCCAAGAGCCGATAATCCACCGCCGCTATCAGGCCGATGGACCAGGCGAAGGCGGCGATGTGAAAGCACTCAGCGATCGGAAAAACCCATTCGGAACTATTCAGCGCGTCCGCTATGGCGTTGGTTTGCAGGAACAACATCAGCGATCTCTCCCTTCGGTTCCGCTCGGCGCATTGAGAGCAGCCGTGACGGATTCCTTCACGAAATGAATTCCGGCGTGGATCTTATCGAGCGGAGGCTCAATGTATCCGATGCCGCGCCCGCAGCAGGCGATAGAAATCCACAGCAGAAGCGAAAGCGCCGCCGCTGTTTTCGCGGTCCCTGGAACTCGAGGCGCTTGATCCAGGGCCGCCGGATTGGCGTACACGCCGCGGTAGAACACCAGCTCGAACAGGATCACCACGGCCAGCAAAATAAGCTTGGTCCGAAAAAAAGTATTGTAGTAATATTCCTCCGCTTTCGAGCCAGCCATCAAGACGCCACAGGTGACGGTCAGTAACAAGCCCCAGCGCTTGGGGACGCGAAATTGATCGATCACGTCGGCAATCGACCGCTTGCGCATGGCCCAGCCCAGCAGCCGCAGGTCCGTCATCAATATCATGCCGCCGAAGAAAGCGATGCCGACCATGTGCAGCGCCATGACGATAGGATAAACGTTCGCCGATCCACGCAGCGCGGTGAAGAACGCCATCGCCTGGATCCATTGGGTAAATGAGAGCAGCATCGCGAGGTCAGCCCTTGCCGAGGCTCAATCCAGGATAAATAAAGCCGATGAAGATGCCGCCGAAGATCACCCCGGCCCATAGCGCGAGCGAAATGCAGGCGACCGTTTTCCCGTTGGGCGGCGGGGCGTCGGAAGCTACGGCTTTGCGATGGATGGTGTAGTGGAAGACGACGGCCAAGACAAAAAAGACCATCTTGATCAGGAACGCCCAGTTGAGATAGTACATGTCGGGGTCGGACGAGAACAGCAGGAGCCCGGAAAAGAACATCAGCACCAGACCGCCGAGCGTCCAGAGCCAGGTGTCCTGGGCGAGCTGGGCGGGAGTCTGGCGGCGCATGCCGATGCCGAGCAGTGAAAAATCCACAATGGCGATGGTGCCGATGGATAGGGCGAATCCGACGATATGAAAGCACTCCAGGGTGGGAAAAACGAGGGCGGAAGAGTTTAAGGGGTTCGCGATCAGCACTTGGATCAGTCTATGGTATTTAGCTCGGTCACAAGTTTAACAGAGCCTTGGCCGGAATCGACAGCAAGCGCTGTCACACCCGGTCACTGACCGGTGAGTGACCTGCCGAAAGCGCCGCCAGTGCTCGGACGCGTTGTGTTCCACGCCAGTAGAGATACGCGCCCAGCCCGTTAGCGGCACAGATCGCCAGGGCGACCTTGACCGCGAATACCGCGGGGCTGGCCACTTCGCCGAGCGGCACAATTTGAAAAGCCAGCGAGACCAGTGCGACCAAGAACGCCGCCAGCGCCGCCAGACGGATGCCGAAGCCGAGACCCAGGGAGTGCAGGCGGAAACCGAGCAGAACGGCTCCAAACAGCAGCAAGTACATAATGCAAATCGATGCGACGCCCGCCGCCGTGGTAGCTTGGAAGGCCTCCTGGTTGCCCGCGCCGAGCAGGCTAAACGCGCCCATCAGCAGGACACTGAGCGCCACCGCGCCGACGGCTTTGGACGGCGTTCGAAATTTGGGGTGCAGTTCGCTCCACCAAGCCGGCAACAGGCCGTCCCATCCAGCGACCATCGGCAATCGCGCGACCATGCCGATATAGATTATGCACCCCACGGTGGTGGCGATGGTGAGCGCAAGAACTGCCAGCAACGTGAACGCCCTGCCTAGCCCGCTGCCCCCAAACCCGGCATTCATCAACTGTTGCACCGGTGCGGCCAGGTCGACATTGGCGGAAGACGTGTATGCCAGCAGAGCGGCCGTTCCCAAAATGTACATTAAAGCGATGAGCGGCGCCGCAATCAGCACGGAACGGGCAACGTCGTTTTCGGGTTTGCGGCATTCTTCGGCAAAGACCGCGGAGCCTTCGAAGCCGCTGAGCGCTCCAATCGCCATCTTGGAGAGGACGCTCACGCCGAGCAGTGAGAAGCTGGGCCAAGCCAATGACAGGGAAGCGTGCGCCAAAGGGAGCGCCGACGTCCAGGCTTTGATCAGGAGATAAAGCACAATCAAAAAAGTCGCGATCCACAGTAGTGAAGTGCCGTTCGTCAGCCATTTCGCGAAGTGCAGTCCGCGCACGTTAACCACGTAGGCGACCACGCAAAAAGCCGCCGTTAAAGCCAGCGCAACCGGCTTGCTGGTAGCCATCCAGGAACCAGCCGGACCGGCAGCCCATGCAAATCCGTTGGCAAGCGCCGAGCCAGTGCCGG
>JBKQHJ010000071.1:0-19928 GCA_052148835.1 Bryobacteraceae bacterium
CTAGCTGAGGCGTTCAAAATTAGCCAGCAACACGGATTGCCGCGTTATGAATGCCTGCAGCCGCACTACAATCTTTACGAGCGCGCCGGCTATGAAAAGCAGCTGGAACCGCTGTGCTTGAAAGAAGGCATCGGAGTGATTCCATACTTCGCGCTGGCCAGCGGGTTTCTGACGGGCAAATACAGGTCGGAAAACGATCTCGCCAAAGGGCCTCGCGGGCAGATGGTGAAGAAATATCTGGACGAGCGCGGGTTCCGGATTCTGGCCGCGCTGGATGAAGTGGCCCGGAAGCTTCATTCGACGCCCGGCAAGGTTGCTATCGCATGGCTCATCGCGCGTCCCAGCGTCACGGCTCCCATCGCCAGCGCGACCAGCGTTGAGCAATTGAAGGATCTGGTGGATGCGGCGAATCTGCAACTCGACGCCGATTCGATAGCCACGTTGAACCAGGCCAGCGCTTTCTGACGGCGCCGATCATGACGCCGCCCGAACTGAGATTCGCGTTTGAAGTCGCCGTCAACGTTCATACCGTGCTCGACTTGGGCCAGACGCAGGCCGGACATCGGCGCATTGTTCCGATCGCAGGCGGGCTGGTCTCCGGGCCGAGACTGCAAGGCCATGTTTTACCCGGAGGGGCCGATTGGCAGATTCTGCGTCCCGACGGCACGGCCGATTTGGATGCGCGTTACACCATTCAAGCCGACGATGGAGCGCTCATCTATGTGGTGAATCGTGGCGTGCGGCACGGTCCCGCGGAAGTGCTGGCGCGATTGAATCAGGGCGAGCGTGTCGATCCGGCGTCCTATTACTTCCGCAGCGCCGCGACGTTCGAGACCAGCGCGACGGAACATCTCTGGCTGACTCGTGCCGTGCTGGTGGGAGTCGGCGAGCGATATCCTGAGAAAGTACTGATTCGCTTCTGGGAAGTCTTGTGAGGACAATTTCGTGAGCCGTGTCGCGCTGGTAACGGGGGCTGGCAGCGGTATTGGCCGCGCGGTGAGTCTCGCGCTGAACGCGGCCGGTTACTCGGTCGTATTGGCCGGACGCCGCTCTTCCGAACTGGAGCGTGTGGCCGCCATGGCGGCGCGTAACGATGCCGAGCGAATGATCGCCGTCCCGTCCGACATCTCGCAGCCGGATGCGGTGGCCGCGCTGTTCGATCGCATCAAAGAGGTCTTCGGACGCCTGGATGTGTTGTTTAACAATGCGGGTACCAGCACGCCGGGTATTCCAACCGAGGATCTCTCCTTCGAGCAGTGGAACCAAGTGGTGGCCGTCAACCTGACCGGTGCGTTTTTGTGCGCGCAACAGGCCATCCGGCTCATGAAGTCGCAGCAGCCGCGCGGCGGACGCATCATCAATAACGGCTCCATCTCGGCTCACTCGCCACGGCCCAATTCGGCGGCGTACACCGCGACCAAGCACGCCATTACCGGGCTGACCAAGAGCATCTCGCTCGACGGCCGAAAGCACGACATCGCGTGCGGGCAGATCGATATCGGAAACGCCGCCACGGAAATGACCGAGCGCATGACCGCTGGTGTCCTGCAGGCGGATGGAAAGCTGGCGCCCGAGCCTCGTATGGACGTAAAGCTGGTGGCCGAGGCGGTGGTTTATATGGCGAGCCTGCCGCTGGAGGCAAACGTGCAGTTCATGACGGTGATGGCGACGAAGATGCCGTTTGTCGGGCGGGGTTGAGGCCGCCGTTCTGACACAAAAAGCTCAACAAAATCTGACACATCAGAAACTTGACAGCGCCGTTCACCGCCTGTCATACTGCGTTTGCAATGGGCGCACAAGCCGTTACAGGTACAGCTACGTCCGTGTCGGATGCGGCATGGAAAGCGATTGAAGGCGGGTACGATTTACAGGTTCACGTGGCGCCGGACGTCATCGAGCGGCGCATTGACGACATCGACTTGGCTCACGAGTTTTTGAAGCGCGGACTCAAGGGATTCGTTCTGAAGTCGCACTATCTGCCTACCGCGGAACGCGCCAAAGTGGTAACAAAAGCCGTGCCCGGCATTCAGGCATTCGGCGCCATCACGCTCAATCATAGTGTCGGCGGTTTGAACCCGGTGGCTGTCGAGCTATCCGGACGCTCCGGCGCAAAAATCGTCTGGATGCCTACTGTGGACGCGGCGAACGAAACCGCTGGCCGCGTGGACGGGCCGAATACCAAACTGCCGTTCTGGGCCAAGATCCAGCGTGAGCTGGCCGCTCAGGGCATTTCGCCGCCTCCGCTCACTGTGCTGGACGACAAAGGCAATCTGAACGAGGCCGCGCGCAGGTGTCTCGAGATTATTGGCCATCACAATATGATCATGGCCACCGGCCACCTGGGCCGCAAGGAAATTTTCGCTCTAGTGCGCGGCGCGCGCGAGATGAAGCTGAAGCGCGTACTGGTGACGCACGCCGAGTTCCCATCGCAGAATTTGACCGCCGATGAACAGGCCGAGCTGGCGAACGAAGGCGCGTTGATCGAACACTGTTTTACCACGATGCACACCGGCAAAGCGCCCTGGGATGAAGTGCTGGTTAGTATCCGCAAAGCGGGTCCGGAACATTGCGTGCTTTCGACCGACCTGGGCCAGACCATCAATCCGCCCGTATCGGACGGGTTCGCGATGTTCGCGCAGACTCTGATGGACGGCGGATTCTCAGCCGCGGATATACGTCGCATGGCTGTGACAAATCCGAGCGCGCTGGTCAATTAGGTTTTAATTTCTTATGGATTCTCAAAAAAGCGTTCTGGTAGTGAGCGCCCATGCCGCCGATTTCGTGTGGCGGGCGGGCGGAGCAATCGCGTTGTATGCGCAGAAAGGCTATCGCGTAAGGATTCTGTGCTTGTCTTATGGCGAGCGCGGCGAGTCCGAACGATTGTGGAAGATGGAAGGCATGACGCTCGAATGCGTGAAGCAGGAGCGGCAGAAAGAATCCGAGCGCGCGGCCGGGATTCTGGGCGCCGAGATCCGTTTCTTCGACTCCGGCGATTATCCTATTAAAGCTTCCGAAGAGACCATTCATGAAATGGTGGTGGAGTATCGCAAGCTGCAGCCCGAAGTGATCCTGACGCATTCCTACGAAGATCCATATAACCCCGATCATCCCTACGCCAATATGCTCACGCTGCAAACGCGCGTGTATGCGCAGGCGGCGGGTTATCCGGCCGAAGGCAAACAGCTTGGAGCGCCGCCGGTGTTTATCTTTGAACCGCATCAGCCCGAGCAATGCGAGTTCAAGCCGCAAGTGCTGCTCGACATCACGCCGGTGTACGAGATCAAAGAGAAGGCCATGGAGTCCATGGAGGCGCAGGAGCACCTGTGGAATTACTACCGCGACTTAGCGAAGCGTCGCGGCGTTCAGGCCGTGCGCAACTCGGGGAAAAAGGGAATTAAGTACGCCGAGGCGTATCAGCGGATTTATCCGCAAGTGGCCAGCGAATTTTCCTGAGCGACAACCCAAAACGATACACAATGCCCCATAAGATTGTCCGCCGTATCCCGCGTCCCGATCCCCAGGCTGTGAAGCTGCTCGGCGAGCTAGGCGTCGCAACCGTGCATGAAGCGCAGGGACGAACCGGCTTGATGTTGCCGTATATGCGGCCCATTTATCCTTCCGCGCGCATAGCGGCGCCGGCCATCACAGTGTCCTGCCATCCCGGCGACAATTTGATGATTCACGCCGCCATTGAGTTCTGCCAGCCGGGCGACGTTTTGCTGGTGGTGACGCATTCGGAATCCACTGACGGCATGTTCGGCGAGTTGCTCGGGACATCCTGCCAGGCGCACGGCGTGGTTGGACTGATCATCGATGCGGGCGTGCGCGATACCACTGAGCTCACCGACATGAAGTTCCCGGTGTGGGCCAAGGCGATTTCGGCGCAAGGCACCGTCAAGGCGAGCGCGGGTTCGGTGAACGTTCCAGTGGTGTGCGCGGGCGCGATCGTGAATCCTGGCGACGTGATTGTGGGCGATGCCGACGGCGTCGTCGTAGTACCGCGCGCGACCGCGGCCGACGTGGCCAAAGCGGGCGATCAGCGCCGGGCCAAGGAAGAAAAAGTACGTGAGCGCCTGGCGAAAGGCGAACTCGGCGTCGATTTCTACGGTCTTCGCGCCAAATTGAAAGAACTCGGAGTTGAGGTCGTCGACGAGTTGATCGAAGAGCGCTCCGCGACTGTTGTAAGGAGTTAACACCATGGGAGAAATCGTATTTGCAGCCGCGACCGTTCACGCGCCGCAGCTGTTCACTTATCCGCCTAGCGAAGACAAAGCGCAGCTGGATGCCGACATCGCCGCGATGCGAGAGCTGGGCAAGACGCTGGACGAGATCAAGCCCGACGCGGTGGTGGTGATCGGCAGCGATCATCTGGAAACATTTTTCCTTTCCGCCGTTCCGACGTTCGCCATCGTAGGTGGTGAGAAATCGAAGGCGGCCTTTGCCCGCAAAACCTATGCGCTGCCGATTCACCCCTTTGCCGAGGAACTGGTCAACGATCTGGTGGCCGATGGTTTCGACCTGACGTACTCGCAGGATGCCGAACTCGGCCACGCCTTCGCCGCTGTTTACGAATGGGTGATTGAGGGCCGATCCATCCCGGTTGTTCCAATTTTCGTCAACACGTATTTGCCTCCGCTTCCCACCGCACGCCGTTGCGCGCAATTGGGCGCCGCGCTTCGCGATGCCATTCTGAGATCGCCGTACCGCATCGCGATTGTCGCCAGCGGCGGCATGTCGCACTATCCGGGCGCCTGGAAATATCCGCAGCCCGCGTTCGATTTCGACTGGTGGGCTATCGCGCACATGGAGCGCGGCAACAATAGTGCGCTGCTGGAGCTGAACAACGAACAATTGGACGAAGTGGGCAACACCGAAATGCTGCCCTGGATGATTTTGTTCGGCGCCATCGGGCAGCAGCCGGGCGAATTGATCACCTATCAACCCACTTGGCATCATGGACACGCCGTAATGCGCTTCATCCCCAATAAGAAGGGCGTTCCCACCACGCCCGAGCCCGCGCCCAAGTTCCACTTCGGCGGCGCGGAGGGAGGCTACCAGTTCTACCGTCATCCCGATCCATCCGTCTATCCGCTGAACAAGTTGCTGTACGATTTGCGCTTCAGTTCCCCGTTGCGCCGAAGGTTGTTCGAGGATACACCGGCCCTGGCGGCTGAGTACGGCCTTACCGCGGAGCAAGCCAAGGTGCTCGAGACCATGAAGGACGAAAGCATCGACGCCGTGCGGTCGCTCAGGCCGCATCCGTTGGTGGACGCGGGCGCGCATCCGCTCGGCATGTGGATGTCGCTCATCACCGTCCAGGCCGAGCAGCGCCGCATGCGGGCGGAACAATCACAAGCGCAAGCTGTGAAGTAGGTCTTAATCTTATGGCGACAGCGATAGCCCCGGCTGCCCCTACCACCGCGACGCGTGTGAAATGGCTGCCGCTGCTGTTTGCCATCGCGCTTGGTCTCGGGCTTTTCTTCATGCCCGCTCAGCACGGCTTAACGCGTGCCGGGCAAACTGCCCTGGCCATCACGGCCTTCACCATCGTACTGTGGGCTTTCGGCGTGATGAACAACGGCGTCGCGTCGGTCCTGATGATGGCGCTGCTGATCCCGGCCGGCGCCAAGCCGTCGCTCGCACTCAGCGGATTTTCTAGCGGCTCGTGGTGGATTCTGCTGGCGGTGCTCTACTACGGCTTCGCCATGCAGAAGACCGGCCTCGCCGCGCGCGTGTCGTACTACATTCTGTCCTTGTTTCCGGCGTCGTATTCCGGCATCCTGGCCGCGTTCTTTGTCATCGGCACGGTGCTCTCCCTTGGGATTCCTTCGATGACCGTCCGCACCGCCATCATGGTGCCCATCGCGTGGGCGCTGGTGAAGTCGCTCGATTTGAAGCCGCGCAGCAAAGCTTCGGCGCTCATCATGCTGACAACCATCGAAATGGCCGTGGTGCCCGGGCTCGGACTGCTGTACGGTTCTCTCGATGGCCCGGTCGTCGCGTCGGTATTCGAGTTAAAGCATCTTCCCCTCAGCTATCTGGCGTACGCACGCGTGCTTTATTTGCCGGTGTTGGTGCTGTGCGCCCTTATCCTCTTCGGCAATCAATGGGTGCTGAAGCCCGAAACCAGGCTGCAGACTTCGGCCGAATTCGTCCGCAACAAGCTGCGCGAGTTAGGACCGTTCAAGCGCGATGAAATGATCACGGCGTTTATCGTGCTCTGCTCCATCGTGTTTTGGTCCACCGATCGCTGGCATCATCTGCCAAGCTTCTTCATCGGAATGGTCGGCCTTGCAGTTTTCGCGCTGGCCGGAATCGTCGGGAATGCCGACATCGCGGGCGGCATTTCCTGGACCTTGCTGCTGTTCATGGGCGGCATTTTCAGCCTGCAAAACGTCCTCACCGAATACAAACTCACCGATTGGCTGGCCGGATACTTCGTCCCCATTACGCAGCATCTGGCATTCAGCACGGTAGTTTTACTGTTGGCCGTCGGGATCACAACGCTGGCCTTGCGCTTTCTCGATCCCAGCGGCTTCATCGCCATTGTCGTCCTCTTTGTTCCCATTGTCGATACCACCAGCGCGGCCGGGATTCCACCGCTGGTGCTGACCGCCGCGCTGCTCATTCCTTCGGTGCCGTTCTGGGCGACGTATCAGAACATCTGGGTCGCGATGGGCGACGGCATTACCGAAGGGTTGGCTTTCAGCACCGCCGAGCGCCTGCGGTTGGCGAATTTGTACGCCGTGATTTCGCTGCTGACGGTTGCCGCGTCCATCGGTTATTGGAAGCTCATCGGAGCATTGTGATGCCGCGCGATTTGAAGATTGGATTCGTCGGTTTTGGCGAGGCCGCGTATCATATCGCGAAGGGTCTGCGGCAGCCGGGCATCGCTTCCATCTCAGCCTTCGATATCAACCTCACCGACCAGGTGCGGCAGCGCGCCCGGGAAACGGAAACGCGCCTGGTGGAGAACAACCAGGAACTCGCGCCATCCTGCGATATCATGCTGTCCGCCGTCACTGCGGATCAGGCCTTGAGCGCGGCCCGCCAGAACGCGCCGTATTTGACGCCTCAGCATCTCTACGCGGATTTGAATTCGGTATCGCCCGGCGTGAAGCAGTCCATCGCGCGAGTGATCGAAGGCTCGGGCGCGCGCTTCGCCGAAATCGCCATGATGGCTCCCGTTCCGCCCTACGGCCACAAAGTTCCGATGCTGGCGGGCGGCGATGGAGCGCCTGGGTTCGTCGAAAAACTTGCGCCGTTCGGGATCTCGGCCGAGATCGTCTCACGCGAAGTGGGCACCGCTGCGGCGACCAAAATGTTTCGCAGCATCATCGTCAAAGGCATGGAAGCTTTGATCACCGAATGCGTGCTAGGCGCCAGCCGCTACAACGCCGACGAGCGCGTCTTCGCATCGCTCACCGAAAGTTTTCCCGGCATCCATTGGAAGGAACTGGCCGACTACATGGTGGGGCGCGTGGTGGTGCATGGCGAACGCCGCGCCCGCGAAATGGAAGAAGTGGCCGCCACGCTACGCGAGATCGACATTGAACCCATCATGGCCGAAGCCATCGTGCGCCGCATGGATTGGAGCGTGGAAGCCGGCTTAAAACAGCTTTTTGGTGGTGAAGCCCCCAAGAATTACCGTGCTGTGGTGGACGCCGCCGCCAAGAAGATGACACTCATCTGAACCGTTTCCTGCTCATCGTTGTTGTCTTTCTCGCCGGCGCGGCTTTTTGTCTCGCCGTCGATCTGAAACCCCAAACCATCGAAGCTTTCGATCGTTACATCGCGAACGCCGATCGAAGAATGCAGCCTCGCTGGAGCGGCGAGCATTTCCTTTGGTTTGACGATTCGCCCGACCTTCGCGTCCATCTTTTGGCCGGCGCAATCGTGGCGCAGCCCATCCAAGGCAACGGTGTCGTGGCGCTCTCCGGCGGCCTCATTCAAGACTGGGTTGGAGCCGTTTTTGTTCCCCAGACTTCGCTCGAGGAAACCCTGCGCGTGGTCCAGGATTATCCGCAACACGTTGAAATCTACAAGCCCGATATCCTCGACGTCAAGGTTCTTTCGCATACCGGTAATGATTATCTGATTCGTACGCGGGTTCTCAAGTCGAAGTTCTTCATCTCCGACGTGCTCGACATTGAGAACGTAATTCACTACGTATTCTTGGATTCCAAGCGTGTGTACAGCCGCTCGGCCAGCCAACGCGTCGTTGAAATCAGCAATCCAGGAAAGCAGAGCGAGAAGGAACTCGCGCCCGGTCACGATCGCGGCCTCATGTGGCGCATCAACGGCTATTGGTTCTTCGCGGAGAGCGACGGCGGCGTCTTCATAACCTGCGAATCCATTACGCTGACGCGGGAAATTCCCTTCTTGATGAGCAAAATGCTCAGCCCGATCCTGCATGAGCTTCCCGAGGAGGCGCTGAAGAACAGTTTGGAACAGACGCGCAAAGCGATCGTGAATCAGCCTAAGTTGATCGCGCCTTGACGGTCACGGCTCGGTTGCTTTAAGCCTCGGCGGCGGTCGATGCCGGTGACGTTTCGTTCGCCACCTCGGTGACGGCGGGAACCTCGATGCGGAAGAGCTTGCGGGAATAAGTCTTGCCTTGTGTTTTGCGCGCGCGGAAGTACGGCTCCAGCCGTTCCAGCGCTCTCTGCATGCTGGTGATCACATGCTCGCGCATGGCCGCGGCGGATGCGTCGCGATCTACTCCCACCAGCACTTCCATCAGATCCTGATGGCGCCGCGACGCTATTCCGTTAAACGCCCTTCCGGCGCACAGCCAGGTGGACGACAGAGCGCGCGTTCTTTCGATGGCGTCGCACAGCGCCGGACAGCGCGTGCATTCGGCGATACGGCGGTGCAGTTTCTCGTGGAGATTCAGGTAGTAGAAGCGATTGCCGTCATTCTGCGACCGTAGCGCGTCTACTCGAGCGCCCAGCTTCAGCAGCTCAGACCTTTCCTCGGGCGTCGCCGTTTCGGTGAACAGCCGCGCCGCTTCCACCTCCAGCGCTTCCCGCACCAGATAGTGCCCCCGCACATCTTCGCGGCTGGGAATACGCACGCGGGTTCCCGCGCGAGGCCGGCTTTCGAGCAGACCCTCGAATTCCAGCCGGAGAAACGCTTCGGAAACGGGCAGGAAACTCATGCCCAGCTCGGCGGCTATCTTGCGCCGCGAAATCACTTGCCCGATGGCTACTTCGCCCCGCAGAATACGCTCGCGAATGATGACGTAAGCTTCGCCCGCGAGGTCCGGGGCGCCGGAAGAGCGGTCTTTCATAAATCCCCAATACTTAAATCAGCAGGTTGTTAAACCTTCTTACATTATCACAGGGTCGGCGGCTCCAGTACACTGATCGAAGTGGTAACTCGTCGAAGTTGTAATGACGGTCATCAATTTTCATGAAAAACAATCGCAGCCGGGAATGGTTTCAAGCTCCGGATTACTATGGTTTCGGGCGTCGAGCGTGGCTTCGCTCGGAAGGCTTTCCGCCCGACGTGTTCGACGGCAAGCCGGTGATCGGCATCTGCAATTCCTGGAGCGAACTCAACAATTGTAATGCGCACTTGCGCGACGTCGCCGCGGCGGTCAAACGCGGGGTGTGGGCGGCCGGCGGAGTGCCGCTCGAGTTCCCGACCATCTCGCTGGGCGAAATGTTCATGCGGCCCACCACCATGATGTATCGCAACCTGATGGCGATGGACGTGGAAGAATCCATCCGCGCCAATCCGCTGGATGCCGTGGTCCTGTTATGCGGCTGCGACAAAACCACTCCCGCGCAACTGATGGGAGCGGCCAGCGCCGATATTCCCGCGATTGTTGTGCCCGGCGGCCCGATGCTGGCGGGCGAGTGGCGCGGGCAACGGCTCGGCTCCGGTACCGACGGCAAGAAGCTGTTCGATCAGTTCCGAACCGGTCGCATTACCGAAGAAGAATGGTGCGAGATCGAAGGCTCGATCGCACGCACGGCTGGGCACTGCACAGTGATGGGCACGGCGTCCACGATGACCAGCTTGGCCGAAGCCTTGGGCATGACGTTGCCGGGCAGCGCCAATATCCCAGCGCCCGATTCGCGTCGCATGGCGATGGCCGAACTGAGCGGACGGGCCGTCGTTGAAATGATCGAGCCAGGACTGAAGCCGTCACGCATTCTGACGCGCGCTGCTTTCGAAAACGCGATCACCGTTTTGATGGCCCTCGGCGGATCCACCAACGCCGTAATTCATTTGATCGCCATCGCCGGGCGTCTCGGCATCCAGCTGACCCTGGAAGATTTCGATCGAATCTCGCGGCGCACCCCTTGCATCGCCGATATCAAGCCCGCGGGTGAGTATCTAATGGAAGATTTGTTTCACGCAGGCGGAGTTCCCGCTGTGATGAACCGGATTCAGGATCTGCTCAACGTAGAATGCGAGACGGTGAACGGCCACACCATCGGCGAGAATATTCGCGGCGCGAAACCATTGAGCGACACTGTGATTCGCTCGCGTGAGAGGGCTGTTTATCTCGAGGGCGGCATCGCCATATTGCATGGTAATCTTGCTCCCAACGGCGCCGTGATCAAGCAAGCCGCCGCGTCACCGGATCTGTTGCAGCACCGGGGCCGTGCCTACGTATTCGAAACCCGAGCTGAAATGCTGGCACAAATCGATCGCGACGACCTGCCGGTGAATCGCGACACCGTGCTCGTCATGCGCAACTGCGGCCCCAAAGGCGCCCCCGGTTTCCCGGAATGGGGCCACATCCCCATGCCTCGGAGGCTGCTCAATGAGGGTGTCGTCGACATGGTGCGAATCTCCGACGCGCGCATGAGCGGCACCTCATACGGAACAGTCGTATTACATGTCGCGCCGGAATCGGCCGTAGGCGGACCACTCGCGCTGGTTCAAACCGGCGACGAAATCCTGCTGGATGTCCCCAATCGCAAACTGGAGTTACTGGTGGCGTCCGATGAACTGGAAGCCCGTGGCCGCCGGTTCACGCCGCCCCCACGCCATTACGATCGCGGCTACGGCCGGCTGTTCTTGGATCACGTCACGCAAGCCGACCGGGGCTGCGATTTTGACTTCCTGAGCCCCGGTTATCGTTGAGTTATTGTTCAAAAGGTTTGATCGCGGTGATCGTTGACTTGTTCTCCTTTACTACACAATAATCACGCCGGCGGTGTGAAGACCTGGCTTGCGGTGTCCGATAAATAAGCGAACACCGAACTCAACATGTGTGCAAGCCGATGGATCCATGAAGCGGGCCCACGGCGGTAGCGGATTGGGTCTGGCCATCTGCTCTCGCCTGGTGACCATGATGCGCGGCGAAATTTGGGTGGAAAGTGCCGTTGGGCATGGCAGCACGTTTCACTTCACCATCAGGGCTACAGCGTCCCCACAGCCCCAATTCCCCGGCCTTTTCGAGATCCTCCGGATCGATGTAAGCTGATAGAGCCGGATTATAATGCAGTAGCCGTTCTTTCGGATTCCAATATGAAAGCTTTGCTCCATTGTGTCGCGGCGGCCCTGATGTTCGCCGCCATTCCTGCTCTCCTCCTGGCCCAGTGGCCGGCTTACCCGACGCCGAACGTCCCCAAGACCGCCGACGGCAAACCTAATTTGGAAGGGCCCACGCCACGCACTGCGGATGGCCATCCGGATTTTAACGGAATCTGGGAATTTGTCGACGCCTTTCGCGGCACACGACGCGCGGGCGCGCCTGGCACCATCGCCGGATCGGGACCGGCTCCCGCTCCACCGGCCGCGACTTCAAACGGAGCGGCGTCTGCTCCTCCAGCCACGACAGCACCCGCGACTCCTCCCGCTCCGCCCACTGGTCCACCCCCTGGGCCGCCACGGGCCGGTGGAACCGGCCTTGGCCCCCGGCCTTTCGGACCGAATCAGTTCTTCGACATCGGGTCGACGCTCAAGGACGGGTTGCCGTTCACGCCTTGGGCCAAGGCTTTGCGCAAAGAGCGCACCGACAACAACAACAAGGATAATCCCGACGCGCACTGTCTGCCGATGGGCTTCATGCAGTTCCACACCCATCCTCAGCCCCGGAAGATCATCCAGACGCCCACGCTGATGGTAATTATTTATGAAGCAAACTACGGGCTCCGGCAGATCTTCATGGACGGGCGGCCTCTTCCCAGTGACGATCCGGATCCGTGGTGGTACGGCTATTCGATCGGCCATTGGGATGGCGACACGCTTGTGGTTGAGACCACCGGCTTCCGCGACGACATGTGGCTGGATGTCGAAGGCAGTCCGTTGACGAGCAGCGGGAAAGTAACCGAGCGTTTTCGCCGCCCGGACTTCGGGCACATGACGATCGACATCACCGTGGAAGATCCGAAAGCGTATACGCATCCCTGGACCATCCGGATCAGCGATCGAATCATGCTGAATACCGAACTGATCGAATTCATCTGCAACGAAAACGAAAGATCCGATGCTCACCTGGTGGGCAAGTAGCCGTCGCCGATTCGCATGACTGACGAACAACGCAAATCGGTCGCACTGGAATATCTCAGGGCGCTGGACGCGGGCGGTGTCACTTCCTCCGGCGGGTCGATCTTCGATCTGTTCGCGCCCGACGCGCAGGTTTATTTTCCGAAGTGGGGCGTGGCGAAAGGAAGACCGCAAATCGAAGAGCTGTTCGGGGACGTGGGCGGCAAGCTCAAATCCATCACCCACCACTATGCCGGGCTCAACTGGGTCTTTTCTGGCGGCGACACGATTGTTTGCGAAGGCACCAGCCACGGCGAGCATGCCGATGGCCCCTGGCGCGCCGGAGATCCCGACTGGAGCGCCGGACGCTGGTGCGACGTATTCGAGATTCGCGATGGTCTGATCCAGCGCTGCTTCATTTACCTGGATCCGGACTACGCGGGCCGCGATACCGAGCGCTATCCCTGGATCAAGAAGTAGATCGGCTCGCGTTCCAGGCGCAGCAGGGCGCGCTACGCGGGAGCCAACGCAGTGGCTGTGATTCCGGCCGGGATGAGAGCCGCGCCCGGCATCTGTTTTATACTCGATTGAACTCGGAGGATAGCGATCGATGACCAAAGCAGAAGTGCGCGCGCGAATTGAGGAACTGGCGATCATACCCGCGGTCCGTGCCGCCACGCCCGAGGACGCTTTGTTCGCCGCCGAGGCGGTTTCCAAGGGCGGCCTTCCCATCGTGGAACTTACCATGACGGTTCCGAACGCCATGGAGCTGATCGCTCAACTGGTGAAGAAGCATCCCAAGATGGTGGTCGGTGCCGGAACCGTAATGGACTTGGATACGGCGCGGGCGTGCCTGGCGGCCGGGGCCAAATTCATCACCAGTCCGGGACTGGATTTGGAAATCGTCGAATTCACCGTGCAGGCCGGAGTGATCTCGATGCCCGGTGTTATGACGCCGAGCGAAATCATCGCGGCGAGAAAAGCGGGCGCCGACTTCGTGAAAATATTTCCTTGCGCCCAGTTGGGCGGAGTGGATTACTTGCACGCTTTGAAGGCTCCCTTCCCTCATGTAGCGTTCATCGCGGCGGGCGGCGTGAATCAGCAAACAGCGGGAAAGTATCTGGCGGCCGGAGCGGTCGCCGTTGGCATTGGCGCCGACTTGATTCCACCGCGCGCCATCGCCAGCCGCGAGGCCGATTGGATCCAGGAACTGGCGCGGAGATACGTGAATACGGTGAAATACGTACGCCAGCCGGATTGACCTGTTATTTCATCCAGCGGCGTTGGGGTGATGGGCGATAATTTCGTCGATCGTCTTGATCTTGCCGGCGGAGAATGTGAACCATTGAACACCGCGAACGCGATAGGCCTCTCCGTTCGATTTGAAGACCCCGCTCTCTCGTAACAGGACCGCGATCGAATCGCCTTGTGCGATCATGCTCTCGATCTCGGGCTTCTGCTCAGCCAGCATCGCAAAGTTCTTACGCGTTGCGGCCACCACGGCATCCCGGCCCCGCCAGGATCCGTCTAACTCACCCAGTCCGCGAATATTGAGTTCCACGTCGTCAGCAATCGACCGCCCGAAAGCATCGAAGTCGCCCTGGATAATGGCATCGAAAGCCGCATGCAGCAAGGCTTGGGGCGCTCCGGCGTCGCCGGTTGCGACGCTGCCGGTGGTCCGCAGAAATTTGTCTGAATATTCCGAGTCCATGTGCACAGAATAATACATCCTTGTTTGACAAGCCGGCTCAGCCGCTCGCGATCAAATCCAGCAACTGTTGCTCGGTGATCACTTTGATTGCCAGTTGCTGGGCCTTGTCTAATTTAGAGCCCGCATCGGCGCCCGCTACTACGTAATCGGTCTTCTTGCTGACCGTGCCGGTCACCTTGCCGCCAGCAGCCTCGATGCGGAGTTTCGCTTCCTCGCGGCTCAGACTGGGCAGCGTGCCCGTAAGCACGAGGGTCTTGCCATGCAGGGGGCCGGTTTTGGGGCGGGTCGATTGATACTCGAACTGGAGGTCCGCGGCGCGCAGGCGCTCGATCAACTCGCAATTGCGCGGCTCGCGAAAAAACTGATAAACGCTCTCGGCAACTTTAGGACCGACCTCCTCGGCCTGCTGCAGCTCCTCGACACTAGCCTTGGCGATGGCATCCATGCTGCCCAGTGCTTCGGCCAGAAATACCGCCGTGCGCTCGCCGACGAAACGGATGCCCAAGGCGGTAAGGACCCGGGGAAGAGGATTTTGCTTGGAATTATCGATATTGCGGATGATGTTGCCGGCCGATTTTTCGCCCATGCGTTCGAGCGTTAGAAGCTTGTCCGCCGTCAGATCGTAAATGTCGGCGACGCTGGTCACCATGCCGCGATCGACGAGTTGATCCACCAGCGCGTCGCCCATGCCATCGATGTTCATGACGCCGCGCGAGGCAAAGTGCAATACGGATTCCTTCAAACGCGCGGGACAGTTCGCGTTGATGCAGCGCCGGGCGGCTTCTCCTTCCTCGCGGACCACGTGGCCGCCGCAAACCGGGCAATGCGCGGGCATGTGAAACTCAGCGCGGCCTTTTCCCTGGGCCTGGACGCGAACCACCTTGGGGATCACGTCGCCCGAGCGTTCAATTACGACTTCGTCGCCGATTTGGAGTCCCAGCCGTTCGATCTCATCTTCGTTGTGCAGCGTGGCGCGCGACACGGTGACGCCGCTGACTTCCACCGGCTTCAAGTGAGCGACGGGAGTCAAGGCGCCGGTGCGGCCCACCTGCACTTCGATGCTCTCGACCGTAGTTACCGCTTGCCGCGCCGGGTATTTGTAGGCGATGGCCCAGCGCGGCGCCTTCGCGGTGAATCCTAGCTGCCGCTGCTGCGGGACCGAGTCGACTTTCACCACCACGCCATCAATCTCATACGGCAGTTCGTCGCGAAGCGCCTCCCAGTGTGCGCAGAATTCCACCACTTGCTCGATGCCCGTGCAGAGCTTGCGATAACGATTCACCTTGAACCCCATTTTGTGGAGCTCTTCCAAGGATTCCCAGTGGCTCTCCAGTGCCGGCTGGCCTCCGGATAGCAGAAAGTACGTGTAGTAATCCAGGCGGCGCGACGCCGTGATCTGAGGCTCCAGTACCCGCAGAGATCCCGCAGCCGCGTTGCGAGGGTTGGCGAAGCGGGGAAGGCCGCGTTCGTCGCGTTCCACGTTGAGCCGTTCGAATGCCTGGCGATTCAGCACGGTTTCGCCGCGCACTTCGAATTCGGCGAGCTTGGTTTTCACGCGCAACGGCAGCGACCGGATGGTGCGCGCGTTTTCGGTGACTTCTTCGCCCACCGTCCCGTCGCCGCGGGTCACAGCCTGCATGAATTGGCCGCCGCGGTAATGCGCGGCCATCGAAAGCCCGTCCATCTTCAGCTCGGTGACGTAGCTATAGGACGCACCGTCCAGCAGCTCGTGGACGCGCCGATCGAAAGCGAGGAGTTCCTCCTCGTTCAGAGCATTGTCCAGGCTCAGCATGGGCGAGCTGTGCCGCACCTTGACGAAACCCTCGCGCGGTTTGCCGCCGACACGCCGCGTTGGTGAATCCGGGGTCACCAGTTCCGGGTGCTGGGCCTCGAGTTCCTTAAGCCTCCGCATCAAGACGTCGTATTCGGCGTCGGAGATTTCCGGGGCGTCCAGCACGTGGTAAAGATATTCGTGCCGGCGCAGTTCCTCTCGAAGCTTTTCCACTTCCCGCGCGGGATCTTTCATGAGTCTAATCTAATTTAACGACATGAATTCGCCATGGGCGCCGTGGCCGCTAGGAAGGCGTCTTCTCCGTTAACTGCCGCAGCTCCCAAATGTCCCGCTGGCTTTGTCCCAGCAGCGGACCTAGCGCCATCTTTCCGGCGCGGCCGATGTGCGACTCCAAGAATTTCAGCTCGTTCAATTGCGCCGGCAATTCCGGATCGGGCTCGACGGGAAAGCCCATCTCGCGCCGCAGCAAATCTCCCTTGGCGCGCGCGCTCAGTTCTAGTGACAGGTGTAGAAACGAAAGCATGTCGCCCAGAATCACCGGCGTGAATGTGTTTTCCAAAGACCGCAGGTAGTTACCGGCGGGGGATTCACTGAAGGTTCCGGTGGCGATCATTTGCAACAGGTCGATATCTTTATCCAGCTTCGTGCCGAGCCATCTTTCAAGGGCCTTTTCGCTGCGCCAGAAAATAAGCGCGATCAGGGCCGGCAAAGTCACCAGCACAACCGCCGCAGCGATCACAGGCCGCCACAGGGGCTGATTATAGAGCTCATGGATTGCGATGGCCATAGCAATCCCGGGAAGAAACGTGAGCAGCGAACGCGAGCCGCGAATCTCGCTCAAATTGGCCGAGACGGTTCCGAAGATGGCGGTGGCGCCCCCGTGCATCATGGCAGTTCCCAGGCCACGAATGGCGCTCGCAACCAGGCCGCTCGAGGAAAGATCGGGAATGTAAGTGAGATTTTCGAGCACGGCGAAGCCGGCGCCGACGGCGAAGCCCGAGATCGCGGTGTCAACCATAAAGCCCACCCGGTTGATTCGCAACAGCCAGCCGACATAGAAAGCCTTGGCAATCTCTTCGATCACCGGCGCGCCGGACCGAGCCCAGATAGCCGGAGACACCAGCCCCGTCGCATAGATCGCGGTGTTGATGCCGTAGCAAATCACCGCCACCACACATCCCACGGCGACCGATAGCAGCACGCGGCGAAGCGTCAGCAATTTATAGGTATCGATCAGCTCCAGCGTGAATAGAAAGACCAGCACCGGCAGCGCGCTCGCGCTCACCTGGGCCAGCACCAGCCATACGGCGGTCGGAAACATCAGAGGATCCGCAGGGAGACCATGTACTCGGTGGTCACGTGGCCATTACGGTCCGCCGCGGCGGCATAACCGCCGGAAAGTGTCGTGTTCAGGTAGGTGAAAAGCACCACGCGAAGGTCGAGCTGCGTTCCGAGATTAGCAAAATAACCGCGGGTGGGGTCGCTGGTGAAATTCGTGATCAGGCCGGAGGAGAACATTGTCAGCCGCGCCCAGTTGACGTAGGCCCAGGTGGTTCCGAATTCGCGGAACCGAAAGGGCGGCAGATTATATTCGCCGAGCAGTTTGCCGAAGCTGCGTCCGCTGAGTGCGTCGATCCCCACGCCGGGAAAGCTGTAGTAGTCGCGGTACCGGTCGATGCTGAGATGGTCGATATAGTTATTGCCAAACGCGCCGAAGTAGAAGTTCGAAAACGGGCTGGTAAAATCCCCTAGAGATTTCCCAGCCGAGGCGCGCAGCCAGAACGCGCTGTTGCGCGGAAGCAAAAATCCGCGATCGTAATTTCCCCACACGCTGGGGAAAGCGCCATGCGTGTAATACAGGCGTGTGTGAATGCCCCAGGTAGTGCCTTGTTCGTCGTCCACGGCCCCTTGCGCTCTTTGCAGATTGGAATACTTCAGACCCAAATTCGCGTCGAGCAGATCCCCAATATTATTGGTCGAGACGTTCTGATATTCCGGGAGCGCGTTGAGCCCGGAGTAGCCCGCCACGCTCCAGTCGAGCGAGAGCGTGCGCGGCGTATCGAAGATCAAGAATTGCGAATGCGCCAGTTTCAACGATTCGCCCCGGCGGCTGAATTTCGTGGGACCGAATAAATCGTAGAAATCGGCGTAGTTATAATAGCCGCTCAATTTCCAATCCCACATGTGGGCGTCGAAGGACAGGTGGGTGCGCTGGTCGGGCGCCAAACTCGGGTCGGGAGAATAGCTCGCGTCGAGATTTACGCCCACCAGACGCAGGCGGTCCGCGAATTCCGCGCGCATGCCCACTGCGGCCGTATTCAGGTAGCCTTGCACGATCGGATAGGCCGAGATCAAGCGCACGTTGTGCAGTGGGTCGTAAGCGCCCGAGCGCGTAACTAAGTTCTCGGAGCTGATGGAAGCCGGTGGAGGCAGCTTCCATTTTCGCAATTCGGGATATTTGTTCAGCGTGACCTGGCCGAAATATTTCACCGCGCTCACGTCGTCGAGCGGCTTCACGAGCACGCGCGCCGGCACGAATCCTTTGCTGGTGTATTCGAACGCGATCAGCGATCCATCCGCGAGCGGAATGGGTCGGAAGAATCCCGTCTCGGCATTACTGATCACGTCCATTTTCTTGGTCTCGAAATCGTAGCGGAATAAATTGGATGCGCCGGTGTAATAAGACGAGCCAAACAAGTAGCGGCCGTCGGGCGAATAGACGAAATTGCCCGGTGAGTTGAACTCAAAGTCGTATAGCGTCTCGGGCGTCGCTTCCCCCTTGCGAAGGCTGTCGATTCGATATCGCACCAGCTTCTGCTTACCGCTCACGTCGGCAATCGCGCCCGTCAGGTATTGGCCATCGGGCGAGACATCGATATCGAAGATGTCGTTTCCGTATTCGAACTCGCTGCGGCGCGTCATCTCCGTATAGGGCGCCGGAAACTCTACTAGGCTCGAAAGCCCATTGTCGTGGCGGACGCCCCAGATGGAACCGTCGGCGGCGTCGAAAGCCAGATCTCCCGTCCGTACGTCTTTGAGCAACCGCTCGGAGTGTTTGGTTTCCACGTCAAAGACGTTGAGGTCGCGCAGATCGTTATTGTCGGTGGTGTAGTAAAGTTTGCGGCCGCGCGGATCGAAGGCAAGAGACGTCACATAATAGAGCGCTGGACCCTTGATCTGCTTCAACTCGTCGATTTTGCCGGTGTCCACATGAATCGCCGCCAGGCTGGCCATGTGCGCCGGATAGCGGATCGCGGCGTAGATCACGTTGTCTTTCGAATCGAAATAGGATCTGGAGACACTGCCCAGCGATTGCGCGGTGATCCTCTGCGGCACCGTAACCGGATACTTGCGAATCTCGGCCAGGTTCGCTTCCTGAAACTTGCGTTCGTCGGCGATCCACATCTTCCAAGCGTCGTTCATCCCGATTCCGTAGACTTGCTTAAAGCGCGACCCAAAGTAGCGCTTGGTGTTCTCGCCGCGCGTGATCCATTGGAGCAGCTTGTCCGGCCCGTAGGTGTAACAAAGCCAGGTCATGAAGCGCGTGCCGTACAGATACGAATTCGCGCCGGTCTGAAAATCGGCCGACGTCCCCTCCGATTCCAGCCCCACGACGTCGTAGATGTAGGCGTCATCGCGCACCATGGTGCGAAACACCATCTCGTCCCACCCGCCCATGGCGCGGCCGAGCCCGCCGGCCATCCAGGTTTCCATGAAGGTCGCGATGCCTTCGTGAAACCAGCGCGTGGAATAGTGGCGCGGGCTGGTCAGGGAACTGTAGAGGATGGATACCGGGTCCTCGTCGGTGGGCATCACCTTACCGAAGAACAGCGCGCGAAACCGCCGATCCTCCGCATTTGAATTGTCCCCTCCACGGGCGTGCGGCGAAGCAGCGCCCGTACGCGCACCACCAGCTCGGCGAAATCAAACGGTTTGGTCAGGTAATCGTCCGCTCCGGCCTCGAAGTGCGCCACC
>JBKQHJ010000072.1:0-27035 GCA_052148835.1 Bryobacteraceae bacterium
TGGTGGCGCAGCAGGAAGTGGACGATTCCGAGGGGAGAGCGTTGGCCTCGGCGGCACAGGTGGAAGCAGCCAAGTCGAACCTGCAATCCGCCGAGAGCGTACTCGCGGCCGCGCAGGCCAAGCGGGAACATGATCAGGCGTTGTTCGATTACGCCAAAATCACGGCGCCGTTCGCGGGTGTCGTGACACAGCGTTACGCCAACAAGGGCACGCTGATGCAAGCAGGCACCAGCTCCAGCACGCAAGCCCTTCCGCTAGTCCGGCTCTCGGAAGACGATCTTTTCCGGTTGGTGATTCCGGTGCCGGAATCTTACGTTCATTACATTCATCTCGGCGATCCAGTCAGTGTCAGCGTTCCGTCGCTTAACCGGAGTTTCCCCGGTAAAGTGGCCCGCTTTTCCGTGGATGTGCGCGAGGATACGCGCACTATGCACACCGAGGTGGATGTGCCGAATCCGGCCCGGGTTCTGCTTCCCGGTCTCTATGCGGAAGCGACCATCACGCTCGAACGGAAAAACAATGCTGTCGCGGTCCCCCTACAGGCGGTGGATCGGGACAATCGACAGACCGCAGTGGATGTGGTGGACGCCTCGAATAAAATCGAGCGAAAGCAAATCGTGCCCGGCGTCCAGACCCCTACCGACTCCGAAGTCCTGTCCGGGTTGCTGGAAGGCGAGATGGTGGTGGTGAGCGATCGCAGTGGTTTGAAGCCTGGACAGAGCGTCCAGCCCAAGATAATCAACTTGATTCCATCCCCGAGCTCTGAACCGCAATAACCCGCGGGAGTCGGCCTCGTGCCACGTTTTTCCATTCGAAACCCCTATTTCATTGCGGTTGTTTGCGTGGCCTGCCGGTAATCGGAAGCGACGCGTTTATGCGGGTCGTCGGAACAGGCAGCAGGGCTCCGAGGAACACCACGACAGATCACAGCATGACAGATCACACCACGACAGATCCTGGGCGGGCGCTTCAATGCCTGGTTCGATCGCAGAGACCATCTAGCGGGGTACAATCGCTCCATGCAACCCGCTCAGCGTGGCATCGACCAGATCAAACAGAGGATGCGTAGCACATGGATGGCCGGCGATTTCGGCGAGATCGCGCGTTATTCGGCCAAGTGCGCCGAAGAATTCGTGGACCGGCTCCATCTGGCGCCCTCCGCGAGCGTCCTTGATGTTGCTTGCGGCACCGGAAACCTGGCGATACCCGCCGCGCGCCAAGGTGCATGGGTCACCGGCGTCGACATCGCTCCGAATCTTCTGGCACAGGCCCGCGATAGAGCCGCTGCCGAAGGTCTCCAAGCGGTTTTCGAGGAAGGCGATGCCGAGCAATTGCCCTATGCGGATGCCAATTTCGACGTGGTCATGAGCATGTTTGGAGCAATGTTTGGGCCGCGGCCGGATCTGGTCGCCTCCGAGTTGGCTCGAGTCTGCCGAGCTGGCGGGACCATCGCGATGGCCAATTGGATCCCGCGCGGGTTCATCGCCAAGCAGTTTGCAATAGGCAATCGTTACGCTCCGCCGCCAGCCGAAATCCCGCCGCCGGTGCTGTGGGGCGAAGAGGCCGTCGTTCGCCAGCGGCTGGGCGCTCACACTTCCGCGATCCAGACCACCCCGCGCACCCTCGAGTTTGACTATCCGTTTCCGCCGCGCGAAGTGGTGCAGTTTTTCCGCCGGTATTTTGGACCGACACAAGCCGCGTTTGCGAGGCTGGATTCCGACGCCCAGACTGCGTATGCGGCCGATCTGGAGCAACTCTGGAGCGAATACAATGAAGCCCCAGCCGGAAGAACGGTGGTGCGCGCCGAGTTTCTGGAGGTTGTCGCCACGCGGGCCTAAAGGCCCTCCCCTCGCTATAGTTTCTAGAACCCTGTACGGTTCGTGCAAGTTCTTCATTCCTGGCTGTTTGTGGCCTTTGTTTCATTTTCATGGCTTATTAATGGTTTCTTCAGCCGTTCCGGTGTATCTTTATGCCAAAGTGATGTTGTTACCGATAAGCTTACGGAAGGAGTGGCGATTGACCCCCGGTTCCTCCTGGATGCGTCTTTTCCGCGTCGAACTTCCTGCTCCTGGGCGCAGCAAAGTCATGGGCATTTATACCAACTGGCCGCAAAGCGGCGCGCGGTTTCTTGCGCACGCATTCATTGGATCGGCTGTGGTTCTTATGGCCGCGTACTTGGGGGTCCGGATGCATGTCAACTTCTCCACCACCGGCTTTGTGGACTTGCTGGTCGTGGTTCTGGTCGCGCTGCTATCCGGTTTCTGGGAAGCCACGGTCACTTCACTAGTGGCGCTCACTTGTTTGAACTACTTCTTTGTTCCGCCTGTCTTCACTTTCTACGTCGCGGACCCACAGAACTGGGTGGCGTTGATCACCTTCGAATCCACCGCGCTGCTGGTCAGCCGGTTATCCATTCAAATGGAGAACCAGGCCCGCACGGCCATCCAGGAGCGCCGCAGCATGGAAAAGCTGTACGAACTCAGCCGCCGCACTCTGCTGATGAATCCGCAGCAATCACCAGGGGCGCAAATTGTCGCGCAGATCCGGGATGTGGTCCAAGTGGAGGCGGTGGCGCTGTTCGATGCCGCGCGGGCGCATCTGGACGCCATCGGCCCCAGCGGCACTGAACTCGAAGCCGAGGCACGAGAAACCTACCAGCAGGATCGCAATCAGGACGACCTTGCATCCAATACCTGGCATCGGGTGCTTCGCCCGGGCGCTCAAGCTACCGGCGCGATCGTGCTGCGCGGCGTGGACCTGAATCCGCTCATGGCGGATGCCATCGCGTCGCTCACCGCAATTGCTCTGGAACGTGCCCGGTCCTTTGAAAAGCAGAGTCACGCCGAAGCCGCTCGCCAGAGCGAACAGCTACGCACCGCGGTGTTGGACGCCCTGGCCCACGCTTTCAAGACGCCTCTGACTGCGATTCGCACCGCGAGTTCCGGTTTGCTCGAGGCGGGCGGACTGGATCCAGCCCAGGAAGACTTAGTGACTCTCATCGACGAAGAGTCCGATAAGCTGACCAATCTCAGCACGCGGCTGCTGCAAACGGCGAAACTGGATGCGTCCGAAACCAAGCTTCACAAGGAAATGGTGGTGATCCCGCTATTGATTGAGCAGATCCTGGCCGAACACGCAGGCCAGCTGGGCGGCCATCCGGCGGAAGTTTCGATGTCCAATCCGCGTTGCGCCACCTATGGAGACCGGGAGTTACTCGGGACAGCCATTATTCAATTCATAGACAACGCGGCCAAGTACTCTACCCCCGCGTCGCCGATCGCGATCGCGGTCAACGATAGCGATGGGGAAATCGTCATCTCCGTTCACAATGAAGGCTCCGAGGTTCGTCAGGAAGATCGGGAGCGGATCTTCGACCGTTTCTACCGCAGCCCGGGATCGAATCATCGCGCGCCCGGGACGGGACTGGGCCTGTCGATTGCGAAGAAAGCCGCGGAAGCTCATCAAGGGCGCGCTTGGGTTCATAGCGAGCAGGGGAAGGGCACTACCTTCTTCCTTTCGCTGCCGCGCGTCGAACGGAGGTTCAAGTGAATAACAGAGGCAAAGTACTAATTGTGGACGACGAGCCCTCCATCCGGCGCGCCATCCATTCTACTTTCGGAACGCTGGGCTTCGATATCGCCGAAGCCGTCACCGGCGAGCAGGCGCTGCCGTTGCTGCGCACGTCCAATTTCGACGCCGTGTTGCTGGACATTAACATGCCGGGCATGGGAGGTATCGCAGCTTGCCGCGAAATCCGCCGGCAATTTCCCCGCGTGGCGGTCCTGATGCTCACCGTCCGCGATAGTGAGGACGACAAAGTGGAGGCGCTCGAGGCCGGCGCCGACGACTATGTCACCAAGCCCTTTCCCATCCGGGAATTAGTCGCGCGCGTCCGCGCCGCCGTCCGCCGCTCGCATACGCCGCCCTCCGATGTCAATGCCGTCATAACTATCGGCCACATCACGATAGATCCCCTCCGGCGCCGGGTTCAGAAGAACGGCGAAACCGTGCACCTGACCCCCAAGGAGTTCGATCTTCTTCATTACTTGATGAAGCACGCTGGCCTCCCGATAATGCACGCCCGCCTTCTCAGTGCCGTCTGGGGGCCCGAGTATGGCAATGAGCTGGAGTACCTCCGTACCTTCGTCCGCCAGTTGCGCAAAAAGCTGGAGGATGACGCGGCGCATCCTATATATGTGCTGACCGATTCTCACATCGGATACCGGTTCCGCGAACCGCAGTAGTTCGTCCGCTCAATCAAGGATTACCTTAGCGGACTTATACAATCCTCATGTCGCGTTGATTCGGCCCTTAGGACCTTAGCGAAAATCTGAATAGGCCCCCAAAACTTTTCCGATCCATTTCTTTTATGCGTTCTTTATAAAGGCGAGCCTATACTCGCTCTAAGCTTATACGCCGAGCACTATTCATAGATGAAACTGTAAATGGCTTTCTCATCAACTTCCACAACACGCCCCGCGTCCCGTTTGGATTCGGCCGAAATCGCCTCCGAGGCTGAAACTGTTCCGCGGTTTAGCGGCGATAAGGGGACACCCGGACAAGCTGCCATTTTGATCGTGGACGATGACGCTTCTGTTCGCCGCGCGCTGCATACCACTCTTGAGACCCTCGGGTTCCGCACGTCGGAAGCTTCCGGCGGCGACGAGGCGCTGGCTACGGCTCGCGCTGCGGCCTACGATATTGTCCTTTTGGATATCAACATGCCCGGCATGGACGGTTTGGAAACCTGCCGCCGGCTGCGCAAGCTGTTCCCGCGTATTGCCATATTGATGCTCACGGTCCGGGACGGCGAGGAAGATAAAGTGGGGGCGCTGGAGGCCGGGGCGGACGATTACGTCACGAAGCCTTTCCACATTCGCGAACTAGTGGCGCGAGTGCGTGCCGCCGTTCGCCGTGCTCAGGTATTGGACGACAACACCAACGCGCCCATTTCCATTGGCGATATCCAGCTGGATCCTGCGCGCCGCGAAGTTCAGAAAAGCGGAGTCCTGGTTCATCTGACTCCCAAGGAATTCGACCTTCTGCATTACTTAATGGCACACGCCGGCCTTCCGATTACGCATGGCCGTTTGCTCAATGCGGTGTGGGGGCCGGAATATGGCGACGAGGTGGAGTATCTAAGAACATTCGTACGGCAACTACGAAAGAAGATAGAAGACGATCCCGCGGTGCCTAAGTACCTCTTAACCGATATCCAAATCGGATATCGTTTCCGTGACATCGACACACCCGGCCGGCGTCCACCGCTCAACAACAGCAGCGTTGGCGCTTAAACCTCGGAAGTGTTGCAGTAACTAATTTCCCCCGCCAAACTTCAGGGTCGAGTCCGACGCGAAGTGCCGGTAGTCGCGGAAGTCCAGACGGTTCAGGAAGCACGAGTAACTGTTCCGATAACATCCAAACCAATAGCCGGTGGTCGGAAGAAGAAACTGCTCGGCTCCGATGCGGACCATGCCGAAATCGACCGAGCGCTCCGCGCGGTCCAGCGGAAAGCCTGTGGGCATATCGGTCGCTTCCAGTTCGACATGCACCACGTCTCCGGTTTTCATCCGTACTTTCAACGAGCCCTTATACGACGGATAGGCGACTTGCGATTCAGAACGCACGGCGATGCAAGTGGACGCTCGGCCGCCGGCGAATTCATAAACCGCCAATTCGCCTTCCGCATCCAGCTCCGTGGCGACTTTGTGAAAGTCGGAGTCCTGCAAGCCCTCAAATACACAATGCGAGATGGTCTCAAAATCGCCGCTGCTCCAGGCGTTGTTGAACGATCGCATGTACTCGGAATCGGCTGTCGCGGGAGCGGTGGAGGGCCGCTTACCGTTCACCTGAATGTCGCTGTACTGCTCGTTCTCGCCTTCATAGGCGACTTCGGACGCAATCACGCCGTTCGGAACCCACTTCACGTTCTTGGATGTGCTGTGAAACATGCTGGTGATTAATTTCGCCCGAAAGTTGGGCAGGCGATCGAAGGCGCCTTGCACCCTTCTTCGGATGGACGCAAGCAACTCGCTCTCCAGGCTTCCGGAACTCGCGCTCTTTAGGGTGGACGAGTCCACGTCCGCGCTCGCCGGCATGGCGTCGGGCTTGGCCACCAAGCTCAACCTGCGATTGTCTCGCGCCGGATCGATGGAGACACTTTCGATTACATTTTCCTCCCGGCGGTAATTCAGTTCGGGGCATTGCAAAACCTCCGCCTGTTCTTCCGCGGAAGGCCGGCGGATGAAGGCTACCGAATGGGCCAGAAAATATCCACGCTCCGCTGGCTCCGCCTTCACTTCCACAACGTCCGCCGTACGGAACCCAGCCAGGCGTCCGGACGTTCCTTCGGGTGAGTAGCGCGTTTTGGCGTCCAGCCGGAATCGCATCACACGCTCATCGGGCAGTTCAATCGAGAGCGTCTGCCCGTCGGAACGCGCCAGCAGCCCTTCGAATCGAACCAACTTGTGCGTTGAAGAACTTGAGGAACTGAGCGTTGCCGTGCCCATCGTCAGAGTGAACCCATCCGGTGGCTCCGCGGACGGATCGGATTTAACCTGAGCGCAGGCTCCCGCTCCGAATCCCATAGCGAGGAAGATCCACGTTGCTGCTCGTGTCATGGTCCTCGTCATTGACACACCTCCTGGCGCCCGCGAACCAGCAAAACCGGCCGGTCTGCCGTTTGACGCCACAAGGGAACGATTGTTTCAGCGCGCGAACTCCGTAAGGTTACCGAAACAGAGTCGCGCTCCGGCTTCCCAATGTGGATGAGTATACACCTAGAATGCGGTGAATGGAATCGGCGCAATCCTGGGGTAGTGTTACGCGGCTCGGCTCGCGGGGTGCGGAGCTAGTGCGCCGCGGCGGTGGTCCAAGACGGCGCATCACTGGCTGGGAAGGACTCTTCGCCAGCTTCATCCACTTCGTCTTCGGGCTCCTCTTGCGGCTCGGTGGAGTCGGGTGCTTTGCCCTTTTCAGGCTTCGGCTCATCCTTGATCATAAGAATAGGACAGCTGAACGCACCAAAAGTTACGAAGTTGTGAAGGAACTGAGTATGGCATCCTGGAATCAACTGTATCGATGTGCAACTTGGTCCGTTTGCGTTTTATGCTGGTCTGCGCCGTGGCCGCATCCATTCTCATTTGCGCCGCCTTCGCCCAGCGCCCGTTTCGCGAATATCCAGGCTACGAATATGAAAACTTCCCGCTTCCTTCGGACTGGCGGGTTCCCGGCGAATGGACCTTCGCCCGTCTGATGTACCCGTCCCAGCACCGCTTTTATCCGGGCGAATATCCACGTCCGTACCATGCCGATTGGTGGGATGGCCGGACGGACTGGACCATCGACTACCCGCGTTCGGACCGACATCTTTCCGAGGCTGTCCGCCGGCTCACACGCATCCAGGCGCGGTCGGTCGAAGAACCCGTGGACTTGCGAGACGGCGACGAGGTCTACAACTGGCCGTGGCTGTACGGTGTGGAAGTGGGGCATTGGGATCTGACCGACGCCCAGGCCGCCAAGCTACGCGATTTCCTGCTGCGCGGGGGATTTTTCATGTGCGACGATTTTCACGGCACCGAGGAGTGGAATATTTTTCTCTCCGGGATGAGCCGCGTGTTTCCCGACCGGCCCATTGTGGACATCGAAAACGGCAGCGCCATTTTTCATACCATCTTCGATCTCGACGACCGTTATCAGGTCCCGGGCGAGCAGTTCGTTTATTCGCACCGAGTGTATGAAAAGGATGGCTTCGTACCGCATTGGCGCGGCATCTACGACGATAAGGGCCGGCTGATGGTGGCCATCTGCCACGACATGGACCTGGGCGATTCGTGGGAACACGCCGATAATCCGCTGTATCCGGAAAAATATTCCGCGCTCGGGATTCGCATTGGCGTTAACTATATCGTTTACGCGATGACGCATTAAGCTGGCAGCAATGATTCGGTATCATTTTTTTCTGTTAGCCATTTTTTTTCGTTGTCGCTGGCCGGCCAGACAGCCGAGAATCCGCTGCCCAATTCGGAGTTGAAGGATCAGGACGGACAAAGGTGGAGTTTAAGTTCCACACGCTGCCCAACAGCGTCCAGATCTATACCTGCAAGCAAACCAACTAAAGCTTCGCATAGTCGGGGCCGGACCCCGATGCGATGCTTATGAACGACGGGAAAACACTAGTCGTCCACCATTACAAGGGACCAACGCCCCCGAATAAGCCGTGCGATGCGGAGCACGCAGGCGATCAAGAGCGCGTGAACTACGCGGCTACCTATCTGTTCTACGGTAGACAAGTAGCGCGGCGAGCAGTTTGTTGACTCTCACCGTGCCCCATGGCGTGCTGACCTTGGCTCACCATGCGCTGCTCTTCCTTGCCGGTTTCTGTGAGCGCGACGCCGTTCTTTGATCTTATCTCGTAAATCTTACTCAGAAACTCGGTGTTCCCATACTTGCGAAAACAAGCTCGGAATGTTTCGGCCTGTGATTGTCGACCGATTGCCGGACGTTGAACTGTGCCACATTATCACCGCTTTGGTTCTGAGCGGTCATCAATTCAAGATTCGAATCGCCCTCGATTTGGAATGTATAGTCGCCGGCGGCAGGGTCGCGCGTTCAATGCTGCCAAAGCGCAACCAACACCGGATAATAGGCGTATTCCGGCCAGAGCGAGAATGCGTCGCTCGTGAGGCAGTTCGTTCCATCCTGACAGGAGAGCGTGAACGTTTCCGAGAACCCTTCGTGGATGTCGTAATTGCCGACATTCGGATAGAGAATCTTGGCCGTGTCGGCGAGGCTCGGATCGGGCTCCGTGTCGGCGAGCATCGCCGAAGTCCCAACGTATACCGCCGGGTCCTGTCCAGGAATCACTTGAATCCGGACGGCCGAAACCGGCGCACTGCCTGGACAACCGGTGAGCGGAACCGCATAGTTGTAACTGGCGCCGGTGCAGGGACTGGGATAGAAGATCGCGTTAGCTAAGTAAACGCTCAATGGCGTCGCCGGCGTGATCCCAGTGGTCTCCGTCACAACCTGCACGTATTCCCCGGGAATTTCGCCCAGGATGTAAAGCGCACTCAGGTCGATTCCGTCGCCCTGCGGATCGATGAGGTCGAATTGTTCCGACCAACGCCCGATACTGTTGGGATACAGAATCGCAAGCGCACCGCCGAGGTCCGCATTCATTGATGAGGTGCCGATGTAGACCTGGCCCACCTGCCCAGGTGTAACCGAAATCGTAATCCGATGGACGAAGGAGCTTCCCATTGCTGTGGGTGTACTGGAAAGTACGGTAGCGCCCCCGCCCACGGATTGCGAACTCGTCGAGCCGGACCCGCCGTAAGGTGCGACGGTCAACGCTTCCGAGCTTAGGGCATCGGTAGCGAACTCGGCGGCGATGTTTAAAGTCACGGGAACGTTGGCGGTAGAGTCTGGTACTGCTATAAACTCCTCGCTCCAGCCCCCTACACAGTTGGGAAACAGAGTCTTGTAGAGCCCGGTCCCGGAGGCTGGGTTCAAGGAGCCGTTGCCGAAATAGAATTTGCCGCAATATCCCGGCTCCACTCGAAAGCGCAATCGCGACGCGGCGGCGCTCAACGTGGCTGGAGGAACGCCATTGGTCCCCGAGAACGAATAGACGTTCGCCGGATCCACCACGCTGCCGCTGGCTTGCAGTTGCCAGAACGCCACCTGTAATCCCTCCGTGCCGATATCCGGCACGAAACCCCAGCCGTGGAAAGGCTGCCCGGCGACCACGCCATCAAACATCGATAGCCCGTTTTGCCCGCTGGGGTCCTGCAAATCCCATCCTTCCGACCACGCGCTGTGCTGCCAAAGCGTCCCGCTGTTGGGATACAGGATGTGGAAATATCCGTCGGTACTTCCGTTGCACCATGCCAGGTGGACTTTGCCCTCTTGCCCCGGAATCTGCTGCACGCGAATCTTGCTGAAGTAGTACGAAGGATCCGTGTCAGTGAGTGTTCCGTCTCTCAGTAGACCAGTGGAAGCGAATGGAGCGAAGGAGCCCGGCAGTCCCGGACACCCGATCGGCGCGCTGCTTGGAACCGGACCCAGGTAAGCCTGCGCTTGCGCCAGAACCAGTTCATTTCCAGTGGAGGTTCCATTCTTGTAATTCCAAATCGCCAGTGCGACTTCGCCAGGAATCTCGCCGGCCACGTAGAGATTGCAAAGGTTGATCGTGTCGTTGCCGGAGGGATCGGACAGCGCGAATTGCTCGCTGTGCGCGCCGGCGTTCGGAAATAACAGCTGCGCGATGCCTACGCCCGTGGCCGGGTTTTGCGACGCTTGTCCGACGTAGACTTTTCCTTCTCCGCCAGGGACCACGGAAACCACCACGCTATTCACCCAGCTAGACGAGCCGCATGAGACGGCCGCGGGCGTGCTGGAAAGTGTAATCGTGGATGCGCCGGTGCCTGCATAGACCAGAGCGCTGACAAATAGCCCGAGTGGAAGTGCTTGAAATAGATTTTTCATGGCACCTTCCAAGTGCCAAAACGGAGGCGAAAAATCTCAGAGTTGTTTCTCTAGTGCCATGGTATAAGCACTTGCATAGACAGGAATAATCTCAATGGAGAGATGCCGGCCGCGCTTATCCGCCCACCAGCACCACGCCGGAGTGTTGGGGCCGATTCTTCATCCACCCGCGCGCCGCAGAAGTTTCTCGGCTTCCTGACGTGGAGGATCGTCGGGAGTCAAGCTGGCGTGCAGATATTGCTCCAGAAGCCCGCGTGCCTGCTCCAGGTTGCGATGGTTCTCGATGTCTGTTCTGGCCTGCGCGAATCCCAAGCGGGGGAGGTCGGGCGCGAGTTTTCGAGCTCGCTGGAACAGCACATCGCTTTCGGCCAAGCGCCCGCGTTTGGCGACGAATCGTGCCAGATCCACCACGCGGCCCGCTTCGCTCGGCGCCAGTTCCATGGCTCGCCGCAGATGGGCCTCGGCAGCGGCGTAGTCTTTCCTACGGTCGGCGAGTTGCGCCTCTTCAAACTCCGATTCCGGAGGCCGTTCGCTCGCGATGCTTTTGGCGATCGCTTCGGCCTTGTCCAGTCCTCCGCCCAGAAAACCCGGCGCGTTGAGGTAAAAGTCGAACAGATCGTTCTTGGCTTCGCGGTTGTGCGCGTCCAAGGCAACCGCTCGTTCGAAATGCTGGCGGGCCCGGGACGCATGGACTCCGGCCGTCAGCCACCCGCTGGTCTCCGCGCGCCGCCCCCAAGCCCGGCCCAGCCAAAGTTCGTATTCAGAATTATTGGGAGAAAGCGCCAGAGCCATCTCAAAGAATTCGATGGCGCGCTTGTAATTGCCGAGCATGAAGTAATTCTTGCCGCTCAGAAGATATTCGTCGGCATCGGGCGTTGGATCCTTCGCTAACACATGCAGCGAGTCCTCGTATTGAGTGCGCTGGTAAAGCGCGCTGGCTTGTCGAACAACGGCCGGAGAGGCCGACGCAGCGACAACAAAAAGCAGGAACGCACTCGGCAGACGTATAGACACAATAAAGGGGCGCTCAGTTTTATTGTATCGTCGAACGCGCTGGAGTGAAAATGGCGGCGGAGCCCTGCTATTCTTTCTTGTACGTCACGTGGCGCGGTTCACCACGTCCACCGGACACGGTCAATTTCAGCTCGCCGCCCGAGAACGTGCCCTTATACTCCTGGGTGATTTTGTTCTCGCCAAATTCACGGACAACGGTAAAGGAAACATTGTTGCCGTCGATGGTTCCGTTGGAAATCTCTACCGCGCCGCCCCGGCCTCCCTGAATGTTGCCCGTCAGCGTGTTCCCGTCGGCTTTTAGCATCAGAGTCTGCGTCTGCGGGCCGTTTCGGCCTTCCACTTGGCCGGTCCATTTGCCGTCAATGTCTGCGGCGAAACTCACCCACAGGGTGAGAGCCGTCAATGCGATCATGCACCGAATGCTGGCACGTATGGTTTTCATCAGTACTCTCCTGTCGCGCCATCATGGGCGCCTACCAATAAAGACTGCTCGAGGAACGGCCGAAGGTGTAAGTCTTTGTCAAGAGTCAGGATTGAAGTTGGCTTACAATACGAGCATCCTCGTTCATGTCAAGCACCCCGTCTACTCCCCAGCTCACCATTGGCACGCCCTGCTTCGGCGGCCAAGTAAGTTGGCTCTATGCCGTTTCGCTTTTGAAGCTCCAGAAGGTTTTTACGAAGCGCGACTGGAATATAAATTACTTGCTGCAGGCTGGTGATGCATTAGTGACACGGGCGCGCCAAACCATCATCTGCCATTTCCTCGATAATCCCAACGCGAGCCACCTGCTGTTTATCGATGCCGACATCGGTTTTGAACCGGAGCAGGTGATCCGTCTGCTGGAATTCGACGCGGACGTCACCGCCGCGGTTTACCCGGTGAAACAGATCAATTGGGACAAGATACCCGAGGCAGTGCAGGCCGGGCGAAGCCCGCTTGAATCCGCGGCGCTGTCATACGTCGTCGAGCGCGATGCCACCGAAGACGTAGTCATACGCGAGGGCTTTATGAAATCGCGGTATGCCGGCACCGGGTTTCTTATGATCCGGCGATCGGTGCTCGAAGCCATGATCGAACACTACCCGGAGTTGCGCTACACGCACGAGCACAGGGGCAACGATCCGCTCGTCGGCAGCCGCTGGCGCTCCGCGCTGTTCAATTGCATGGTGGATCGAAAGACCGGCTACTACTTGAGCGAGGATTTTAGTTTCTGCCGCCGCTGGACCGATATGGGCGGCGAAATTTGGGTGGATTACACCAGCCGCCTCAACCACGTCGGCCTGATGGTTTATCGCGGCAACATGGCCGCCGGCGTGGATTTACCGCCGCAAAAAGGGACGGCCTAAGCTCATCGATACTGCCTGAGTTCATCCGTCGCCCAACTCTTTCATCAAGGGGCGCAGACCCGCTTCATAGCGTCGCCGGCGCTCCAGCGAACCGCGGAACAACGGCTGGCGTACCTGAACAGAACTGGCGGTTCTAACGGGCCGGCTATTCTGGTGGAAACTGATGCAGCGCTGGTCCCATGGCAGGCCGCAATAATCGATCAGACGGCGGGCTTGGGTTTCGAGATCCTCGACCACCTCCTCGTAGGAGACGTCGAGAATGCAGCCTTGCGGCAAAACGGACCGCCAGTGAGTCATCAGTTCGCTGTAGCCGCGGTAATATCGGCCCACTTCTGCCAAATCGTAACTAAATAGCGGACCATTCGTAAATAGTTTGGAGTAGCAGGATAAACAAGTATCTAACGGATGGCGCGTCGTGTGGATAATTCGGGCGTTAGGCAGAATCAGGCGGATCAGCCCAATGCGCAGAAAGTTGCCCGGCAATTTATCGACAATCCGTATCTTGCCATCGGCGACCTGGGGCAAGCTGGAAAGATACGACTGTCCCATGCGCCGCAGCGCCGGGCCGTCGAGTTGAGCGACCTGCTCTGGAAAACCGCGGCCTTCCATTTTCTCGAGAATCGTCAACTCGCCGGCGCCGTGAATTTGCGGATGGCTGGCGAGGATCTGCTCCACCAGCGTGCTGCCGGAACGCGGCATGCCCACAACGAAAACCGGAACCGACGAGGGATCGCCGGCCCCATGAGAGCGCTCTAAGAGGCTATGGTCGAAGACAGTGCGGATGCGTTGAAAGAGTTCGAGAGCGCGATTCTCCTGATAATCGATTTGCCGCCGCTTCAGAGTGTTGCCTTGAAGCAGATGTTGCCAGGCGCGATCGTAATCTCCCACATCGTCGAGCGCTTTTGCCAGAGCGAAATGCGCGAACAGCATCTTATCCTCGGGCAATTCGCGGCTCGATACCAGCGACTCGAGTGCCGCTAAATCGGGATCGCCGCGATCAAAGCGCTTCAGCTCACCGCGATTTAAGTGCGCTTCGGCGTAGTTGGGCTTAATCGCAACCGCTCGTCCAAAATGCTCCAGGGCGTCGTCGAACTTGCCCTTTTCCTTGAAGACATTTCCCAGATTATTGTGCGCGTTGGCATAGTCTGGCTTGAGCGCGAGAGCGCTTTCATAGTGCGCCTGCGCTTCATCGATCTTCTCTTGCCGCATGAGAGCGTTCCCGAGGTTGTTGTGCGCCGCGGCATAATCGGGATTCAGTGCGAGAGCGCGTTCGTAATGAGCCACGGCCTCCTCGATTCGGTCTTGATCTAGGAACGTTGTACCCAGGTTGTTGTGGGCATCGACATAGTCGGGCTTGATGGCCAGCGCCTGCTCATAACAGGCCACAGCTTCGTTCAGCCTGCCCTGCGCGTGCCGGGCGTTTCCCAAGTTGGAGTATGCTTCGGCGAAGTTCGGTTTGAGGGCCAGCGCCCGCTCCTGACATGCCACGGCTTCTTCCAATTTTCCTTGGGATTCGAGGATGTTGCCCAAGTTGCTGTGGACCTCCGCCCAATCCGGCTGAAGAGTCAAAGCCCGTTCGAAACATCCCGCGGCTTCCTCCAGCTGGCCGTGAGCCTGAAAGGCGGTGCCGAGGTTGGAATGAAACGCCGCGACCTTTGGATTGATCGCGATCGCCTTGCCGATCAACGACACGGCGGTCTCATGATGCCCGCGCTGCTGTTCGATCATCCCGAGTAAATGCAGACTATTGGCGTCCTGGTCGTCGACGGCCAGAATCTGGCGGTAAAGTTCCTCGGCCTCGGCCAGGCGGCCCGCGCGGTGGTGCTCGAGAGCACTTGTCAACATGTCCGCCGTATCGCGCACACGTTGAATTTAGCATCCCGAAGCCGCTATTGTTGGTTTCAAGGCGCGGAGGTGAAAACCAATGACATCTCGATGGGCGATGGTGTTGTTCGCGGCGGTTGTTTTGGCGGCGGACGCCGGGCGGCCAATCACGGGAAACGATCTGTATGCGTTCCAGTGGGCTGCCAGCCCGCAGATTTCCCCCGACGGCTCGAAAATCGTTTACACCCTGGTGAAGATCAACGCCAAGCACGACGGTTACGAGACGGCGATGTGGCTGACGCCCGTCTCTGGCGGACCGGCGCGCCCGTTAACATCCGGGCTGCACGACACCGGCGCGCAGTGGTCGCCCGATGGCAAGTCGCTCGCGTTCCTGCGCGGCACGGAGAAGGACGGCAAGCCGGAGCCGCCGCAGATTTTCTTGTTGCCGATGGAGGGCGGGGAAGCGCGGGCGCTCACGGACATTCCGAAGGGCGCGGGCGAGCCTGTGTGGTCGCCGGATGGCCGATCGATCGCATTTACTTCAAGCACGCTAGCCAAAGATTTCGACAAGAAGAAGGACGATGCACCGCCTGAAAGCGACGTCCGCGTGATCACGCGCGCCGAATATCGCGACAATGACGAAGGCTACATCGATCCCGAGCGGCCCGATCACATCTGGGTCGTCGATGTTCCCGAGGTTCTGGCAGGACCGCGGAAGGCCCGGCAGGTAACGACAGGCGAGTTCAGAGAAGGCGACATCACGTGGGCGCGAGATGGTTCGAAGATCTACTTTACTTCCGATCGCACAAAGGAGCCTTACTATCTGCCGCCAGCGGACGCGATCTACGAGGTGAGTGCGGCTGGAGGCGAGATCCGTAAAGTAGCGGCACTCGATGGCTCGATTGCCGCGCTATCGCTGAGCCCGAATGGCCGGCGGTTGGCGTTTGTCGGTGAGATCAGCGGCGGAAACGGCCTCGCTCAGCGGTCCTATAGCCAGCCAGATCTTTTCGTAACCGCGGTCGAGCCGGGATCGACGCCGAAAAATCTGACGGCCAATTACGATTTCGATATTGCCGAGGGCGTGGGCGGTGATCAAGCGCCTCCCCGGGGTGGCGGAGAGTCCAAGCCGTTTTGGAGTTCAGATGGTCGCGAGATATTCGTGAAAGCGTCGGAAGAAGGGCGCGTCAATATTGAGCGCATCGATTCGCAAACTGGAAAAGTGCAAGCGGTGACTAAAGGCGATCATGCGGTGCTTTCGTACTCGTCCAGCCGGGATAGTTCGAAAATGGCGCTGCTGGTGTCGACGCCGACCAATATCGGCGATGTGTTCGTGATGGATGCCGCGCCCGGCGACATGCAGCAAATAACGCACGTGAACGCCGAGTTGTTCTCGAAACTTCACCTCACGGAACCGGAGATGATCTGGTACAAGAGCTTCGATGGACGGCGCATCCAGGCTTGGGTGCAGCGGCCGCCGGATTTTAAAGCCGGCACGAAATATCCGTTAATTCTCGATATTCATGGCGGCCCGCATGCGGCTTACGGCTATGTGTTCGACCACGAATTCCAGTGGATGGCGGCCAAGGGTTATGTGGTCTTGTATCCGAATCCGCGCGGCAGCACCAGCTACGGCCAGGAGTTCGGCAACAGCATTCAGTACGCGTATCCGGGCGATGATTTCAAGGACTTGATGGCTGGCGTCGACGAATTGATCGCGCGCGGTTGGGTGGATCCCGATAAGCTCGGCGTCACAGGAGGTAGCGGCGGAGGGGTGCTGACCAACTGGACCATCGGTCACACGGACCGTTTCAAGGCCGCGGTTTCGCAGCGATCCATCGCGGATTGGGCCGGATTCTGGTACACCGCGGACTTTTCGCAGTTCACGGCGTTCTGGTTTCGAGGCGCTCCCTGGGAGCAGGAGGCTGATTTCAAGGCGCGCTCGCCCATCACCTATATCCAGAATGTGCACACGCCCCTGATGTTGATCGAGGGTGAATCGGATTTCCGGACTCCGCCCGCCGATGGCGGCGAGCAGATGTTTCGCGCTTTGAAATATCTCAAGCGGACGGCGGTCATGGTTCGATTCCCCGGGGAGAGCCATGAGCTTTCGCGCTCCGGAAAACCAGTGCATCGCGTCGAACGCCTGGATCATATCGTGGCCTGGTTCGACAAATATCTCATGGGGCAAGAAACTCACGCCTACGATGTGAAATGACGGCCGCTGAGCAAAAATGATGAAACCCGCAATCTGTTTATTAAGCGGCGGTCTGGACTCGGCTACTTGCCTGGCCTATGCGAGGCGCGATGGCTTCCAGTGCTACGCGCTCAGTTTCGACTATGGACAGCGGCATCGCGCGGAGTTGCAGGCAGCCGCGCGGGTAGCGTCAAGCCTGGGCGCCGTCGAGCATCGCGTCGTTTCGATCGATCTGCGCGCGTTCGGAGGATCGGCACTCACCGCGGACATCGCGGTACCCAAAGCGGGCGTCAGCGAGGGCATCCCGATCACCTACGTGCCGGCGCGGAACACCGTGTTCTTATCGTTCGCGCTGGCCTGGGCTGAAGTGCTTTCCAGTTCCGATGTCTTCATCGGCGTGAACGCCATCGATTATTCGGGATATCCGGATTGCCGGCCCGAATTCATCGCCGCGTTCGAAAAGATGGCCAACCTGGCGACGAAGTCCGGGGTGGAAGGCCGCACCCACCTCAAGATTCACACGCCGCTGATTCAACTTTCAAAACGCGAGATCATTGAACTAGGCGCGCGGCTGGGCGTTGACTTCTCGTTGACGCACAGTTGTTACGATCCGGACGCGGAGGGCCGCCCGTGCGGCTTGTGCGATTCGTGCCGTTTGCGCCTGAAAGGCTTTGCGGAAGCGGGTCTCAAGGATCGTCTTGAATACGTTCCCGATCGAGTACGTACTTGAAAATATCTGAAATCTTCCATTCCATCCAAGGTGAGGGCACGCTGGTGGGCGTGCCATCCGTGTTCGTGCGCACCAGCGGTTGTAATTTGCGCTGCGCCTGGTGCGACACGCCGTATACTTCGTGGCAGCCGGAGGGCGAAGAGCGTAGCGTCGGCTCCATCGTCGATGAGGTGTCACGCTACGGAGCGTCGCACGTCGTCATCACCGGCGGCGAGCCGATGATCGCCCCGCAGATCGAAGAACTGACCGATGAATTGGCCCATCGGTTGAAGCAGCACATTACCATCGAAACCGCTGGCACTGTCGACGCGCACGTTCGCTGCGATCTGATGAGCATCAGCCCGAAGCTCGCGAATTCGACGCCCCATACCCGCGACAACGGGCGCTGGGCGGATCAGCATGAGCGTCTGCGCTATCAGCCCGAGATCCTGCGGCGGCTGATCCAGCTGTATCCGTACCAGCTCAAGTTCGTGATCAGCGAGCCGAGCGATTTGCAGCAGGTGAATTCTATTGTCAGCGATATCGGAGCATCCAGAAGCCGCGTCGTGCTCATGGCGGAGGGCGTAGATGCCGCGACTTTGGCCGAGCGCGGCCGATGGCTTGCCGACATTGCCAAGCGGGAAGGGTTTCGGATCACGCCGCGCCTCCACATCGATCTGTGGGGGAACCGGCGAGGGGTCTAGTGCCTCCGCTTGCTCACGCGCGCGGTTCAGTACTCAGCTCGTAGCCGTCTCGTGCGACCGGCACGCACAGCGTTTCCGATTTGTGGCCGTGCAGCGCGAAGATCTGCCGCACTAGATCGCACACTTGCTCGGAACCGCGTTCGTAAAACACCAGAATCGACGGGCCGGCGCCACTCAGCGCGCATCCTAGCAATCCCGGCGCGCGTAGCTTGACCATTTCTTCCAGACCCGGCACCAGCGCGTAGCGATAGGGCTGATGCATGCGGTCTTCTAGAGCCGCCGGGAATGCGCTGGTGGTTCCGGTGGCGAGCGCCGCGATCAATAACGAACTGCGCTGGACGTTAAAGACGGCGTCGCTTTTCGAGTAATTGGCCGGCAGAACGTGGCGAGATTCCGATGTTGGCAGCATAAAATCCGGCACCACGACGGCCACGCCGTAGTTGGCCGGTAGCTCCACTCGCACCGCCCGCACCGCGCCGCCGCTGTCGGTAGCGCTGGCCACGATGGAGCCTAGAACGCACGCGGCGACATTGTCGGGGTGGCCCTCGAGCCTGGCCGCTTCATCCAAAATCCGATGCGGCTTCCAATGCAGTCCGAGCAAATGATCGGCGATAACCACACCGGCCGTGAGCGCGGCGGCGCTTGAACCGAGCCCTTTGCCCAGCGGAATGTCGTTGTCGATCTCGAGTGCGACCGGCGACAGAGGATCCCCCACGTCGGCGGCCACCGCCAGTGCCGTGCGCCAAATCAGATTGTCCTCGCCGGTTGAAATCTGCGCGGCGTCGCGGCCACTTACGCGAATCGAAAGGTGCGCGGCGGGCTGGAACCGGCACGTCAAGTAGATCCCGAGCGCCAGACCGAGGGAATCGAATCCGGGACCGAGATTGGCGCTGGAAGCTGGAACGCGGACCTGCATTCGCGAAGTCGTTGTCGGGCGTGGCGCGTCGTTACAGCTTCACCACGCATCCCTTTCGGCAAGAGTCGTAGATGGCTGTCACCACTTCCAAAGCGCGGTATCCATCGGCGCCCGAAGACAGCGGTTTGCGTCCGCTGCGAATGGCCTCGCCAAAGTCGATGAACTGGCGTTCAAAAGGCGCGAGCGCCGTGGCCATGGGATCGGTGGCGGCGCTGGCATAATCGTAGGACACAGGCGCCGGTTCGCCCGAATCGTTCTCCACTTGCCAGGAGGTCAGCTTGTCGCCGGTAATAACAGCGGTGCCCTTGGTGCCGTGGATTTCGATGCGCTCGGTGTGGCCGGGCCAAAAGGCCGTGGAAGCCTGAATAACGCCGGTGGCGCCCGATGCATATTTCACCACCGCGGCGAGCACGTCTTCCGATTCAATACTGTGCCGCGCCGCCAACTGCCAGTAGCCGAAAAGCTCCTGAACTCCGCCCATCAGCCACAGCAGCACGTCCACTTGATGGATGGCCTGGATGATCAGCGCGCCCCCGCCTTCGGTTTTCCAGCTTCCTTTGCTAGGGCGCGAATAGTAAGCGGGCGAGCGATACCATTTCACGTACGCATCGGCTTGGAGAATCTTGCCCAAGCGCCCGTCGCACAGCGCGCGCTGGAGGAACTGCGTGGAATCGTCGAAGCGATGCTGGCTCACTACGCCCAATTGGATGCCGGCGTGGTAAGCGATCTCCATCATGCGCCGCGCTGTCTCGAGATTGGTCGCCATCGGCTTCTGCACTTGAATGTGCTTCCTCGCGTCGGCGCAACACTGGACCGGTTCCAGGCGGAATTCGGGGAAGGTGCACACATCGACGTAATCCACGCGTGGATGGCGGCAGAGCTGCTCGAAATCCGGCACGAACTCGCAGCCATAGCGTTCGGCGAAAGCGCGGGCGCTATCGGCGTGGAAATCCGTGCAGGCCACTACTTCGTAGCCGATGTTGGCGTACGCTCGGGCGTGTTTGTGAGAGATCGCGCCAGTGCCAATGATGCCGACCCGCATGCTAGCTATTGTGACATGGCGCGGCGCGCCTCCGGCCGGCGAACATGTAAAGCTATGTTATCTTGAAAGTCGAGAGCGCAGTGCGAAGCACCTTCATTCGGCAAACAGCCGCCCTCCTTCGAGCGCTTCCGGGCCGGTAGCTCAGTTGGTAGAGCATCGCACTTTTAATGCGGTGGTCGCGGGTTCGAGCCCCGCCCGGCTCACCATGTTTCAATACCTTGCCAAACTCGGTCACTCCAGTGTCGCTCGGCCAACTCGTCCACGTCGAAAAGGTCGTGGAGGACAAAAGTATCTACCACAAGAACCTGCTGCCCGTGATAGTTGTTGTCACCCGCTCTAACCGGTAAGCTTCACAAATCGCTACCGGCATGATCTAACTGGTCAACTCTGATGGCCTGTGGTTCGAGTGGAGCCGGCGGCTGACATCGAGTTGCGGAATGAGCAGTCGTTTCGGGCGGTTGGATGTTCTCTACCGATCCGTACTACCCAAAAGTACTGCGATACCGATATGGTCTCGCGGCGAATCTTGGGCTAACGTCAGGCTGTCGGAATCGATCCTCTGAACACTCCTCAGGACTGAAGGAATGGGGAGCAAATGACTCAACCGTTTCAGATACTCGTATTCAAATTGTATGAACAGCCTCGATTGAGGAACCGGTTTTACACATTGGCATTTGCAATTTTCGTGTCCACGGGCCTCCGGTTTGCGATTCTGGCTTGGGAGTACGGCGACTGGATGGATAAGCCGCTCTCGATATTAGCGGGTCTTATCATCGGCATCACCGTAACAGTGACTCTCCCGCGCGTGTGGACCGTGCCGCCGCGGCAGACAGTCGAGTCCAGGGCACGAACGCAGACCATCGAACCTCCCATTTTGAGGCCAAATGCCTCCGAGATTTATGCGGCTGCGAGGCGGTTGGCGGCGAGGAATCGCGAAATCGCTCGCGGTGCAGCGGCGCTGGGCTCGACTCGCGGATGGCCGTTCCGGCGCTGAAGTCGAGTGGCCTCAAGAGGCACGAAGCATTCGAGCCAACTCGTCGGGTCGCTGGGATCCCACCACCAGCTTCTCTCCCCCCGCTAGCGTCACGCGCACGCCCCGTCCCCCATTAGCGACGTAAGCTTTGCCTTCGCGAGTCGTTCGGAATCCGTAGCCGCCGTAGTCGCGAGCAATGTCGTGAGTAATAGTCTCCACTGATTGGATGCGATCCAGAGGAACACGACGCAGGCGCCACAGTCCGCGCATTCTGATGAGCAGCGCACCTTGGCGAACTTCGGTGACCAATCGAACGGTGATCAGGCGAAAGTAGATCAGCCAAAGGAACGCGGTCCAGCCAATCACATCTCCGTTGGACATGGGATGCTTGCCCCAGGGATGGCCCAACAGTACTTGCCAGATCAAGAGGCCGAGCATGAAGCAGGGCGGACTGGCAAGCGCGACAGCGATGCGGCGCAGCGGGAATCGCTGGACCTCCCTGAATACGATTGGGCGGAAAACGGGCTGGCTATCGGAGGAGGCCAATGGTGAATTGGAGCGCCGCGAACTGAATTTGGTAGTCGTACTTGGCGTTGAGGTTTTCAATCTCCGCGGAAGTCACGTTCAACTGCGCCTGGGTGAGTTCAACGATCGACGCCAAGCTTAAATCATAGCGTCCCTGGGCCAGTTGCAGTGCGAGCGACGCTTGCCGCAGGAATTGCGCCGTGACATCGATTCTCTGATAGGCGTCGGTAGCGCTAGCCCAAGCCACGCGAACGTCACGGCTGATCCGTTCCTGTTCATCACGGAGCTTCTGATCCGATTCCAAGGCGTGTTGATAGGCCGCTTCTTCGCGCGCCGAGTACAGATGGCCATTGAAGATTGGGATATTGACGTTCGCCCCGACTCCCTCGTATTCGGGCGGGATCGCCGAGGAAGTCGGATTATTTATATAGGGAATATAGCCCGCCGTCGCTATAGCGCTCACCGTAGGGCGCTTCAGATCTCTTTCGGCATAGTAGAACTTATAGGCGGATTCGCGTGTGGCGCGCAGCGACGCCAGTTCGGGACGATTGTCGATGGCTTGCGCCACCAAAGACGCCATGGTGGCTGGCGGCGCTTGCGGGAGGGGTTCGTCGGTGAGCTGAAAATTGGCCGATTGGTCCGACCCAATGGCGCGGCCCAGTTCGGCGAGCGCTCCAGTGACGCTGTCTTGCGCGCGCAATAGCAGAAGCTTCGCCTCCGACACGTTGACGTCGGCGAAACTGACATCCACCTGGGATCGAAGTTTGTTGCGGGCCAGCTCGGTGATCTGATCGTCCAGTGTCTGCCGGGCGCTGACGGTTTGCTCGGCGACTTTCACCGTAGCTTGCGTCCGAAGCACATCGAAATAAGCGCGGTTGACGTCGAGCAGCACGGTGTAGCGGGTGGCCGTCGAAGTCTGCATCACGGCTTGAGCTTGAAAGCGCGCGCTGGCCACCAAATTGGGAGTTCGGCCCGAGTCGGTGATCAACTGTTGCACAATCACGCCCTGGCCCTCGCGCTGAAATAAGCGCGACGCCTGTATCTCGCCGGCTCCGATGCGCGAACCAGCATAGGCTTGCGATCCTGTGACTTCGCCATTGATAGTCGGGAGGTACGGGGCGCGATTGATCACCACCTGTTGGTTGGCAAAGTTAATCTCGTTCTGGGCGGCCTGAATTTGCGGATGATTCTTGATGGCCAACGCTTCGGCCTCCTGGAGCGTCAACATGGGTGGCGCCTGGGCGAACAATGTCATCGAAAATCCGATGATGGCCGCGAGATAAAAAGCCTCTCGGTTAAGCCTGATTTGGCGAAGGCTGGGGAACATTTCTTTGCTTCCTTCCATAGACCAAAAGATATGCGGCTGGAACGATAAATATGGTGAGCAGCACCGAAGTAGTCAGGCCGCCGATGATGGCGCGAGCCATGGGCGTATACTGTTCGCCGCCCTCGCCCAGTTTCAAGGCCATCGGGATCATTCCGATGATGGTTGCGAGCGACGTCATCAGAATGGGCCGCAGGCGCACGCGGCAGGCCGTGACTACCGCGTCCTGCACCGACAATCCCTGCTCTTCGAGCTTGTGCGCGAAGTCGACAATCAGAATGCTGTTGGAATCCGCGATGCCGATGAGCATGAGCACTCCCATCAGCGACATGACGTTGAGCGTGGTATGCGTAAGCGGCAGGATAATCAGCACCCCGACGAATCCCATCGGAATCGCCAGCATGATGAGAATCGGATCGATCCAGGATTTGAACTGCGCCACCAGGATGAGAAACAGAAGAATGAAGGAAATACCGAATCCCAGCCCGAAGCTTTTGAAGGATTGATCCATGCTGTTGACCATTCCTCGCAGTGTGACGCGGATGTTGGACGAGAGTTTCGCATCCGCAATGGTCTTGACAATTCCAGTGCGAAGCTTGCCCAAATCTTCACCCACGGGAGTGACGTAGACATCGACAACGCGCTGGATCTGGTAGTGGTCCACTTCGGTCGGCGATTGAACGTTCACTAGCTTGACCACATTGTCGAGAGTGGTGGGAAGTTTCAAATTCGGCGCACGCAGAGGGATCTGCTTCAGATCGACTAGGTTGTGGATGGCCGCACCGCCATGCTCGTAGTACTGGACGCTCAGGAAATAATCGTTGCCGGATTGATAGTCCACCCAGTAATTCGGCGCAATCATGATGTTGGAATTCAGCGCTGTGATCACGTTGTCGACCACATCTTTTTGCGATAGCCCCAGTTCGCCGGCGTGCACGCGGTCGATATCCATGCGGATGGACGGGTAGTTCATGTCCTGCGGGATGTAGATCTCGCCGACGCCGGGAAGTTGGCGAATGCGGTCCGCCAGATTCAGCGCTGTATTGTAAGTCAAGCCGAGATCGCGCGTATTGACCTGGACATCGATGGGAGCCGGCTGCCCCTGATTGAGTATGGCGTCTTGCAGAGATCCGCTCTGGAAGAAGGTGCGCACATCCGGGAACCTGGCTGCGATCTGAGTTCTCACGCGATCCATGTACTCGAAGCTGCCCACCTCGTGATCGTCATTCAAAGCCACTTGGATGAACGCCGTATACATTCCGGCGTTGGTGGTGTAAAGGGAGGAAATATCGTTCACCACTCCGATATTCGAGAGGATCATTTTCAGGTCTTTCGGAGCGACCGTATGCCGGATGAGATCTTCGATCTTCGCCACGTAATCGTTGGTGACCTCAATACGAGTACCGGTGGGAACCTTGAGGTTCACCGTGAACTGCCCGGCGTCGGTCCGTGGGAAGAATGCCAGGCCAAGGAAAGGATAGATCAAAAGGCTGGCGGCGAAGACGCCCGCCAACACAGCCAGAGTCAGCCCTGGAGCCTTCAGAGCGAAACGGACCGAGCGCTCATAAACGTTGAGTAGCTTATTGAAGTTGCGATTGAACCATGCGTTGAAGCGCCCGTCCCAGGAGCGATTCTCGGGTTCTTCGAAGACTTGATCCGAGCCGTGTTCTCCAGGCAGCTCTCCGTGGCCACCGGGCATCGCCTTCAAGTACTTGGAACAGAACAGAGGAATCACCGTCATTGCGACCACGAAGGAAGCCAGCAACGCCAGACAGAACGCCAGAGCGAGCGCGGAAAATAGAAATTTGCTTACGCCGAACAATAACGTTACCGGAAAAAAGTCCACCACGTCGACCAGCGTCGCGGCCAACACCGCCAAGTTCACTTCGGCTCCGCCTTGTTCGGCCGCAACGGCCGGAGACGATCCCATTTCCAAATGGCGGTAGATATTTTCGAGCGAGATCACGGAGTTGTCGATCACGCGAGACAAGGCCAGCGCCAGGCCTCCGAGGATCATCGTGTTGATGGTGCTGCCCAGCATGTACAAAACCACGAAGGTCGCCATGATGGAGATTGGAATGGAGAGCAGCACGGCGACCGTGGCCCGCAGGCTCCCCAGGAACAGAAGAATCATCAGGGTGGTAAGGCCCAATCCCATCAAACCTTCATGCACAACCGTGTTGAGCGCCTGCCTGACGAAAACGGATTGATCGAAGACGATATCGGTCTTCAGTTGTGCCGGAAGATCGAACAGCTTCTTCACCAGGGCGCGGACGTCATCTACCACTTGGATAGTGTTGCTGTCGCCGCCCGATTTCATGATGGGAATGTAGGCGGACTTCTGGCCATCGATGCGGACGATGTTGTATTGCAATTGGCTGGAATCTTTGGCCTCGCCCACGTCTCCCACCGAAACCCAACTTGTGCCGACGGTCTTGAGCGGCAGGCTATCCAGGTCCGCGACGTTTTTCACCAAGCTATTGGAATAGACGTAGTAATCTCTGGGGCCGATCTTGACGTCGCCCGCCGGCAAGATGAGATTACTGTCGTTCACCGCGCCCACTACGTCCATCACGCTCAACTGGCGTGACAGCAGCTTATAGGGATCGACGTACACCATAGCCTGCCGGTACTTTCCGCCAAACACAGCCGGAATTTCCGCGCCGTTCACCACAGCGATCTGATTGCGGATCTGGAATTGGGCTAGGTCGTGAAGCTGGGTTTCATTAAGACCTTGGCCCTTCACCGTAACCAGGCACACCGGAAGGCTGGACGCATCAAACTTCAGAACGATCGGCGGCAACGTCCCGGGTGGCAGACGCTTGAGGTCGGCAAGAGCAAGATTCGACAATTGCGTTACGTCCGAATCGGCATTCGTCCCGGGTTGAAAGTACACCTTGATAATGCTCACGCCGAGCAGGGAACGGGATTCCATGTGATCCACACCGCTGGCCTGGGTGAAGAATCGCTCGAGCGGATTGGTGATGTCCACTTCAATGTCGCCGGGAGGCATGCCGTTATAAAACGTAGCCACCACCACTTCCGGTAAGTTGATGGGTGGGAACAGATCCACGGGCATCCGCGAAAACGCGTTGATGCCGATAACCGCCAGCGCCAGGCAAATGACGATGATGAAATAGGGATTGCGAATCGAAAAACGGGGCATGGGTTGGCTCCTGTGCCTGGCTCCTGTGCGCTAGTGCTGTTCTTCAGAGCCCTGATATTGCATCAGGGTGATCAATTTGGGTTGGACTAGCTGGCCGGCTTTCAGACCGCTGCGGTCGCTGACAACTACCGTCTCACCCTCCTGCAATCCGGAAAGAACTTCGGCGTCGGTGGCCGTCTGGATTCCCAGCACGATTCGCCGCACCTCTATTTTGTTGGATGAATCTACTATGTCAACGCTAGTCTGATTGTTGTCTTGATCCACGGCCTGCAAGGGGACCGCGATGGCATCGTCTTTCTTCTCGAGTGTGATAGTAGCTTCCGCGTATAAACCCGGGAGCAGGACACGAGCGGGATTCTCGACCGCTACTTCCGTATGCATGGTGCGTGTTTCTTCCCGAACATCCATGGAGAAGCGGGCTACTTTTCCCGGAAAGGTTTGGTTGAGCGAAGGAACTTTGACACTGACCGGATCGCCAAGATGGATAAATTTAACGTAGGACTCCGGCACCGGAATCACCAACCGGAAAAGATCGTCTTCCGAGAGCCGGACTAGCGGAAGGGCTTGCGTGCTGGAGGTGGTGCCTGCTTGCATCAGCGTGCCCTTGTTGGCGTAACGCTGTGTCACGACACCCGCGAACGGCGCCGTGATTTTGGCGTAATCGAACAACGCCTGATCGTGCTCCCGCTTGGCCTGCGCGGCCGCGAGTACGCTCTCGGCGGATTGCAGGTTCGACTTGGCTGCTTCCACCTGTGCCGCCGAGGCCAACGCTCTCCCCTCGGAATCGTCCACTTCCTGCTGCGCCACCA
>JBKQHJ010000073.1:0-2900 GCA_052148835.1 Bryobacteraceae bacterium
ACAAATCAGGGTCGATGCCCTCGCCGGTTTTGTAGCCTGGCCAGAGTTCGTTGCGGAACGATTCGATGACATGATCGGTGGCGACGGCGACGTGCGTGACGCCGCCCTTTAGCATGCCCAGAACCGACGCGAGCACGCCCCGGACAGCGCCGATCTCCCGGCCATCCTGATCCCGCGCGGACGGAACCGCGTAGTAGTGCCGGAACAATTCGTACGTGCCGTCCACCAGATAGACTTCCAGCGCGCGACCTCCAGGACAACCTTATCTGATCGGCGCCAGCTTAATCAACAGACTGTATACTGTAACGGATGACACCACAGCCGCAGACTCTTCCTCCACACGTCGGAATCCTGCAAATGTTGAATGGGGCGCACGTCGCCGGCGCGGTTTCGTGCCTCGCTCAGATGGGAATTCCGGATCTGGTGGAAGCCGGTCCAAAATCGGCCGAGGAGTTGGCCGTCAAGCTCGGCGCCGACCCCAGGGCGCTCTATCGTCTCATGCGCGCCACTGCCAGCGTGGGTGTGCTTTCGGAGGGTCCCGACCGAAAGTTTTCCGAAACGCCCATGTCTGCGGTTTTGCGCAGCAACGCGAAACCCAGCCTGCGCGCGCTCGCGATTATGGGAAGTAGGGATTGGCACGGCCTGGGGTGGTCCAACCTCGACTATTGCGTCCAGACGGGCAAGCAGGCGCTAAACAAGATCTACGGCATGCACATTTTCGAGTACATGAAACAGAATCCGGAAGAAGGCCGGATGTTCAATGACGCCATGACCGCGATCTCGATGATTGATAGCCCCGCCGTGGCCGACGCCTACGATTTCGGTGGAATCCATTGCATCGTGGATGTGGGCGGCGGGCACGGGCTACTGCTTGCGACCATCCTCAAGCGGAATCCGCACTTGAAAGGCACGCTTTACGACATGTCCCACGTGGTGGAAGGAGCCAAGAGCGGACCGCTCAAGCCCATGATGGACCGCTGCACCCTCGCTTCCGGGGATATGTTCGCTTCGGTTCCAGCGGGTGCGGACGCCTACATCATGAAGCACATCATTCACGATTGGCCGGATGATCTGTGCATCCAGCTGCTCCAGGGCTGCAGAAAGGGCGTGAATCCTGGCGGCAAACTGCTGGTGGTCGACAACGTCATTGAGACCGGAAACGAGTTCTCGTCCGGGAAGTTTCTGGATCTCCAAATGCTGATTTTCCCCGGTGGATGCGAGCGCACCGAAAATGAATTTCGGACTTTGCTCGGCGCGGCTGGCTGGCGATTGACTCAAATTATTCCGACGGCTGCCGCGGACTCGATCGTCGAAGCGGTTCCAGCATAGCTTGCGCCCGGCGATCCTGCTTGCGATCGCGCTCAGCCTTGCTGTGGGCGGATGGGCGCAGGTTCGTGGCGTGATTCAGGACGCACGGGGATCGCTGGTTGCCGGCGCGCGGGTAACCGCGCATTCGTCGGCAGAACCGAGTGACAAGGTCGCGCTTAGCGGTGCGGATGGGTCTTTTGAGTTCGATAACCTGGCACCCGGCCACTACCAATTCAAGGCGGCAAAGCGCGGGTATGGCGACTCGGCCGTGGCTGAGCACGATCTAAGCGATGGCGAGAGTCTCACGGTTAACCTCACGCTGACCGCCAACGCTGGATTTTTCAAACGGCTTTCCGCGGCGTACTCACAAGACTGGCACGGAAGCTCCGACACCGGCCCCGAACCTCCGCGCCGCGCGCTGCCGTCGCAATTGAACTCGCCGCCATTTCCTAACTCCGACTGGTCCTACGGCGGATCGCCCGTCATCGGTGAACCCGATACGAATGTTCCGCCGCTCATGCAAGCCCTTTACGGCGGCTCGAACGGAGACGCCTGGGAGCAAAGCCGGGTCAAGATTTACGGTTGGGTGGAAGGCAGTTTCAACCTCAGCACTTCGCACGATTCAAACTATCCATCCGCCTACGACATCTTCGCCAATCGCGTGGAATTCGATCAGGCTGTGCTCTATGTCGAACGCATTCCCGATTCGGTTCAAACGGATCACTTCGATTGGGGATTCCACCTCACGGGGCTCTACGGCACCAGCTATCGCTTCACCACCAACCTGGGCTATTTCAGCTCGCAATTGATCGACGATCACCGCCAATACGGGTTTGATCCGGCGCTCGAATACGTGGACCTGTATTTCCCGCAGTTCGCCGAAGGCATCAACATACGGATCGGCCGATTCATCTCCATTCCAGGAATCGAAGCGCAGCTCGCGCCCAACAATTACGTGTACACTCATTCACTGCTCTATGCGGTGGATCCTTTCACCGACACCGGCGTCCTCGCGACCATCCGGCTGAATGAAGGGCTGCTGCTGCAATTGGGAATCACCGCGAGCCACGACGTGGCGCCTTGGACCCGCGACGCGAAGCCAGCCGCGACGGCCTGCATCAGCTACACGTTCCACCAGGGCAATGACAATCTGTATCCGTGCGTGAACGGTCTCAACAAAGGCGGGTACGCGTATAACAATTTGCAGATGTTCGACAACACCTGGTACCACAAGTTCAATGCGTCATGGCACATGGCCAGCGAGGCCTGGTACATGTACCAGCGCGGCGTGCCCAGCGTCTTGGGACCGCTGCAGCCGGAGAAAGGCACGTACGGCGCTTTCTGTTGCGCGGGCGAGATCCGCTGTTTCGCGCCCGAGTGGGCCGCCGTCAACTACGTCGAAAGGCAGCTCAATGCGAAGAACTACCTTTCCATCCGCAGCGACTTTTTGGATGACATCAAAGGCCAGCGAACCGGCTACAAGAACCGCTACGCCGCGTGCGCGATCGCGATCACGTTAAATCGGTTGCTACGCAGCCGTGCCTCATTTGCGGACGACGGCCCTCGGACGCCCATCACCTGCGATTTGCTCA
>JBKQHJ010000074.1:0-15735 GCA_052148835.1 Bryobacteraceae bacterium
GGGCGCAGGAGATTTGAGAGGGCTTGTCCTTAGTACGAGAGGACCGGGATGAACCAACCTCTTGTGATCCAGTTGTCACGCCAGTGGCATAGCTGGGTAGCGAAGTTGGGTCAGGATAAGCGCTGAAGGCATATAAGCGCGAAACCTTCCTCGAGATGAGATCTCCCAAGGATAATATCCTATGAAGGGCCGTGGAAGACTACCACGTTGATAGGACGGATGTGTAAGCGTAGTAATACGTTGAGCTGACCGTTACTAATAGCCCGTTCGGCTTGACCATAAAATTTATTGTAGATACAAACTGCCACTTACTAACTGCCAGTTAGTAAGTGGGCCATTAGCGAGTTAGCCGTTGGCCAAAAGCCAATCGCCAATAAGCCAACTAGCAATTCTGTGCTGCCCATCAATATTCAACGCGATTTTCACTTTTGGGTGATTGTAGCGTGGGGGTCCCACCCGTTCCCATCCCGAACACGGCAGTTAAGCCCCACAGCCCCGATGGTACTGCACGCGCGAGTGTGTGGGAGAGTAGGACGTTGCCCGATTAAAAAAGCGCACGGCTATAGCGTTGTGCGCGAATAAACCAAGGAAGCCCGGTCAGAAATGGCCGGGCTTTTCTGTTTTGCAATTGCGCTAACCTGAGATCGGCACCATTATGAAAGCACTCTCTTTCTGGAAGGCAGTCACCTTGGACAAGTCCAACCTTCTGGATGATATCTTCGCGTTGCTGGAAGAGCAGGGCATTCGCTTCTGCGTGATCGGTGGGCAAGCAGTGAACGCCTACGTGGAGCCGTTGGTCAGCCTGGATCTTGATCTGGTCGTCGCGGTGGACCAGATCGACAAGGTCCGCGACCTCCTCGCCGGCCGCTTCGAGATCGAACTATTTCCGCACAGCATCAACGTCAGCGCCAAGGGTTCGAATCTCCGCGTTCAAATTCAGACCGACCCGCGCTACGGCGCTTTTGTCGACCGCGCGGCGATCCGGGAAGTTCTCGGATTTCCACTCCCGGTTGCAGCCATTGAAGACGTGTTGCAAGGAAAAATCTGGGCAGCATTGCATCCGGAGCGGCGGGTCACAAAGCGAAAAAAAGATCTCCTCGATATCGAGCGCCTGCTGGAATCCTATCCGGATCTCAGAGCCCGAGTGCCTGGAGAAATTATCGAACGCTTGAGTTAGAACGCGTAACGACCCGTCATGGCCCACGCCGGCACTGAGGAAATCCAGTGCCGATGACTCCGTTCCCTGCACAGCTCCGTGGATTGGCTGCATCAGGCCTCTCCCGATGCCCTTTCAGGCTTAAACTTGTACAAGACTCCGATGTCTTATCTTCGGCTGAAGTATCTGGGGCGAGCCCGGTCCGGCCATTCCTGGTGGGTCGCAGTCCTGTGGCTCGCCGTCGGTCTGATCACGGCCACTCAGGTGGTTGTGGGGATGGCCGCCGTCGGGACGAGATCCAACTGGATTGCGCTGTTCTTCACCACTGTCGCCGCCTGGCTGATATTGCCGATTGCCGCGCCGCTCATCCTCTCACTGAGCCGCCGCTTTCCGCTGGCCAAGGCGGAGGACTGGAGAAACCTTCCCGTGCATCTGGCGGCTGCACTGGGGTTCGGTATCGCGCACATCGTGTGGTCCGCTACCGTGGAGTGGATCTTCAACCCGCTCGCTATCCAACCGCATCCCTCTTTTCGCGGCGTGTTCTTCACCACGGTCTATATGCAATTCCACACCGGGATTATCATCTATGCAGCGACCCTGGCGATCGGCAACACGATAGATTCCATCCGGCGCCTGGCTCGCCGCGAAGCGGAGTCGGCCAGGCTCGCTGGCGAGTTATCGAAGGCCCAACTGGATGCGCTGCGCCGTCAACTGGAGCCGCATTTTCTGTTCAATACGCTGAACGGAATTTCCGGGCTGGTGAGGGAAATGCGAAACGAAGCCGCGGTGGAAATGATCGCCGGGTTGAGCGACCTGCTGCGGCGCGTGCTGGAAGATGCCGGCAGGCAACTGGTCCCGCTGGCAGAGGAAGTTTCGTTCCTTGAAAGCTACCTCAAGCTGCAGGCGATGCGATTTGGCGACCGGCTGAAGGTCACGGTGGATATACCGATCGAGCTTTACGGAGCTCTGGTTCCCCCGCTTGTTCTGCAGCCGCTGGTGGAGAACGCGATCGTGCATGGGATCGGAAAACTGGTGGAAGGCGGAGAGATCCGCGTTACGGCACGCGAGTCCGAAGGAATGCTTTCGATCCACCTCTACAATGACGGCCCGGCAGTCTCGCTTGCTCGCAGCTACATAACCGGCGTCGGACTGTCCAACACGCGCGGGCGGCTGCTCACGTTGTACGGAGCGGGAAGCAGCGTTGTGCTTCGAAGAGGGTACCAAGCGGGCGTGGAAGCGATTATCAAAGTTCCATATAGGACCGCGGCGTGATTACCATCGGCACGGTCGTCGTGGATGACGAACCGCTGGCTCGCGCCAACATCGTGAGCTTGCTGCTGACGGATCCGGAAATCCACGTTTTGGGGGAATGCAGCTCGGGCGCCGACGCGGCGAAGGTGGTGCGTGAACTGCGGCCCTCACTTTTGTTTCTGGACGTGCAGATGCCCGGCTGCGACGGGTTCGGAGTGCTGGAAGCGCTGGGCGCCGATGTGCCTCCGGCGGTGGTGTTCGTCACCGCCTATGACCAGTACGCGTTAAAGGCCTTCGAAGCGGAAGCACTCGATTACCTGCTCAAGCCCTACGACAATGCGCGGTTCTTCCGGGTGCTGTCGCGCGCCAAAGCGTTGCTGGCGCGGCGTCCTGGGGAACACCGCCGCATCGAGAGAATTATGGTCCGAAGCGCCGGCCGCATTTCATTCCTGCGCGCGCCGAGGAGATCGATTGGGTTGAAGCGGCGGATTACTATTCGTGCCTGCACGTCGGAGCGAGAACACACCTCGTGCGCCGCAGCATGGCGGAACTCGAACGCGATCTGGAGGCGGAACGTTTTTGCCGCATTCATCGCTCGACCATCGTGAATCTGGCGCGGGTACGGGACCTGTGTTGCGACATCGGCGGGGAATATGAAGTCGTGCTGCGGGATGAGACCAGGTTGAAGGTCAGCCGCGGGTATCGCGAAAAACTGCAGGCGGCGATTCAGGAAATCAGCCGGGTGCGATCGCTCGACCAGCCCGCGTGATGCAGGGAATCCACGAAGCTATGCAGGGAAGGGACTGGCCTCGTCCTGCATCCTTCCCCATACTAGGACCACCATGTCCAAGACAGCGAAAACGGTCCCGAACCTGGCGCTAGCCGCTTTCTTCTTCCGCAGTCTCCTGCTTGCGCAAACACCTGCAGCCCCGTCCGCTATAGAGTCGAAAACATTAATGCAGGAACCTCTGGGTGACACAGCCGATCCGAAAGTGAGCGTGTTCAGCCTCCCCATACGGCCGGGTCTGACTGCTGGTGCGCACACCCACAAAGGCCCTGTCTTCGTCTACATCCTCGAAGGAGACATCGAGAACCAGGTGGATCCGGATCCGCCGAAGCTCTACCACCCGGGCGATTTTTTCCACGAGCCTACCATGCATGTCCACCGGCTCCTGCGGAACCTGAGCGGCACGGAACCAGCGAAGCTACTCGTTTTCGAAGTGGGAGACACCGGGAATGCAAATCCCGCAATGAAAATGCTTCTGGAGGAGCCGGCGGAAGTCGCCAATCGCGAGGGGCGACTGATGACGGTTAGCGCGGCCCCTGGAGCGGCGCTTCCGGGAGCGCATCAACACCCCGGGCCGGTGTTCGCCTACATCCTGAAAGGAGAGATCGAGAATCAGGTTGATCCAGATCCGCCCCAAGTCTACCGCGCGGGCGATGTCTTCTACGAGCCTCCCATGCATGCTCACCGGCAGTTTCGGAATCTCAGCAAAACGGAGCCCGCCGAGGTTCTCATTTTCCAGGTCGGCGAAAAGGGCCAGCCACTCGCGATGGGTGTTGACGAACCGGCCCGTGCTCAGACAGCACCGGCTCAAACTCCACCGGGCATGATGCCCTATGTGGCGATCCTTGAGCCACAATTTGTTGCCGCCGCGGAGGCAAGTTTTCTTCAGGACGATGACATCGTGATCGGCGTTGCGCGCGGCAGCGTGGCCAAGGCATACCCAGCGGCGGACCTCGCGCAGCACGGCTCGGTGAACGACCAGATGCCGGACGGGCCAATCGAAGTGACCTGGTGCGGTACCTGCAACACAGGAGCCGTCTTTCGCGCGAAGTTTAAGGGCCGGACTCTGCACTTCGACTACGACAGCATGGTTGGCGCGAACGAAGTTCACAAGGATCGGGAGACGGGAAGCCGCTGGCAACAATCCACAGGCGAGGCTATCTCAGGTCCTCTCAAGGGCAGCCACTTGGAACTGTATCCCTTCGTCCGTACCACATGGAAAGAGTGGCGCAGACGGTATCCTGACACCCGCGTGCTCAAGCCCTTGCCTGGATACGACGAAAGGATGCCCAACATCAGCCAGCGCCAGCGAACGAACACGTTGTTGGGGGAGGGGGAGGCGCCGAAGTCAGCGTTCGGACATGACGATCGATTGCGGCCGAAGGAAACCGTAGCCGGACTGCGAGTTGGCACGGAAGAAAAGGCGTTCCCATTCTCCGAATTGCGCATCGCGCGCGTGGTTAATGACAGCGTCGGCGGCGTGCCCGTGCTGATTGTGCATCAACCTTCATCCGATACGACGACGGCGTTCGACGCACGAGCAAAAGGCAAAGTTCTCCGGTTTCAGGCCATGGACCGAGATGCAAGCTCTCTAGTCGATCTGGAAACACATTCCTCGTGGAATGCTTATGGACTTTGCCTCGAAGGGCCGCTGAAGGGGACGCAACTAAAAACACTGATCCTCATGCCGGAGTTCTGGTTCGCATGGTCGGAGTTTCACCCGCGGACGAAGGTGTTCACCGCGAGCAGCGCGCCGTCTTCGGAGCAAAAGCGATAAGTCTGTCTCGCCACACACCCGGCCAAGACGACGCCCGCTGAGGGTAACACTTATGGAAGCGGGGAGCTACCGCCGGCCCGGAGAATCAAAGTGATTCCACCCGGATTGTTTCGGACGTTGGAAACGCCGTTGCTCGGGGCGTGACGTGACGTGGCCCTGGGGTCGGAAAGTTTCGCGCGGGAGACCTGGGGTTCCGTCGCGGGCGCTGTCGGGAAGCGCATCAAGCCGCCCCGAGCGACTACCGGCACAGTTGGATAATTGTTTCGGCTTTGACTGCCTTGTTCCGCGCGCAACACTCGGAAAACAAGAAACCCAGCAACTCCTGTAAGGCATCGGCATTGGCTTGGTACCACAAATATTTCTTGTCACGTCTCACGGTCACCAGATCCTCGTGCCTAAGTTTTTCCAGGTGATGTGAAAGCGTCGATGGAGCAATGTTCAGTTCCGATTGGATATCGCCTACCACCAGGCCTTCGGGATGTGCGGTCAGCAATAGTTGCATGATCCTAAGTCGCGGCTCAGTTCCCATCGCGGACAGCATATCCGCGAAACGCGCAGTCCGCTCGACGGTTTGTTTCAGTTTCGTGACGGACTTTGGCGGCCTCGATGGCGGGCTTTTTTTCCGCTTCGGCGCGACTTGGACAGCACTGGTTTTCACAACCACGATTCTACAACAATCCTATTGACACTCTTAGACACTTCTAGTAGTCTCGAATCGATGCGCGGACAGCACCGTTGCGATCGGCTGTCTTCGAGCAGATTCTTAGTTCGGCGGCACGCGTTTGACGCCAGAAAGAAAGGGGCAGGAAACATGTTCCGCGTTGTAATCCTGACGTGCGCGGTGTGTACCGCTCTGGTCGTCACCGTAGGTTGTAGTTCAAGCTCTGCCGAGAGCTCACCCATAGCGTCGACAACGAGCACGATGGGCGCCGCAGGAAGTACTTTCATCGCCCCGCTCATGTCGGCTTGGACGAAGGGTTATCAACAAAGCCTTCCCAACGTCCGACTCAACTATCGACCGATCGGCAGCGGCGCAGGAATCGACGAATTTAAGAAAGGGTGGCTGGAAATTGCCGCTAGCGACGCGCCGCTGACTGACGACGAGCTCAAGGGAATTCTTCCGACGGTCCAGGTTCCCGCAACCGCCGGGCCGGTGTGCATCGTTTACAACCTCCCGCATTTGGATAGACCATTGAGGCTCAGTCCGAGAACATTGGCGGAGATCTACTTGGGAAACATTATTAGCTGGCAAGACCCGGCGATTGAGAGGGACAATCCCGGAGCCAAACTGCCAAGGGCGCCTGTCATCGTGGTGCATCGTTCGGACGGTAGCGGCACGACGAGTATTTTCACAACGTATCTCAGCAAGATCAGTCAGGACTGGACTCGTACGACCGGTCACGGGCTTTCGGTTACTTGGCCTGTCGGGTTCGGTGGAGACGGCAGTAAGGGAGTGCTCAATCTCGTTGGACAGACGGGGGGAACCATTGGCTATTTTGAACTAAGCTACGCCACCGAAAGCAAAGCTTCTGTTGCGGCGGTAGAGAATCAGGCTGGAGCGTTCGTAGCCCCAAGCCCGGCTTCGGCGGACGCAGCCCTGGACGCGTTTAAGGACGAGTTGGCGAAGGATGTCCGCACCCCAGTTGTGGACCCGCCCGTTTCCGCCAAAGCAGCCTATCCGATAACGGGTATCTCATTTCTGCTGGTCTCGAAGGACAACCCATCCATGAGCGAGCAGATGGCAGTGAGAGACTTCATCGCGTATGCGATCTCTAACGGACAGGACGCAGCGGAAGGTCTTTCGTACGCCAAGTTGCCGCCGTCTGTGCAACAGAAGGCCAATGCATTGTTGGCTCAGCTGACCGTCAAGGGCCAGCCGTTGAAGTGATGCGGGCTTTGGCGGCTGAAACGTGCGGTCGGGTTTCGCCGAAGATGCTTAATAAGCGTTATCTGACTTTAGGTTCGCTCGCGATGGTTACCTGCACACTTGCGGCAGCCGCAGCAACGGCGACTGACATGCCCGATGACTTTCAGACTTCGATCACAAACGCCGCTGATGCCGACGCGTATCCGATTTCGAGCTTGACGTGGCTATTGGTGCCGGCGAAAATCGAAGATCGGCAAAAACACGATGCCATAGTTGGATTTCGTCGCTGGATGCTCGCCGACGGGCGGAAGCTCGCCGCGCCGCTCGCCTATGCTCCTTTACCCGGCGATGTTGCGCTAAGAGTGCTCCACGCCGCCGACCGCATTCAATAAGGGCATGGCAGAGACGGGAAAAACATCAGCCGCAAAACCAGGCGATCCAACTGGCGCTAGGCGATCGGTTTTCAGCATCTTGCTATGGATTGTAATCGTTGTCTTGGCGATCGCCACGTTAGTATGGACGGTCTGGGCAGGGCGTCAACCACCGCCTGATCCTACGATGTGGGCTCCAGAATAAATGGCATTGACTATCGATCTACAATTCTAGTATTATCGAACTATGTGGCGGGCACAGCCAACGGTAAATGAAGTAACGCGCTACGCCGAAAAATTCTCAGCAATCGGCGCCGAACCCAGACTGAGGATCATGAGGCTCTTGCTCTCGGCCCATCCGGACGGAATGGTCGTGGGAGAGCTGCAAGCCGAGCTGGATATTCCGAATTCCACGCTGTCACATCATCTCGATAAGCTGCGGAACCACGGCTTGGTCACGGTCCATCGGGAGAGCACCTTTCTCAGGTACGCCGTAGACACCGACGCTTTGCAAGAACTACTCGGATTCTTGTATGCCGAGTGTTGTACGCGCAACAAGGCCATCGAACCTGCCAAGATCACCCAGCTAGCAAAGTAGGAGCATACAATGGCGATCAAACCTAAAGTTTTGTTTCTTTGCACTGAGAATTCCTGCCGAACCCAGATGGCTGAGGCGTTTCTTCGTGACCTTACGGGCGATGATTTTGAAGTCATCAGTGCCGGGGGCGAAGCCGGCGTGCTAGACCCGGAAGCGGTAGCGGCGATGCGAGAGGTGGGCATCGATATTTCGTCGGCGCAGACCAAGGTGGTTGATCCATACCTCCGCCAACGATTTCACTATGTCATCACGCTGTGCGATCGGGCGAAAGAGCGGTCGTGCCCGATATTTCCTGGCGCGATTTGGCGACAGAATTGGCCGATAGAAAGTCCCGTGGTGCTACGGCAAGCGGGCCTTGATCATGGTATCGGGGTGCGCCACGCGCGCGACGTGATCCGACGTCACGTAGTCGAGTTCGTCGAAAAGCATCATCACACCAAACCGGCGAAAGGAGAATCAGCATGAACATGAAAGAAACGGTACGAGAAAAATACGGAGAGGCAGCGCTTCGCGTCAAATCCGGAGGCACCTCCTGCTGCGGCTCGGCCCCGAGTTCACTCTGTTGCGTCGATCCGATCACTGCGAACCTGTATGACGCTAGCCAGACGAGCGCTGTTCCCGAAGAGGCCGTCCTAGCGTCGCTCGGCTGCGGCAATCCGACCGCGCTCGCCAAGCTTAACCCTGGCGAAACGGTCCTCGATCTCGGCTCCGGCGGCGGCATTGACGTACTGCTTTCCGCAAAGCGGGTAGGCCCGACAGGGAAAGCTTACGGACTCGACATGACTGATGAGATGCTGGCCTTGGCGCGGGAGAACCAGCGGAAGGCCGGCGTTGAGAACGTCGAGTTTCTCAAGGGCGAAATCGAAAACATCCCGTTGCCGGACAAATCCGTGGATGTGATCATTTCAAACTGCGTGATTAATCTATCGGCCGACAAGGACCGCGTACTACGCGAAGCATTCCGCGTTCTAAAGCCGGGTGGCCGATTGGCCGTTTCCGACGTCGTCGTGCGCGGCGAGGTTCCCGCCGAGGTGCGGCGCAGTATGGAACTTTGGGTAGGTTGTATCGCTGGGGCGCTGGAAGATCACGAGTATATCCGCGCGCTGGCGAAGGCGGGCTTCGATTTGATCGACATCGAGCCCACACGCATTTATAGCCTTGAGGACGCCAGGCAGTTTCTCTCGGGGCAAGGAATCGACGTGGAAGCAATCAGCGCCCAGGTACAGGGAAAGTTCATGAGCGCCTTTATCCGCGCCGAGAAGTCGGTTACGGCTTCCGGAACAGCCGCGTGTTGTGATCCGGCGTGCTGCAAGTAGGTGTCACGCACCGGGGTCCCCGGACATTATCAGGACCACCAGACAACCAGATGATTCGCATTGGAATTAACGGATTTGGCCGCATGGGTCGACTTGTCTTCCGCGCCGCTTGGGATGGCACGGACGTAGCTGTGGTGCATATCAACGAGATTACGGGAGGCCCAGCCACCGCCGCGCATCTGCTTGAATTCGACAGTGTTCACGGGCGTTGGTCGAAGCAGATCAAGGCCGAGGCAGACGGTCTGATGGTCGAGGGGCGTTCGATCAAGTTCACGTCTGAATCGAAACCGAATGATGCCCCATGGGAAGCCAACCATGTCGATATCGTGCTGGAGTGTTCCGGAAAACTCCTGACGCCTGAATCACTGCAACCGTTTTTCGAACGTGGGGTGCGCAAAGTAATCGTCGCAGCTCCAGTCAAACAGGGCGCCCTGAACATCGTTATGGGGGTGAACGATGGGCTGTACTCCCCAAGCGAACACCACATCATTACAGCCGCGTCTTGCACGACCAACTGTTTGGCTCCTGTCGTAAAGGTCATCCACGAGGGGATCGGGATTCGTCACGGTGTGATTACCACGATACACGACGTGACGAATACGCAGACCATAGTTGATTTTCCTCACAAAGACCTGCGGCGTGCCCGGTCGGCATTGATGTCGCTGATTCCGACCACCACGGGTTCGGCCACCGCAATCGGATTGATCTACCCGGAGCTGCTGGGTAAGCTGAACGGCGTGGCTATTCGAGTGCCATTGCTCAATGCATCGCTTACTGACTGTGTCTTCGAGGTCGAACGGAAAACGGATATCGCTGAAGTGAATGGACTCTTCAAGCAAGCCGCGGAGACAGGCCTCCGGGGCATTCTCGCTTACGAGGAACGGCCGCTCGTCTCCATTGACTTCTTGAACGATCCCCACTCAGCGATTGTCGACGCGCTATCCACAATGGTCATTGACGGAACCCAAGTAAAGGTTCTTGCTTGGTATGACAACGAATGGGGCTACGTGAATCGAATGATCGAGCTCGCGCGAAAAGTGGCGGCGAAACTGCCAGTGCGCGTGAGTGCGGCTTGACGACCATTCCCGATGAACAACATTCGTAGCTACGCGCTCGTGACGGGAGCCTATTGGGGCTTCACGATCACTGACGGCGCACTGCGGATGCTGGTGGTCCTGCACTTCTACAAACTCGGCTACGACAGCATTTCGATCGCGTTCCTCTTCCTGTTCTACGAGTTCTTTGGGATTGTTACGAATCTCTTCGGTGGATGGATCGCGGCACGGTCCGGGGTGAAAGTCACGCTCTACGGCGGGCTGGTGTTGCAGATCTTCGCCCTGCTCATGCTTGCGCTGCTCAATCTGCATTGGACCGAAGTAGTCTCGGTGGCCTACGTAATGGCGGCACAGGCTCTGTCCGGCATTGCGAAGGATTTGACGAAGATGAGCGCCAAGAGTGCGATCAAAGTGATCGTGCCTGACAGAGCTGACGGCGCGCTGTTCAAGTGGGTGGCGCGCTTGACCGGTTCCAAGAACGCGCTCAAAGGCGTGGGCTTTTTTGTCGGTGGCGCGTTGCTCGCGGCGTTCGGGTTCGTCGGCGCGTTGGTGGGAATGGCCGGAGCTCTGGTCCTGGTGCTGCTTGCCACTGTCGCTTCCCTATCAGGCGACTTGGGACGTTCCAAGAAGAAAGTCAAATTCACCTCGATCCTCTCGAAGAGTTCTGAGATCAATTGGCTGTCCGCTGCACGTCTGTTCTTGTTTGCATCCCGCGATGTGTGGTTCGTCGTCGGTCTGCCGGTATTCCTGAGCCAACTCGGATGGTCTTTTTATTCAGTTGGTGCGTTCCTAGCGCTCTGGGTGATTGGCTACGGCTTCATCCAGGCTGGCGTCCCAGAGATTCTGCGGACCTTCGGGAGAGGCGACACAGTTGACGGGGCCGCTGCTCGCTGGTGGGCGTTCGTTCTCCTGTTCGTCCCTATCGGTCTGATCGCGGCGTTGCGACTCGGCGCCAACCCCGGACTAACACTTATAATCGGCCTGGCAGTGTTCGCGGTGGTTTTTGCCATTAACTCCGCGGTCCACTCCTATTTGGTGCTGGCCTACACAGACGAAGACAGCGTCGCGTTGAATGTGGGTTTCTACTACATGGCAAACGCTTGCGGGCGTCTGCTCGGCACGCTACTCTCCGGCATTGTCTTCCAGTTCGCGGGATTCCAGGGTTGCTTATGGGGGTCGGCGGCGCTTGTGCTCGCGGCTGCGGTTTTGTCGTTGGGTCTGCCGCGCGGGCACGCGGTCTCGCTAACAACTGTGGATGTTGGAGGTAGTGAATGAAGTCCAAGACCGAGGAAGCTTTCGACTCAGCGCCGGCCAAAGCCGAAGAAAAGCGGATCGGTTTTTTCGAACGCTATCTATCGGTCTGGGTCGCACTATGCATGGCGGCAGGAATCCTGCTTGGCAAACTCGTACCCTCGCTCACGCACACCTTACGTGGGATTGAGCTCGGCAAAGCCAGCCAGGTGAATTTGCCGATTGCCATCCTGATCTGGCTCATGATCACGCCTATGATGATGAAAGTCGATTTCACGGCGATCCGAAATGTGGGAAGTAAACCCACTGGGCTCCTCGTTACTCTGCTTATCAACTGGATCGTGAAGCCGTTCTCAATGGCGCTTCTAGCAACGTTCTTCTTCCGGTTTGTTTTCGCCAAGTTGATCACAGGCGCTGAAGCCGATCAGTATATCGCCGGCTGCATCATCTTGGCTGCGGCGCCATGCACGGCAATGGTTTTTGTCTGGAGCCACCTGACCGGCGGAGATCCCGCGTATACGTTAGTGCAGGTCTCGGTAAACGACCTGATCATGCTATTTCTCTTCGTGCCGATCGTTCAATTCCTCGTAACAGGAGCTTCATCCCTAACAGTTCCGTTCGGAGTACTCCTTACTTCGGTTATCGTCTTCATCGTCGTGCCGCTTTCGGCTGGCGCCGTTTTCCGTCTATGGCTCGTGCGAAGGAATGGCATCCAATGGTTCGAGAGGGAACTGCTGCCGCGGTTCGCTCCAAGCACGATGTTTGCATTGCTTGCGATGCTGACTCTGATCTTCGCTTTTCAGGCTGACAACATCACCGGCCGGTTCTTCAATGTGGTACTGATAGCAGTCCCGATCACATTGCAGGTTTACTTCAACTCATCCTTGACATACATGCTGATGCGATTACTCAAAGTCGAATATAGGATCGCCGCTCCCGGCGCATTGATAGGCGCCAGTAACTTCTTCGAACTCGCAGTCGCGACTGCGATCGCGCTCTTCGGTCCTGAATCAGGAGCAGCTCTCGCCACCGTCGTGGGGGTTCTGGTCGAGGTTCCAGTCATGCTATCAGTCTGTGCGGCATGCAACCGTACGCGACATTGGTTTCCGCTCAGCTAATCGAAGTTTGGCGGTTGAGGTTATAACTACGTTCGTCCAGATTCCCGGAGGCTTTTATGCAGATTCGAATCATCGGTGGTAGCGACGCGGGCATCAGCGCCGCCCTTCGTGCCCGCGAGGTAAACCGGCTTGCGGAAATCAGCGTGTTTCTCGCCGATGATTTCCCCAACTACAGTATCTGTGGCCTCCCCTTCTTCTTGAGCGGCGAAACCCCGGAATGGCGCAGCTTGGCGCATCGCACAGAGTTCGAGGGGATCGACATACACCGAAGTTGCCCGGTCAAGCACATCGATCCCCGGCAAAAGAAGATTATGGTCCAAGGAACGAGCGGAACCGTGGACTCGCTCTCATACGACCAGCTCGTAATTGGAACTGGCGCGGTGCCGGTCCGGCCGGAATTCAAAGGCGGCGATCTGCCTGGCGTCTACCAGCTACATACGATGGAAGACTCGTTCCAGGTGAAGAAGCACCTGCAGCAGAGTGGCGCGAAATCCGCGATTATTATTGGCGCGGGATACATCGGCGTGGAGATGGCCGATGCATTATCTCATCTCGGCATGAAAGTAACTCTCGTTGGACGTTCACGCGTGGTGTTCCCTAGTGTCGACCCCGAGTTTGGGGTTGTGATTGGAGAGACATTAACGAAACATGGGGTTGAAGTCGTCAACGGAACGGAAGTAGCGAGGATTGAATCGAGCATTTCGGGCTTGCTGGTGACAGCGAAAAACGGATGGCGAAAGAGCGCGGATTTGATCCTACTCGTTGTGGGTGTAGCGCCTGCTTCCGGTCTTGCTCGCGAGGCGGGCATTCCTCTTGGGAAGCAAGGTGCGATTCAGGTCAATTCGCGGATGGAAACCGGAATACCCGGAGTCTATGCGGCCGGCGATTGCGTGGAAACCTGGCACCATATCCTTCAGAAGTACGCCTATCAGCCTCTTGGCACCACTTCACACAAGCAGGGGCGAGTCGCGGGGGAGAATGCCGCCGGCGGCAGTCGGGAATTTTTCGGATCAGTTGGCACTCAGGTTGTGAAAGTCTTCGATATGGCGGTCGCTCGGACGGGCCTCGGGTTCGGCGAGGCCTCTGATGCTGGCTTCAATGCTGCAACAAAAGACTCTACATTCTGGGATCACAAGGCCTATTACCCCGGAGCCGAAGAGATGCGTTTACGAGTAACCGGTGACCCGGACTCCGGAAAGCTGCTTGGCGCTCAGATCGTAGGGCATTGGAAATCAGAAGTTGCGAAACGGATCGATGTCTTCGCTACCGCTCTGTTCCATGGGATGACGGTTGATGGACTGAACGATTTGGATTTGAGCTACACGCCTCCCCTTAGCAGCCCGTGGGATCCGGTTCAGATGAGTGCGCAGGCATGGCTTCGCGAAAACATGAACGTATGCAAAAGGAATACTGATTCCATCCAGGGGGAGCTCGGCGAGGAACCGGATGCCATAGGAGTTAGTACGCCCCAATGAGCGGGTTGCCAGAGATCATCTGGCATTGCTTGCGATTATTTGTTGGCTCTAGTGCCAGAGCCAACAAGCAGTAGCGATCACAACTGTATGAATACTCTTCGCTATGCTGACTCTGATCTTCGCTTTTCAGGCTGACAACATCGGCGGCGGTTCTTCAATGTGGTACTGAATAGCAGTCCCGATCACATTGCAGGTTTACTTCAACTCATCCTTGACGAACATGCGGATGCGATTACTCAAAGTCGAATATAGGATCGCCGCTCCCGGCGCATTGATAGGCGCCAGTAACTTCTTCGAACTCGCAGTTGCGACTGCGATCACGCTCTTCGGTCCTGAATCAGGAGCAGCTCTCGCTACCGTCGTGGGGGGTTCTGGTCGAGGTTCCAGCCATGTTATCAGTCTGTGCGGCATGCAACCGTACGCGACATTGGTTTCCGCCGCGGAATGGCCGACGCGGCTTCACAACTTTGAAACCCAGCCGCCTTCGATAGCTCCGAGAATGAGTGGCTCGCGCTTTTTCGTCGAGTACGCGACGAAATCCGACAGTACCTGCGGAATGTTCCGCCGCGGTAGAGTTCCACCACGAGCTCACGTTCTGGTCGAAGCCGCCCTTTGTTAAGCTAGCGCTCTCCGTGGGTGACCCAGTACGTTACCCAAATCTAGTGTAAGCATCCTATGAACACCACTAGCCCGCAGGGAGTTGACGGGCGCATAGTGGTGGCATGAGCACCCAAGAGCGGGTGGCGGAGCGAAGGAAGCACTGGGGCGAGCTGATTGCCCGTCAGCAGCAAAGTGGGAAGACGGTAAAGGCGTTCTGTGAGGAGAACGGAGTATGCGGCCCGTCGTTTTATGCATGGCGGAAGCGGCTGAAGGGGAAGATCCAGCCAGTGGGCTTTGCCTTGGTGGAGAGCGCCTTCAGATCGGCTCGCGGGCACAACGACGGGCACAGTGATAGAACGGGTTTTCTCATCCAACGAGGGCCTTGGGAGTGGGCTAAAATAGTGCAGGTACGGCACTTTGAGCAAAACACGAACACTCCGACTGGCTGTTCCGAACGGCAGCCTGCAGCAACCTACCATCGATATGTTCTGCCGCGCAGTTCCCACCACCGTCCTTTGAAGCGCCTATCCGTTTCACGCTATCCTGTATGGCTAGATCGTGGTCATTTTTCAAGTATCGGAGGTTCATGTCATGAGGAAGAAGAATCGCTCGTTCCTTCTGATGTCGTTGATTTCAGCATCGTTGCTCGTCAGCATGTTCACTATCGTGCAGGCCCAGAATTCTGGAGCGACGGCAGCGAAGGCGACGAAGTGGTCTGATCCGGCGACCTGGCCCAACCGCAAGGTGCCCGTGGCAGGCGACAAGGTCACCATCGACGACGGCAAAAAAGTGGTGCTCGACGTCAACACCCCGCCGCTGAACGGTCTGACGATCAACGGCAAGCTGAGCTTCGCGAACAATAAAGACGTTGAACTCACCACCGAGTGGATCATGTTGCACGGCGAGTTGGAGATCGGCACGGAAAAGGCCCCTCACACCCGCAAGGCCACCATCACCTTCACCGACAACGTCAAAGGCGAAGACATCAGTGGAGTGGGTGGAACGACGGACCGCGTGGACCGCGGGATCCTGCTCATGGGCGGAACCCTCAATCTTCACGGTGACCGGACCAATTCCTGGACGAAGCTGTCCAGCACAGCGAACGCCGGCGCC
>JBKQHJ010000075.1:0-24106 GCA_052148835.1 Bryobacteraceae bacterium
TTGTGCGCCCACATGTGGGACCCCTTAAGATTGAGTGTGTTAGGAGGATGAGCAATGCCTAGAAGAATCGCCGAGCCAGACCGTGAGCCTGTCGTCGGCTCTGGCCAGAAACACGATGGCCCGATCCTGCCTTCCTAGGGGCGCTGGATCGGGCCGAGGTGGGCGGCAACCGGGAGGGCTGCCGGAACGGCAACGGACTCGACTTATAATCGAAGGTCACGCTCTTACCAGCGTGAGCGGGCTCGACACCCGCGCCCTCCGCTCATTCACATTCTACCGCTTCGGGAAGAGGTAATTGGCGACTACGTAGAGGATGCCGAGAACGTTAACCGTGGTCGATCCTATCACGCCGTCATACTAGCAAAGAGGCCAATTCTTTTGCGGTTCGACTCCGCCACTCTCCGTTACTTCCCAAAATTATGATTCATCGTTCCCGACTTGCTGCCCTTCTGAAATGTGCGCACGTAGTTGTATGGTCGTCCTTTACAGACAAAATCTAATTCGGTTCCGCTAGACTCATGGATCGGAACGTCGAGCGCTATCAGTTCTGCTTTCGTAAATGCCACTTTGCGATTCGGATCTCTATTTTTCTCACTATACTCACGCTGGTGGCCATTTGCCTGATGGACGGCCAGTGGAAATAGTTTTCCCTCTCGGCTTATTGGCCCCGCGACAGTCTCCTCCCACGAATCCCCGGGCTCATGTATGACTGCTCGAATTAACCACCTGCCGTTGTCGTCTTTTATGGTCGCTTCGACCTCGATGTTATGCGCGGGTCCCCAAGAAACGGTTTGGGGCAACTTGTTGAACTCATCACCTGCACGTAACCACGTAACATCCTCGTTGTATATCAGGCACGACCACCAGCCATCTTCTTTCGGATTAACGAATACCGGGACGCCGACTTGTTCATGTATGCGAAGCAAAGACGGAAGCACCGAATCCCCAGACGGCTCGGGATACGATCCTACCGTCAAGGAGATCGCTAGGCCGGATTCGGATGGGTAAACGTATTTATTCCAGGAAATCCAAGGATAGGCGTGGAGTTCCGTCTGTTGTGGCTTAGGAAGTGCTGGCGTCGGCCCTGGTGCGGGTCCCACATCGGGCTTGGGTCGAAGCAGCGCGAGTATTTCATCAAGTTTGTCGATAATTGATCTGCTCAGATCCGGTTTCTGTGGCCAGAGCTTATGGTGCAAGTAAGCCGTGGGAAAGGACAGACCGAAAGACGCCACTAATAGAACTCCCCAAAGCCATCGGCGTGGTTCCGTTCGCGCAGCTACGCCCGCAATTGGCTGTTCTGGGATATCCCGAAAAAAGAGGTGCGGTAGAATCCCTCGAACGAGAAACACTATTCCAACAAAAACGCCACACCAAGCCCACCATTGTCCCCCTGAGAGAAAGGCTAGGAATCCAAAGAGAACGTTCATCCCCGCACCCACCCAAGTCGGGTGATGAGATTGGCGAGTGCTGGCCACAACGGATTGTGGTCATGGTCGCTACGCTGTGTCAAGGGGATAATCTCCCGAAGGACTTGTATTTCGCCAATTCTTCGCCTATCATTGCGAAAGCGGTTCATTCTCCCCAACAAGGATGCTCAAATGAAAATCTCAGAAACCTTACTCCCCGAATTCGACCAGGAGATGGCGAACACTCATAAAGTGCTGGAACGCGTGCCTGCCGCCAAGTTTTCCTGGAAGCCGCACCCAAAGTCATTTGAATTTGGCGCGCTGGCGGCCCACATCGCCAACATGGCCGAATGGGCCAGCCTGACGCTCGAAACCGATTCCTTCGACTATGCTCCTCCGGGTGCGCCTCCGTACGAGGCGCCAAAGTTCGCGTCTACACAGGATCTGGTAGCGGCTTTCGATAAGAGCATCGCGCAGGCGCGCTCCGCTTTGGCTGCCGCCGATGATGCCAAGATGATGGCGCCGTGGACGCTGATGGCCGGCGGAAAAACCATGATGACCATGCCCCGAGCCGCTGTCATCCGCACCTTCGTGATGAACCATATCATCCATCATCGCGCCCAACTCTGCGTCTATCTGCGGCTGAACGATATCCCGGTGCCGGGGCTTTACGGGCCTAGCGCCGACGAACAATGACGAACGGTAGCGCCGACGGCGTCTTACAGCACGTCCGCGAATCCGCGCTTGAGGTGCCGGAAGAATAGCCCTCCGACGATGAAAGCGGTGACTGCGTAAACAGTGACGATCGCTAGATCGTGCAAGCTGGGGATGCGGTAGGATAGCAGACGATCGCGATAGGCTTGCACCACGAACGCCAGCGGGTTGAGGTGCAATATGAGTCGGACGCCTGGCGGCATCTGTTGCTCGGTGAAGAAAATCGGCGTCACCCAGAACCAAAAGAGCAGGATCACGGTAAGTACCTGCGCCGTGTCGCGTAGGTACACTTGGAGGCTAGCGGCGATCCAACCTACACCGATCGCGAACAGCCCGACCAGCACCATGTAGACCGGCAGCATCAGCATCCACATGCTGAAGTGTCCTTCGACGACGCCGATTCCGGTAATCATCAGCGCCACCACCATCAGGTGGCTCGCCAGCGACGATAGGAAAATCGAAACTGGGACGATCTCCGCTGGGAAGACCGTCTTCGTGATCAAATTCGCGTTGTCGATCATCGAATTCGCCGAGCGTGTCACGGTGTCTTGAAAGAGCAGCCACGGAAGGTATCCGCAGAAAAGGAACAGCGGATAACTCGAGGTCGGCTGGCCGGGTGGCACCTTCTGGTGCAGGCAAACTTCGAACACGAACACCCAGCTCGCCAGTTGCACCAGCGGCAGGATCAATCCCCACATCCACCCGGCGGTGGAACCGATAAAGCGCTGCTCGAAGTCGCGGCGGACCATTTGCAGCAGCAGCGTGCGGCGGTAAATCAGGTTGCGCGCGAAGTGGCGGCCGGGGAGATGCATCGTTATCAGGTTACTATGAGGCTGATGAGAGCGTGCGTTCTTCGCCATCCCGCGCCCGTTGAATCGAACCCGCTAGAATACACGGACGTGCCCAAGCCCGCGCCTTCTGGAACGGAAGTTCTGGTGCGAGTGAACGCGTGCGGCATTTGCCGGACCGATCTGCATGTCATCGAAGGCGAGCTGCCCGTCCGCAAATCGCCGATTACGCCGGGCCATCAGGTTGTCGGTGTGGTGGAAGCAACGGGCAATGGGGCGACCGAGCATGCTATCGGAACCAGGGTCGGCATTGCCTGGCTGCATTCCACCGACGGGACGTGCGAATATTGCCGCGCCAATAAAGAAAACCTGTGCAACAATCCTACGTTCACCGGCTGGACCGTCGACGGCGGCTACGCCGAATACGCACTCGCTGAAGAAAGCTTCGTCTATCCGATTCCTGAAGGCTTCGACGATCTGAAGGCTGCGCCGCTGCTGTGCGCCGGTATCATCGGATTCCGATCGCTGAGGCTATCCGGCATCGAGCGCGGCGGACGATTAGGCTTGTATGGATTCGGCGCCGCGGCCAGCGTGGCGATTCAAGTGGCGCGGCATTGGGGCGCTGAGGTGTACGCCTGCACGCGCGACGAGCGTCATCAAAAACTCGCGCTCGAACTCGGCGCGGTGTGGGCGGGCGGAACGGTCGCGGAACCTCCGCAGAAGCTGGATAGCGCGATCGTCTTCGCGCCCGCGGGCGAGATTGTGCCGGCGGCGTTGAAGGCGCTCAGAAAGGGTGGAACACTGGCGCTCGGCGGCATCCACATGAGCGAGATTCCAGCGCTCGATTACGACCTGTTATATGGGGAGCGAGTAGTGCGCAGCGTGGCCAACAACACCCGGCAGGACGGGCACGATTTCTTGAAAGTGGCGGCCGAGATTCCGATTCATACCGAGATCGAAGTATTTCCGCTCGCCGAAGCCAACCATGCTCTGAATTCGCTCAAGAACGATGCGATTCGCGGCGCGGCGGTTTTGCAAGTCCGTTAATTGGCCTTCACTGCCACTTTCTGGGAATAAAGTTTGCGATAGACGTCGGCGTTGCGCAACACGCTTTCCACATACGCTCGCGTTTCGTTGAAGGGAATGCTTTCCACGAATTCGGCGGGTTCCCGATAGTTCGCCGCGCCCATCCATGCCGTGACGTGCGATTTGCCCGCGTTATAAGACGCCAGCGCCGCTTCCCATTTGCCCTGCAGTTCGTCCGATAGCTGCTTCAAGTAGTAAGTGCCCAATTTCAGATTGGTGTCCGGCGTGAACAGCATCGCTGTGCTGTACCTCATCCGGAGTTTGCGGCTGAGCTGGCGACCCGTGGCCGGCATCACCTGCGCCAGGCCGCGAGCATTAGCGCGCGAGACCGCCTTGGGGTTGAACTCCGATTCCTGGCGAATCAACGCCGCCATCAGATAAGGATCCAGCATCTGCGCACGGCAATATTCTTCGAGCGATTTGCGGTAGGGAAGCGGAAAAGCCAATCGCCAGAATTTGTCTGGAGCGGCGTCGAGCGACATCGACAGATACCCGGGAGCATAGTGCTTGATGTAGCGGATACCCTGGTCGGGCGCGTCGCGCTGGCTCGCCAGATCCGCCAGTTCGATCGCGATGATCTGCGGCTGGCCGTCCACCTTCGCTCCGAAGCGCAGCTCGGCTTCCGACAGATCGTCCAGGCCCGCCGTGTCGAGCAAGCGCGCCCGCTCGATGCGCTGCTTGGTAAGCGGCGTCGGGTCGAAGCTTTCCGCGGCGCGGCGATTCGAGATCTGAATCGCGTTCAAGAACTGCGCGGTAGCGGGCGCCGCCGACTCGATCAACAGCGACGAAGTCTCCAGCCTCTCACGCGCCAGAACCGCGTAGTAGTAATTCGGGTACGCCGTATTTAGCGCGTCATAATAGGCGCGCGCCGATGCCCAGTCGGATTTTGATTCCGCGATTCGTCCCAAGTAATACAGCGCGGGGCTGGCTTGATCGGAAGCCCCGTAGCGCGTCAGATGTTCGCGCAGCATGCCCTCGGCCTGCGTCGGATCGTGCAGGTAGGTCCACCAGGTGACCTTCCAGTGGCAGGCTGCCGATTGCGGCTCAGCGGGGAACGCCTCGAAACAGGTCCGATACAGGGGCTGCGCGGAATCGGGCTGGTCGTGCGCCACGTAGTAATTCCCAACCGCCACTAACGCCTCCAGCCGCCAATGGGATTGCGGATACGATTGCGCCAGTTTTTCGAGCGTGGCGTTCATTTCGTCCAGCCGGTTCAAGCGGCGCTGGCATTCCAGCAGGTAGTAGAGCCGCTCGGCTTCGGCGTTGGGCGCGGAGGCCTGGAAGGACGTCAGATATTTGTAGGCCGATTCGTTCTCTCGATCCGAGTACGCCGCGGCGCCGATGAGCACGCGCGCCTGGTCCAAATTCTCGCCGCTCAGACGCGGCAGCAGCGCGGTTAGTTCCTTGCCCGCTCGCGTGTAATCGCCGCCTGCTTCGAGTTTCACACCGCGCGCAAACAGCGCGTCGGCCGAAATGCTCGGAAAGCGAGTCAATGCTGCTTCGGCGTCCGACGCTTCCGCTGCCAATGGATATTCGACGTAGATCTTCTGGTAATGTTGCGCGGCTGCTGGTGCGTTGTTCTGGGCTTCATACGCGCGGGCCAGCAGCAGCTCAGCCTGCGGCGCCGATAAGTCCGACATATGTGCCTGGACCAGCGTGACGGCCCCAGCCGGGTTGCCGCTCTGCAAATACGACTCGGCCTGCAACGCAACAGCTTTCGTTACTAGTGGCGACGCAGGTGTCGAGTGCCACACCGGCTGCAACGCCGCCTCGGTATCGGTGAACTGTCGAAGGCCAGCGTCGGCTACAGCGCTCAAGTAGGCTACGTAATCGGCCAGCTCCGGCAAGCGTTTCCCCGCCGCCTTCAAATGCGTGAGCGCGTCTCCGAATTGACGCTGACCGTCCTCGGTGGCGCCGAGCAACAGCAAGGCCAACGCTCCGTTCTTATCAGTCCTGTGCGCCTCGGCATAGCGCAACACCGCCGCACGAGCCGCCGGCGTAGGTGTTTTGCGATATCGGTCGGCCAGGCCCTCGAACGATTGCGCGGACAAGGCTATGGCGCAGACGGCCACCAAGGCGGCCGCTCGCGACGGCCTAAACCATAGTGCCCGGATAATCTCGACCCAAAACTTCAGCGTCATCGTTTGCCAGCGTTCTCAACAACTCCAGATGGAGATAATCCACCATCGATTCGGAAGCATTCAAAAAATCGCGTCGAAAAGCCTCGCGCGCGGAATCGATCTCTGTTTTAACAGACGTATATAGATCGTGCGCGGTACGCCCATTCTTCACTCTTTCTGATTGATAAAGCATAATCTCCGCCACCTGGACCCGGGCGAAGCGCTGCGCCCGTAAGTGAAGTTCCCTATCCCCACGGCTCAGGGTAAACCATGAGAGGATCTCAGGTTTCTGCGTAGGAGCCGTCTGGGGGGGAGCCACCGCCGGCACCGTAATGCTGACCAGCCCATCTGCGGGCGCAGTCCGCACGGGCTTCGCGGCAGTTTGAGGATGCAGCACCGCCCCCGCCATCGCGACCAAAAGCTCCAGGCCGTCGACATCGACGTCGCCCGAATCGGCGTAGAGAACCGCTGAAACCTCCTGGCGCGTGACCACGGGGAACAAGTACACCTTGGCGTCGCCCTCGCCCAAATAAGTGTCGATGGGGCCAGATAATTCGCCGCTCGATCGCATGGCGACCAGCGTGTCACGAGTCTCAATGGCGGCCGCGAAGGCCGGCGCATCCTCCAGAGGTACGCGATCGGCCAGATCGGCATCGTCGAAATTGCGCGTGGTCTCCAGATACAGCTTCCGCTCGCGAACTAGAAACAGCGCCGCCCGCCCGCAGAACCCACGTGTTGAGTCCACCAGCGTGTTGGCCCACTGCCGTTCGTTTTCGAAATCGCGCAGCCGCCGCGCGACTTGATTGAGCTTCTGGATGAGCTCCCGCCGCGCCGTCTCGCTGGCGCGATTGGCCTGTTGCACTCGAGCTTCGAGCGCATCGCGGTGCTCTTCCTCCAAACGCGCGGCCAATCCGGCAACGGTCTCTTCGAGCACGCGCTCCATGCGCTCCGGCCACTGCGCCTCCAGCACATCGCGGACGCGCTCGATATGCTCGCGCCAGGCGAGCGCCAACTGCTCCCGAACTATATCGTTCGCGTCGGCGAGCAGCTCGCTGGTGGCCTCATTCATGGAAGAACTTGCAGCTAGTCCTATTGTACTGAGCCGCGCGTGCCAGTAATCGATTACCGATCCTATCGTACTGAGCCACGTACATTAGTGAGCGCTTACCGAGGCGCGACCTGAGGGAGCGGTGTTTACGTGATCAGCGATAGCTGAACGTCTTGCGAGCTGTTTTTCGGCCCGCTTTGCGATTCGAATTGTCCAGGTCACTTTGGAGCTCCTGGAGCGTTCTGTATTGGCCACGACTGATCTCGGCGCACCCCTTGCGGATTGCGGCCAATTCGGCTTTGGTTGGCTTGAGCGCGGCTCGCACGGCAAAAAGTCCTCAATGCAGCTTCATTTTATCAGGCGCCACCACGGTTTACCTCGCCGGCGCCGGCTCGGGATGCACCGGCAGCAGCATGCCCGTCAGCCGCACTTGCTTGCGCCCGCTCGCCAGTTCCAGCACAATGTGGCCGTCGGGCTGGCTCGCGCCCTGGCCCACCAGCGTATCGGCGCCTTGCAAAACCTGGACGTTGGCGAGCAGCAGCGGAACGCCGGCGGAAGCATCCACGCGATACGAACCTGATACCTCGCGTACTTCCGCGTCGGGCGCCAGCATGATCTCGCGGCCGTCGAAGGTGCCTTTCGATCGCAGATTCAGCAGCAAGTCCGCGCCGGTCCCGCTGGTCTGGAGGTCGCCCGCGATATCCAGCTGGCCGTTCCGATAATCAAAATTCTCGACCGTGCCCTTCAACTCGTACGCCGGTTCTGCCTTGGCAAGATTCACCGACATTTTCCCGCTAGCGTGCATGCTGTCCGCGCGCCACTCCATATTCGAGATCGTGATAGATGGGCCGCGCCACAAGGCGCGCGCGCTCACAGCGCCGAGAGTCATATCGCCATCCATAAGACTGGCCACCTGTACGCTCAAGTCCGCATCGCGCTCCTCCAGCCATTCTGGAAGATGCTGATCGCGGCGGAATGCACGCGCCAGGAAGCCTTCGTTGCGGCGCAGAGTAGGCATCAACAGCCGCTCCAAGTCGGCGAGTTGCAGCTCCGGAATGGTGAGGCGCAGCCGATGTGGACGCGCGGCCGACGCATCGTACCGGTAATCGCCCTCGAATTTCATGGCGCCGGCGCGCCCTCGCATCCGAGTGATTTGGATTCCTGCTTCGTTCATCTGCAATGTTGCCGACGCCAGGCGAACAGGCGACGCTAGTCCGGGAATTTCCATGACCGCGTTTTGCAGATCGTATTGGCCGGACCACACGCCGGGGTTCTCGGCGGTCTTCTCATAGGCAATCCAACCCTTCCACGATCCTTGATGCAGTTGATCCAGCAGCGGGACTGGCGCGGCATCGAACAGGCGCGTGGCGCCAATCGTCAACTGGCGCGCGCTGATGCGGAACCCCGCGTGGCTATTGTCGAGCGTGTATTCGCCTTCCATCTGCGCCGACTGGCCGTCGTCCATCTCCACGTCCGACGGCGCCAGCACCACCTTGCCGTCCGAAACTTGCACCTGCGCGGAATCGATGTGCACGGTGTTGACCTGCGATGACCCGCCGTCGGGAAATTTCACCGCCGCGTTCGAAAGAGCGAGTTGTCCTCCGGCGCCCGATTGGCTGGAGTAGCCGATGCCGCCCTCCACTTGGCCCTCCACCTGTACTCCGGGCGGAAATGGCGCGCCGAAGTGCCGGGCTGTTTCCACCAGCGAAGCCGCCGGAAGATCGCGGAATTGCAGATTGCCGGACCATTTCGGCGCGGCCAGATAATCGTCCAACCGAAATTCGACCGAGACGGGATCGCGCTGCCCCGGAGTCTCGAGCGAGGCGAGTTCCAGATGATGGCCCGTTAAGTTGACCAGGCCGCGATAGTTCAGCGTCCACCCTTCGCCCGGCGCGGGCATCAGATCCCAACGATGCACGTCGCTGACGTTCAGATCGCCCGTGAGGTCGAGTTTGGAAAGAGGTCCGGCCAGCTTTGCGTTGGCGACGACATATCCGTGGACTCCAAAATCGCTGCCATGGAACAGACGCGTGAGTTCGGAAATCGCCGTTCGATCCAGGTGCACACCCATGCTGAGCTGGCTCTCGCCTTGTGAGCTAGACTGCAACAAACCGCGCGCGGTCAGTTCGCCGAAGCTCTGAGACGCCTGGTCGGTGCGTGCCGGCGCGCCGGAAAAGCGGATGACAACTTCGCCATTTTCGTCGGGATAAACATCCACGTCCGCATCGCTGATGTAAAAGACCGACTTAGTGTCGCCAAACTTAAAATTGATGCGGCCACCGCGGATCTGGATGTCGGGAACCGCATGTCGTTGCGAGGCGCCGGTTTGGGAATGACGATCGAGCAGCGGCTGAATATTCCAGGGACCCGACGGCATCTTCACCACGTTGAGGGTGGGCGCGTCGCCCCTCTCGCCGGCTGAAAGACGGAGACTGGAAAATGCGAGCTTGCCGGAAAATAAGCTCGTCCAACGGATGCGCGCCTGCATTTGCTCGACATGCGCGAAGGGTTCGATGCCCGCCGCGGGATCGTCGTCGATCAGTACATCGTCCACCGTAAAGCCGGGCCCCGTGAAAAGGTTCAAGTGCACGGAGCCCAGATGAACGGGGCGGTTCAGCGCTGCTTCAAGCGCGGCCTGAATGCGCGGACGAAAACGATCGGCGCTGACTTTTGGCGCGGCCAGACCAGCCGCCACCAGCACCAGCAGCACGACGATCAGCGCGCGCCACAGGTTCTTCATACCCGAGGCCGTTTCATAAATGCCGCGCCAATAAATCCGCGTAAGCGGCGGGGTCGTCTACGTCGGTGACAACTGCCTTGTCCATGACCTCGATGTAGCTGGCCCCCGCAACGTGGCGATGAATGACGTCGCTCGCCTTGGCCTCCGCTGGCAGCGCCAGAAGCTCATCGATTAATGGTCGTGCGATACAGACCGGGTGTCCGTGCTCGCCCAGATAAGTGGGTACCGTCACCGGCGCGCCCTCGGCGCGAAACCGCGCCGCCAGTGTTTCGATGGTGGAGGCTTCGATGTTCGGATGGTCTACGGGCAAAAACATCGCCGCGCCGGCCGTCGCCGGAACCAATGCCAAGCCGCATTGCAGCGAGCTGAGCATGCCGCGCTCCGGGTCGGGATTTACGGCGAACAGAACCTCGGCTCTGCGCTCGACGCCCGCGCGAATCTGATCGGCGTGTTGTCCGACCACAACGATCACCGGATCGCAAACCCCGCCGAACACCCGAATCAGCCGGTCGAGAAACGTTTCCTCTTGAAATCGAAGCAGCGCTTTTGGAGTGCCCATGCGGCGGGAAGCACCGCCGGAAAGAATAATGCCCGCGATTTTCGCGCGCCCGCTCACTTTAGGATGGCTCGTGACGCTTCACTCGCAAAGATCGACTTGGCGGCTGTTCGCCATTCCGAATCCGGCGCACGGCGTACGGCGATCATTTCCGCAACGACAGACACCGCGATTTCTTCCGGCGTAATGGCGCCGATTTCCAGTCCCATCGGCGCGAATACCCGATCGAAGGCGCCCCGCGCGATGCCTTCCTTCTCCAGTTCCTTCACCACCCCGATCACTTTGCGCTTACTGCCGATCATCGCGATGTACTTGGCGTTGGTTTCCACCGCCCAGCGCAGCACGCGCATGTCGTCGCGATGGCCGCGCGTCACGATCACCAGATAGCTGGTGTCGCGGACCGGGAGCTTCGGAAACGCTTCCTCGTATTCTTCGGCATACACTTCATCGGCTTCCGGGAATCGCTCGCGGTTGGCGAAGGCTTCGCGATTATCTATCACCACCGAGGCAAACCCGGCCAGCACGGCGACCTTCGAGATGCTTTTCGAAATGTGGCCGGCGCCGAATATAAAGACGCGCGGCTGGGGAACCACGGGCTCGACAAACACGCTGAGTTGTCCTCCGCAGATTAGGCCGTTGTCGTAAGCGGCGTCTTGGCCCAGACTGAAGTTCATCTGGCGCGGCCGCTCGGTTTCCATTACTTCACGCGCGGCGTTCCACACTTCGGCTTCCACGCAGCCGCCGCCGACGGTCCCGATCATCGAACCGTCTTCGCGCACCAGCAGCTTCGCGCTTTCATAGCTTGGAATGGAACCATTGACCTGGACGATGGTGGCGAGGGCGCACTTCTGGCCAAGCCGGCGCAGGCGGACTACTTCCTCGTAAATGTCCATTCGTTTGAATTATAGCGTGCGCGAAGGGGCGCTCTGGAGCTCGGCTTGGTGACCATGATGTTTGGGAGAGCCTGTTCTAAGCGCCCGCTACAATCGAAACAGTGATCAAGACCATTCTCTTCGATCTAGGCAACGTCATCATCCCGTTCGATTTCAAGCTCGCTTACCGGCGCTTGGCCCAACATTGCGCCTGCCAGCCCGAAGAAGTGCCTGCCCGGATTCGCGCCACGGGACTGGTAGCGCCGTTCGAGCGGGGCGAAATCGCCGCCGAGCCGTTCGTCCGTGAGTTCTCCGCCGCTCTGCGCCTGAATCTGAGCTATCAGGAATTTTGCGATTGGTGGAGCTGCGTCTTTCTGCCGGAAACACTGGTATCCGAGGCACTGCTAGAAGATCTCGCGAGTCGTTATCGATTGCTGGCGCTCTCGAATACCAACCCCATCCATTTCGAGATGGTCGAAAAGACCTACCCTCTATTGCGGCACTTCGATGACCTCGTGCTCTCCTACCAGGTAGGCGCGGCCAAGCCAGAGGCCAAGATTTATCACGAGGCGATCGCGCGCGCTCAATGTAGTCCTGAAGAGTGCATATTCATCGATGATTTGGTTGTAAACGTCGAGGCAGCGCGGGAGCATGGAATGAATGCGTTCCAGTTTCTCTCAGCCCAGCAGCTGGACCAAGAGCTTCGGGCGCGCGGTCTTTATCAGCTGTAGAACCGTCAGGATCAGCTGCAGATCCTGGCCTAGCGTCGCAAAATCGTTCTGAAGTGTATTCGAGCCGCTGGAATTCGAAGATCCTGAAGGGGCCTGCTGCACCTGTTGGATGCTTGAATAGGCCGATTGTGCATCGGTTAGGTCGCCGTTCTGGAGAGCACTGGCGAGCTGCCGGAAGCCCTGACGGATTTGCCGGCCCGGATTTTGCTGCTGCGACAAGTCGTCGACCAAGTTAGACGATATAGCTGAAATCGACATGACCAATCGGTGTCCTCATTCATACCTATCGCCCTGCCGGGGGGAAGGGTTGAGAGAGATTACTCGATTTCCTGCCCGAACGGCTTCATGCCGTTGGTTAATACCGTTCGCGGATACTCGCCGGAACCACAAAGCTTAAACGAACCAAAGTCTTTGTACCAGTGGCCATTTGGCGCGACAAGCTCGGACTTGACCCACTGTTACAGCGTCTCGAGATCCGCCAGGGAAATCTCGCGCTCCTGAACGCGCTCGAGCAAATGCAGCAGAGGCCTCGAGGCAAATCAGAGAAGCGTATCCTCGGCAATCGCGTCCGTCCCAAAAATCGCGCGCACCAGATCCTTGCCGGCTTCGTTCTTGAATTCCGGGGCGCCTTTGTTCTGGTGGACACAATCCCATGATTGCACCGGTGTGGTGCAGTGTGGGTCGCTCCTGAAAGCCAGGGGCACGCCAGATTTCACCCCTCTTGCATGCAACTCGCATACAATGGTCCAGAGCGCCAGTTCGCCGCTGTCAGGACCCTGGCCAGGAGATCCCCATGCTTCGTCCGCTCACCGCTGCCCTAGTGCTCGCCGGAATCGGCGTCTTCACCGCGACGGCCGGGACCACCACCGGCGCATCCAACGTCACCTTCAACAAAGACGTTCTCCCCATCCTCCAAAAGAACTGCCAGACCTGCCACCGCCCCGGCGAAATCGGACCCATGGCGTTCCTCACGTATGAAGGCACCCGGCCCTGGGCCAAGGCGATCAAGCAAGCCGTCCTCACCAAGCAGATGCCTCCCTGGTTCGCCGACCCGCGCTTCGGCCACTTTGCCAACGAACGGAAACTGAGCGATGCCGACATCAAGACCGTAGCCGCGTGGGTGGACGCCGGCGCCCCCGAAGGCAGCGCGAAGGACATGCCCGCGCCCATCGTTTGGTCCGAAGGCTGGAACATCAAGCCGGATCTCGTGTTCCAACTGCCCAAGCCCTACACTGTTCCCAAGACCGGCACCATCCAGTACACGTATTTCATCGTGCCGAGCGGCCTCACTAAGGACACCTGGGTATCGGACGCCGAAGTTCGCGCCGGCAACCGCAGCGTGGTGCATCACGCCAGCGTCTACATCCGCCCGCCCGGTTCCACTTGGCTGAAGGACGCGCCCTACGGCGAGGCCTACGTTCCGCCCGCGCGTGGACCACTGGGCACGCATCCGCCGTCGGAAATCGACAGCCGCCAGGCGAAAATGGAAAACGAATGGTTCGTTGGCTACGTGCCCGGCATCCAGCCGCAGCGTTATTTTGCGCCTGAAACCGGGGCCGCGAAGCTGATCCCCGCCGGCTCCGACATCGTCTTCGAGTTGCACTATACAGCCAATGGCAAAGAAGAGGGCGTGGATCAAACCAAGGTCGGATTCGTGATCGCGAAAGAGCCCCCGAAGTATCGACTGCTCACCATTGGCGTCGCCAATGCCGACTTCGCGATCCCGCCCGGCGATCCCAACTACGAAGGCCACGCCAGCGCCACTTTCAACATGCCGGCCACGGTCATCTATCTTCAGCCACACATGCACACGCGTGGCAAGGACATGGAGATTCGCTTTCAATATCCGACCGGCGAAGAGCAGACCATGCTCAACGTGCCGCACTACAGCTATCTATGGCAGACCATCTATTACGAGCAAAAGCCAGTCGAGATTCCGAAGGGAACCAAAGTGGACGTGATCGCGCATTGGGACAACTCGGCCAACAATCCGCTGAACCCCGATCCCACCAAGACCGTGCGCTGGGGCGATCAAAGCTGGGATGAGATGCTGGTGCCTTTTGTCGGCGTGCTGGTGCCTCCAGATGTCGATCCGGCTGCCGTCACTGCGCATCCGAAGCCTGGCCCGGTGGCTGCTCCCTAAGCTTGGTCTGAATAAAGACATGTCGGAAACGCGAGCTCTCGCTTCTTGGATAGTAAAGAGCCATATCGAAGATATTCCTGACGACGTCCGTCGCGAGTCGCTCCGCGCACTTCTGAATTACGTGGGATGCGCGCTCGGTGGCGCCCCCGATGTTGCCGTGAACAATGCCATGCGCGCGTTCTCGCCGTTCTTCGGACCCCCGACCGCTCGCATTCTCGGCCGCGCCGAACGCACCGATCCGCTGCACGCCGCCTTGATGAACGGCATCAGCTCGCATGTCTACGATTACGACGACACCACGCCGAAGAATTACATCCACCCCAGTTCGCCGGTGGCCTCGGCGCTCTTCGCCTATGCCAGCGCCAACAAAGTTAGCGGCCGCGATTTCGTGCACGCCTTCATCCTCGGATTCGAAGCCGAATCCCGCATCGGCAATTCCGTTTATCCGGCGCATTACGACGTCGGCTGGCACATCACTGGAACGGCCGGCGTGTTTGGTGCCGCGGTCGCTATCGGCAAACTGATCGGATTGTCCGAGCAGCAGATGATTTGGGCCATCGGCCTGGCGGCCACGCAAGCCGCGGGTTTGCGCGAGATGTTCGGATCCATGGCAAAGTCTCTGCATCCCGGCCGCGCGGCGCAGAATGGTTACGCCTCGGCGTTGCTCGCGCAAGCCGATTTCACCGCGGGCCAGCATGGTCTCGAAGGTCCGCGAGGCTTCGCGGCGGTGCAAGCGGCGAAGTACGATCTGTCCAAGATCACCGCCGGACTGGGCATCGACTTCGATCTGCGCGCCAACACCTACAAACCATTTCCATGCGGAATTGTGAATCACCCCACCATCGATGGCGCCATTCAGATTCATAACGAACACCATCTCGCGCCCGACTCGATCCGTGCTGTCCGATTGCGCGTCGCGCCCCTAGTGCTCGATCTCTGCAATCAACAGAACATCACGCGCGGCTTGCAAGGCAAGTTTTCCGTTTATCACGGCGCGGCTATCGGTCTGGTGCGCGGCAAGGCCGGCATCGCGGAGTACTCAGACGTTGCGGTCAACGATCCCGCGATAAAACGCGTCCGGGAGAACGCGACGGCCATGGGCGATCCATCGCTTACCGAAGACCAGGCGGACATCGAAGTGGAGTTAGTGAATGGTCAGAAGATCAGCCGGTTCGTCGAAAAGTCCCTCGGCAATATCCACCGGCCCATGACCAACCAGCAGCTCGAAGAGAAGTTTCGCGATCAAGCCGTGCTGTCGCTTTCCGCCGAACAAGTCGAACGCGCCATCGATCTCTGTTGGCGTATCAACGAACTCACCGACGTAAACGAACTGATTCAATCCGCCGTTCCATGATCTTTCGCGTCATTTGTTTCGCATTGCTTGCCGCCTCAGCGCGGGCCGAGGTCAGTGAAATCCGCTTTCCCATCGGCGCGGGCGGCGTAGGGTTCCTACCTTTGCTCGTCATGCAGAAATACGGCCTCATCGAGCAGTACGCGAAAGATGCCGGCATCAAAGTCCACGTTCGCTGGATCAACATCGGCGGACCATCCGTGATGAACGATGCCCTCCTTTCTGGCTCCGCGGATTTCATCGCTGCCGGGCCCCCCGCGTTTCTCACTTTGTGGGACCGCACTATCGCATCGGCCAAGGTAAAGGGCATCGCCGCCATGGCCTCGCTTCCAATGGTCCTCAACACCCGCTCGCCAAACCTGAAGAAGCTCGACGACATCACCGAGCGCGACCGCATCGCCGTCACCGCGATCAAAGTGTCTATTCCGTCCATCGCGATGCAGATGTATGCGCGCAACAAATACGGCCCGTCGCAAGTCTTCCGCTTCGACAAATACACCGTTACCATGACGCATCCCGATGGCCTGGTCGCGCTACTCTCGGGATCCGGCGCTGTAGACGCGCATTTCACTTCGCCGCCGTTTGCTCAGCGCGAACTGAAGGACCCTCGCGTTCACACCGTCATGACTACCGACGACGTGATGGGAGGGTCCACCACATTCACCATGGTTTCCACCACGGCTAAATTCCGCGAACAGAATCCGAAAGTGTTCGGCGCGGTGCTCAAAGCCATCGATGAGGCGAATCGCAGAATCGTCGCCGACAAGAAAACCGCGGCGGAAATCTTGCTGGCATCGACAGGCGGGGAGAAGGGGTTTTCAGTGAACGAGATTGTTGAAGCGCTCAGCGACCCGCACGTCAAGTTCACCACCACGCCCGAGAACGTCATGAAGTACGCGGCCTTCATGCATGACGTCGGATCCATCAAGAACCGTCCTTCCTCCTGGAAGGATTTCTTCTTCCCCGAGATCCAGGGAGCGCCCGGAAGCTGATGCTTGCGGTTCGCGGAGTAACTCTTCAATACCGCTCCGATCATCATCAGTTAGTAACTGCTACTTCTCGCGTAAGCTTCCACGTTGCTGAATCAGATCGATTCGTGGTCCTCGGACCATCCGGCTGCGGTAAGTCGACATTGCTCAAGGCCGTCGGGGGCTTCATCCACCCCGTGGAAGGCGATATTCTCCTGGACGGTGCGCCCGTCAAAGGTCCCGCGCCCGACCGCGTATTCGTGTTCCAGGAATTCGATCAGCTCCTGCCATGGAAAACCGTTCAGCAGAATATTGTCTTCGCGTTGACCGCTAGCGGTAAAATGCCGCGCCGCCAGGCCGAAGAACGCGCCATGCAGTGCATCCAGAAAGTGAAGCTGACGGAGTTTGCCGCCAGTTATCCGCACACGTTGTCGGGCGGCATGAAACAGCGTGCCGCAATTGCCCGCGCCCTGGCGATGGAGCCGCGAATCCTGCTGATGGACGAACCCTTCGCCGCGCTCGACGCGCTCACTCGCGCGCAAATGCAAGAGGAACTGTTGCAGCTTTGGCAGGAAACCCATTTCACCGTGCTCTTCGTCACCCATTCGATTTCCGAGGCCCTTCGCATCGGCACGCGTATCCTGGTGCTCAGCGCTCATCCGGGTCAAGTGAAAGCCGAGTTGGAGAGTAACACTTGCGACGAAGCGCGTCTTGAGGAGCTGTTATTCAATGCCTAACGCGCTTCGCAAGGCTTTGGTCTTAGTGTTTCTCGCGGCCCTCTGGGAAGCCTACGCCCGCTGGCTCAATAATCCGCTTCTCTTTCCCACCTTCGTCGACACACTAAGAGCGTTTTTCTCCGCCATCGCATCGGGCGAATTGCCCCGGGCCGCCACTTACACCGTCCAGTTACTGCTCAAAGGTTACATCGCCGGCCTCGCGATTGCCGCGCTGCTAACTGCTTTCGCTAGCATGACGCGCATTGGAGCCGACCTACTCGAAACCCTCACCTCTATGTTCAATCCGCTGCCCTCCATCGCCCTTTTGCCGCTTGCATTGATCTGGTTCGGCCTGGGCGACGGCAGTATTATTTTCGTCCTCATCCACGCGGTATTGTGGGCCGTGGCTCTGAACACTTATTCCGGATTTCGCGCTGTCAGCCCGACCCTCCGAATGGTGGGCCAGAATTATGGCCTGTCGAAAGTCGGGTATGTCATGCGCATCTTAATCCCTGGCGCATTCCCTAGCATCCTCACTGGCCTCAAAGTTGGTAGGGCGTTTGCCTGGCGCACGTTGATTGCGGCGGAACTTGTGTTCGGCGTGAGCTCCGGTTCCGGCGGCCTGGGCTGGTACATTTTCGAACAGAAGAACCAGCTGCTGATCCCGAACGTATTCGCCGGCTTGCTCACGGTGATTTTGTTCGGCCTCATCGTCGAAAATCTCATCTTCCACAGCATTGAAAACCGCACCGTTCGGCGCTGGGGCATGCAGGTCTAAACTGTCCGTTTTTGAGCCTGATAAACTAATACCCGATGAAAACCACCCTGTTTGCCCTTTCCTTCGCGGCGCTCGCCACGGTCGCCTACGCGCAAGCTCCGCAACCCGATTTCAGCAAAGTGGAGATTAAGACCACCAAGATCAGCGACAATTTCTACACGCTCGACGGCCAGGGCGGCACCATCGGCGTGCTGGTTGGCGCGGACGGAATCTTCATGGTGGACTCGCAGTTCGCGCCGCTATCGCAGAAGATCGCGGCCGCCATCCATCAAATTTCCGACAAACCGATTCGCTTCATGGTGAATACCCACGTGCACGGCGATCACACCGGCGGCAACGAGAATTTCGCGAAGATGGGCGCCACCATTTTCGCGCGCGATGAATTGCGCTACCGCTTGGCCCACCCCTCGCCCGGTGCCAATGGCGCTCCCGGCACTCCCGCACCCCCGGCCGCGCTTCCCGTGGTGACCTACGAAGGTCCCGTGACCATCCACATGGACGGCGAAGAAGTGCAGTTGATTCCGATTCACCGCGCCCATACCGACGGCGACACGCTGGTTCACTTCGTCCACAACGACGTGCTCATGACCGGCGACTATTTCCGCTCCATTCAGTTTCCGAATATCGACCGCGTCAACGGCGGATCGCTGGACGGGATGCTCGAAGGGCTCGGCATCACCATCGGCATGGCCGGTCCCCATACCAAGATCATTCCCGGCCACGGCCCCATGGTCGATCGGGCCGCGGTCATCGCGCATCGCGATATGATTCTCGCCATTCGTGCTAAGGTCGACGCGCTGGTGCAACAAGGTAAAACCGTCGATGAAGTCCTGGCCGCCAAGCCCACGTCGGATTTCGATGGCATTCCCAATGCCTCCACTACGTCGGAGCGCTTTGTTCGCCAACTATACGCGGAGCTAAAAACCAACTAAACTTAAGACATCATGTCCCGAGTTTTGCTGGCCGCCGTAATCGTGTGTGTTACGGCGTCGGCCGCTCACCGGCCCCAGTTCGCTTTGCGCGATACGCGCAACGTGGTTCACACTCCAGAAGAATGGAACGGAAAAAAGGCGATTGTCGTATTCTTTACGACGACGGATTGCCCTTTGAGCAACAATGAAGTTCCGGAAATGAATCGCACCCAGCGCGACTACCAATCGCGCGCCGTGGCGTTCTACGCGGTGCAGGCCGATACCACGATTGCCAATGCCGACGTCGTGCAGCACGCCAAGGATTACCAGTTTTCCTTTCCCGTGCTCTTCGATCCGCATCAGGTCCTGGTGAAGATGACCGGCGCCACCACCATCCCCTCCGCCGCCGTGCTCACTCCCGATGGCACGTTGCTCTACCTGGGACGCATTGACAATCTGGTGGAGGATTTCAACATACGGCGCCAGGCGCCGACCAAGTTCGATCTGCGGGAAGCCCTGGATGCCGTGCTCGCTGGCAAGCCGGTGCCTAACCCGCGCACAAAAGCTTTCGGTTGCTCGGTAACCGCCGTCAATTAGAGGTAAATTCGCATGAAACAATTTGGCTTCATTTTGTTGTGCCCCCTTGTCATGGTCGGCGCTACGGCCTCCAGCGCTCCCACCTTTAACAAGGACATTGCGCCCATCCTCTACGCCAACTGCGCCACCTGTCATCGGCCTGGCGAGGTCGCGCCGTTTCCCCTGCTCACCTATCAAGACGCCGCGAAGCGCGCTTCGTTAATTGCCAGCGCCGTCGGCGGACGCTTCATGCCGCCGTGGAAGGCCGAGCCCGGCTACGGCGATTTCGCCGGAGAACGCCGCTTGACCGTCGACCAAATCGCCCTCATTCAAGATTGGGCGAAAGCCGGCGCGCCCGAAGGCGATCCGAAAATAAAGCCAGTCCCGCCGAAATTCGTCGATGGTTGGCAGGGCGGCCAGCCGGACCAGGTGCTGACCATTCCCGTGAAGTATTCGTTGCCCGCCGATGGCCCCGATCAGTATCGCTGCTTCGTTTTGCCCACCGGCCTTGAGCGCGACGTGTATGTGGATAGCACCGAATTTCGCCCGGATAATCGCCGCATCGTGCATCACGCGCTGGTGTTTCTCGATGCCAGCGGCAAAGCCAAGGAGTTGGCCGCCGCGAGTCCCGACGGAAGCTATCCCTGTTTCGGAGGTCCCGGTTTTCCCGCCGCCGGGCTGATTGGCGGATGGGCTCCCGGCATTACTCCGCAGCCGCGCGTTCCAGAGCTGTCACTGCCGCTTCGCAAAGGCATGGACGTGGTGATTCAAATTCATTACCATCCTTCCGGTAAGCCCGAACAGGATCAATCGTCGTTCGGCCTAAGCTTCTCCGGCCCGCCAACCAAAGGCCGCACTTCCATTCTGTTGTTCGATCATCATCTCGATATCGCGCCTGGCGATGCGCACTACGTGGCGAAATCCTCGCTGGTGCTGCCGCGCGACGTGCAACTGGCGGGCGTAACTCCGCACGCGCATTATCTCTGCAAAGACATGAAAGTGACCGCGACCTTGCCCGACGGATCCACCAAGCCGCTCATCTGGATCAAGGATTGGGATTTTAACTGGCAAAATGCTTATCGCTACAAGGCGCCCATGGATCTGCCCAAGGGAACCCGCATCGATCTCGAATATACGTACGATAACTCCGAGAACAATCCGCACAATCCCGTCCATCCGCCGGTGCGCATTCATTGGGGCGAAGAAACCAAGGACGAAATGGCACTCGTGTTCCTCACCGTCTTGGTTCCAACCCCGGCTGACCTCGTGGAATTGCATCGCGACGTAGGCCGCCAGTACGTCGAACAGTTCTTGAGCCAGGTGGAAACGCTCGAAGATCTCCCCTACGAGATGCTGTCGCCGGACGCCGTCAGCCGGTTGACGCAGGTCTTCAAGATGTTCGACAAAAACGGCGACGGCAAGCTCGACGACAGCGAGCGCACTGCCATGCTCACTTTCGTCAAGAACTTCCAGGAACGCCAGCAGCAACAGCAGAAACAGAATCAGTAGAAATTGTTCTACTTCGCCGGGAGAGCGTACGTCACGTACGCGCCAGCCCTCTCCGCCGCCGGGCCGCCCATCATTCCGTTGCCGGTGGCAACGCACAGCACCAGAAACTCGCGCCCGCCTACCTCATATACCGAGGGCACGCCCTCCGAAGCTTCGGAAATGCTGGTCTCCCAAATCACTTTGCCGTTGTCTCGATCGTAGGCTCGCAGTTTCCGATCCGATGTCGTCGCCGAGAAGATCAACCCTCCGGCCGTCGCCACCATTCCCGCGCGCGGAAAGTGACTGCCGGTGTCCGTGTGCCCCTCAGCCGCGAGCGCGCTCACTTCGCCCAGCGGTACCTGCCATTTGATGTCGCCCGTGTTCAGGTCATACGCTGTCAGGCGCGACCACGGCGGACCGATCGCTGACAGCCGAGTACTGGTCAAAAGAAAATCCACCGGCGCCCAGTAACGCTGCGGTTGAAGCGGAATAATTTGACTGAAGTCGCGTCCTCCGGGAGGGCGGGACGCGGTCGCCGCCGCTGGATTAGCAAGAAACGCTACCAGCGCATCCAAATCGCGCGGCGTTAGTTGCGAGAATCCAGGCATCTGACCTTGCCCTCCTCGCACTGTCGTCTTGATCTGATCGGCCGTCAATCGCTTCGTGACATCCACTAGCGCCGGAATCGCGCCTCCTTGCCCGGCACGATCCGCTCCATGACACCCGGCGCAATTCTGCGTGTAAATCCCGAGCCCCTGTTCCACCGGATTGCCAGCATTCCCCGGCCCCCGCGGCTGCCGCGTGTCGAGCTTCAAATACGTCGGCAGATCCTTCGACTCCACATACAGCAGTCCCGCCGCTGCGTCCACCGCCGCGCCGCCCCAATTCCCGCCGCCGTTATGCCCCGGCATCTCGATCGTCCCGCGTAAACTTGGCGGCGTGTACAATCCCTCGTTGCGCGAACTCAGCAGCTTGTCGCGCAAAGTGGCGCGCTCGGCCTCCGGAATAAACGGATTGATATCGTCGGCGGTGAACTTCTGCCGCGCGAACGGAGCCGGCTTCGTCGGAAAAGGCTGTGTCGGCCAGGCCTCTTCACCCGATACGTCGCTCTTGGGCACGGCGCGCTCTTCGATCGGCCACAGCGGCTGGCCCGTTACGCGATCGAACACGAACAGGAAACCCATTTTTGTCGGCTGGGCAACCGCGTCCACCATTTTTCCGTTGTGCCGCACCGTGAGCAGCTTCGGCGCCGCCGGCGCATCGTAATCCCAAAGATCGTGATGGACGAACTGAAAATGCCACAAGCGTTTTCCAGTGTGGGCGTCCAGGGCCAGCAGACAATTGCCGAACAGATTCGCGCCTTTCCGGTCCCCGCCGTAAAAATCGTAGTTCGGCGACGCCAGCGGTATATAGACGACCCCGCGCTTCTCATCCAGCGTCATCTCGCTCCAGTTCTGAACTCCACCTATCGTCTTCCACGCGTCCGGCGGCCAGGTGTCGTATCCGAATTCGCCCGGATGCGGAATCGTATGGAAAACCCACACCAGCTTGCCCGTTATTACGTCAAAGGCGCGGATGACGCCGGGCGACGATGTATCATATTCGCCGCTTGCCGCCGATCCCAAAATGATCAGGTTCTCAAAAATACGTCCCGGAGTATTGTTTTGAAAGCGCGTCAGCGTTTTCGGGTCGCGATCGAAGCCCACCTTCAGATCCGATCGCCCGTTTTCGCCGAACGATGCAATCGGCTGGCCCGTGCGTGCGTCGATCGCCACCAGATAGCCGTCCGCCGCGTATAGAATTCGCCGATCCGAGCGATCCTTGCTCTCCCAATAATTCACCCCGCGCGCCGTGATCGATCGTGTGTTGTTGGCATGCACCCAGATCTCCCGGCCCGTAGCGGCGTCCAGCGCGACAAGCGAATTGTTCTTGGCCTGGACATACATCATCCCGTCGACGACGATGGGGTTGTAGTCATAGTTGTTCTTGTCGCTGGTGGGGTACGTCCACGCGATTTGGAGCTGATTCACATTCGACTTGTTGATCTGTTTCAGCGCCGAATATTGCGCCGAGTCCGGCCCGCCCAGATAGTCGCTCCAGGTCGTATGCGAATCTTCGGCGGCGAAAAGCAAAACGCTGATACCGCAAATCACGAATACAGGAACGTATCTTTTCACGGAGGTTCTCCGTCGCCCAATTTATCACTTTTCCTAATCGCCAATCGCCAACCCGCCAATCCTGCTATACTGTTTGTTCATGCGCTCCGCCCATCACCATCATCATCGGCACCACTGGCGATCGGCGTCCATGTAATGATTTTTTGAAGTGAACACGCCGCCCGCCGATAACTTGGCGGGCTTTTTTATTGGTATCGACACATGAATCTCGACTTCAGCAAACTCAACGGCCTCGTCACCGCCGTCATTCAAGATCACGCCACCGGCCGCGTCCTTATGGTCGGCTTCATGAATGAAGAGGCGTTCCGCAAAACCGTGGAATCCGGCTACGCTACCTTCTTCAGCCGTTCGCGCAACAAGCTTTGGCTCAAGGGCGAATCGTCGGGCCACAAGCTCTTGGTCAAAAACATTTCTACCGATTGTGATCTAGACGCTCTCCTCATCCAAGTCGAAGCCCTCGGCCCCGGCGTCTGCCACGAAGGCTATCAAAGCTGCTTCTTCCGCCGGCTCGACGAGGGCGTTTGGAAGGAATCCGAGCCGCGCGCCTACGATCCGAATGCTGTATATGGGAGCAAATCGTGAAGCTCAAGCTCGGTATTCCCAAAGGCAGCCTCGAAAACGCCACTGTCGATCTTTTCCGCCGCGCCGGCTTCAACATCACCACCAGCTCGCGCTCCTACTTCCCCTCGATCGACGATCCCGACATGGAGTGCATGCTCATCCGCGCGCAGGAAATGGCGCGCTACGTGGAAGACAGCATTCTCGACGCCGGCCTCACCGGGCTCGACTGGGTCGAGGAAGTGGGCGCGGATGTTCACGCCGTCGCCGATCTCGTCTACGCCAAGCAGAGCTTCGGCAAGGTGCGCTGGGTCCTCGCCGTGCCCGAATCGAGCGCGTTCCATTCCGTCAAGGATCTTCAGGGCAAGATCATCGCCAC
>JBKQHJ010000076.1:0-76347 GCA_052148835.1 Bryobacteraceae bacterium
CCACCCTGGAAGTCCAAAATTCTCTCGCGCAGACCGTGCGCCTCAATTTGGACGACACGGTCACGCCTACCTTCTTGCTGCATTTCGGCGCGGGTTTGCTGCACACCACGAATCCGTCGGTCACCCCTAGTTACAACCAATCCAGTCTGTTTCCGGCCGGCGTTCCGTTCCCTGGAAATAACTTCCCCTACCTTTCCGGGCTGAATGCTAATGCCTTTGGCTTTTCAGGCTTCACCGGTGGCGGCGGCTTCCCCTCCAGCACCAGCACGGCTTCGTTCTTTGAAGCGCCTTTCGAAGAGGATGTAAAGCCAACCTTCAACGCCAACGCAACTTGGATCAAGGGAAACCATACCTTCAAGCTGGGCGCGACAGCGATGTTTGAGGGCATTCCGACCATCACTAGCAGCCGCGCCAATGGAGAATTTGAGTTCTCCAACGTCCAGACCGCGGATCCCGCGCAATATGGCCAGCCTTTTGCGAATTACGCCAGCAGCGGAATGGGTTATTCCAGCTTCCTGCTTGGCCTAGCCGGCGGTCTTCAAGTGGCCCCGCCCGAGACAGGTACACGGCTGGGCATGCATTCGTATGGACTGTATCTCCAAGATAGCTGGAAGGTCACTCACACCCTCACCGTCGAGCTCGGGTTGCGCTGGGATTATGCGACCCTATGGAGCGAAGAACATGGCCGAATGCAGAGTGCCGACTTCACGCTGCCGAACCCGACCATCGGTGGGCGGTTGGGAAGCGTGGAGTACGGGACCACCTGCAATTGCAGCTTCGCCCAGCCCTATCCATTTTCCATCGGACCTCATTTAGGAGTGGCCTGGCAGATCACACCAAAGACCGTTTTCCGCGCCGGTGGCGCCATCAACTATGCGGCTGGAGCGGATCAGGCCGGGCTAAACGTCAGTGTCCCGGACTTCCTTTCGCTGGGTTCTCCAGGGTATGGATTGCCCTCCGCGATTCTCAAGAATGGCGATCCGTATGCTCCAGGCAACGTTTATGGCAATCCGGTCCTTACGTTTCAGAGCTTCTATAACCCGAATACTCCGCAGTATCCAGCGGCAGCGGCGCCCGGCGTAGTGCCTCCGAGTTCGCCGTTCATTTCGATCGCATCTAACGCCGCTCGCCTTCCCCGAATCTTTCAATGGAGCATCGGCTTCCAGCGCGAGATTGCCAAGGACATGGTGGTTGAGGCAGCCTATGTGGGAAATCGCGGCAACTGGTGGACTGCGCCCCTGCTGTCCACGATGAATTACGATGGCATCTCGCCGCAGCAGTTGCAGTCGCAATTCGGGATCAACATCCAAAATCCGGTGGACCAGCAGCTTTTGCTCACGCCGATTAATTCTCCCAGCGTGATTGCCCGCTTCCCGAAATTGGCGAATCCCAATAGCGTGTATCCAGGCTTCCCCGGCTCGGAGCCGCTGATTGCCGCATTGGTGCCGGAGCCGCAGTGGTATGGCGGTATCCCGCCGTTCATCGGCCCTCCAGATGGGGACACTTGGTACGATTCGCTCCAGGTGAAGTTTACCAAGCGCTACTCCCACGGTCTGACGGCTGGGATCGCCTACACGTATCAGAAGGAGCTGACCAACGGCGTCAACTCCAATACTTCGTATCTGACGCCCAACGCCCCGCTCATCAACGACATATTTAATCCGGCGATCGACAAGCAGATTTCCGGCTTCGACATTCCACAGGAGTTGATCATTAACTTCACCTACACGACTCCTAAATGGGAAAGCAGTGGTGGCGCGGCCATGCACGCCGTGTCATGGTTCGCGCGCGATTGGACCTTGAGCGGACTGCTGCGCTACCAGAGCGGCGTATTGATCCGGACGCCCGCTTCCAACAATAATCTTCTGACCGAGTTGGGCGTTGGACCCGCCAACAACCCTGCGCTCTGGGGCGGCGGCACCACGTTCCAAAATCGTGTACCCGGCCAGCCCTTGTTCCTGGTGGATCCAAATTCCCATTTCGATCCAACCACCCAGTTGGTGCTGAATCCGGCTGCTTGGACGGATGCTCCCGCGGGCCAGTTCGGCGAATCCTCGCCCTACTATAACGATTTCCGTTGGCAGCGACAGCCGGCTGAGTCGTTGGGCTTCGGCCGCGTTTTCAGGATCAAAGAAGGAATGACCCTGCAGATTCGCGCCGAATTCCAGAACATCTTCAACCGGTTGTTCTACTCCGTGCCGGCGAATGGCGTTGGAATCTTCGGCCTTCCCTCCACTACCCCCGAGACCCTGCCGTCTCACGGCAACTGCATCGGCAGCACTTGCGGCTTGTTGTCGGCCGGTTATGGGTTCGTCAACTTCGTGGAGGGCGCAGGCGCCCAGCCCAGGAGCGGCCAGTTAATCGCGCGCTTCCAATTCTAATTCGCCGGTTTAGACGTACATTCACGAGGGGCAGGAGAACATCCTGCCCCTCAAGTTTTTGCCAATGGCCAACTCCCAATAGCCAATAGCCACTTTCGGTACTTAGTACCCTAATTTCCCAGGAGCTAAGCGACGATGCTTATTTTGCCCCTAGCTACGCCGTCATGGGAAATCCGAAGGCCAGTTCGGTTGATCCGCTAACAGCGGTCGAAGACCCCGGATCGATCCAGCCCACGCAAACCGCTGAGGAACCTAGGGATTTCCACTTCGCCGTCACTTGGGTCACGTTATTCGCCCATTTAGATCTCGTTCCAGCCAATGGCCCCTGGCGCCCTCGCGAAACGCCTTCTCCAACGCTCGCGTTGGTGCCTGTGGTGGCATCGCCACTTACAATTGAGCCGCCCGCCCACCATGACTCCGGTGCGGCCTGGGAAATGGTGGTCCCGAAGATGATTCGGACCGGGAGCGGCAGTTTCACGCCAGTCGAAAATAGCGAGACGGCTTCATGACACCTCCAGCTAATGTCATTGAAATCTCGCTCAAACCGGGCGTTCAGCCGCAGATCGACGCCGCCCTGGCCTTGCGCTCCACAGGTCACCTGGAGGAGGCGCTGCGCTCGCTCGCCAACCCGAACGAATACAACGCCTACCTTTATACGATTCGCGGAGAGATCGAGTTTGCCCTGGGGCGCTATCCCGACGCAGCTTTGAGCTACTTCGCCGTGGTCCACTCGGAACCGGACAACGCCGATGCGCACTACAATCTGGGTCTCTGCCTGCAGCGGTCGGATCGCTGGGACGCCTCTTGCCAGGCCTTTGAACGGGCCTTGTCATTGGACCCTGGTCACGGCGCGGCCCACCTGGGCCTGGGCGCCAGTTTACTTTATCTGAATCGGCTGGACGAAGCGCTCGCGGCCTTCCAGCAATGTTCGGATGCGCTGGCTGGACCGGCCGCTTTCGGCAAGGCGGTGACTCTGCAACTGCTGCATCGGTTCGGCGAGGCCGAGAACGCTTACGAAGCCCTGCTGGCTTCCGACCCGAATTCGGAAGAGACTTTATCCAACTTGATCGCGCTGGGCGTGGAAACCCAGGATCTGGATCGCGTCCGCGATTATTCGCAGCGTCTATTGAAGATTTCTCCGCAATCTCCGGCGGCGTTACAAGGCTTGGCGGCCGTCGCGCTGGAGCGCCAGGATCATCATGCCGCCGCGCGCTACTGCGACCGCATTGTGCAACTCGCACCCGACTGTTTGGAGGCCTGGCACAATCTGCGCGTCGCGTTGGACCGTATTCTATCGGCCTTCAGCCCTTCGAAGCCGGTTGCGGCCGCGGGCGGCCCAGGGGTTAATTAAATGGCAAGACTGCGCGTTCGGGTTGAACTAAATCGCCGGATGGCCGGCGTACCGCTGGATAAAATGGCCAGCGTCGTCGAAGAAACTCGCAAATTCTTTTACCTGCTCTCCGAAGACGTGCACATCGAGCCGGATCGCGGCGAGTGGCTGGCCTCGGATTTCGACGCCGAGTCGCTCAACTTCACAGCCGAGTATGGAGGCCCGGTTTCCGTTGAACAAGCGCACGCTTTCGGCGCGGCTTTTTCCGGCGCCACGTCGCTGCGCAAAGTTACCATCGCGCAGTTCACGCGCATCGCCGATTTTCTGGGCGAAGACGAACTGGTCGGATTCGGGCTCTTCCAATCGGATCAGGAAGTGGAACCGTCCGAGTGGCGTTGCCTTTCCAAGCGCGATGCCATGCGTTTCGGCGAGGAGATCAAGCTGCTGGCCGAAGCGGCCGGTGAGCAGGCGCCGGAAACCCAATTGCCCGCGGTGATGAGCGGGACCATAGCCGGACGCCGTCTGTTCAAGGACCGGCGTGAGGAAGTCCGGCGCGAGCGCGAGGCCTTGGCCTCCGATCCGTCCAAGTTGCTTCGCGAGATGGAATCCAATCTGTCGCGGCGCATCGGCGTGCTGGAAGGCGAAGTGGCCGAGCAGACTCGCAAGCTGCAACAAATCGGCGGCCCGGATCTCGCCGACGAGCGATTTCAGAAGCTCTTGTCGGCAATGGAGACGTTTTGGGCGCAAGCTCCGCGCCAGCTTCCACTTTTGCCCGCGCCGGCGCAGGCAGCAACGGCCGCTACGCCCATCCCCGACCCGCCGCCCGCACCAGAAGCGGTGCCGCTCGCGAGTTTCAGCGGAGCCGCTGCTCACACGCCAACGTCGCGAGGGTGGTCCGTCCTCGGCGTTACGGTAGCAGCCGCAATTGCAGTGGTGGCTGGCCTGGCATTTCCGGAGATGCAACACCAGTGGTCGCGATTCGCCACCGTGGAAAAGCTGTCCCTGGTGAAGCCGGCGCCTCCGGCCGCACCCGTCCTCCCGGACATCGCCGTAGCGCGAAATGCCGCCGGGACCGAAGCGCCAGTGGTGAAACCCGTGGCGGCGCGAACCTCTGAGCCGTTCGTGGGTCCCTTGATCCCACTCGATGTTCCAGCCGCTTTGAAACCGAAAATTCAGTCGGAAGTGCGAGTGGACGTGGTGGTGGCGATCGATCAGCAAGGCAAGGTAACCGGAGCGCGCGTCGCTTCCACCAAGGGTGAAAGCGCGGACTTATTGGAAACCGAAGCGCTTCGCGCCGCCAAGCAGTCCCGCTTTCGTCCCGCGCGGGAAGGCCACAAGACCGTGCAAAGCCGGATGGTCCTGACGTTCCTGTTCAAACCGGAATCGAACGAATTCTAGACCGGCTCTTTGACGGTCGCGGCTCGGTAAGCACCTACAAACATGCACTTGTGTTTCTGAGCCACGCGCGTGAGCGAGTGGTCCTATTCGCTCTGGGCGGCGAGATAGGCTTCGACTTTAGCCTTCACCGTTCGACGGTCCAGGCCCATCCGTCGCGCGGCTTCTTCATAGCTGCCGGTCGATCGATATACGCGCGCCGCATAACACGCCAGCAGCTGGTCCGCGCTCAACTGGCCCGAGCGAAAGCGATCGAAAAACGCGTCCTCGGTGCCGCTCGAAGCCTGCGCCAGCGGTTGATACGAACGCCGGATGATCACATTCCGCACGCATTGTTCGAGCTCGCGATAATTCCCCGGCCAGGTGTAATCGGCGGGCAATTGCTTGGCGATCCAGTCCTCCACTTCCGGCAAGCAGCGCTCCGCTTCATCACCTACCGTTCTCAGCGTCATGTAATGGACCAACTCGCGCAGCACCCGCGGCGAATCCCGAATCTGATCGGCCAGCGACGGCGTCCGGATCAGATCCGCGCACAGGCGATAATAAAGATCTTCGCGGAACCGGCCGGCGCGAATCTCGGCCGGCAAGTCGCGATTGGTGGCCGCGATCAGCTTCCCTTGAAAATCGCGCAGCACCGTATCGCCCACCGCGGAGAATCGGCGCGTTTCCATCACTCGCAGCAGCTTCACCTGAATCGCGAGATCCAATTCGCCCAGCTCGTCCAGGAACACCGAGCCGGACGGCGGACACGCTTCCAACCATCCCTTGCGATCGCCGATGGCGCCGGTGAACGAGCCGCGCCGGTGCCCGAACAGCTCACTTTCGATCAGGGTCGGCGAAAGCGCCGCGATATTAATCGCGAGGAAACTCTCGCCCGCTGCATCGGCAAACTCCATTCGCTCGGCGTCGAACGGCACGTAGCGGGCACCGGCGATAGCGCGCGCTATCAGCTCCTTCCCCGTTCCCGACGGCCCTGTGATCAGCGTAGGGAAATCGCCCATCTTGCGGTACAAAACGCGCCGGTAGCGGCGCATATCGTGTGTGAAGATGGATTGCCAGACGCTGGCGCGCAGCCGTGCCGCCGGCATCGAGTTCCCGATGATGTTGTCGTAGATATGATGAAACGCCCGCTGGATCTGCCGAAAACAAGCGAAGACGTGTGCGGGGTCGAGCTCGCTCTCGAAGCGTATGCCGCGAATGCGGCAAAGCTTGTTCCAGTCCGCCAGGAATTCGCGATAGAAGCGCCATTTACCCTGGGCCGCGACGAACCGCGGACGATAGCGCTCATAGAGCAGATAGTGGACGCTCTCTTCGTAGGCCGCGAGCTCTTCGTCGCCGAGATCCGGCGCCGCTGCCAGGCGCGCGGGCAACAGCTCCATGATTGCGCTCAGCTTTTTGTAAATTGCGGTGACGTTGGGAGACTCCGCATCCGGATCGGTAACCGAGGCGCTCCACACCTCGCCGCCGGGGACAAACTCGCGGCCGAGCGCCGCCTTCTCGTACTGGATTCGCTCGGTGAGAAACGGATTCCCGTAGCCCAGTTTGGCTACCGAGGAAAGGAAATGCCGATCCTGCCTGGAGAACACGCCCATACACCGATTGTACATAATAGTACATTTTATGTATTGGATGGCTTTTGGCCATTGGCTCTTAGCTGTTAGAAATAAAGGAACTAGCGCACGGATACTTTGGCCTCGAAAATGCCGAATACATCGTATGGAGACAATGGGCATGGCAACCAGGATGGAAGTTCAAGCCGAATCCAGCGGATATGCCGCGCTGCTCGCCGACGCCGGTTTTCAAGCGTTCCTCTGGACCCAATTCCTGGCCGCGTTCAACGACAACGTCTATAAGATGATCGTGTCGGTGGGAGCCGTCGAGCTGGCCGCGAACCAACTGCTCGGCTCGCGCTACCTGGCGATCGCGGGCGCCGTCTTCGTTCTGCCATTCCTGTTATTCGCCGGTTACGCCGGCCAACTGGCCGACCGCTTCAGCAAGACGCGCGTGCTCCAAATCACCAAGGCGTTCGAGATCGCAATTATGGGCGTCGGCATGATCGCGCTTTATCTGCGCAGCATCGAAATGCTGCTGGCGGTTCTCTTTTTGCTGGCGATGCAGGCCAACTTCTTCAGCCCGGCCAAATACGGAATCCTTCCCGAAATGCTCAGCGAAGCGCAATTGACGCGCGCCAACGGGCTCCTGGAACTATCCACTTTCGCCGCCATCGTGCTCGGAACCAGCGTTGGATCTTTCCTGTTTGCGCGCTGGAAAGGCGAGCCGTTGATCTTGGGAAGTATGCTGCTGGCGATCGCGATTGTTGGATCGCTCACCAGCCTGTTCATTCGCAAGGTCCCAGCTTCCGGCTCGCGCCGGCGGATGCAGTGGAATCCGTTCGGCGAAGTCTGGACCGGCGTCCAGCGCATTTATCGCGACCGTCCGTTGTGGCTCACAGTGGCCGGCATTTCGTACTTCTGGTTCCTGGGCGCGCTATTTCAGATGGCCGTGATTCTGATTGGTACCGAGTCGCTGCGTCTTTCCGACCTGCGTACGGGACTGTTGGTCACGGCGTTGGCTGTGGGCATTGGTCTCGGTAGCGTCGCAGCCGGATGGCTCTCGGGCGATACAGTGGAGATCGGGCTGGTTCCTTACGGCGCGGCCGCGCTGGGCGTCTGCTCCATCGCGCTGGGATTCGCGCACTCGTTCGCATCCAGCGCCATCTGGCTAGCAGGCGCGGGCTTCGCCGGCGGACTCTTCATCGTCCCGCTGAACGCCTTCCTGCAAGAGCATGCTGGGCGCGAAGAGAAAGGCCGCTTGCTCGCGACCAACAATTTTCTGAATATGATCGGAGTGGTGCTTGCATCCGGCGCGCTCTATCTGTTTCACGATTTGTTGCATTGGACGCCGTCGCATATCCTCGCTGGCTTGGGCGTGTTGACGCTGGTTGCCACCACGTACATCGCGTGGCTGGTTCCGGCGCCCCTGCTGCGCCTGACCGTCTGGACCATCGCGCACGTCTTCTTCAAAATCCGCATCGTGGGCGCGGAGAATATCCCGAAAAAGGGCGGCGCGCTGATCGTATCCAATCACGTCTCGTATGCCGACGCCATTTTGATCGGTTGCGCCACGCCGCGCTTCATTCGGTTCCTGATGTGGCAGCCGCTTTACGAAAACAAATGGCTGAATCCGTTCTGCCGCTTGTTCTATGCCATTCCGATCCCAACACATTCGAAAGAGTCGCTGAGGGCGTTGCGCAACGCTCGCACCGAATTGGATAAGGGCATGCTGGTTTGCATTTTCCCGGAGGGCGAGATCACGCGCACCTCGCACGTGAAGCCTTTCGAGCGCGGCGTGGATGTGATTACCCGCGGCATTGACGGAACACCAGTGATTCCGATCTACCTGGACGGCCTGTGGGGACACGCGCTCAGCTTGAAAGGCGGCAGTCCGTTCGCTTCACGGCTGAAGCTGCGGCACGAAGTAACCGTGTATGTCGGCGAGCCCATCTTCCGTGATACAAAGCCAGGTAGCGATGCAAAGTCAGGCAACGTTAATTCCGAACATCTGCACCAGCGCGTTCTCGAATTGGGCACGCAGGCGGCCGAATACAGCAAACGCCCGACGAGCACTTTGTCGCATCGATTCATCGAGGCCGCGAAGCGCAACTGGCATTCGATTGCGATCGCCGATTCCACCGGCAAGCAACTGAGCTTCGGCCAAACCTTGACCGCCGCGCTGTTATTGAAGAAATGGATTCGCGTCCATTGCACCGGATCGCGTTCGGTGGGACTGCTGCTGCCATCTTCGGTGGGCGGCGCGCTCGCGAACCTCGGCGTCACACTGGCCGGCAAGACCGCTGTCAATCTCAACTTCACCGCGGGCGGCGATGCCATGGCTCATGCCATTGAAAAATGCGCCGTCTCGACCATCCTTTCCGCGCGCGCGTTTCTCGAGAAAGCCAAACTTGCCGAACTGCCCGGCACAGTTTATCTGGAAGACTTGCTCGCGACGTTCAGCCCAGCGTCCAAAGCGCTGGCGATGGCCGCCGCGCGATTGCTGCCGGCTCGAGTGCTTGCGGGCGAAACGAAACCGGAGGATCTGGCCGCGGTTATCTTTTCGAGCGGCAGCACTGGCACGCCCAAGGGCGTGATGCTTTCGCACTGGAACCTCGTCTCGAACGCGGATGCGACCGCGCAAGTTTATTCGGTGGATCACACCGATTGCATGCTTGGCGTCTTGCCGTTCTTTCACTCCTTCGGCTATACCTACACGCTGTGGTTCCCGCTGCTCAACGGTTTCAAAGCGGTGTTTCATCCCAATCCCACCGACGCCAAGGCGATCGGCGAACTCGCGGGCGCGCACCATCCCACGCTGTTTCTTTCCACGCCAACATTCTGCCTAGGCTATCTTCGCAAATGCACGCGCGAGCAACTGGAAAGCATTCGATACCTGCTGGTAGGCGCGGAGAAGCTGCGCCCAGCGCTGACCGAAGCGTTCGAGAAAAAGTTCGGTGTCACGCCGCTCGAAGGCTACGGATGCACCGAGATGGGGCCAGTGGTTTCGGTGAACGTGACCAATCACGAGCGCTCGGCATACAAACCAGGCACAGCCGGCCGGCCATTACCGCATGTCTCGCTGCGCATCGTGGATCCGGAAACCATGGCGCCGCGCGCCGCCGGAGAAACCGGACTACTGTTGGTGAACGGCCCAAGCCGTATGATCGGCTATCTTGGCGAACCCGAACGCACCGCGCAGTCGCTGGTGAATGGCTACTACGCGACCGGGGATCTGGCGTGCATAGATTCCGACGGATTCCTCCACATCGTCGACCGCCTCGCGCGCTTCAGCAAAATCGCGGGCGAGATGGTGCCGCACTTGAGGATCGAGGAAACGGTTCGCGACATCCTCGGCGATCAGCCCTGCGTCGTTCTTGGCATCCCCGACGAACAGCGCGGCGAACGCCTGGCCCTTCTCTACACGCAACCGGAAGCGACGCCCGCCATCCCGCCAGCGGATGTTTGGCAGCGGCTCTCTGAAACCAGCCTGCCGAAGCTCTGGATCCCCAAGCGCGAAAACATTTATTTGGTCGATTCCATCCCGACGCTCGGCACCGGCAAACTCGACCTGCTCGGCGCCAAGACCAAAGCCAGCGAACTGGCCGGCGCTACCCATGCCCGGGAAGCGGAGACGGAGAACGTCAATGCAAATTGAACTTGAATCCTCGACATTCGAGAATTCGATGCCGCTCGCGGGCTGGCGCCAGCGCATGTCCGCTCTCTCGCGGCCGGCGGAAGCCGCTCTCCACTGTAGTCCGCGGTAACCTCTTAACTGTGTCAGCTTCAGAAGTGCCGGGCAGCGTCTGGCCGCGCGTCGCGCTAATCTCCCTCGGCGGATTTTTCGAATTTTACGATCTCTTTTTCGCGGGCTACATCGCGCCAGGCCTGGTCCGTTCCGGCATCCTGACTCCCACCACGCCCGGCCTGTTCGGGACCACCGGCATCGCGGGCTTTGTCGCCGCCATGTTCAGCGGACTCTTCGTCGGGACCGCACTCGTCAGTTTCGTCGCCGACCGGTTCGGACGCCGCGCCATCTTTACTTACTCGCTGCTCTGGTACACCGTCGCGAGCGTTGTAATGGCGTTCCAGCACCATGTTTTCGGTCTCGACCTGTGGCGCTTTCTGTCCGGAATCGGCGTGGGCGTTGAACTGGTGACTATCGACACCTATATAGCCGAATTAGTCCCAGCCAACATGCGCGGCCGCGCATTCGCCATCAATCAAGCCATACAATTTTGCGCCGTGCCGATGGCGGCGCTGCTCGCGTGGCTGCTGGTTCCGCGCGCTCCTTTCGGACTCGATGGCTGGCGCTGGGTGGTGCTGGCCGGATCGGCCGGAGCGATCTTGGTTTGGTGGATACGCCGGCGCGTTCCCGAAAGTCCGCGCTGGCTGGCGGAGCATGGTGGCGACAAAGAGCTGAGTGCGCACCGCCGCGGCAGCTTCCAAGAAATGTGGCGCCCACCCTATCGCACGCGTAGCGTGATGCTGATTGTGTTTCATCTGTTCCAGACGGTCGGATTCTATGGCTTCTCCAACTGGGTGCCGACCCTGCTGATCCAGCGCGGCATCGCCATCACCAGCAGTTTGCGCTACACGTTTATCATTGCCCTCGCCGCGCCGTTCGGACCGCTCATCGCCGCCGCCATCGCCGACAAGTTCGAACGCAAATGGCAGATCGTTTTATCCGCGCTCGCCATCGCTCTATCAGGCCTTCTGTTCGCACAAATCACCGCGGCCGCGCTGCTGATCGTTCTCGGCGTTCTGCTCACGCTGTCCAACAATATTTTGTCGTTTTCCTCGCACGCCTATCAGACCGAGCTCTATCCCACGCGCATCCGCGCACTTGCCGTCGGCTTCGTCTATTCGTGGAGCCGCATCTCTGTGGTCTTCAGCTCGTTTGTGATTGGATTCTTCCTCGACCGTTTTGGTGTCGCCGGCGTATTTACGTTGATCGCCGGCAGCATGTCGATGGTCATGCTTGCAATTGGCCTGCTGGGCCCGCGCACCAACAACCTGGCGCTAGAAACGATCTCGAATTAATTCGAGGCACTCGCCTTTCGATTCTTGACTTCGAGTTCGTTCACCACCTGCTGGACGTTCGGAACGGCCGCGGCCACATCTTGCACTTTTTGGCGCGCATCCTGGGAGTAGACATCACCGGTCAGAGTAACGACGTGATTTTTGACCGAGTTTAATCGAGCGCTCCGGGCTCGGGCAGTTCCACAATATCCAGCCAATACCGCACCAGCGTTCCGATCGCCGCCACAAAACCCTCTAGCGACATCGGCTTGCTGATGAAGGAATTCGCCCCGAGTTGATAGGAGCGCTGCACATCCCACGGCGCGCGCGAGCTGCTGAAAATCACAATCGGGATGGTCGCGAGCGCAGGATTGTTTCGCGCCCGTCTCAGGAACTCGAACCCGTCCATGCCGGGCATATTCAAGTCGCTGACTACCAGTTTTGGACGGCCCACTCCCGCAAAGCGACCTTCGCATTTCAAAAACTCCAAGCCTTCGTCGGCCGTTGCCACCCAGTACAACGTGGCGCGCGTGGCGGATTGTTCCATGGCGTGCTCGAACAACTTCGCGTCGCTCGGGTGATCGTCGATCAGCAGTATTTGGAAGTCGCTCAGCTCGCTCAACGGTCGCCCATCGTCACGTCCCTCGCGCGGTCTGTCATTCCGTCTTCCCAAGTGCTCCATCCCGATGTCATCCGATAAGGCGCGCGATCCAGCACCGCTTCAATCTGGCGGATCTTGCCGTTTTCCAGTTTGAACATCTCCGCGATCTCCCAGGTCCACGGCTGCGTGGGACCGGCCGCCACAGCCCGGCCGTTCGGCGTTTCAAAATGCCGCGTCTTTCCGGCCGAATGATCGAAAAAGGCGAAGCTGAACACCAGCCCGCGTTCTGGATCCACCGCAACGTAACGGCGGTCGCGAATTCGCGTCACAAAATGCAGCAGGCCCGATTGAAACTGCTCCTTGCAACCCCACGCCGACGAGTAGTTGGTCGCGGTAGCCGGGTCCGGCCTGGTTTGCCCCTCCTTGACCGGCACGTTGGTAGCCGGCATGCCGTTTTCGATCCGATTGCAATCGTCCGAAAAAGGATAGACTCCCTTGCCGTCATTTTGTTGCATCCCGGAAAAATACATATTCGCGGTCTTGATCAGATCGGCGCGCGACAGCCGTTGCGCCTCCGGCACCGCTTCCAAAAACAAGTGATTCGGCGTGCCCAGCTTTTCCAGACGTTCCGTGGTCTGCGGATTTCGCACCACAAACGTCTCGGCTTCGCTGATCTGCCGGTTCTGTAGTTTGAGCCGCAAGGCGATGACACCGGCAATCGACTCACCTGGCATGCGGCCTTCTTCTTTAATGGTTCCGATGAAGGCCACCGATTCCGCTTGCGGATCGTCCACGAACAATCGATAGGTCCCCTTGCCCACCATCGAGTTCCACAGGCCATCGGGGATCACCAATTTCTGGCCGTTTTCGGTGAACCTCACGTTTTTCGCCAGGGGCACCAGCTTAGGATCATGCGCCGTCATAGCGTCGAGATATTGATCGACCAAGCCCTCGAGACACGCCCGGTCGCATGCTCCGCTTTTTGCAGCGCCATTCTGAGCGGACAACGCGCCAGCCAGCGCAAAACTCACCAGGCCCATTACCATCCATGTTTTTGCCATAATGCTCCGCCAGCCATTGTATACCGGTCGGAGCGACGCAAAGAGACTGGCGTGCCGGCGAACTTGCGCAACGCTTCCAAGTTCGGTCACTTCTCCCAAGATTTTTTGTTTCCCGATCTAGCAGGATCCTAAAAGAGGCCTTTCGGGACCGACTCCCTCACGGTCGCGGCTCAGTAAACATCGGCAAACAACCGGTGGGAATTCTGAGCCGCGCGCGTGAGCAAGCGGATTTTGGCCTTTTCCAGCACCTGCTAGGCGCGCTCCGGCGGACTGGCAAGCAACGATTCGCGCCCATGCCGGCGTATGCTCAAGGGCAACGGCAATGAATATCGTCTCCCTGATTCCCGACATCACGGTCGAGGTCGCGGCAGGAATGCTGCCCAATGCGCCTCGTGCCAACATCGAGAAAAATCTTCCATTGGTGCTAAACGCGCTGGTTGACCCGCAGCTTGCCGACAAGCCGATGATCCTGATGGCGCTTGCGACTATTCGTGCCGAGACCGCGTCGTTCGCGCCGATCAGCGAAGGCCAGAGCCACTTCAACACCTCGCCCGGCGGCCACCCTTTCGACCTTTACGACCATCGCGCCGATCTCGGCAATGTGGGGCCGCCCGATGGCGAGTGCTTCAAGGGGCGCGGCTTCATCCAGCTCACCGGACGATCCAACTACTCGCTGCATAGCGCGGCCATCGGGATGGGCAACCAGCTCATCGATGATCCGGAGCTTGCTAACGATCCCGCGATTGCCGCGCGGTTGCTCGCCAGCTTTCTCAAGCATCACGAAGACAAGATCCGCACCGCCCTGACGGCCGATAATCTGCGCGAAGCTCGCCGTCTGGTAAATGGCGGCAGCAACGGACTGGAGGCGTTCGAATCGGCGTACCGGACTGGTTTGACGCTCGTTCCTTCTGAACCGCGCGCATAAGCGAGCGGAAGTATATATACTGAGCGGGAACGCGACATGAGAATTCGATTCTCACTCTTGCTCATAGTTCTTGCCGCGCGTCTTCACGCGCAAGGTACTCGGCCCGAAGCTGGACCGTTCGACGCCTCTCGCATGAACATCCAGACGCCGCCCACCCAAGGCGTAGCTGTTCGCGCGGGGCGATTGTTCGATTCGAAATCAGGCGCAATGCTGAAGGATCAGGTCATTCTGATCCAGGGCGAGCGGATCACCGCCGTAGGCCCCGCCGATCGCATCCAGATTCCGCGGGACGCGATGGTAATCGATCTCAGCAGGGCTACAGTTTTGCCTGGCCTGATCGATCGTCACGTCCACCTGATGCAGGAACAGCAGCCCAATGACGCGCGCGCCGCGTTCTCAGGATGGAATTACGCTCTCAAAGATTTGAACGCCGGCTTCACAACGCTGCAGGACATGGGCTCGCCGTACACCTATGCGACCGTCGAGCTGCGTGACGCCATCAACAAGGGCCAGATTCCCGGTCCTCGGCTGCAGGTCTCTGGACCGCAGTTGAATCCGCGAGCGGCCGGCTACTATCCCGCGCCGTCCGTTGTCACGCCGTTCGGACAGACCGGTGGTCCGAATGCGTGGCAGCTTTCGGGCGATGTCAACTCTCCATGGCTCGCCCGCGCGGCCGTGCGCGAGCACTCGCACTATGGCGTCGATTGGATCAAGATCTATGAGACCGAGGACTATGAAGGCGGCGGTTATCCCGATCCAGCGGGCGCCGGCGCGTTCACTCCCGATGGAAAAATGATCAACGTTCCATCGCTCACGCTCGAAGAAAATCAAGCCATTGTCGACGAGGCGCATCGCCGGGGCCTCCGCGTCGCTTGCCATGCCTATGGCGGCGAAGGTCTGCGCAATTGCCTGGAAGCGGGCGTCGACATGCCGATGCACGTGATCGTCGGCATCACGGGCGCCGAGGGTCTGGACGACGAAACTATTCGCCTGTTCAAGAAGCCGCTATGGGACGGCACCCAGCGTCCGGTGATGCAAACCCTCTGGGATTTGATCGGTGATATGGAAGGGCGCGATCTCAAGGCCAGCGGCGGCCACACCACGCGTTTTCGTCTTACCGAACTGAGCTTCAAGCGCCTGGTCGCGGCCGGCGTGAAGGAAGTGTTCGGAAGCGGCGCTTATACCACTGGCCACGGTGTGCAGGCGTTCCAGTTCGCATACTACGTCAAGTGGGGCATGACGCCCGCGCAGGCTCTGCAAATGGCCACCAGTTGGGCCGCCGAGAGCCTCAACTTTGAATTGCGCAAAGAAGTAGGAAGCGTGGAAGCGGGCAAGTACGCCGACCTGGTGGCCGTCTCAGGCGATCCACTGGCCGACATCACCGAAATGCAGCGGGTAAAATTCGTGATGAAAGGCGGAGTCGTTTTTCGAAATGAGATTAAATAACATCACGAGGCGCTCTTTCATCGCGGCCGGCGCCGCCGTTCCTCTTCTGGCTGCCGGGGCATCGCCCAGTCCAGTGATGATGCGGCTCAGCGCGTACATGAGCGAAGCCGGGCAGCGCACTTTACCGGAGGAAGCGCTGGAGAAAACGAAACAGCATATTCTGGACACGTTCGCAGCCATGGTCTCTGGCGTCGAACTCGCTCCCGGCCGGTTTGCGATCCAGTTTGCACGTTCGCACTCCGCGGAGAAAACTGCAACCGTAGCCGCTTCGAACGTAGTCTGCGGTGCGATGGAAGCCGCGTTGGCCAACGCCATGCTGGCCCATTCGGATGAAACCGACGATTCGCATGCGCCCTCGGAATCGCACCCGGGCGCTTCCGTCGTACCAGCGGCTTTTGCGGCGGGCGAGCAGTTCAACGTCGATGGCCAGCGCTTTCTGCGCGCCGTCGCCCTGGGCTACGATGTTGGGACGCGTTTTACGATGGCCGTCGGCACCGGTGCATTTCAAACCGCAACTCACATCAGCACGCACGCCCTGGCGGGCACGTTCGGATCGGCCGCGGCCGCTGGTTGCGCCGCCGGTTTGAACCAGCAGCAAATGCGCTGGCTCATCGATTATGCATCGCAGCAAGGTTCGGGAATCAAAACTTGGCAGCGCGATACCGATCACATCGAGAAAGCATTTTTGTTCGCGGGAATGCCCGCGCGCAACGGCATCACGGCGGCGTTGCTGGTGCAGGCCGGAGCCACGGGCGTCGACGATGTTCTCTCTGGCCAGGACAACTTCCTGGCCGATTACGCACCGCAGGCCGATCCGGCGAAGCTGGCCGCGATTTTGATAGACAAACTGGGCGAACGCTACGAAATCACGCGCACCAACATCAAGAAATGGACCGTGGGTTCGCCGATTCAAGCGCCGCTCGATGCGCTGGAGTTGATTCTCAAACGGCAGCGCCTCGATCCCGATCAAGTGCAATCGATCACCGTGCGCGTCGCCTCGAGCGAAGCGGCGCTGGTGACCAATCGCGAGATGCCGGATATTTGCATGCAACATATGATCGCGATCATGTTGCTCGACAAAACGGCGTCGTTCAAAGCCGCGCACGATAAGGCACGCATGCAGGATCCGGCAGTCTTGAAGCAACGCGCCAAAGTGCAGCTTGTTCCCGATGCCGAACTCGAGCGCCACCTCCCCGCTCGCGAGGCCATGGTCGAGGTAGTGCTGACCGACGGCTCGCGCATCACTGAGACCGTCAAAGCCGTGCGCGGTACCGCCGAAAATCCCATGCCGCGCGAGGAAGTTGTCGCCAAGGCGCGCGATCTGATGACGCCGGTGCTCGGCGCCGATCGTTGCGGCAAGCTTATTGACACCGCGCTCAACTTGGAACGCGTGAGATCCGTTCGCGAGTTGCGCCCCTTGCTCCAGCCAACTTGATATACTTCTCGCTTATGCGTAAAAGCACCGTTGTACGACTGTCCGCGGCAGTTCTCGCTTGCGGCGCTTTGTTCACCGCCTATACGCAGTTTGGGAATCAGCCGTCGAAGCTGAACACCATCAAGCTGAAAGACGACTTGTACGTCATCCACAACGATTTCGTCCCCGGCAACACCACAGCACTCGTCACTAACGATGGCGTTCTGCTGGTGGACGACAAGTTCGAAATCGATCACGCCGGCATCCTGGCCGAGCTGAAGAAGATCACCGACAAGCCGGTGAAGTATGTGATTAACACGCATCACCACCCGGACCATAGCGGAGGCAACGCCAAGTTCCAAGTCATGGACGCGAAGATCGTTGCGTCGCAAGAAGCTCGCGAGCAGATGGTGATTGCGAACCTGCCGGGACTTCCCGACATCGTGATCGAACATCACGCGCACATTTATTTGGGCGGGAAGAACGTGGCGCTCTATCACTATGGACGCGCGCATACCAACGGTGACATGGTCGTACTATTCCCGGCCGAACGCGTGCTAGCCGCGGGCGACATTTACACCAAGGGCGACGACGTTCCCGAGCTGATCGATTATTCCGGTGGCGGCAGCGCGGTGGAATGGCCCAGCACGCTGCGCTCGGCGCTGCAGCTCGATTTCGATACCGTGGTTCCGGGCCACGGTCCCATCGCCACCAAGCAAGAGATGGCCGCGTATCGTGAAAGCACCATCAAGCTGGTTGCGCGCGTCCGCGAAATGAATCGCGCTAAAAAATCGAAAGACGACATCGCGCAGATGCTGCGAACGGAGTTCCACTGGGCGGATCTGCATTTGGCCCGCGGCTTAAACGGCGTAGTCGAAGAAGCGCAGTAACATGGATCATGCAATCCACTCGAAGGTTGTGGCTGTCTCAATGCGCCGGCGTCGCCGCATTTGCGAATATTGGGGCTGAAATAGCCGCGGCCCGGCAACACGCGCACGATGCCGTGCGATCATCCACGCCGCCTCCGTTCCAAGCATTAGATCCGGCAATGGCAGCCGAGATCGACGCGATCACGTCGCAGATCGTGCCGTCGACGGATGGCCCCGGCGCGCACGAGGCGGGCGTCGTCTATTTCATCGATCGCGCGTTGTCGACATTCGATGCCGACCTCCGCGAAAGCTATCGCATCGGTATGGCAAGCGTGCAACAGAAACGGAAAGAGATGTTTCCCGGGTCGGCCAGCATCGCATCGCTTTCGAGCGATCGGCGGATTCAGTTGATCCGGGCGATCGAGACCACCGAGTTTTTCGAATTGCTCCGCACCCATACCCTATATGGATTCCTCGGCAATCCGAGCTATGGTGGGAACCGCGATCGCGTGGGCTGGAAGCTGATCGGCTTTGAGGATCGCATGGCGTACCAGCCACCTTTCGGTTATTACGACGCACAGGAAAACCAATGAGCGGCGCGACATTCCGCCCGTCGGATGCGGTGGATTTTCTGGTGATCGGCACGGGGGCGGCCGGCGGTGTGATGGCGAAGGAGCTGTCTACCGCGGGCTTCCGCGTGGTGGCCCTGGAGCAGGGTCCCTATCTTGGCGTGAAGGACTACACGCACGACGAGATCAAATACACCTACCAACCGGGGCTGACCAACGATCCCAAAGTCCAGCCGATCGCCTATCGTAAGAACGAGTCCGAACAGGCCAAGCCGCTAAAGGCGATCATGTATGGACGGCAAGTGGGCGGAGGCAGCGTTCACTTCACAGCGAACTATTGGCGCTTTCATGAAAGCGATTTCGAGGAGCGCAGCCAGTTCGGCGACGTGCCGGGCGCGGATTTAGCCGATTGGCCGATCAAATATGGCGATCTGGAGCCTTACTACACAAAAGCCGAATATGATTTGGGCATTTCGGGCCTTGGCGGCGCCAATCCGTTCGAGGCCCCACGATCGAAGCCCTATCCACTGCCTCCGATGCCGGTGAAATCTTCGGGCGTGTTGTTCGAGCGCGCGGCAAAGAAGCTCGGGCTGCATCCGTACCCTGCTCCAATGGCGATCCTGTCGCAGCCCTATCAAGGCCGGGCGGCTTGCGTGCATTGCGGGTTCTGCGAATATTTCGGCTGCGAGATGCGCGCAAAATCGAGCACCTTGGTTTCGGTGATTCCGATCGCCGAGAAGACCGGGCGTTGTGAAATCCGGCCGAATTCCTACGTTCGCAAGATCGAAACCGACGCGCATGGCCGCGCGACGGGCGCGATCTATTTCGACGCGAATCGCCGTGAAGTGTTCCAGCGCGCCAAGGCCGTAGTTTTATGTGCCAATGGCGCCGAGACCGCGCGGTTGCTGCTGCTTTCGAAATCGAAGCGCTTCCCACAGGGCCTGGCGAATTCCAGTGGATTGGTCGGAACGCACTTGATGTGGGACAACGGCGCCCTTGCGATGGGGCTGTTTGAGCATCCGCTGAACGAGTACAAGGGCATCCAGGTGACGCGGGTGCTTCACGACTACTACCGGGCCGATCCTAAACGAGGCTTCTACGGCGGCGCGGGAATCGATGCCCGATTCAATTACTATCCCGCGAACTTCGCGCTCACCGGCATGCCGCCAGATGCGCCGACGTGGGGCGCCGAGTATAAGAAGATGCTGGCCGAGTATTTCACCCATACGATGACCGTACTGGCGCACACCAGTTCTCTGCCGCGGCGCCAGAACGGCATCTCGCTCGACCCGGACAGGAAAGACGCCTGGGGATTGCCCGCGATGCGTGTGACTTTCGATCCTCATCCCGACGACGTCACAACCATAAAATGGGCGCTCACGAAACAGGTCGAGATTCTCGAAGCCGCGGGTGCGAAGAAGACTTGGACCTCTGGCGTCACGCTCGCGGACATGATGCCGTCCACCCATCTGATGGGCACCTGCCGGATGGGCGACGACCCGAAGCTCTCCGTGGTGGACCGCAACAATCGCGCTCACGATGTCCCCAATTTGGTGATCGCCGACGGAAGCAGCTTAGTCACTTCGGGGCGGCAGCAGCCGACGGCTACCATCCAGGCGCTGGCCTACCGCGCGGCGGACCTGGCCATTCAAGCCGCCAAGCGCGGTGAACTCGGCTAAACTCACCGGTTTTTCACGTAACGTTCACCAGGGTGCAAGTTTTCCCGCGGTATCTTGAGGCTTGAGTGTTGAAACAGACACCCGCGAATTTGTTTCGGTGTCGGAGGTGCTGCGCGCGCTAATTCGCAATCCGGTGGGCCTGCTGATCCGGCGCTGGAATTGGAAGTCGGCACTGCTCAGTTCGCTGTTTCGGGCCGCCATCTTCTTTGTCGCCAATTTGGCCGCGGGCTGGCGGGCCGCATTTGCCGCCATGTCGGTTGAGCTTCTCTATCGCGGCGTCTCGGCGGGTTTTTTCGGCGCGCTTACCCAGGCGTTTCGACGGGCGCAACCGGCGTGGCTGGCGGCGATAGCAGCCCTGGTTCTTGTTCCCCTGGCCTCCCACTCGCTCGAATTCACCGTCCACCTGGCGCGCGGCACGCCGAAACTAATCGCCAGTATGATCTCGTCGGTGGTCTTCACGGTTCTTTCGACGCTTTTCCACCTCTATGCCATGCGGCGCGGCGTCCTGATTGTGGGATCGGAAGGCCGGTCGTTCGCGGCCGACTTTCGCGTCATGCCGCGCATTGTGGCGGGCTTCCTGGTGGTGGCGCCCATGGCGCTATGGCGGCTATCGAAACTCGATTTCACGCCTCGCGCGCGGACCATTCGTTACTGATGGGACTGGCGAGTTCGGCCGCTTTCCTCTTACGCCCGATGCCGATGATGGAAGTTTGCGGCCATGGCAAGTAGGTGTCCACGCGCCGCCACAGCCAAACCAGGCGATCAAAATTCCTGAGTTGCCGGCGGCTTATCGTTCTCCGTTTGAGAATCGTTCCGTTGAGCCACCATCCCGGACGGGAAGCGCGGTTGAAGCGCAAAATGGTCTCTACATCGAATCCCGCGGCGGTCATTCTCTCGCGCAACTGCTCTTCCGAATACCGGCGAACATGCCCCAGTTCCTTGTCCAGGGAATTAAACAGGCTTTGTCCGGAAGGAACCAGAATCACAGCGCGGCCGCCGCCTTCCAGCATTAAATGGATATTTCGCAACGCCTCCAAATCGTTCTCGATGTGCTCCAGCACGTTCAAACAGATTACTGTATCCATTTGGCCATGAAATGGCTCGTGATTTTCGGACCGCGCTGCGTTCAGTTCCGCGATTTCCAGATTAGGCCGGTTCGCCAGGCGGTTACCCAGGCGCTCCAAATGCTCGCGGTCGACATCGGTTGCCACGTATCTCTTGCGGCCCGCGACAAGCTGGCGGGTAAGATTACCTATCCCCGCCCCGATTTCCAGAACGCGTCTGCCCACGTACGGCCGGATCGTATCCGCCATCCAGCGATTGAAGTTCGGCGCGGAGGCGAAAGCATCCAGAATATCCTTGTCTTTATCGAAATAAATGTCGCGCGAAAAAGCGGCCCGCAAGATCACCCAAACAGCTTCGAAAGCGTCTCTAAGCCCGATTTTCTTTCCTTCTTCATAGGTGCGGCCGCTGTAGCTGATGGGCGTCTCGTAGATGCGGGCCTGCCGCTTCGCTAATTTAATCGTAATCTCTGGCTCGAATCCAAAACGCTGGCTCCGGAGCGGAATACTCTGCAGCAGAGAAGTGCGAAAGGCCTTGTAACAAGTTTCCATGTCCGTGAGGTTAAGGTCGGCGAATATGTTGCACATTCCCGTCAACAGATGATTCGCAAGCGAATGCCAATAATAGAGCACGCGCCGCTCCCCGCTGGTAAGGAAGCGCGAGCCGAAGACCGCGTCGGCACGCCCGTCGATCAACGGCCCCAAAAGCTTGCCGTATTCGTTGGGATTGTATTCCAAGTCGGCATCCTGAATAATGGAGAATTCGCCACGCGCCTCGGCAATGGCTCGGCGAAGGGCTGCTCCCTTGCCTTGATTGCGGGTGGTTTTGAGCAGGCGAATGACATCCGGATATTTCTCCGCTACCGCTTCTACTTCCTCAACGGAAGCGTCGGTGGACCCGTCGTCGGCGACGATGATCTCCCGCTCGAAACCTCCCGGGAGCGGGGCGGCGATCACTCGCTCGAGCAAGGTGGCGACGAACTCCTCTTCATTGTAGAGAGGGACCAGAATTGAGATTTTCATCTCGCAGTAATTATTGTCGCCGATGGTGGAGCGGGTTCGCGGGCGATAGATCCCCTGAAACTTGGTAACTCCCCAACTTGGTAAACTAATAAGACCTTCTGCTGTACCTCCATTGAGGAGTATCGTGACCAAACGGTTATCAGGTTCCGCGCTGCCCGTGTCGGCAAACCCGAGCCCGGACCAGGTCCGTGCACAAGTCGACAAAATACTCGCTAGCCGCTGGTTCTCGCGCTCCGAGCGTTTGTGTCGATTCCTCCGTTTTTGCGTGGAGTTGACGCTCGATGAAAAAAGCGATCGCCTTAAAGAGCAAGTGGTCGGAGTGGAAGTGTTCGACCGCAAGGGCGATTACGATCCGCGGACCGACCCTATCGTGCGCGTGGAAGCTCGACGCTTGCGATCGAAGTTAAAAGCGTACTACACATCGTCCGGAAAACCCGACTGCTTGCTGATCGAGTTGCCAAAGGGCGCCTATGTCCCGGCGTTCCGGATGCGGAATGTGAGCCCGCCCGCAAGTCAATCCGCGCGCCTTCAACCGGTGGCGAAGATGGCCGGCGAACGATCGATCGCAGTACTTCCATTCACCAACCTCACGCCGGAGACAGGCGCCGATTATTTCAGCGATGGCCTTACCGAAGAGTTGATCCATCTGCTGACGCGCATCCCGGGACTGCGGGTGGTAGCGTGGACCTCCATGTCGCAGCTGCGCGGCCGCGACCAGGATCTCGCCGGCATCCGTCAAGAACTCAAGGTGGCCACCGTGCTGCGCGGCAGCGTTCGCAGGACGCCTGGCCGGGTGCGAGTCAACGCTCAGTTGATCGACACCGAAACGGGCCACTATCTGTGGTCTGAAGCTTATGACCGGCAGCTGGAGAACGTGCTCGCGATCCAGGAGGAGATGGCTCGCGCCATTGTCAACACGCTGCAACTCACTCTGTCCTGGCGCAGCGAAGGAGCGTCGCGCAAGCCTCCCGATCTGAAGTGCTACAACCTTTGTCTTCAGGGTCGTTTTCACTCCAACAAGCGCACGCCGGAAGGCCTGCGCCAAAGCGTGCTGTGCTTTCAGCAAGCCGTCGAAGCCGACGAATCGTCCGCGGAAGCATACGCGGGCTTGGGCTGCGCATATAGCCTGATGGCCGACTACGGCGTCGTGAATCCCCAGGATGTGGTGCCGAAGGCAAAACTTGTTACAGAAAAAGCCCTGCGTTTAGATCCACAATCTTCGCTGGCACACGTTTCCATGGCGTTTATCCTCTCCACGTTCGAATGGGATTGGAATGCGGCCGAATCGTTCTATCGGCGGGCCATCGCGCTGAACCCCGGCTTCTCCCGCGCCCGGCATTGGTATGCCACGGACTACCTGGCCCTGGTGGGCCGCTTCGACGAAGCGGTGAAGGAAGCTGAGACGGCGCTGCACTTGGATCCGCTGTCGCCGCTCATGCTGGAAGGGTGCGGCTACGTTCATATGCTCGCGCGCGATTATAAGACGGCGTTGAAACTCTACCAACAGCTGTCCGAGTTGGATCCTGTTTTTTGGAAAGCCTATAGCGCGTTGGGACGTGTGCTCAGCCTGCTGGGCCGCTATGAGGAAGCAATCGCCAGCCTGGAGCGCGCGCGGGCGCTGGCGGGCGATATTCCGAGTATCCTGGCGGCTACCGCCCAGACATTAGGCGCTGCCGGCTTCAGGTGGGAGGCGCGGGCGTTGCTGGATCGACTTCACGAGATTCACAAGCGTCAATGGGTTCCCTCATCCTGCTTGGCCATCGCCTGCATAGGGCTCGGCGACTACCAAACGGCGCTCGATCTCCTGGAAACCGCCTGCGACAAACGTGAGCAAGCGGTCAGTTGCATGCACGTTCATCCGTTGTACGATCCGCTTCGCTCCGAGCCGCGTTTTCAAAGGCTGCTGAAGCGAATTGGTTTATTACCGTAAGCGGTTCGGTTAGCTTACCGCACCCTTACTTCCGGCCAGAACAAACTCGGTCCACAATGCTTCATGGAACGAGCCTTCGTCGCCCTTCTTTTGCTGGCCTCGGTCGCGCCAGCCGCTGAACCTTTTGACTCAAAGTCTCCGGATTTCAAAGCTCTCTGCCAGAACACGCCCTCCGCGCTGGACTGCGCCGTGCTGGCGAACAATCTGGGCAACGTCTATTTTGACAGGGGAAAATATCGCGAGGCGGAGTTGCTGTTTACCCGCGCTATCTCCTTGTGGTCCACCCAGACCGCTCCGTCGGACGATTTAGCAAAGGCGTTTCACAACCTGGCCGCGGCATATCACGCGGAAGGGCAAAATGCCGATGCCGCACGCTTCGATCTGCGAGCGCTCGATCTGCGTGAATCGCTAGCCGGGCCTCGCGACCTCTCGCTGCTGCCGATTCTAAACGAGCTCGGAATGGTCTACCTGGAAATGGCGGACTACGTTCAAGCGGAAAAAACGTTGCAGCGCGCCATCGCGATCGTCGAAGCGCACCAAGCCGAGAAAACCCCCGACGGCGCCGACGCCATGAACAGTCTCGCCCTGGCCTATCACGAGCTGGGACGGCTGGCTGACTCGGAAGCGTTGTATCGCCGGGCTCTGGCTCTATACCGCCAAATGTCCGACCCGGTGCGTGAAGTGGCCGCGCTGAACAATCTTGGACGACTCCTGGCGAATCAAACACGGTACGAAGAGGCCGAGCAGCTTTATCGCGAAGCCATCGGCATTGCAAAACAAGAGCTAAAGCCGTCGGATCCGGACTTGGCCGTGGGATTCAGCAACTTGGGGAAGCTGATGATCGCGCGGCGTAAATTCGCCCACGCTGAGCCGCTGCTCCGGCACGCCGAGGAGATCGATCGGCACAGTTTTCGGCCGGACGATCCGCGAATAGGTTACGACCTTTGTAATGAAGCCGCGGCAGCCGTCGGACGAAAGCATTATACCGAGGCCGAAGCGCTGTACAAGAAATCCGAGGCGATTCTCGAGGGCGCCCTGCCGCCGAATCATCCGGAAATCGGGAAGGTAATTTACGGACTCGCGAACGTTTACCGTTTTGAAAACCGGTCGGATGAATCCAAGCCCTTGTTCGAGCGCGCAATCACGATACTGGAACAGGCCTGGGGACCGGAGAGTCCGAAACTGATTGCCGTTCTGCAGTCCTACGAAGCCCTCCTGCGAGAGCGCCAGCAATACGCCGAGGCTGAAGCCGTACAGGTTCGCAGCACCAAGATTCGGGTTGTTGAGGCGCTGCGGCCGGCGAATTAATCCAGGTGGCAGAGCTTGCAAGCGAGCTGCAGGCTCGCTGGATCGCTGCACGCGAGCGTGTACCGCTGCCCGTCCATGACCCACGACGAGACGTTGCCGCTCACGCGATTATGCGCGATGTTTGAGGCGCCGGCATCTGCTCTGGACACCAGCAGCACTGCGCCGCAATTCCCTGCCCGATAGTCCACCTCAACGCCGCGCGAACCGTCCACTGTTTGGGCGCCGATCAACTGAATCGATGGAGACGAATCCGGGCGCAGAGGTAGATTGAGCCCGGTCTTGGCGCGCACCCAGGCACGCAGCTGCGCGGGGTTCTCGCAATGAAGAGCGGAAGTGTGCGAGTCACGTTCCAAGCGTAGGCCTCCGATGCCCGCGCTTACCTTGGCCAGACCCACGCCGATCAGCAGGGCCGCGGCCGCCACCGCCCAAACCAACGCATGGCGAGCTTTCCGGCGTGGACCAGCGAAGGCCAATTGCGCCCGCTGCACACGATCCCAAAGCTGCGGTGGCGCATTCACCCCACGCAGTCCTCTTTGCAACTCCGATTCCAGCCAGGCGCGATCGTTATTCATTTCCGCCTCCTTCGTTTTTCCGCAGATGCGATAACCGCCGCTCCAGAATCTTGTGCGCGCGATTCAGCCGCGACGCCACGGTGCCGGGCGAGCACCCGAGAATCTTCGCGATCTCGTCGTACGACAGGCCCTCGGTGTAACGCAGCACGATCACTATGCGATGCTCGGGCGCAAGCCTTGCCACTACGTCCTGCACGCGCTGCTCGGTTTCCACGCGCATCAGCTTATGCAGAACGCTTTCGGCTGGTGCGCAGACCGCATCGAGCAATCCATCCAGGAATGGCGTCATCCTGCGGCCGCGCCGTTGATCGTCGATGCAGCTATTCACAACCAGCCGATACAGCCACGAATCGAAGCTGGCCTCGGAACGGTAATCGCCGATGCGCGACAGCAGCTTCAGGAACGTATCCTGCGCGATGTCCATGGCTGCCGCCGGATTGCCCGAATAGCGCAACGCGATGGAGTAGACGCGGTCCTTATAAGCCTCAAAGAGCTCACGGAAGGCGTCAGGGTCGCCGCGCTGGCAGGCTTCAATGACCTCGTGGTCGTTCGCGTCCAACACCATTCCATTGGCTTGGACGGATAAGGGCATTGAATCCTTCCCGATTTCAGGCGCCGTTTACTTGATCTTCTTTATCCAGGCAAGTATCGGCCCGGAAACGGTCTTGTCCGGCGTGTCGATGGAAAACACTTCCGACATGTGGCTATGGCCCTTAAAATAAAGCAGCGTCGGGCAATGGGCGGGGCCCTCTTTGCACAACTCGTCATGCAGGACCTGATTGAACGGCATGATCCCGTTCTTATCCACTCCAGGATCCAGCTCGGCGTTCGCCAGAATGATTTTCACCGCTGTTTTCTTCAGCTCAGGCAGGCTCGATCGCGCCAGCCTGGTTGCCGCATCTACCGGAGGTCCACCGAAGCCCGCGGGTGGTCCGCCAGCCGGACGTCCGCCAGCGCCACCTGGAGGACGGCCGAAAGGTGCATCGGGTCCGCCGGGCTGTCCTTCCTTGCGGCCGGGTAGCGCGCCTGACGAGGAAAAAGCTCCGCCTTCCACACCGCACGTTTTGCCGGCGTCCGAAAGGGCCGCGAACGGATTCGATCCAGCTGGAGGCGGCGGTACATCGAGTGGCGCGATATCGAACGCTGCCGGCGACATGAAGATGACGCCCTTCACGCCCACTCCTTTGGGCCCCCATAGCTCTGGCCGTCCAATGTAGGTGCCGAGCGGATTGTTGCCCGCCGAGTGCGCCCAGATAATCATGCGGCCGGGATTGCCGTGGTACTTCGAGATGTTCGCTTCCACCCACTGGATCATGGCGGAAATGTCCTTGGCGCCGGCATCCCATCCTTGCCCGCCGTGGCGTTGCACGTTGACGCCCACCATGCCGTTCTTGGTCGCCCATCGCATGATGTTGTCGTAAAATGCGTTCGCTTCTTTGTCCTGAAGCTCGATTTTATTGCCGGGGCCGCCGGCAACGTAAATCAAAACCGGGCGCGACGCGGGGCCTTTATCGGCCGTGAAAATATCCACCACGTCTTTCGGATTCGGGCCGAAAGAAGCATCGCGCACCACCGTGATGCCCGGATACAATGGCGTGGCGCTGCTGGTAATGTCGTTGGCCGGCATGAGGGGCCGGTAGAGCTTCGCCGTGCAGGGCGGGTCCACGATGTGCCCCATTTTCACCAATCCCGCTTCGATGTCGGCGGGCACCTGAGCTTCAGCCGCCACCACCGCAAACGACATCGCCAAAACCACACCCAGCAATTTTCCCAACTTCACGCGTTTCTCCTTCTTGGGCGATCACGCACCGCCACGAATCATCATACTTGATGATCTAGTTCAAAGTATGATGAAGGACTTCAAAATATGAACTTCGCGCCTACCTGGACCAGCCGGGGCGCCGCGGCGCTCACCACTTGGCCGAAGGTGGAACTGCTGATGTTGCCATCCACGGCTTGTGGCCCAAAAAACTGAGCGTGGTTAAACACATTAAAGGCCTCCAGCCGGAATTGCAGGGATTTCGATTCGGTGAGGGACAAGTTCTTCAAAAGCGCCATATCGAAATTCTCCATTCCGGGACCGTGAAAATAACGGCGCGAGGCGTTGCCGGGCGTACCGAGCGCGTTTTCGCTGAACAGCGCCGCGTTGAAGTATGGCTGCCCATTGCGCGGATTGCGATTCAGATTGAGAGAGCCGGGCGAAACATCCGGTTCGTCGACGCCATAATTGTTGATCCCGTTCGGCTCGGCGCCCAATAGAGAATTGTCGCCATAGTTGATGAGCGTCACCGGAAGACCAGTGCTGAAGCGCGTGATCCCGGAAAGTTCCCAGCCTTGCGTGAATCGGTTCACGGCATGGAACAGGCGTTTCAAGGGGAGCTGATAACTGTAGCTGACCACGAAGTTCTGCGTAATATCGAAGGCGGAGAGCGCTCTGCTGAGAGACGGATTCAGCGGATTCACCTCTTCGCCCAAATTAGAAGATTGATCGAGCGACTTGCTATATGTATAGGACGCGAGCAACTGTAACGGTCCGCTGGTGTGGCGCAAAGTGACTTGCAAAGAATTGTAGTTGGAATTGCCGATGGTGGTCTCCAGCGTGTCGCTGCCGAAGTTCGGCCCCAGCGGTCCGCGCGTTCCATTGACGGTCTGTCCCGACGCGGTAACGAAGACGCTGCTTTCGTTGAATGGCCCGCAGGGCGTCTGACCCGGCGCCAGATGACTGCTGAGCTGCAAACAGAGCGCCGGATTGCCGGGGTTCGCCTCCTCCAGCACCAGTAAATGATGCGACTGCGTTCCCACGTAGCTCGCGCTGAGCACCGTGTTGTTGCCGAAACCATGCTCGATGGACAGCATGTATTCCTCGGTGTAGGGGATCTTGTTGTTCATCGCGTAGTTGGGCATCCCGCTGATGGGTTCGAATTGCGACCAATTGAAATTGGCATCGGGGTGGCTCGCGTTCGTGTTGAGCGGAGCGAGTTGAACCGGAAAATACTGGCCGACGTTCTGTCCGTTGGCGGCCGTGATGAATGGCGTGGCGAACAGCGGCGGAGCGGGGCTGGTGTATGTTGTCCCGTACGGCGCGTTCGCGCTGCTGATGCCGATCGACAGCGCTTCAATTGCGGTGTAAAACATGCCGTAGCTGGCGCGGATGCTGGTTTTGCCGTTGTCGGGCGAGTAAGCCAGTCCGATGCGCGGTGCAAAGTCGAGATTGCCGGCGGGCGCCAGGGTGCGTGGCACACCGGGATCGGTAGGAAACAAGATGCCCTGGGGCGCGCCTGGAAAAGCGACCGATTGGCGGCCCGGCGCGAACGTCGCGATCTGGTTGTATTTTTCGTACCAGGGTTCGATGCGGTCCCACCGCAAGCCATAGTTCAACGTCAGATTCTTCTTCACGCGCCAGCTATCTTGCGCGAAAAGGCCGGCGTATTTATTGCGGCCGTAGAAAGCCTGGAGCTGGCTTTGATTGTATTGGCTCGGAACGCCGAGCAGGAAATCGGCGAAATCGATGCCCGTCGCGCTGCCGAAGAAGATGAAATTGCCGTTCAACTGGGCGATCGGATTGGTGTTCACCTGGTCGTAGTGAAACTCCGCGCCCACGTTGATGGTGTGTGTTCCGACAACTTTCGAAAAATTATCCCGCCATTGAAATGTATTATTCACCTGCTTGAGCTGGTTGGTGTTGGTCCCGATCGAGAAGTTATTGAAATCGACGCTTTCGACGCCTTCCGTTTTGGGCGACAACGGAACAATGCCTGGCGTGCCAGCGCCCACCACAAACCCTTGCGACGCCAGGCTCACGCCGACGCCGCCCACCGGCTGGCCAAGGTCGGTAGCGTCGCGCATAAAGCTGAAGTGGAATTCGTTCACGGCGGTAGAACTGAGCGTCTTGGTATCGCCCAGCGCAAGTAGTTGCGAACGCCCGGAATTCAGGGCATTGAAGCCTGGAACATTCGCGCCGCCCTGAGCCACTGGATAGGGGTTATTCTGCGACCATCCATCTAAAAAATAGTACGCCGACAACATCCCCCAGCCCGTCGTCGCATCCACGCGATAAGCGCCCTTGTCATCATTCAAGGTCTCATTGTAGGCCGAGGTCGAGAATGTGCCATTCGGATTATTCGGAGCCGGAATGTATTGCATCAGATGCTGTGCCGGCGCGGACCAAATCCGTTGGGGGATCACCCCGCCGGGAAAAACGGCATTGAGCGGCTCGCTGGAGGAAACCGTGTAGCCCAAGTCCTTCGATAACAAATTCGCAAGGCCGCCCGCGGTACCCGGAAACCCGCCGAAATTTCCTGCCCTCTCGGCCAGCGTTGGCACCGGGATCTCGCCCGTATCGATTCCCTGCGTGAGCCGGGTGCCTTGATAATCGGCAAAGAAGAAAACACGGTTCTTCCGGATCGGCCCGCCGATCGTTCCCCCAAACTGATTCTGATCGAAGGCGCCGCGAGCGGGCGAAAAGTAGTTGCGAGCATCCAGATCGGTGTTGCGCAGAAACTCGAAGACGTCGCCATGAAAATCGTTGCTCCCGGATTTGGTGACTACTTCGATCTGCCCGCCGCTGAACTCGCCGTACTCGGCGTCGAAGTTGCTGGTGAGAATCCGAAACTCGGCAATGGAGTCCAGATTAGGCACAATCGCGGCGCCCATATTCACGTCCTCTTCAACATCGCTTCCATTGAGCACAAAACTGTTGGCGAATTCCCGCTGGCCGTTGATCGAAATGGTGCCGGGGTTCAAGTCGCCGGAAGGAGAGAATGCGCTGACACCCACGTCCTGACTAGTGTCAGACGTTAGAGACGTCACCGGGACCACGCCGGATTGAAGCGACAGCAGGTCCGTGAAGCTGCGTCCGTTGAGCGGCACGGCGGTCATCTGTTTGCCCGTGATCACCTCGCCCATCTGGGTATCCACCGTTTCCACATGCGTGGCCGATTCGGATACGGTCACCGCGTCGGTCCGCTCTCCGATAGCCAGAGATGCATCCACCACAATCTTGCTGTCGACATCGATCACCACGCCTGAACGCCGGAGCGGCTGGAATCCCGGCGCTTCCACCTGGACGTCATAGCGCCCTACCGGCAGATCCTGGAATGAATAGAAGCCCCGGCCATCGGCGGCGATGCTTCGCTTCACGGTCGTGGCCGTCTCGGTTGCCGTCACCATCGCACCTGGAACGGCGGCGCCTTTGGGGTCCGAGACGGTGCCGAGCAAGCTGCCGCCGTCGCTCCCCCACAGGGTCGGACCGAGCAGGCCAAATAGGATCGTTGCGCCAATCCCTAGTCTTTTGTTGTTGCTAGTCATTCGCATTTGAGATTAGTCGCGGCTAGGAGTACCAGAAGAAACGCTCTCCATTATTTCCATAGGAAGTAAGATAACAAAGCTAATAACTCATATCGGACTTCTTTGGTCTAGATTAGAGGAAGAGCGCATGCAAGTCAACACAAATCAGCAAGTGAGTTGCAACTGATTACGAACGGGGCCGATTCGAGGTTGAGTGGACCCAATGCTTAGCGGGCTTGTTGTGGGATCACCGGTTCCGTTAACAACCGGTATTTACTGAGCCGCGACCGTGAGGGAGTCGGTCCCGAAAGGCCTTTTTCAGCATCCTGCTAAACGAATCATAACGTCTGCGAAGGAGTCAACGAAGGATTACGCCATCCCTCTCCGCGCGAACGGAAGGCTCAACACAAACAGCCCGACCCCTAGTAAGACGATGGCCGGCCCCGGCAGGAATCGGAAGCTCTCGGCGATCCACGCTCCAGCGACGGAGATAGCGCCCCCGAAGATGGCCGACAGGATCACGTAGCGCCGCATACTCTGCGCCAGGTTCTTCGCGATGGACGCGGGGATGATGGTTAGCGCGCCCATCAAAAGCGTTCCAACCAGCTTGATCCCCAGCGCCACGATCATCGCGAAAATCAGCAGCAGCGCCAAATCGTAACCGCGCCCCAAACCATGCACCTTGGCGAGATCCGGCGAAACGATCAGAAACAGAAATCGCTTGGCGAACCAGAAGCACAGCGCCGACAGCACCACGGCAGCAAGCAGAATCGCCAATAATAGCGGTAACGTCAGCGTGGGAAACGCGCCGAACAACGACTCGACGACATCCGCATTCGGGATCATCAGGATTCCGACCGCCAGGCTGGCCGTGAACAAGAGCCCGACAATGGCATCCGGCGGCACGCGGCTTCGACCCTCCAGCCAGAAGACCAGAAACGCCGCTGCGATCAGGAAGACGATCACGCCGTAGAAAGGGTCCAGTCGATAGATCAGCGCTAGTGCGATGCCGGGAAGCGCCACGTGAGAAAGCGCGTCTCCCACCAGCGCCATTCGCCGCAGAAGAATGAAAGGCCCCACGCTGCCGGAGGCGATGCCGACCAGCAGAGCGATCCAGAACGAAGTGTGCGCGACGGTATGCATTCAGCTGAGCGTTAATGTTCGTGATGATAAAAGCTGGCTTCTCCGTAGAGCGTCGCCAGAGCCTGCGGATTGAGCGCCTCCACCGGCGACCCCTGGCACACCACGCACTTGTTTAAACACAGAACCCGTTGCGCATAGCGATAAACCACGCTGAGATCGTGCGAGATGAGCAAAAGCGCGGTTCCACGTTCCATCTGAACGCGATGGAGCAGCGCGTAAACGGTTTCCTCGAAGCCCGCATCCACACCGGCCGTCGGTTCATCGAGCAGCAGGACGCTGGGTTTTTCGAGCAACGCCGACGCGATCAGCACGCGTTGCGTCTCGCCTCCGGACAATTCTCCGAGCGATTTTCCAAGTACCCGCCGATCCAGCCCCATGTGCTTGAGCTCTTGATCCAGTTGGGCGGTGAACGCTGGGTTCGGTCTCCAAAAATGCGGCGATTGCAGCAGGAAAAACTCCATCGCCGAGATCGGCGCCGATCGATCGACTGAAAATCTCTGCGGAACATAGCCGATCTTGACACCCGCACGCCATTCGACCAGCCCAGTATGCGGAAGCAGTCCCAACAAGGCCCGAAACAGAACCGTTTTGCCGGCGCCGTTGGGCCCGATCACCGCGAAGGCCTCTCCCTGTTTCAGCATGAACGAGACGTTCTGGAGAACCGCTTGGTCATCCAGCGTCACCGATACGTCTTTCACGGTCAGGACGGTGTCGTTAGTCATGTCGAGAGGGGAAACAACATCCTATCGCTACGATAGCCCACTCTTGTTGCCGTATCATGAGGGCATCGGTCATGAATTGGATGTTCTATCTAGCCGGCGCGGCCGCGATCACGCCCCTGGTCTCCATTCGAGTCTTCGAGATCCTCATGGCCGCGACTCTGATCGCCCTAATTGTCGCGCTCATCGCCACACCCACACGATGGCGCGTTCCGCCGGTCTGGCTGCCTTTATCGCTATTCCTGCTGGGAACACTGGTCTCGCTTCTTGTTTCGGGCCACATCCGCGACGGTCTTCCACAAATCAGGAAATTCTATGTCTATTTGATGCTGTTCCTGGTGGCAGCCGCGGTTCGAACGGTGAAGGAGATCCGCTGGATCGCGATCGGCTGGTCCCTCGTGGCGGCTCTTTCATCACTCTGGGCGTTGAAACAATTCGTCGAAAAATACCGCGCGGCGGAATACGCTCGTCAGAATTTTTACACCTCTTATGTGGATGCCCGCATCACCGGATTCATGGGCCATTGGATGACGCTGAGCGGCGAATTAATGATGGCGCTCCTCGTCATTGGCGCTCTGGTGTTTTTTGGGCGAGATCGCTCTTGGACGCCGTGGCTGATTCTCGCCGCGTTGCCGGTAGCCGCTGCCCTGGGCTTGGCCTGGACGCGCAGCATGTGGTTGGGGGCGCTCTGCGGCGGCGCGTACCTGATCTGGTTTTGGAAGAAATGGGCGCTAGCGGTCGTGCCGGTATTGATTGCGGGATTATTGATCGCAAATCCTCTCGGCATTCGCGAGCGCGCCGTGTCGGCATTATCTCCTCACGAAGGCCGCACCGATTCCAACGCCCATCGCGCGGAGTTGCGACGCATCGGCTGGGAGATGATCAAGGCGCATCCCTGGCTCGGCGTCGGACCCGAACAGGTCTCGCGACAGTATCGGGATTATATTCGCCCGGACATGCCGCCTCCGCAAGCGTCGCAATACTACGGGCATTTGGAAAACGATTACGTGCAATATGCGGCCGAGCGCGGTATTCCTACGGCACTGGCGCTCTTCTGGATGATCGGATGGGCGCTATTCGACTTCGCGCGCACGCTGCGCCGCCTGCCATCGGATGCCGAGGAGCGCTGGGTGCTGCACGCCGCCATCGCCGTGACGCTGAGCGTTTTAGTGAGCGGCTTCTATTCCTGGAATCTCAATAACAGCGAAGTGCTCGCGATGTTCTTGGCGGTGCTCGGTTGCGGTTACGTCGCCGTTTGGCAGGCGGACTCGAAGAGCCAGAAAAGCGTTATTCCGGCCGAAGCTTCTGTACCGCTTCGTTGAAATGCTCGATGCTTTCCAACCCCATCCAGGTTCCCGCGATCGGATAAGCCTGGATGCGCTTCCCACCCGCGAGCACTTTATTCATTAAATCCGGCATCGTGAAGAACGTGTCTTGGGGAATAAGATCTACCGCGGCGCCACTTAAGCAATAAATCCCGGCGCTAATCGCGTATTCTGTCTCCGGCTTTTCGGTTACTCCCTGAACAGCGCCGTCTTTAATGGATAAAACACCGTAGGGCGATCGGTAAGTATATTTCGCGTACGCCACGGTCAAGTCGCAACTGCTCGCGCGGCTCGATTCGATAAAAGTACGGAAGTCGAGATCGGTCACCAGGTCGCCATTCATCAAAAGCAGGAGCTCACCGGGCGAAAGCTGGCCTTTCAGCGCGCTGGCGGGACCCGCCGTGCCGAGCGGTTTCTGTTCGTGCACGTAAGTGACCCTGACGCCGAATTTTGAACCATCGCCGCAAAATGCCCGAATCAATTCCGCTTGGTAGCCGGTGGCCAGCACCAGTTCGCAGATGCCGGCATCGCGCAGTTGCTCGACGATCCTTTGCAAGATCGGCTTTTCCCCCACCGGCAGCAGCGGTTTCGGAATCGAGAAGGTGAGCGGACGCAGCCGCGTCCCCATGCCGCCCGCCAGGATCATGGCCTTCATGGGATTTGGCTGAGGGCTCCCATTAAATTCGATAGGCGCCGGGATCGTACATTTCCAAGCGGTCCTCCACCCACTTCGCCGTCAGTCGAATGCCCTCCTCGAGCGCCACGCACGGTTTCCAGCCCGCGAGTTCGCGCGCCTTCGAATTATTCGACAATAGCCGATTCACCTCGCTGGTTTGCGGGCGCACGCGTTCGTCTTTCTTCCGAATAGGAAGCTCGCGGCCAATAATCGCGTTGATGCGCCGCACCAGATCGCCAATCGAAACCTCGGAACCCGTCCCCAGGTTCACCTCTTGGCCCACCGCCGCGTCGGATTCGGCGAGCCGTAGAAAACCCTCCACCGTGTCGCTGACATAGGTGAAATCGCGCGTCGGAGCGGTGTTGCCGATAGTGATTTCGGGCTGCGTCAACGCCTGGCTGATGACGGTGGGGATGATGGCGCGGTCGCTCTGGCGCGGTCCGTACGTGTTAAAGGGCCTGACCACCGTCACCGGAAGTTGAAACCCGGCGTGAAAACTGAGTGCGGCGGCGTCGGAGGCGATCTTGCTCGCCGAATAAGGCGACTGCGGCTGCTTGGGATGCTTCTCGTCGATAGGCACATAGAGTGCGCTACCGTAAACCTCGCTGGTCGAGGTGATGACCACGCGCTCCAGCCCGGCGTCGCGAGCGCCCACCAAAACGTTGAGCGTCCCGTGGACATTCACTTCGAATACTTCGATGGGATGGACATACGAGTACGGGATGCCGGTGAGCGCCGCCAGATGAAACACCGCGCCGGCGCCCTCGAGCGCTTCGCGAACGGCTTCCGGATCGCGAATATCACCCGAAACAATTCGAATGTGCTTTGTGTGAGGCGCCAGCAGATCCAGGAAACCGGGATCGTTGCGCGAGTTGTAGCGCACAAACGCCGTCACATTCGCGCCCAGCGCGAGCAGGCGTTCCACCAGATGGCTGCCGATGAAGCCGCCCGCACCGGTGACCACAACATTTCTGCCGCTCCATGTCATGTTCTGATCCGCGCCGAACTCTTTATTGTCTCTTTTCCAGCGGCCGCCAACAAGCGCAGGTAAAATTGTTCCGTCCGCTCCACGGTCCGCTCGATCGAGAATTGCTCGGCGCGTGCCTGCGCATTGCGGCCGAATTCGCACAGGCGCGCTGGATCGGACGCAGCGTCGACGATCGCGCCCGCCAAAGCTTCGGGCGATTCGGACGGAACCAGCCAGCCGCTCTTCCCCTGCTCCACCACCTCCGGAAGTCCGCCGACGTTGCTGGCGATCACCGGCAACCCGAACGCCATGGCGCGCAATGCCGTCAATCCCCAGGCCTCCGAACGCGACGGCATGATAAACAGATCGAGCCCGGCGTAAAATTCGTCCAAGTCGTCGACGAACCCAGGCAGTTGCGCGATACCGGACGCCTGGCGCGCCAGCGCGATCATTTCGGGTTGCAACCGCTCGGGTCCATCGCCCGCCAAAAGCATGCGCGCGCGGGGAAGTTTTGACGCCAGTAATATCGCGGCTCCGAGCGCCACGTCCTGCCCTTTCTCGTGCGTGAATGCGCCAATATGCCCGATGACAAACTCGTCGCTAGAGAAACCCCATCGCGCCCTGGCTTCGCGACGCTTTTCTGCGCGCCCCTGTGCGCCCGGAAATTGTATCGGCATCTCAATACCGGGCTCGATAACTTCAATGTGCGAGTCCGGCACCCCGGCCGCCACTAAAACCTGCCGCACGGATTGCGATAGCGCGATCACGCCATGGCAGGTAAGACTGTATTTCCATCGATGAATCATCGGATGGCGCGGCGTGAACGCAACCAGACGGCTGGCCACACGCCGGACGGGCAGGCCGAGGGAAGCGCGGAAGGAAATGGTCTGAGCCTTGCCGTCGTGCGCGTGGACGATATCAAATCGTTGGTTGCGCAGGCGGTCGCGTAACGTGCGGATGCTTCCCACCCGCATTACTTCCTGGTCTTCGTTTGCCGCCCGCTGAGCAAGCGGGCTTCCCTTGGGACAAACAATCACCTGGTAATGTCCCCGCCGCTTCAACCCGCGCGCCAGCGACAACAAAAGGTCCTGCCCGCCGCGAAAGTCCTTGCCGGTATCGATGTGAGCGATCTTAAGAATAACTGCGGTCCCTAGCTCAGCATAACAATAGGATGATGAACCCACGCCGATTGGCAGTGTAAGTCGTAAGCACCTCACCACCCGCCGATCAGGCTCGCGCTTTGCTAGAATTCCCGTGGACTGAAAGGTAATTTCTAATAACGTGGGCCGCTTCGATTCCACCGTTCCTTATTACGCCCGATTCCGCGAGCCCTACCCGGCCAGCTTCTTTCGCGAGGTGGCACGGCGCGAGGGATTGCAAGGCCCCGAAGGGCAACCGGGTAGCGCCCGGCTGATCGACATCGGCTGTGGACCCGGATCGCTTGCCATCGGATTCGCTCCTTATGTAAAATCCTGCGTCGGCGTGGACGTCGAGACCGAGATGCTGGCAGCCGCCCGAGTGGAGGCGGCCAGAGCCGGAGTCCACGTGGATCTGATCCAGGCGCGGATTGAGGATCTGCCGCCGGATCTCGGATGCTTTGAGGCGGTGACCATCGGCCGGGCCCTGCATTGGTTCGATCGGGAAGAGGCCATCGCAGTTTTGGAACGGATCGTCTGCGCGAATGGCTGGATCGCGATTTGCGGCACCCGAACCCACAGCGCTGCGGCGCAGGGCTGGGTCGGAATATTTCACGACGTCCGGCGTTCGTGGTCGTCCGACCCGGATGAGACCCGCTATCACATTAATATTGAGGATTGGTTCCGTGGCTCGCGATTCGCCCAGCGAGACCTGGTCGAAGTCACCGAGACCCATCAGGTGACGATCCCCGATCTGATCGGCCGCGCGCTTTCTTTGTCGACTACATCCCCCGAGGTCCTCGGCGATCGCCGCCCGGCCTTTGAAGCCGCCCTGCGAGAAGCGCTGGAACCGCTGTCGGACGGCGGCGTGTTCGATGAGCAGGTGACGGCGCTTGCAACCGTCCTGCGCTAGGAACGTCATCAGGGTTTAACACCGTATTCATACAACATTGACCTGGCTGTCAGACACTAGGCAGGCGTGAAACAAATCGTCTTGATCGCACTCGTGAGTGTGATTTGCCTCGCTAAAGAGCCCGCCAACACCTGTAATCGCCCTTCGCCAGGCAGCGTCGTCCCAGAACCCGAAGATCTGCGCAGCCGCGACGGCGTTCTCAAAGTTGATCTAACCATCCGCAACACGGAAGTGGATGGCTCCACTCGCTACTGTTACGTCGACGCAAACGGCAACCAATCACCGAATCTTAGATTGAAACCGGGCGATCTTCTCATCCTCCATCTCAAGAACGATTTGACCGCAACCGATCACACCGCTTCCCACACGATGCACATGCATGCGAGCAAATCCGGCGACCCGTGCCTGAGCGGCGCCATGACGGCGACTTCGACTAATCTTCATTTCCACGGCCTCACCATTCCCGCGGTTTGTCATCAGGACGATGTTGTGAAAACCTCCGTCAGTCCGCGCGACGCGCCGTTTGAGTATCGGTTTCGTATTCCTGCCGACGAGCCGCCAGGATTGTATTGGTATCATCCTCACATTCATGGATTCAGCAAGGTGCAAGTTCTGGGCGGAGCGTCCGGCGCCTTGATCGTCGAAGGCATTGAGCGCGCCAATAAAGAGGTTGCGGGATTGCCGGAACGGGTGCTGATCATTCGCGATCAGGACTTGCTCAATCCCAATGCGCCGCCCTCCAAATCGGAGCCGGTTGTACCCAAGCTGCTGCTCGATCGCGATGGCGACGCCGCTAATAATGGCACAGGCTTCGGTAAGCCGGCCAAGGATCTGTCGATTAATTTCGTGCCTGTCCCCTATCCCGACTATCCGCCGGCTGCCATCGCAATGAAACCGGGCGAACGCCAACTGTGGCGCGTGTTGAATGCCTCCGCCATTACTTATCTGAATTTGGAGGTTCTGTTCAATCGCAAGCCCCAACCTCTTGGCTTGATCGCCTTGGATGGCGTGCCTCTAAACCAGAACGGAAAGTCGCCGGACTTGGTGTCGTGGCAAACTCACCTCGGAGTGCCACCCGGGGCGCGCATGGAATTCATCGTAACGGGACCGCCTGCGGGCACTCAGGGACTTCTTGTAACACGCAGCGTCGATACCGGACCGGGTGGCGAAAACGATCCCAATCGCGCGATCGCCATAATCAAAGCGTCGAAGGACGCACCCGAGCCCCGCTCCACGCTCGCAGCCTCCTCCACTCCACTTCCCGCGCCCTCCGCGGTTTGGCTGGGAGATGTGGCGCCCGTGCGCACCCGGAAACTGTACTTCTCTGAAAAACTGACCGATCCGAATAATCCCAACAGCGCCACTGAATTTTACATCACGGTGGATGGGAAAACGCCCGCGGTGTTCGATCCGCAATCCAGCCTGCCGGATATCGTCGCGCGGCAGGGCACCGTGGAAGATTGGATTATCGAGAATCGTTCGAACGAACTCCACGCATTCCACATTCATCAACTGCACTTCTTGTTGCTCGATTATCTCGGCAAGTCCGTGAATGAGCCGTTTCTCAGGGATACCGTTAACGTCCCTTATTATAAGGACAACATGCTGGTATACCCGAGCGTCCGATTACGAATGGATTTTCGCGATCCGAACGCGGTGGGCACCTTCCCGTATCATTGCCATCTTCTCGAACATGAGGATGGAGGAATGATGGGCCTCATTCGTGTGGAAGCAGCCGATAGCGCCAACGCTCGCCAAACGCCTTCATTTTAAATTGAGGCGGTCATCGGAAATTCACCTCGTCATTCTAAATTCATCGAATCTACATTCGATTTGCAAACTGCGCGGCTATTATAGTCTGCGTTTCGTCACAGAAGCGCCACTCAAGAAGGAGAACGAATGTCCATTAGACATGCTGCATCCATTGCTTTGCAGCGCCTGCGTGTGGGGATGGCTTGCCTGGCACTCTTCCAGTTGGTCGCCGGTAACACCTTGACCGCCGCGACGCCAGATGACAATACAAGCACGCCGATTAAACACGTGATCGTGATCATCGGGGAAAACCGGAGCTTTGACCACGTCTTTGCCACTTATGTTCCGAAGAATGGGAACACAGTTTGGAATCTGCTTTCCGAAGGCATCGTGAATGCTGACGGCACTCCGGGACCAAATTTCTCTAAAGCGCAGCAGAGCGCTGCCACCGACCAGGCTTCGGATGGATTCCTGTTAAGTCCGCCCAAGACCCCGTTTCCCAACGCCGTCCTGCCCGCGCCCCTCAACGGAGGTCCCAAGGACTCCTACGTCGCGGGCGACAGCCTCACTGTTGCACAGCAATCGGAAAACGGCTTGCCGGCGGATTACTATCAATATTTGATTGGCGGCGGGTCCGGGCTATCGGGCAAGGTACCCGACACGCGCATCACCAACGTCACTTCCTTGCCGGCCGGTCCCTTTCAATTGACGAACGGCACAACCTTTACGTATGACTCCTACTCCGCGAGCCCGGTTCACCGCTTCTACCAGATGTGGCAGCAGTTGGATTGCAACGTAGCCAATGCCACAGCGACAAATCCCGAGGGCTGCGACGCGGCCCTGTTCCCATGGGTTGAAGTCACCGAGGGCGCAGGCGGTAACGGCGTGACTCAACCGGCCAACTTTAGCCCTGAATACTCGGAAAATTCGATCACAACCGGTGAAGGCGCCACCTCCATGGGTTTTTACAATGTCCAGAATGGCGATGTTCCGTATTTCAAGAGCCTGGCTGACAATTACGCGATGAGCGACAATTTTCACCAATCCGTCAGTGGCGGCACGGGCGCAAATCACATCATGCTCGGCCATGGCGATGCGATCTGGTTCAGCGACGGCAAGGGCAACCCAGCCACTCCGCCGCACAACGTCGAAGTAGAGCCAGGAACCGCCAACGGAGGCGTGGTGGATGAAGTGGAAAATCCGAATCCCGCTCCCGGCACGAACAACTGGTACGCAGAAGACGGTTACGGTGGTGGCTCCTACGGCTCGGCCTCCTACGGCGGAGGATCCTACACCAACTGCTCGGATTTGAGTCAGCCCGGTGTTGCCGCGATTGTGAACCACCTGAACTCTCTGGCCCGCCCCATCAATCCAAACTGCCAGCCGGGTGTCTACTATTTGTTGAACAACTACAACCCAGGCTACTTTGGTGACGGGAGCAACGCGTTCACCGACACCAATCCAAACAACACGGTTTTCACCATTCCACCTTCCTCGGTGCGAAGCATTGGCGATACGCTCATCGCCTCCGGCGTTTCATGGAAATATTACGGAGACCAGTGGAATAACTATCTGACCGACAAGTATCAACTCAACTACAACGCGATCGGCGCCAACTCCGACGAGTACTGCAACATTTGTAACCCCTTCCAGTACGATACGTCCATCATGGCGAATCCTCCGGTGCGAGCGGCCCACATTCAGGACACGGCCAATCTTTATTCCGATATCCAGAACGGAACGCTGCCGGCGATTTCTTTCGTCAAGCCCAGCGGGCTGGTGGACGGCCATCCAGCGTCCTCCAAACTCGATCTGTTCGAAGGCTTCACGCAGAAAATTGTGGCGGCGGTGCAGGCCAACCCTCAGCTCTGGGCGAGCACGGCGATCTTCATTACCTTCGACGAGGGCGGCGGGTATTACGACTCCGGCTATGTCCAGGCGCTCGATTACTTCGGCGACGGCACCCGCATCCCGATGATCGTGGTGTCGCCATACACGAATGCCGGGACCATTTCGCACGAATATGCGGATCACGTCTCGATTCTCAAATTCATCGAGGCCAACTGGTATCTTCCTCCAGTTACCGCCCGCAGCCGGGATAACCTGCCCAACCCGCAGACCAATCCTTCCAATGCATATGTACCCATTAACTCGCCCGCGATTAGCAACCTGCTAGATATGTTCAACTTCTACAACCAGTAGCAAGCACATCCACGACCGGGGCGTTGCCACGCGAGCAAGCAGCGCCCCAATACCCTCCGCTCGCGCCCGTCCTTGTTTGGTGTCATGATTCTGTTCATCGCAGTGGGGTTCCCGCAAGCCACAACCACGCACGCGTGATAGCATCAGAAGCTACGCGAGGTGTGTGCGATGCGAAATGCCAAGCTGCTTTTGCTGACGGCGATTCTGGCCAGTGTTCCTGGGAACGTGTTCGCGCAAATGGATCCCTCGGGCGAGTGGGCGCCGCAGTTCGACGAAGATTTTCTGGAGCGCATCCCCGGACCCGACATCGGCGATTACCTCGGGCTGCCGATCAACAACGCCGCGCGGCTGCGGGGCGATAGCTGGGACGCATCCCTGCTCACCCTCCCCGAGAACCAATGCCGCCCGCATCCTTCCGATTACGCCTGGCGCGGCCCTGCGAACCTGCGCATCTCAAAGGAAGTGGATCGCGACACGCAAAAGCTGATCGCCTATCACACACACATTTCCTGGCAAGCGCCCGAGCGAACCATTTGGATGGATGGCCGCCCGCATCCGCCGGCCGACGCTGCGCACACCTGGCAAGGATTTTCCACGGGGAAATGGGATGGGGACGTCCTCACCATCACCACCACCCACCTGAAGGAAGGCTGGATCCGCCGCAACGGCATCCCGCGCAGTGAAAACGCCACCGTCACCGAACATTTGTTCCGCCATGGCGATCACTTGACTGTGATGGTGATCATCGACGATCCCGATTATCTGACCGAGCCCTTCGTTCGCACGACCGACTTTGTGTACGACGCTCGCCAGTCCATCGCTCCGTATCCTTGCGAGGCGGTAGTGGAAGTGCCGCGGCCCAGGGGCACGGTGCCGAACCATTTGCCCGGGGATAATAAGTTCCTGGCTGAATTTGCGAATCGTTTTCATGTGCCCTTCGCGGCCACTCGAGGCGGTGCCGAGACCATGTACCCCGAGTACGTGAAGACCATGAAGACCTTCCCGGCCAAAGAGGACGTCGCCGCGATCGTTACGGCCACGGACGCTCCGCCCGCCGAAGAACAAAACGCAATCCGTCCGGCCAGCGACCTAAACGATGGCGAGGTGCACACGCAGCACGTCCAGGGCAACGTCTATATGCTTTCCGGCGCCGGCGGGAACATCACCGTGCAAGCGGGCAAGGAAGGCGTGCTGGTGGTGGACACCGGGTTGCCGAACATGAGCGACAAGGTAATCGCCGCGATCAAGAAGATTTCCGATGGCCCCATTCGATACGTGGTCAACACGCACGTGCATAACGATCACACCGGCGGGAATGAGAAAATCGCGGGAATCGGCAGCACCATCGTGGGCGGCAACGTGACCGGCGACATCGCCGACGCCGACAAGGGCGCGTCCGTGATCGCGCATCAAACAATTCTCGATCGGATGAGTATGAAGGATGGTAATCAAGCCGCGTATCCATCGGGAGCCTGGCCTACCGACACCTTCACCGACGAAAAGGATTTCTACTTCAACGACGAAGGCATTCAGGTAATCCATCAACCCGCCGCGCACACCGACGGCGACAGCTTCGTCTTTTTTCGCAAGTCCGATGTAGTGAGCGCGGGCGACATCTTCCGCACTACCGGCTATCCGATCATCGATTTGGCTAGAGGCGGTAGTCTGCAAGGGATCATCGATGCGCTGAACCGTTTGATCGCACTCACCATTCCCGCCGGCAAGCAGGAAGGCGGCACCATGGTGATTCCCGGGCATGGACGGCTGTGCGATCAGGCCGACGTGGTCTTCTATCAGGAGATGGTCACCATCTTGCGCGATCGCATTCAGTCCATGATCAAGCAAGGGATGACGCTCGATCAGGTGAAGGCGGCTCGCCCCACGCGCGACTACGATTCCGTGTACGGCGCGACGAAGGGTTTTTGGACCACCGATATGTTTGTCGAAGCGGCCTACAAGAGCCTCGGCGGGAAGTAGCGTCAACGCACGGCTTTGAGCCGAGATTCGGTGGCTCGAACTTGACGCAAATCACGATCGGCGTTTTTCCAGGCATCCAGGAATTCGCGATAGGCTTTGGCGGCTTCAGCGCTGTTGCCTTCGCGATCCCAGGCCAGTGCGATTCCATACAGGGCGAATCCGGAATGCGGCCGCTCGTCGAGTTCCTTATGAAATGCCTCGCGCGCGTCCGAGTATTTTCCGGCGCGGATCAACGCATGGCCCAAGGATTCCGGCTCCGGCCGCGCGTACGTGGGCGGCTCGGAATAGCCGAGTTCCCGCTCATGATCGGTGGCTTGATTGAGCAATCTCTGCATCTCATCGAAATCGCGCCGGTATCCCGCCAGGTTCCCGCGCAGATCGAGCGACGCGGTCCCGAGAATCCGTACCACGCGATCGTGGACGCCCTTCGCCTCATCGTCAACTTTTTCCTGCGACAGCCGCCACAGCAAAGCATCCAGCAAGTCGGCCTGCCGGACCGCATCGGAAAGTTCTCCCGCTTCCGCGGCTTTCATTCCACGCGCATAACCGATGAACTTCGGCGTGCCCGACGCCAAGTTGAGCGTGGCCGCTCGCGGTTATCGCGACGGTTTGGTTGCTTTTGCCGGATCGCATCATCCCAGGCGCCGAACCGAATGGCCAGCCGCGCGGCGGAGCTTCCGATTTGAAGAATGTAGAAGCCAGGATTCGACGATTGATCCGGGTCGTCCGCCGTCCCTTGCAGCGCCGCGGCGTGCTGAAGCGCTTCCTTGTAACGGCCAGCCTCGGCACAATCGGCGATCAAGTAGCTCAGGTTATGCGCGTAGTTCCAGTCATCGCGAATGCTGACGTGCTGCTTGTCCATATAAACCTGATCGACGCGCGCCGCTTCCAGAAAAATTTCCCGCGCCCGCTCGTAGTCGCCCAGCCGATAAAAAACGTGGCCGGGCATGTGGACCACGTGTCCCGATCCTGGCGCCAACTTCCCGAGTTTCTCGGCGCTCTCGAGCGCCAACTCCGGATGATCGCTCCCTTCCACCGCATGAATCCAGTAATGGTTCACGGCGGCGTTGTCGGGATAGTCGTGCAGCAGATTGCGCAGAAGCGCCTGCCCATAAAGCGCGCCCGGGCGCGGATCGCCCTGGCTGTCGTAGCCATTGATCAACTGAGCGGCGAGCAGCAGTTTGGCCTGCAGATCGTCGGGATAGCGAGCTTCGAGCGCTTCCATTTCCTTGATGAATGCTTGGGTAGCCTCGTCTCCTTTCTTCTCTTGCTGCTGGACGGTGGCGCGAACATAACGTTGCTCGCGATCAGTTGCCTTGGGCGCGAGTTCTTTCGCGCGCGCGAGTTCTGCTTTGGCCTGATCGTGGACGCCCGAGAAATCGAGGGCTTGAAAAAGACCCCAATGGCACATGGCGCAATCGGGATCCAGGCGCACGGCTTCTTCAAATGCGCGCTCGGCTTCGTAGTCCCAGAAGCAATGCAGCAGCGCTAGCCCTTGATCGAACCATTGCTGAGCCTCAGGTGATTTGGTGGTGATCGGGATATGGGCCTGGCCGATGCCGTCGATCCGTTGCGGCGGCGGAAGTTTTGCGGGGTCGACGGCTTTGCTTTCTGGCGGAGGTGTGTGCTGATGAGTCTGCGCCGCGGCGATGACCGCGCCGAGGAAAACAGCGAGAATCAGCTTCATGGTTAGGGTTTAGACGCGGCCGGAGTCGCAAGCATTCCCAGAATCTTGCCCGGATCTTCGTACACCAGCTTCACCAGCTCGATGTCGGAGATGCCGGCCATCCGCCCCAGGATCAGGCGGGCGGCTAACGCGTGATCGTTGTCCCAGCGCGCGATTTCGATGAGCGGGTCGAGCGCTTCGGTGCGTAGACGTGACAGGAGCTTCGGATCGCGCGAGGCGGTCAGCATCATCAACAGCCCGCTGGCCTTGTTGCGATCGAACCAGTCGCCGGACCATAGCATTTCGATGAAGGCATCGGCGGGGATTTGACTTGTGACTGCGCCGCCGGCCATCGCCATTTCGCCCAGCGCGCGCGTCGCGTTGTTCCGGACGTCGTCATTGGCATCGCGGCTGGCGTGTACTAACGCCGCGACCTGCCGCTCCGAGCGGTTCGCGAATCCCAGGGCATCGGCGGCGATGGCGCGCTGCTCGCCGTCGGACGAGGATTCCAGCACCCGATAGAGCTCGTCTTCGTGCTGCAAGGCGTACTGCCGTATTGCCAGGGTGGCTTTGCGAGCCTGCGGATCCTTGGGAAGGCGATACCCTGGAGAAGGTTGCTCTTCAATCGCGTTTCCGCTGTGAACAGCGGCATTCTCCGCCTCGTCCATCTGTTGAGACAAGGCCGCGAGTTCCTGCGAGACTTGGATCTTCTCCGTTGGTTTGGGATTCAGCGTGAAGGTGCGGCTGCATTGGCCGGCGAGCCCGATATAGAGGAACGTGTCGCCCTGCTTGTCGCAACAAATGTTTGACGCGCTTCGGGCTTTGCGAACAGCTTCGACGTCGATGCCTTTGTATCCAAAAAATTCAATTTCAGCGATGCGGTCGCGCGCGAATAGCGTGGACGAGGCCAGCAACAGCAGAACCGGCCACCGGGATTTCACTCGGCTAATTCTACTACTTCGCTACGCAGGGCGTGGGATCCCACTTCGAACCGTCTTTCTCCATTTTGAAGTGGGTGCTTGTGACGAAGTCCTGATAAAGATTCGCGGGATCGTGCACGATGGTGGTTACGATCAGCCAGGAATCGCCGTTGGGCTCGTTGGTGCGATCGAGGTACTCGGTGAGTTCGGTGTCACCGCTATACGGGACGCCGTTTTTGCGGAGATAGCCGGGCTTCAGATGCGTGGTGACAACTTTAAGCGTGCCCCCTTGCGGAGCAGGTTGAGCGGCGGCGCGGCCACGCGGCGGAGGCCTGAGACCATCCCAACTTGCGTTGGAGTAGCCCTGCCAACTGGCCGCTTCGTTCGCCGGCGTCGTTGCATTGAAGTGGAGTGTCCGGGTCTGCGTGCCGGCATCGGTTTCGATCTTGAGCGTGTTGTCATCCACCCAGGTGATGTGCAGGCGTCCGGGCACGCGCATGATTCCGGCCGCGCCGTAGCCTATGCACTGGTTGCCTGCGGCGGTGTCTTTGTCCGGATCCCACGTGTCGGCTGCTTTGCGCCCAGCCTGGCTCAAAGGAACGCTGGTGTAGTCGCCCTTGGCGGGGGTCACCATGCGCCAGCGCCAGTCCTCTGTGACGACGGAAACCCAGTAGCCGGTCAGATCTGCGGGCGCGGCCTGCTTGGCCGGGCGCGGCGCCTGCGGCGGAGGAGGACCAAACTGAGCGCTCAGGCTAATCGGCGCGGCGATCAGCAATGCGGCTGTGAAAATTTTTCGAATCATGTGAGCATCTCCAATTTCATTTCGCCGTGCAGGCTGATGGGCTCCATCCGGCGCCATCGGGAATCTTCTTAAAATCGGTGCTGGTAACGAACGGTTCGGTCAGATACGTCGGATCCGTCACAATGGTGGTAACCGTAAACCAAGTGTCGCCGTTGCGCTCCTTGTGAAGATCATAATATTCCTTTAGCACGGCGTTTTCACTATAGGGCGGACCGTTTTTGCGCAGGTAACCGGCGCGCAGTTGGGTGGTGACTACTTCAAGCGATTTTCCGTGGGCGCCTTCGCGGGTAGCGCCCAGTCCGAAGCCGGGGGCTCCAGAGCCGCGCACGGGCCGCTCCCAATTTGCGATCGAAAGTCCCTGCCAGCTTCGTTGGCCTCCCTGTGGAGCAGCGGCCATAAAGTGAAACAGGCGGGTTTGGGTGCCAGCGTCGGTCTCCACTTTGAGCGTGTTCTCATCGGCCCAGCTAATGTGCAGGCGGCCAGGGACGCGCATAATCGCGGGCGCGCCGTAGGATCGGCACTGCTCGCCCGCGGCGGTGTCTTTGTCCGGATCCCATGCATTGCCAATCTTTCGGGCCTCATTATTTAAAGGAATGCTGGCGAAATCGCCGCGGATCGGGGTGACCATGCGCCAGCGCCAGTCTTCCGAAACGACAGAAACCCAGTGGCCGGTAAAGTCAACGGGAGCAGCGGCTTGGGCGGATTTGGGCGCCTGCGGCCCACCGGGCGGGCCGATGCCAGACGGGGGTGGGACACCTTGTGCGAGCAGCGGCGCAATTTTAAAAATCAAAAACGAAGCCAGAATAATGGCGAGTTGGGGGGCGCGGGTCATTTTCGCTTCTCGCTAAGGCTCTGGTAGACAGCTTCGACGAATTTATCGGTGGTAACGATGCCGGCGCTGTATTGGTTGTCGTAGTCCAAGGTGGGCTTGGCGGCCTTGATTTGATCGAGCGTCATGCCCTTATGGATCATGTCTACGAAACGGTCGCGAATGATGGTGAGCATGTTGCGATACTCCACCACATCCGCTTCGTCGCACAGGCGGCCGTGGCCGGGGATCACGAGCGTGCCGCCTTCCTGATATTTGGCCGGGACCGTAATATCGATAATTTTGTTCAGGGCGTCGATTTCGCCTTGGACGCTGCCGCCACGCGCGAGATCGATATAGGGGTAATGTTCGGGCGTGAAGACGTCGCCGGTGGAAAGCACGTCGGATCGGCGGAAAAACACGATACTGTCACCGTCGGTGTGAGCGTTCGGCACGTGATAAACGACGACTGCCTCGCCATTAAAGAAGAAATCCTTGGTGGGCAAGAAGTATTCGTCGTTGGGCCAAGCGGCTTCGGGAATCTTAGGCTGATTGCCGGGCTGAGGTCCGCTCATGCGATTCAAGACGTTCGATTGCGCGACGATCCTGGGCGGCCCGATCGACTCGCGCGTCATGCCGAGCTTGGACATTTCCGCGTTGCCGCCGGTATGGTCGGTATGGACGTGGGTGTTGACGATCCAGCGAACCGGCCCGTCGGACAGCTTGCGGATCTCGGCCATGGCCTTGGGAGCGAGAGGGGCGAAACCGGTGTCGACCAGCATCACACCATCCTTGCCCACTTGGACGGTGATGTTGCCGCCATCGCCCATAAGGACGTAGACGCTGCCCTGGACGGGCGCCATGGTGAGTTTGACGGTGTCCGGGTTGATTTGCGGGGGTTGGGCGAAGCAGGAGATGGCGAAGAGGAGAACTACCGCTTGCTTACGCGCGCGGCTCAGTAAGACACGCGGGCGGCTCGGTATCGTAGGCATCGTCATTTCGAGGTTACGTTGCAATCGAAGAGCGAAGTGCACTTGCAGTAGCGCTCGCATTTGGCCGGCGGATGATATTCGTTGGCGATTTTCTTTTGATATTCGGGATACAGCGTCTCGGCGCCGCCGCGAGTGGCTTCGAAAGGCAGGCCGTACCAATCGGCGAATTCATGCAGATACTTATTCTGGCCCGGCAGGTGGTTGGGAACCGTTCCTTCCGGCCGAGGCACTTCGGGCGCATACTCGCATCCGAAGATGCCGATGTTCTGGCCCGGATCGATGTACCAGTTATCGCTGCGGACTAGAGGCTCGGTCAAATAGACGGGATCTTCGATCACCGTGATCACCGTTAGATAGTCGCCGTGACGCACCCAATGCTCGGTGAAGACGGCTTTATCGCTGCGCGGAATGCCATTGCGACGCATGTAATTGGTCTTCAAGTGCGTGGTGGTGATGTTGAGCATGTTGCCATCCCACTCGCCGGTGGAGAAGCCTTGCCAGGTATGGGGCGCCCAGTCGGGCGGATGCGGACGCCCGTCCATCCAGACGGTTCGCTCGCTGTCCCAAGCCAGCATGTGGGTGTGAAAAGCGATCAGTTTCTGCGAAGTCTGATCGATTTCGCGCCAGATTCGCAGGTTGCCGAGGCCGCGCATGGAGTAATCGCCACCGTGCGGGCGGCACTGATATTCGGGGACCACCGAGATGCGATCGGCGTCGTAGGTGTCGCCCGCCATTCGCGCCGCCGCGTTGATGGGAAGCTCGGTGTAGTCGCCCAGCTCCGGACCTGGCAGGCGCTCGGGCCCGTCTTCGTGATACAGAGGGGACCATTCGCCGGTGAAGTCGACTTGAGCGAACGCGGGTACGCTCAAGACAGCCGCCAAGAGAAGGCTCTGCGCGATCCTACGTCGCGGTAGGTAACTCATGATTCTCGATTCGGCGAGCTGCCGCGCGGTTAGCGCTACTGGACGACGCCCTTCCAGTTCCAACCGTCGGACGGCCGGGTGATGCTCTGCATGCGGATGCGGTGGTCATCGGGGTTGCGGCCGGGGTTGCCCGTAATGATGACGACATCGCCCGGCTTGAGCGATTCACGCGTCACGCCGTCACGGCTCAACTGGCCGCCAGCGCCCCACTCGACCGCCCAAGTCTGCATCACGCCCTTGTCATCGGGAGCTTCCACGTGCACAAACGAATGGGGGTTTCGATACAGGAACTGTACTAGCTTGCCTTGAATCGTGACCTTCTGATCCTCGAAATACGTGGCGGCAAACGAGTGATGCGCAAAGACATTCACCTGCGTACTCAACACGGAGGCCGCCGCCACAACCAAGAACAACAGTGTTCGCTTCATAGTGTTTCCTTTGGATTATTTTCCGAACTTAAATCTCATCATATACGCTTCTGAGAAATCCTGCATGCAGCTTCCGCTCCCTTACGGTCGCGGCTCAGTTACTTTCCCCCGAACGAGTCGCGGCTCAGTTTTTCCCGCCCAAACTTTTGTAAACCGCTTCCACAAACTGATCCGTAGTACCGAATCCTTTGTCCGCGCCGTAACGCGCATCGTAATCCATGGTGGGCCGAGCGGCTTTGACTTGCTCCAGCGTCATGCCCTTCTTGATGTCGGCCTGGATACGGTCGCGAATGATAGTAACCATATCACGATATTCGATTAATTCCCAGCGGTCGCAAAGGCGCCCGTGGCCGGGGATGATGTAGGTCCCGCCCTCTTCGTCGTGCTTGGAGATGGCGAGGTCCAGCAGATTGTTCAAGGCGTCCAATTCGCCTTGGATACTGCCGCCTCGAGCGATGTCGATGAACGGATAGCCGGTGGTAACGAAGATGTCACCGGTGGCGATGACATCGGAACGGCGGAAGTACACGATGCTGTCGCCGTCGGTGTGGGCCGCCTTCTCATGGGTGATGTCGACGGACTCATCATCGAACCACAGCGTTTTGCGATCCCCCAGAAATGTGTCGGTGGGCCAGGAATCGGCCGGAGTGGCGGGCTGGTTGGGGGAAGACATGCTCATGCGATCGAGCACCGCCTGATGCGCGATAATCGCGGCGCCTTTCGAAGCATCCGAGATGTCGCCGGTGACGTTAGCGCCCGTAATGGTGACACCGGCGGCGCGCAGCTTCGCGTTTCCACCAGTGTGATCGGGATGGACGTGCGTGTTGACGATGTATTGCAGCGGTTTGTCCGGCCACTGCTTGCGAATCGCGGCGATGACTTTGTCGGCGGTCTGAGCCAGGCCCGTGTCCACCATCAGCAGGCCCATGTCGCCTGCTTGCACGGCGATGTTGCCACCCGCGCCGACTAGCATGTAAACGTCGCCCTGCACCGGTAGGATGTGGACTTCGCCGTCGGTTGGACTGGGATTTTGCGCCATGTTCTTTTCGGGCATGGGCACGATCTCGTCCTTGGCGAAGACGTTCGATGGCGTGGGAGGCGGATTCTTGATCACCTTCTCGAATTCGGGATACATCGTTTCAGGGCCGCCCAGAGCCGCGATCAGAGGCAGGTGGTACATGTTTGCGTACTCGTCGATAAACGGATTCTGCCCCGGCAGATAATTGGGGACCGCGCCTCTTGGCCGGCCTTCCACTTCTTCGACTTCTTCGCAGGGATACAGCCAGTTGCCGCCGGCGTTGGGGTTCAATAGGAAGTCCTGGGTTTTGATCAAAGGCTCCGTCAAGTAAACCGGATCGGTCACGATGCTGACGTGCGTCAGGTGATCGCCGTGCCGGATGAAGTGCTCCACCAGCGTCGCCTGATCGCTCTCGGGAAGCCCGTCGCGGCGCACCCAGCCTTGCTTGATGTGGGTAGTGTAGACGGTCAGAATATTGCCTTCCCACTTGCCGGTGGAGAAGCCCATCCAGGTGTGCGCGGCCCAAGCGGGCGGATGCGGACGGCCGTCCATCCAAATGGTGCGGGTTTGTTCGTAGGTGCTGATGTAGTTCTTGATGGCTATGATCTTCTGCGATTGAGGATCTTTTTCGTCCCAAAACCGCATTTGCAGCGGCCCGCGATAGATGTACGGTGAAACGTGCACCTGGCATTGATGCTCGGGCATGGTGAGGCGGGATGAGTTCCAGCTTTCTCCCCACAGGCGCGAGCCTTCGGTGATGGGGAGGCCGGAATAGTTGACCAGCTCGGGGCCGGGAATGCGTTCGAGGAAGTCCTCATGCAGCAGCGGGTTCCAATTGCCCGACAGATCGAAGCCGACATCGGGGACGAATTCTCCGACCACGCCCTGGGCATTGATGCCGGGGACAAGGGCGCAGGACGCGCCGAGTACGGCAAGGGTCAAAAAGATCGAACGGCACACACGGCCCATTTCACGCTCCCAGAAGAGTAAAGACACGAGTCGAGACGAAGCTTCGCTCGCTGCATGCAAGAGATTTGGCGTTCGTTGCAACAATCAAGTTACGCACGCCCGATTGAATCCATCACCAAATGTAATAATCCCGCATTTGCGAGGTCGGGCGCAAAGTTGCCTCCCTTCGGAAGCGGTACCGGCAGCTCCGACCTTCTCGTCGCCACCCACGTGATCGGACACACGTGCGTGTTGACGGTGTAGCGAAAGGGGCGGTGGAAAAGCATTGGGCGTCGGCACGGGCGAGGAGCGGTCTCTGGCGGGAAAGTCTCTAGCGAGAGAAACGAAGGATATTTGACAGGTCTGTCAAAGCCAATCCAATAGCGATAGACCATTCTTGCGGCACTGTCTCCTTCTTAGGGTTGGCTTTACGCGTCCCTGCCCGAGGCCGCTTCCGCTTTGGCGTGTATGTGCAGCCGCTCCAGAATCGCTCTCAGCTACAACTGGTTTCCGTCACGAAATCGGTGTTTCCCCAGACACGTCCTCTGGCAAGTCATCAGGGCCACTCGCCAAAGCGTCCGACGGGTGCCGTGGAACTAAGAGTCTCTGACCAGCAACCTCGATGAGCAATCGGTTTTCTTTCATGCTGAAAGTGATATCCGGTAGTTCGTCGGGTGCAGATGACAGAAGCGCCTGAATTGGATCGTGGACGTATTTCGAAATAAAGGTCGCCATCGTCTTGCCAGCCATGCTCTCCAGGTGATTCCAGGCGTCCTGACCGACATAGGATTCGCCGTCGGCACCTCCGAATGCTTCTCGAAGCTCCTTTAGCTTTGGGTTCTCAGTCGGGTCCAAGACGATTAGTATAGGTATGTATCCGCTGGCTTTGCAGTCTTGTGGAAAGTCGAGCTCCTCTTGCCAGCGCCCCTGTCCCGAGGCAGCGATTGTCACTCGCAATTTGATTTCGTAGGCACGCTTATCGATCTCACGCACGCAGTCAACCTGTCGCCCACTGCCGGTGCCCTGTCGCTTTATCGGACTCTTCTTTGCACCCGCAGCAACGCCCCCTATGGCGTTGGCGATTATCGGTTCAAACAGATAGCCCGTCTCTTGCCCTGCTCGATTGTCTATGTCGAAGATCCACTTACGCCAAAAGAGGAATCCGGCGAGCGCGCGAGGGTCTATGGAACCGAATTGGAGCAACCCGCGAGGTCCGACTTGGTCGATTGTTGGAATCGGCTGCGCTTGCAGAATCCGTTCGTACTTCATGCGCGCACGGTGTAAGCTTGCCAGACAGAGAAAGTAGCTATCCGCATCTTGTTCTAAGCTGAGAAGCCTTTCGTAAACGTCTAAGAAAATGACGCCAGGCACCCGCAGGGATTCCAACGGCGTTGTGGCAAAGAACGGCGAAGGTATTGCCTGGAACTCGGGAAATTTTCTCCTAATTCCCAAGTCATCCGCAACCACGCTCACAAGGTAGCAGCAGACTTCGTCGTCGAGAGGGACGGCCATGTCACTATTCCCGACCGCCTTTACTTTTGCGATCAACGCCTTCTGAATCTGGCTCAGCGCCACAGTGATTCCTGCTTCGGCAAAGGTTGGTGGGAGAACGTCTCGAGCACGCGTTCGGTTACGTCTCGCAATGCCGGACTGAAGCCGTCCGCCGAAGTCGGAATAAATGAGAGCAGATGGCCTTCGCGTTCGCGGTGAATCGGTACGCTATCTAAGTCAATCGAAAGCTGTCGTGCGATTGCTGTTGCCAGCCGGGGTGGGACTGCATTGCCCACTAGCTGCCCTTGTTCAGACGGTGTTCCTCGGAAGACGAATGAGTCGGCGAAGGTCTGTAATCTTGCACATTCCCGCAGTGTCAACGTCCTGTGCTCTGTCGGGTGGAGAAACTCGGAACGCGCGCCCCCCGTAATCGCTTTAGAAGGCTCATCCGGGCGCAGCCGCCGAATTCCTGCTGGTGCCCCACCCCGGCGCTCAGACGGCGTGCCGTCCATTACTCGGCGGAACGCTCTCTTTCGGTAACTGTCATGGTGCAATTCGTCGGGCAAGTCGCGCATCGTTTGGCCAGGCTGCAATGCCATCGCGCGCTTGAGATCAACGCCTTCCAACCGTGAGTAGTAATGGCCCTCCGGCGAACCTGGGGGTTGCGTCAGGGCTGTCGGGAGACCATCCAAGGCTTCGGCTACTGTTTCCGTCCTAGGAAGATGCTTCCCGGTACGCCGCGCTCCGGGCGCGCCGAACGCGCTGTGCGTTGCTTCAGGAAACGTGGGATTCCATCCAAGCCCCCCGATCACAACGACGCGCTTTCGGTGCTGCGGTACGCCATAATTCGCGGCATTGACCTTGCGTACGTGGAGTCGGTAGCCCGCCCGAACCACGGGTTCCAGGAGATCGAAGACATAGGTTCCTGATTCCGTGGTTAGGAACCCTTCAACGTTCTCGAACACGAATGCCGTTGGGAGGTAATGAACCACATGTCGCGCAAATGCACTTACTAAAGTGTTCCTCGCGTCACCGGCCTTGCGCATACCTGCCGACGAGAAGCCTTGGCAGGGAGGACCACCCACGATAACGTCCACATGGGCCAAGGGCATCAGGAGTGACAAATCGTAGCTTACTGCATGATTCCCCAAATTCGCTCTGTACGTCTCGACGGCGGCATCATCAAAGTCCGCAGCAGCAACGAGATCGAATCCAGCCTCGCGGAAGCCCCACGCCAATCCCCCGGCTCCACAAAAAAGATCAGCAACCTTGAAACGCATCTGAATACTCCAGTTTAGTTCGTGCGCGGGTTGGCGCGGGATTCTCATTGCATTATGCTTTGAGCATGGAGCGTGAACTCCGATCTTTCCTGCCCGGAGGCCGGTTTTCCGGCGTCCCATCAAGCAGATCAAAGACAATGCGCGCGGTTAAAGGTCAGCGCAACCGGTCCACTGAATTGCGGCTTCGGGCGGCCTTGATGCGGGCAGGGATCCGAGGGTGGTCAATTGGAGGCAGAGGATTACCCGGTACTCCCGACTTCGTGTTTCCCCGGCATCGCGTCGCTGTATTTGCAGATGGCTGTTTCTGGCACGCTTGCGGGATTTGCTGTCAGAAGCCTCCGCGCGCCAACGCCGCGTTTTGGTCCGCAAAAATGGCGCTCAATCGGGCAAAGGACCGAAGGCACACTTGCGCTTTGCAGCGCGGGGGTTGGCACGTGATCCGCGTTTGGGAGCACGACATCCGTGATGACCTCCCAATCGTGGTTGCGAGGATCAAGCGTGCTCTTCGACAGCGTCAATGAGACTAGCTCGCCGCGCGTACGGCCACCTGCACGCGGATGCGGTCGGTGTTGAGGTGGGAGGAACGAAGCATTGGGTGGCCATCAGTCCGGAGCGGGACGAGGCGCCAGTTGCGGCGATTTGGGTGCTTTACGGCGGATTTGCGCCAAATAGTTGGCTGGTGGAGAGGGGCACGGACCGTGGTGCTGCAATCGACGGCCGTGTATTGGATGCGGGTATTTGAGATTCTCGACGCCTAGCACTGGGCAAAGGCCACCAGGTTCGGTTTGGCAGGTTCCCGTCTAATTGGCAGTCGGGGTTTTCAGGGCGCTGTCGATTACGATCGTGTCGAGCGGGGCTCTGCGCTGCTCCAGTTTCAGGCCCACCTGCTCGAGGGCGTCGCCGATCGCGGCGGGTGGACTGGAGTCCAGGAACGCCTGGGCTTCGGGCGGGAGTTTCGCGCCACGCAAGACCGCGGAGCGGATCATCATGGCCTGATAAACCTCCGGAGTGATATCGAGCGCGAAGCTGTAGGAGCCGGTTAGCCCGGTCATGTCGACGATCTGGCGGTCGGAGTATCGTTCCAGGTTCCTGCAAAAAACCCACAGTGGCAGCTTCGCGACTTCAATCCGGTTGTTGCCGACCGAGAATGACGCTCCGCGCGCATACCTCACGCTTACCCCGTTGCCCACAGCGACGATGGTGGCGACATTGGCCATTCCTATGGGCTCGTCATTATTTTTATCTTCGTTCGGTTCGGGCGGTAACTCTTTCAGCTTGGGGGGGCCTTTGGCAAGCACGAGAGCGAAAATCGGAAACTCCTTCTTCTCTTTGTGCAGTTTTACCTGGAACCTGTCGGCGAGAAGAGCCTGAAGCATTTCCGGAACCTGAGCCTTCGTGCCGCCGTCGGGAAGCGTGGCCTGAATATCGTAGCGCTCGGTCGCGGTCCAATCGGGTCCGGAGATCAACGTCGCCTTGAACCTGTAGGCAGTGGCCAGATAGTCTCGGAGCGACAGTCCGACTCCCCGAACCTGCGCACCGTCAAAGTGAAGGCCGGCCGCGACTTGTCCCTGCCCGGGGGCGAAAGGCCTGACGGACGCCACGTCGAACTGCGGAGACTGGGCGAGAAGCAGGCCGGTCAGCAAGATCGCGAGAATAGCATTTCGCATGAATTTGCCGTCTAATCATGATACCCACTTTGTTATGCTACGGTGCTGGAGGCGCGCATGCGAGTACTCGCTGTTGGCTTGTTGGCTATTGCCTTATTGGCTCAGGAACTGCCGAAGGACATCGATCCGCAATCGCTATCGCGGCTCCCGGTGGTCAAGCGCGACGGCCTGGATCAGGATGGCAAGCGAATTTACGACCTGCTGGCGGGCGGAGAAGGCAAGACGTTAACGCCGACGGGGCCGGCCGCGATTTCGCTCCAAAGTCCCAAGGTGGCAGAAGCGATTCAGATGTTGAATCAATACCTGCGCTTTCATGGCGTGCTGAAGCCTCGCGATTATGAGGTCGCGATTTTGGTGGCGGCGCGGGAGTTCGATCAGCAGTACGAATGGAGCGGGCACGAAATGGGGGCGCGCAATGCGAAGGTGCCGGACGCGGTGATTGACGCGATCAAATACAACAAAGATGCCGTAGGGTTTTCCGATCGCGACACGCTGCTCATCACGTTCGCCCGCGACTCGTTCCATGGGCATCGCATCAGCTCCGATCTATATGCCAAAGCAGTCGAGACGTTCGGAAAGCAGGGGACACTGGAGCTTGCGGCCATCATCGGGGATTATGCGATGGCGGCGATCATGCTGAATGCGACGGATCAGCATTTGCCGCCGGGGCGGGCGCAGACGTTGCCGGTGGCGGGGGCTCGCTAACGCTCGCCGGATTGGCCGAGGCTCGCTATCGCTCGCGCGCTTGGCGAGCGGCTCCGCGACTAGGGATGGGATCGCGCAGCGCGATTGGCTGGACCTTGGCAACCGCCGCGTTGACGCTGTGGGGATGCATCGCATGGACGGGCTTCAGACCGACGGGCGGCTCCTCTCGCAAGGGTTACGACCGCAAAATGCGTGCTATTGGAGGGCTGATTCTCGTCGCCCTCATCCTGGCCGGAATGGCTTTCGAGTTAGCCAACGGAGCAAAGTAGCGGCTCTCGTTCACTTAGGCGAGAAGCCCTTCTTGGTGGACAGATCACGCGGGCCGCTGACTGCACTGGCGAGGCGAAGGAAAGGCCTTCTGGCTGAATTTTGCGAGTTCGCTTGTGTTCGAGAAGCCTTGGTTTTAGTTTTGGCTTTCATAGGCCCAAGTTACCAGAACCGGCCCACAACCGCGCGTTGGTGCACAGCGACTGGTTGATAATGGTCTTGGAATGCGACGCTCGGGCCATGCCGATCTCCCCTTGCATGGCGGGCGTGTGCCGGCGTGGCTGGCCGATCGGATGACGCGGCTCGGCACTGCCATTAGCGAGAGCGTTCTCCTTCATTACGGACCATCCGAGCTGCTGTCGCGGCTGAGCGATCCTTTCTGGTTTCAGGCCCTCGGATGCGTCATGGGCATGGACTGGCATTCGTCCGGCATCACGACTTCGGTGGTTGGGGCGCTCAAGCGCGGCCTGAATCCGCGGGCTCAATCCGCGGGCGCACGAACTCGGCGTTTATATTTGCGGCGGGCGCGGCCGGCACTCGCGCAAAACGCCTGACGAATTGCGATCCGTGGCGGAAAGAACCGGCCTGGATGGCGACGCACTGGCCCGCACCAGCCGCCTGACCGCTCGAATCGACAACAACGCCATCGCCGACGGCTTCCAGATTTATCTGCACGCTTTTGTGCTCACCGCGCGCGGCGAGTGGGCCGTGATCCAACAGGGCTTGAACGACCAAGCCGGGTTAGCAAGGCGTTATCACTGGCACTCGACCACCGTGCGCGATTTCACTTGTGAGCCGCACACCGCGATAGAAGGCGCATCGCAAGGCGAGATCATGAATCTGGTGGACGCGGACGCCCGCGCGGCGCAGACGGCTTTGCTCGATATCAGCCATCAAACGCCCGAGATCACGATTCGCGACCTGCATCTTGCCATGCCGGGTCACCACGACGTGCGCGCGGTTGATGTCGATCTGAAGCGGCTGGGAGCGGTTCTGGCGGTCGCGTACGAGCGCGATCTGCGCGATTTCGCCTCGCTGTTGCTGGTGGAGAAGCTGGGGCCGCGAACGTTGCAGTCGCTGGCGCTGATCGCGGAGGTGGTCCACGGAGCGCCCGTTCGATTCTCGGACCCCGCGCGATTTTCGTTCGCTCACGGGGGCAAGGACGGCCATCCGTTTCCTGTACCGCTGAAGACCTACGACACGTCGCTGGCGGTTCTGAGATCGGCGCTCGATTCGGCGCGGGCGGGCGATCGCGACAAGCTGGATGGCATGCGCCGGCTGGATCAATTCGTTCGCACGGTGGAAGAGCGCCACCAGCCTGAAGCAAATTTCGACGCGATCATCCGTCATGAGCGCGCGATCTCACGCGATGTGGGCGGGCGCACCGTGTTCGACGACCGGCGGGCAAAAACACGACAGCTCAGTCTGTTTTGAACGAAACCTCCCGCGTCGCTCCGAGTCCAACCGCAGGGAGTCGAATATCCATGGAATTACTACAAGAACTATTAACCGAAGAATTGAAGGATCTGCTTCATGCCGAGGGCCAGTTGGTCAAAGCGCTGCCGAAAATGGCCAAGGCCGCGAAAGATGCGGATCTGAAAACGGCGTTTGAAGAGCACCTGGAACAGACCAAGGAGCATGTCGAGCGTCTGAAACAAGCCTTCGAGATGCTGGAAGAGAAGCCCAAGGCGAAACCTTGCAAAGGAATGGCCGGGCTGGTGGAAGAAGGCCAGGAAGCGATTACGGAAGGTAAGCAGATGGAAGATGCCCCGGCGGACCTGGCGCTTATCGGCGCGGCCCAGCGCGTGGAACATTACGAAATCGCCGCATACGGCACGGCCCGCGCCATCGCCGAGCAGATGAACCGGCGCGACATCGTGAAGCTTCTCAGTGAGACGCTGGCGGAAGAGGAAAAAGCCGATCAACTTTTGACGCAGCTAGCGCAGCCTTTGCTCGAAGAAGCCGGGCAGGAAGTTGAAGAAGAACTGGAAGAGGAAGAAGTTTAACAGATCCAGAAATCACAATTTCGTTTGCACGAGATTCGGCGGGTGCGGGCGGGATTGTTATATGCTCAACGCATGTTTGCCAGATTTGCGGGAGTCGCGCTACTGCTGGCCGCGAGCGTTGCAGTGTTTGGTCAGGATCTGTTGGACGGCGAATGGAGCCCGTTACATCACGAGGATTATAACGAGCGCATTCCGGGGCCCGATCTGGGCGACTTCGCCGGCCTCCCTATAAACGATTCGGCGCGAGCTTTCGCCGAGAGTTGGAACGCGTCGCGCCTCACGCTGCCGGAGCATCAGTGCCGGGTCCACGTGTCGCCGTACATCTATCACGGCCCGCTGCATCTGCGAATTTGGGAGGAGAAGGACCCGAATACGCAGCAAGTAATCGCGATCAAGAATTACATCAGCACCTACGAACAGACGCGGACCATCTGGATGGATGGGCGCCCGCATCCGCCCGACTACGCGCCGCATACGTTCATGGGATTTTCGACCGGCAAATGGGAAGGCGACATGCTGACGGTCTACACCACGCACATCAAACAAGGCTGGGCTCGGCGCAATGGGCTTCCGGAGAGCGACCAAGCCACGATGACCGAGCATTTTCTGCGGCACGGAAACGTGATGACGCACATGACGATCTTGTACGATCCGGTGTATCTGGCGCAGCCGTTGGTTCGCACCGACGATTTTCTTCTGGACGACAAGCAGCTAGGGGGATGGTTGTGGCCCTGCGAAGCGGTGGAAGAGATCTTGTCGCGACCCAAGGGCGAAGTGCCGAATTATCTCCCGGGCCAGAATCCGTTCCTGTTTGAATACGCGGACAAGAATCACTTGCCGCACGCGGCGGTGATGGGCGGACCGTCGACGATGTATCCGGAGTACCGAAAGGTGCTGGCGACGGCGAAGATCGAATCGGCGCCGGCGGCATCTCCCGCGCCCGCGAAACCGCAGAGTCAGGAGAATGCCGAACTGCACATTCTGCCGGTGCAGGGGAACGTCTATATGTTGGTGGGCGCCGGGGGCAACATCACGGTGCAGGTGGGCAGCCAGGGCGTGTTGCTGGTGGACACTGGTTTGGCTCAATTCTCAGACAAAGTGATCGCGGCTGTCCGAACGCTGTCCGATAAGCCGATCCATTACATCATCAATACGCACGTGCATCCGGATCACGTGGGTGGAAACGAAAGCCTGGCGAAGACGAGCGGCGGATCGGCACGCGAGGTGACGCTGATCAATACGCCGGGTGAGACGGCGGCGTTAAGTGTCCAAATCATCGCGCACCAAAATGTTTTTGACAGGATGAGCGTTCCCGCTAACGGAGGGAAGCCGTATCCGGAGACCGCGTGGCCTACCGACACGTATCTGGGCGCGGAGAAGGAAGTTTACTTCAACGGCGAGGCCGTCCAGATGTACCATCCAGCGGCCGCACACACCGACGGCGACACCATCGCGTTTTTCCGCCGCTCCGACGTTGTGAGCACCGGCGATATCTTCGTCACCAATGGCTACCCGATTATCGATTTGAAGAACGGCGGAAGCCTGCAAGGAGAAATCGATGGGCTGAACAAGATTCTCGATCTGGCGATTCCCGCGCATCACGAAGAAGGCGGCACTTATATAATTCCTGGCCACGGCCGGCTGTGCGATGAATTCGATGTGCTGGAGTATCGAGACATGGTGACCATCGTGCGCGATCGCATTCAAGCCATGATCAAGAAGGGCCTGACTCTGGATCAAGTGAAAGCCGCGCGGCCCACGCTCGATTACGATCCGCGCTACAACACGCCCGGCGGTTTCTGGAGCGCGGATATGTTCGTCGAAGCGGCGTACAAGAGCCTGACGCAAACTAAGTAGGATGGAACCACTCACTGGGAAGATAGCGCTCGTCACCGGAGGCGGACGCGGAATTGGACGTGCAATTTCGCTTGCGTTAGCCGGTGCGGGCTGCGACATTGCCGTGAATTATCGGGAGCAGCGCGACGACGCCGAGTCGGCGGTCGAGGAAATCCAGAAGCTGGGACGCCATGCCGTTGCGATCCAAGCGGACGTCTCGCGGTCGGCCGACGTGACGCGATTGGTGCGCGATACCGAATCGCAGCTCGGGCCGATTGAAATCCTGGTCAACAACGCCGGCAAAATCTTGATTCAATCTATCGAACAGATGACTGAGGAAACCTGGAACGACATGATCGCCTCCAATCTCACGTCTTGTTTCCTGGTTACTCAAGCGGTCCTGTCCGGAATGCGATCGCGCCATTGGGGCCGCGTCATCAACATCTCGTCGGTCGCGGCGCAGGCCGGGAGCATCGTGGGAGTGCACTATGCCGCTTCGAAAGCAGGAATGCTCGGGCTCACCCGCAGCTACGCGCGAGTGCTGGCGAAGGAGGGCATCACAGTCAACGCGATTACGCCCGCGTTGATCGCGACCGAGATGGTGCGGTCGAACTCGGCGGCCAAGCCCGAAATGATTCCCATCGGGCGCTTCGGCGAGATCGAAGAGGTGGCCGACGTGGTGGTGATGCTGGCTGGCAACGCTTACATCACTGGGCAGACCATCAACGTCAACGGCGGATATTACATGAGTTAGATCACTTTGGTCGCACCGCCATCCATGTCGATGAGCGAACCCTGCAAGAACCGCCCCTCCGCGCTCACCACGAACGCGACCAACGCTGCGATATCTTCCGGCTCGCCGATTCGCGTAGTCCGCGCGCTCGCGATCATGTTTCGCTCCGCCGTCCCTACATCCACCCCTTGGTGCTTGGCTGTCGCCTCTAGCATGCGACGGTAACGCTCCGTTCGGATACTCCCGGGATTGACTGCATTCACCTGGACGCCGTCGCGAATGCCGATGTCGGCCAGAGCCTTGGTGAGCGATAATAGCGCCGCGTTCACCGAACCACCGATGGCAAATAACGGCCCAGGCATTCTGCCGCCAATGCCAGAAATGTTCAGCACCGAACCCGCGCGGGCTTTCAGATGCGGCCAGGCCGCGCGTGTCAGCCGCATGGCGCCGAAAAACTTCAGCGCGAACCCATCGGCCCAGTCCTCATCGGACAGCTCGAGAAAATCGCCGCGTTTCGTAGCGCCGGCATCATTGACGACAACGTCGATCTGACCGTACTTGGCGAGTGCGAAATCCACCGCTCGCTGGGCCGCGTCCATCTCACGCAGATCCACCGCGAGCGCAGCGGCGCGCCCGCCCGCGGCTTCAATCTCCTTCACGGCGTGTTCCATCAAATTCAGGTCGCGCGCGCACAGCACCACCTGCGCTCCCTCGCCCGCCAAACGAACGGCTATCGAACGCCCGATGCCGCGGCTGGCTCCAGTGACAATCGCGGTCTTGGCACTTAATCGCTTTTCCATAGACGAGTTCCATTATGCTTGTTCCTGAGATCGACGTGCTAGCTCACTCAACGCCGCCCAAATCCCGCCGCGAGAAGTTGATGCCCGTGGTGCGAGTGGCCGCGGGCAACGCGCTCGAGATGTACGATTTTCAGATTTTCGGTTATTACGCCGCGGCGATTGGCGCAACGTTTTTTCCCAGTGGACACGAATTCGCATCGCTGATGCTGGCGCTCGCCACGTTTGGCGCCGGCTTTCTGATGCGCCCTCTAGGCGCGGTCGTCTTGGGCGCCTATATGGACCATCGCGGCCGCCGCGCGGGCCTGTTGTTGACCCTCACGCTCATGGGTTTTGGAACGCTCTCGATCGCATGCCTGCCTGGCTACGCCGTCCTAGGACTCGCCGCGCCTCTGCTGGTTCTGGTCGGCCGCCTGGTACAAGGCTTCTCCGCGGGCGTCGAACTGGGCGGCGTGTCGGTCTACCTTTCGGAGATCGCCCCGCCCCATCGCAAAGGATTCTACGTAGCTTGGCAATCAGCCAGCCAGCAAGTGGCCGTTATGTTCGCCGCGTTGCTCGGCATCGCGCTCACGTCCACGCTGTCGAACAGCCAGATGTCGCGTTGGGGATGGCGGATCGCGCTGCTGGCGGGATGCGCTTTACTTCCGCTGCTTCTATTTTTGCGCCGGTCGCTCGAAGAGACGGCCGATTTCCTGGCGCGTCCCCGCTCCCGAACATCCGACATCGTCAAATCACTTTTCGCCAACTGGCGCGTGGTGCTGCTGGGCATGATGATGTCCACCATGACCACGGTTTGTTTTTACCTGGTGACCGTCTACACGCCGACCTTCGCGAGCTCGGTGCTTCATCTGGCCGCCACCGGCAATCTGGTAGTGACGCTGTGCGTGGGCGCTTGCAACTTTATCGTGCTGCCGCTTTCCGGCGCGCTCTCCGATCGTATTGGACGCAGGCCGATTCTCGTCACCTGCACCATCGTCGCGCTGCTCACCGCTTATCCGGCGCTGGTGTGGCTGGTGAGCGCTCCCTCGTTCACGCGACTGCTGGTGGTGGAGCTGTGGTTTTCGCTTTTTTACGCGACATACAACGGCGCGATGGCAGTGTACTTGACCGAAATCATGCCGCCTGAAGTGCGCACGTCCGGCTTCTCACTCGCCTATAGCTCCGCCACCGCCATCTTCGGGGGATTCACGCCGGCCATCTGCACCTACCTGATCCACGTCACCGGCAATCGCGCTGTGCCGGGCCTGTGGCTATCGTTCGCCGCCATTTGTGGACTCTCGGCCACGCTGGCGCTTTCAAGCAAGCGCATGCAGACAGCCGCCACCGCTTGTTGATATCCTGCACCTTGGAGGTGACCAAGTGGTCCCGTTTTGCCGGTTCGGAATTGTTGCAGCCTTGCTCACGGCCGCGCCTCTGTTGGCGCAACAGAGCCCTCCCGCCGAAACCTCCGTCGCCATCGCAGGCAAGACGATCCGCATCAAGTATTCCGCGCCGTCCATGCGAGGGCGCAAAATCTTCGGCGGCCTGGAGCCTTACGGGCGCGTGTGGCGCGCCGGAGCCAACGATGCCACCGCGCTGCACACCGACGCCAATCTCGACATCGGCGGCCTCTCGGTTCCCAAAGGCGATTACACGCTGTTTGTCTACTTGAATCCCACGCAGTGGCAACTGGTGGTGAGTAAGGCCACCGGCGAATGGGGATTGGATTACGACCCAAGCCACGACCTGGGCCGCGTGAAAATGGACATGAGCAAGCCGCCCAAGCCGATCGAGACCTACAAGATGACGCTCTCGAGCGCGGGCGGGAACAAAGCCAAGCTGCAACTGGCATGGGAGAACACGGTGGCCGAAGTCCCCGTCACTGTGAAGTAGGGCCTCGGTGTGAAGTAGGGCCTCGGTGTGAAGTAGTACCGCAGCGTTAATCGAATTTGTTAACAGTTGGCATCTTCCAGCGTCTACCGTTCGGATATGTCAACCAAGATCTTGCCGGGACGCCCGCATCCCCTGGGAGCGACCTGGGATGGCGCCGGGACTAACTTTGCTATTTACTCGGAACACGCTGAATGGGTGGAGCTGTGTCTTTTCGATCAACCGAACGCTCCGGAAACCGCACGGATTCGTCTTCCGGAGCGAACTACTTACGTGTGGCACGGCTACCTCCACGGATTGCAGCCGGGACAGTTATACGGCTATCGGGTCCGTGGGCCTTTTCAACCTAACGATGGTCTTCGATTCAATTCAAATAAGCTCCTCATCGATCCTTACGCCAAGGCGCTAGCCGGCCAAGTGGATTGGTCCGCGCCGATTTTTCCCTATCAACCCGGCACCGACGACGCCGACCTGTCGTTCGATGAAAGCGATGACGCAGCGGGGATGCAGAAGTGCGTGGTCGTGAATCCGTACTTCGATTGGGAAGAAGACCGGCTGCTCTGTCTTCCACTCAGCGATTCCATCATCTATGAACTCCACGTCAAAGGCTTCACCAAACGGCATCCGGAGATTCCCGAAGGTCTTCGCGGCAGTTACGCCGGCCTAGCCGCCAAACCGTCTGTTCAATATCTGAAGCGGCTGGGAGTTACCGCGGTTGAACTGATGCCCGTGCACGCATTCCTCACCGACAAGCATCTTGCCGAGAAGGGACTCACGAATTATTGGGGCTACAACACTACGAATTTCTTCAGTCCGGACGCGCGGTATTCAAGTTCCGGCGATCGCGGCGGGCAGGTAGCCGAATTCAAGGCCATGGTCAAGACGTTCCATCGCGAAGGGATCGAGGTGATTCTCGACGTGGTCTACAATCACACCGCCGAAGGCAGTCACATGGGCCCGATGTTGAGTTTTCGCGGCGTGGACAATACCACGTATTATCGCCTGGTTGGCGATAACGCACGTTATTACATGGATTACACGGGCACGGGCAACAGCTTGAACGCGCGCCATCCGCAAGTGCTGAAGCTCATCATGGACAGCCTGCGCTACTGGATCGAAGAAATGCACGTGGATGGCTTCCGCTTCGATCTGGCCTCGACGCTGGCCCGCGAGTTGCACGATGTGGATCGCTTGTCGGCGTTCTTCGACATCATTCACCAGGACCCGGTGATCTCCCAAGTGAAATTAATTGCCGAGCCGTGGGACGTGGGGGACGGCGGCTACCAGGTGGGCAATTTTCCGGCTGGCTGGGCGGAGTGGAACGGCCGTTATCGCGACACGGTACGCCGCTATTGGAAGAGCGACGAGGGGCAACTTTCGGATCTGGGCTACCGCCTTACCGGTTCGAGCGATCTATACGATCGCGATGGGCGCCGTCCCTCCGCCAGCATCAATTTCGTGACCGCCCACGACGGGTTCACGCTGCACGATCTGGTAAGTTACAACAGCAAACATAACGAGACGAACTTCGAAGACAATGGCGACGGCACGAACGACAATTACTCCTGGAACATGGGAGTGGAAGGCCCCACCGACGATCCGGAAATCATCCAGCGCCGCGAACGGCAGAAACGCAATTTTCTTGCGACGCTGCTGTTGTCGCAAGGCGTACCGATGATTCTCGGCGGCGATGAAATCAGCCGAACCCAGAACGGCAATAACAACGCCTACTGTCAGGACAACGAAACCACCTGGGTGGATTGGCACGTGGACGGGTGCAAAGTCACGCTTCTGGAATTCACGCAAAAACTAATTCAGATTCGCCGCGATCATCCCAGCCTGCATCGCCGCAAGTTCTACCAGGGCCGCGCGATCCGCGGCACTGAGGAGAAGGATATCGTCTGGCTGCGGCCCGACGGCCAAGAAATGACAGACGAGGAGTGGAACCTCGGTTGGGTGCGATGTCTGGGCGTGCTGCTGAATGGGAAAACCATCGGCGACGTGGACCAAGCGGGCGAGCCGGTCAACGACGACACGTTCCTTATCATGCTGAACTGCCATCACGAGCCCATCCAGTTCTACGTCCCTAAACCGCCCGGCTCGGAAAAATGGGAGATCATTATCGACACCAACGATCCCGCGCTCGCGGCCAGCGCTCGCTTCAGCGAACCAGGCGCCGCCGTTGAACTGGTACCTCTCTCGCTAGTGGTTTGCCGCGAACCAACGGCGCCGAGCGTCTCGCGTCTGCTGACTCCGGAACGCCAGTGAAATCGCACTCCAGGCGGTTTCCAATCGGCGCCGAGCCGGTGAACGGCGGAGCCCATTTCCGAGTGTGGGCGCCGGCCAGCCGCACCGTCTGCGTTGTGTTCGAGAGGGGCGAGACTATTCCGCTCGAAGCGGAAGACGCCGGATATTTTTCCGGTTTTCTGGAGAGCGCTCGGGCCGGCGCGCGCTACAAATTCAAGCTGGACTCGGGCGAACTATGTCCCGATCCGGCGTCGCGCTTCCAGCCGGATGGGCCGCACGGCTGGTCGGAAATTGTCGACGCCACCGCGTTCCCATGGACGGACCAAAATTGGGGCGGTATCGCGCTCCCGCATCAAGTGATTTATGAGATGCACATCGGTACCTTCACCGAGCAAGGCGCCTGGCGCAGCGCCCAGGCCGAGCTGATGCATCTGGCCGACACGGGCGTAACGGTCCTGGAACTGATGCCGGTATCCGAGTTTCCTGGCCGATTCGGCTGGGGTTATGACGGCGTTCAGTGGTTCGCGCCCGAGCACATCTATGGGTCGCCCGATGATTTTCGGCGCTTCGTCGATCGCGCGCATGCGCTCGGCCTCGGCGTCATTTTAGACGTGGTCTACAATCATTTGGGACCGGACGGCAATTATATCGGCAAGTTCGCACCGCAATTCTTTTGCGAAAAGACTACCGACTGGGGCGCCGCGATTAACTTTGACGGCGAAGACTCCGGCCCGGTCCGCGAGTTCGTCATCGCCAACGCCTGCTACTGGATTGAGGAGTTCCACCTGGATGGTCTACGGCTGGATGCCACGCAGGACATCCATGATGGCTCCCAAGATCCCATCCTCGGTGCGCTGGCCCGCGAAACGCGCAAACGTGCCGCTCCGCGCGAGGTGATTTTCCTAGCCGAAAATGAACCGCAAGAAGTAAAACTGGTGAAGCCTCCCAAGCAGGGCGGCTACGGCTTGGATGCCTTGTGGAACGACGATTTCCATCACACCGCAATGGTGGCTCTGACCGGAAGCAACGAAGCATACTACACCGACTACTTAGGGACACCGCAGGAGTTCATTTCAGCGGCGAAATACGGATATCTTTATCAGGGCCAGCGCTACAAGTGGCAAAAAAAACGGCGGGGCACGCCCGGGCTGGATACATCTCCCGCGGCCTTCGTGACTTTTATTCAGAATCACGATCAAATCGCAAATTCAGCTTACGGCGAACGCTGTCACGCGCTGACATCACCCGGCAAACTGCGGGCGATTACAGCCCTTATGCTGCTTGGTCCCGGCACTCCGATGCTATTTCAAGGCCAGGAGTTCGGGGCCTCCAGCCCGTTCCTTTTCTTCGCCGATCACACCAGGGAACTCAACTCGAAAATCCGCGAGGGCCGGGCCAAGTTTCTCGCGCAATTCCGCAGTCTGGCCACTCCGGAGATACAGACCCGTTTCGCCGATCCGGGCGATCCGGCAACGTTTGAACGCTCGAAACTGGACCATTCCGAGCGCTGGACGCACCGTGAGGTCTACGAACTGCATCGCGATTTGCTGAAGCTTCGCCGCGAGGAACCGGCATTTCGCGCACAGAAGCCGCGTGGTTTGGATGGCGCCGTGCTCTCTTCGGAAGCCTTTGTGCTGCGCTTTTTCGGCGACCATGGCGACGACCGGTTGTTGCTGGTCAACTTGGGCATCGATCTCCATCTGGATCCGGCGCCGGAGCCTCTGCTTGCGCCTCCGGCCGATTCCGAATGGACGACCCTGTGGTCGAGCGAAAATCCCAAGTACGGAGGCATCGGGACGCCGCCGCTCGACACCGAACAGAACTGGCGAATTCCAGGCCACGCAGCGGTTCTGTTGAAACCTGATTTTCGCCATGACTGACCTGGTGATCCGAATGCCCTGGCCGGGCAAAGACGGCCGCTCTCACGAAGCCGGCCTGAACTGCGAATGGCTGGTGACGAATGGCCTGGGCGGCTACGCATCGGGAACGCTTTCCGGCGTGATCACGCGGCGCTATCACGGCTATCTGGTGGCGGCCCTTCCGGCGCCGTTCGGCCGCGTCATGATGCTGAACGAGCTGACCGAGCGCCTGGAACTTCCCGGCGGCCATTTCTTCCAGATTAGCGGCGAGGAACGAGCCGGTGACCCCGTGAAGCTCGACGCCATGAACTACATCAGCGAATTTCGCCTGGAGGGTGGCACTCCGGTTTGGCGCTACGAAATCGGAAATATCGTGATCGAAAAGAGATTGATATTGCCGCACGGCCAGAACACGTCCTTCATCAACTATTCAATGCTCTCAGGCGACGAGAATGTGCGTCTGGTTCTGCGGCCATCCATTCACTTCCGGCCGCATGAAACTGCCGTCAGCGTTGAATTGGAATCATCCTACACCTTGACAGTGGGCCAGGATCGCTACGAAGTCTGGGCGGGAACTGATCTTCCGCCGCTGCGGCTGCTCCTGGATGGACAGAACGCTGCGCTGACTATGGATCGCGTTCGGATCGAAAAAGTGACGTATCGTATTGAGGAACGTCGCGGCTATCCGGCGCAAGGCGACCTGTGGAGCCCGGGCTTCTTTCATGCGGACCTTCGAAGAGACCGTGACGCGACGCTCATCCTTTCCTCGGAGTCCTGGGACAATATGCGCACGTTGACACCGGCTTTGGCTGTGCGATCGGAAGGGGAACGGAAGGGTCGCATCCTGGCGGCCGCTTGCAAGAGTTTCGGTAAAGATCTCCCATGCCTGGTGGAAGAGGACCCCACTGCCGCCGAATTGGTTTGGGCGACGGATCAATTCCTGATCACTCCCGCGGGCCGAACCGACGATGCTACGCGTGCTCGCGCGGTGGGCGATGAAATTCGAACGGTGATTGCGGGCTATCACTGGTTCACCGATTGGGGCCGCGATACCATGATCTCGCTGGAGGGTCTGACGCTCTCCACCGGCCGTTTTGCGGAGGCCGCATGGATTCTTCGCACTTTCTCGCATTATGTGCGCGATGGTTTGATCCCAAACCTGTTCCCCGAACGTCGTACCGAAGGCTTATACCACACCGCCGACGCGACGCTTTGGTTTTTCCATGCGATCGATCGCTACACCGAGGCGAGCGGCGATCGCTCGGTTCTCCAAATGGTGCTGCCCAAGCTGCTCGACATTTTCGCGTTGCATATGCGCGGTACCGGCTTTGGCATTGGAGTCGACTCGCGCGACGGGCTTTTGACGCAGGGCGCGGAAGGTTACGCCCTTACCTGGATGGATGCCAAGGTGGACGACTGGGTGGTAACACCGCGGCGTGGCAAAGCGGTCGAAATTAATGGGCTATGGTACAACGCGCTGAAGTTGCTTGAGGGATGGTTAATCGAACAAAATGAGCGGGAACAGGCCGAGCGCGTCGCTAAGGCCGCTCAGCAAGCCCGCGAATCGTTCAACGCTCGCTTTTGGTATGAGCCTGGCAAGCATCTTTATGACGTGATTGACGGCCCGAATGGCGACGATCCCGCTTGCCGCCCCAATCAACTGCTGGCATTCTCGTTGAAGCATCCCATTCTCGATGAAGCGCGCTGGCCGGCGGTGCTCGAGGTCGCGCGAGAAAAGCTGCTCACACCCGTTGGTCTTCGATCGCTTTCACCGGATCACAAGGACTACAAGCCAAAGTACGACGGCGATCTTCGTGCCCGCGATGCCGCTTACCATCAAGGGACGGTGTGGGCCTGGCTGATCGGCCCGTTCATCGATGCCTGGCTCAAAATTCAGCCCGGCGATTTTGCGGGCGCCGGCAAGTTTCTGGATGGCTTCGTGCCGCATTTGAGAGAAGCCTGCATCGGCTCCATCAGCGAGGTTTTCGACGCCGAGCCGCCGTTCACGCCGCGCGGATGCATCGCGCAAGCCTGGAGCGTCGCCGAGGTGCTGCGGTGCTGGATCAAATGCCGCTTGCACTAACCGCCAAGCATCGAACCGAGCCGACGCAGCAACCGGATCTGGCCGGCATGATAAAGATCGTGCGCCGCGACACCTCTAATGGAGTGCGCTTGCGCGCGGGATGGCTGCTTCAGGCCCGACACCACTGCGCGCAATTTGCGGTGTTCGGCGATCAGGATGTCGAGGTCTGCCTTCCACGCTTTTTCAGTCACGCCTATCTCTGCAGTGGGCCGCACGAAGAAATTGCTTCCGGGAAGTACGAACGCGCCACGTTTTTCGCCCGTAAGCCGGCGGCGCAGCGCATATTTCCAATAGGCCGCGTGCAGTGTCAGCTCCCAGATGTTGTGGCGATCCCCACCTGGCCGCCAAGCCGCTTGCCGCGCCGTCACGCCGCGAATCGATCCGCGCAGGTTCGGCCCGTGCCACGACTTTTTGTCGAAGGCTTCGTCGAGAAGATCGAGCAACATGCTATTCATTATCCGTTCTTGAGGGACAGCTAGCGCCGGAAGGCTTGCAATCGAAACGAATAGCCGACTCCGATGAAGTGATCCACCGCGGCCGCGGACAATCCCACTCCAACGTGCAGATCGAGTTGCTGATGAGGCGTCGGCCGGAAAGCTGTCCCGAAGTGCAGCAGATGCCTGGGGCCTCCGGTTTCCGGAAAGTCGCCCGCATATTCGACAAAGGCATCCCAGATTTTCGTCAACTGCCGGTCCATCAGAAATGTGGTTTCGCCGGTCACATCGCGGCGGCCTTGCTCGGTCGGCCAATACACCGACAGCATCCCTGCGGCCGTCCAGTTCGGTGACAGCGCCCGCGACCACGGAAGCTGCACGGAAGGATCATAGCCGCCGCTCGAAATGCCGCGCGCGCCCGTCGGCAGACTGAGCGATAGAACGAGCGAAACATCGAAACCCGCAGCCGGACCCAGTTGCTGTTTCATCCCGACGCCCAGGTCGCCAAACCCGGAGGGAATTTCTGGACCGGACCCGATCTGGCCGAAATAGTCCGGAACATTGAGACGCAACTCCGTTTTGGCCGCCACTCCAAAACGAAGCAGTGTCTCCGGGCCATCCAACGCTTGTTGCCCTTGGCTGACCGTGTCCGCGAATCCGTTTTCGAATTGAAGGCTGCCGATCGGGACAACCACGCTGGAATCGGTTACCGAGGGGCGATCGGTCGCGATCGGCGTATCGTCCGCGCGCGCAAGACCTATTAGAAGAACCGCCGGCACAGCCACGAGGAATCTCACGCTCAGTGCCTTAAGAATTCTACGATCGGACCCAGCGCCAGCGCCGGAAAGAAGCACAGGGCGCCAACCAGCAGGATGGTTCCGAAAACCAGCGCGCCGAAGGTCGGCGTATCGCTCGGGAGCGTCCCCGCTGTGGTTGGCAGACGGCGCTGCGCGGCGAATCGACCAGCTAATGCCAGCGCCAAGGCCGCCAAACCGAATCGTCCAGCCAGCATTGCGATCATCGTGGTGATGTTGTAGAACACGCTGCTGGCATTCAATCCGGCCATGGCTTGTCCGTTGTTGGCCATGCAAGAAGCATAAGCGAATAGAATTTCGGTGAAGCCGTGTGGCCCGGTGTTGGTGACCAACCCTGCGCGTCCCGCGCTGGCGACCACCGCAATTCCGGTCAGCACCAGCACAACCAGGGGCGTCAGCAGAGCATACAACGCAATCCAGCGCGTCTCCGCTGAGCCGATTTTCTTGCCCAGATATTCCGGCGTTCGCCCCACCATCAGGCCTCCGAGAAACACACCCACCAGCGCCGCCATGACGATGCTGTACACGCCCGCGCCAAGTCCTCCGAAAACTACTTCACCGAGCAGCATGAAGACCAGAGGCGGCAGTACGCCGAGCGGCTGAAAAGAGTCGTGCATGGAGTTGTAGGAACCCGTCGATGTATTGGACGTCACGATGGCCGTCAGGACCGACTCACCGACGCCGAATCTCACTTCCTTGCCTTCCATGTTTCCGCCGGTGATGTGCAGGCCAGCCAATTGCGGCGGCGCTTGTGATTCCGCCCAATCGCAGACTATTAAGCCAACCATGAAGAGTGCGATCATCACCGCCAGCAATGTCCAACCGGCGCGCGGCCGATGCGTCATATGGCCGAACGTAATCATGAGCGACGCAGGCAGCACCGCGATCGCGAGCATTCCAAGAAAATTCGTGAATGGCGTTGGATTCGCGTAAGGATGGGCGCCGTTGGCGTTGAAGAAGCCGCCGCCGTTCGTGCCCAAGTTCTTGATGAATTCGAGCGTCGCCACCGGTCCTTGCGAGATGATCTGCGTCCCGCCCTCGACTGTGTGGACAAAGGTGTAGGGCGCCATGTTCAGCGGCACGCCCTGCCAGACCAGAAGCAAGCTGCCAATCAGCGTTACAGGCAAGAGCACCCAAAGCAGCGACCTGATCAGATCCACCCAGAAATTTCCGATCGTCGCCGAGCGCTCGCGAGCAATGCCTCGGATAAACGCGAATCCAGCCGCGAGCCCGGCCGCTCCCGCCAAGAAATTCTGCGCGACCAATCCAAACACCTGGGCAGCATAACGGAGCGTGTTCTCTCCGGCATAAGCCTGCCAGGTTGTCGTGGTTGTGAAACTCACGGCGGTGTTGGCGGCCAGATCCGGCGTCATGGGAGTTGTTAAGTAGCCGTCGGCCGGACCGCCAGGCAGCACACGTTGGAGGATCAGCACCAGAAAGAGCAAAATCGCACAGCCTGCGCCGAACAAAAGGAAACACGCGATGTAGACGCCTGCAGTCATCTCTTCTTGCGACCGTACGCCAAGCAAGCGATACAGCATGGACTCGATAGGGCGTAACAGTGGGTCCAGGAAAGTGCGGCGGCGCTGTGCCACGCGCGCGAGATAGAGTCCCACTGGCAGCGCGAGTGCTACGATGATCGCAAGGAAGAACAAATATTCGATCCAGCGCGTGGTCGTCACGGCCTTCCATCCAATGCCAAATTCAGTTGCAGCACCGATACTCGCGGGTTGCCAAGGAATCCGAACTGCGGCTCGTGGGTGTGCGCCGCTACCAGCAGCCGTACCGCGTCTTCACTCAGGCCACGCGCACGCGCCACACGCGGAACTTGAAGCGCCGCGTTCTCCGGTGTGATGTCGGGATCCAGGCCACTTCCGGAACGGGTTATCGCATCGATAGGAATTGGTGCGTCGGCGGCCAATCCGTTGCGCTTGCGATAATCCTCGGCCAGTTGCCGGATGCCGGCGAAATCCGCCGCGCCGTCCCTCAGCTTCGGGTTGTTGGGACCGAGGTTGGTGCCGCCCGAAGACGTTCCGTCGTAGCCGTTGCCCGCCGCCGATGGCCGCGATTGAAAATACTCTGGCCGGGTGAATTGTTGGCCGATGAGTTCCGATCCGATGGTAGCGGCGCCGCGCGTCAACAAGCTTCCTCCGGCCTGGCGCGGGAACAGCGGCCGCCCAATCGCAAATAGCAACAAAGGGAAAACGCAGCCAGTCAGCAGCGTTAGTACGAGTACGCTCAGAATTGCCGGCCGGAATTGCGCACGGAGTTGAGCGCGCGGCGCCTCTGGAAACACCGACGAGGCCGTTCTTCCCGCAGGCTCGCTGGGGTCGCTCATAAGAACTCGCTCATAAAGACTGGCTCATGAGGCTCCACTCGCCTGTAGTTTAGCCCCACAGGTCCTAAGAACTCATAGAGAAGCTATGAAGAATCCATAAAGTTGAGACGGACGGTCGCGCGGCGTTTGGGTATCGTCCTAATTTGACAAGCTCCTATCCGATGAACAAACATAGTACCCATGAAAATTCAATTCACTCTGGCTGCCTTGTTTGCCGCGATAGTGGTCTCCGCGCCCTTGAGCGCGCAGGAACCCGTGGTTGCCGCCCCCGACGTCGAAGCTTTGTTCCACAGCAAAGATAAGAAGCTCGACCGTAACAAACAGGCCGCCTACCATATCGAAAAAGATCTGCTCGAAGCGAATCACTGGGACGAGGCTGACAAATGGCTCACTGAGAAATATATTCAGCACAATCCCAACGCGAAGTCGGGCCGTGCCGGCGTGGTGGCGTTCTTTTCGCAACGCAAGCCGACGCCCGTCCCCGAACACCTGGGGGCCAAGGTAACGTTCGTTAACGCCGAAGGCGATTACGTGACAGTAGGTACAGTGCGTGAGGTGAAGGATCCCAAGACGAACGAGGCGTACACCACCACCTGGTTCGACACCTGGCGCTTCGTGGACGGCAAGGCCGACGAGCACTGGGATTGCGCGACCAAAGGCGGCCGGCCCTAAAACGACTGTCGCAATAATTTCGTAATTCGTTTGGCGAGATCGTTCGTGACGCCCAGGTTTTCGCCGAAGAATCGCACGCGTCCCGTTATTTTTTGATCCATGAGCGAGCTGCCGTCGCGGGCCGTCACAGACGCGGTGATGTCCACTTTCGTGGCGCCTAGCACGGTAACCAACTCGCGCTCGGTCTGGCTGCCCTCCTTGAACGTGTCCACTTTTGTGTGGAGCGTCACTAGATCGGGGATGCCGTCGGCGGAGCGATCTCCCATGCGATACACCCGTTGGAAGGCGCCGGAATCACGGACTTGCTCCACCAGGCGCTCATAAACTGCATAGCGGAACTCGGCGGGAATCGGGACGTCGCCAGCTTCCACCAGCGCGATTTGAATTGCCGATGCGGAGTGTTTGGGCGCCGGGGCGGATTGAGCCGAAGCAACAGCGGCCACCGAACAGAAGCTCAGGACAAGAATTGCGCCGCGAATCACGGTTTGCTCCTCTCGCTGACGTCTGTTGC